>CAVYOQ010000001.1:0-26323 GCA_963770075.1 uncultured Alphaproteobacteria bacterium
CTTCGCGCAATCACCCAATGCGCGGAGCCCACAATGGCACCGAGAGCGTAAAGATTGGGTTAGAGCCGGTTAAGCGCGTTTGAACCAATTTCGATGAGACTGCGCGCGCAACCATGAAAGCCGCGCCCATGACGCCGACGAGCAGGCCCTACGAACCCGACGAACGCTCCTTGTGGTTATGGGTCGTCCTGGCCTGGCTGGCGGTTGTCGCCTTTCAGATCTGGACCGGCGCGGCGGGCCTCGATATCCATCTCGGCGACAGCGACGATGCCATGCGTCTGGTCGAGGCGCGCGCTTTCCTTGCCGGGCATGGCTGGTACGACATGAGCATCGTCCGCCTGCAGCCGCCTCAAGGGTATGTCTCGCACTGGTCGCGGCTGATCGACGCCGGCCTTGCCGGGCTTTACCTGGCGGCGAGGCCGTTTGCCGGGCCGGCGGGGGCGGAATGGTTCATGCGCCTCGTCTGGCCGCTGTTGTGGCTTTTTCCCTCGATGGCGGCGGTCGCCCTCATCGCCAGAAAGCTCGGCGGCGAGCGGGCGGCCCTGATTGCCATCGCCTTTGCCGCCGTGGCGCTGCCGGCGCAGATCCAGTTTCAGCCGGGCCGCATCGATCACCACAATGTGCAGATCGCGCTTGCCCTTGCCGGCCTTGCCGCGGCGGTGTGGCAGGAGCACCCCATGGCCCCCGCGCTTGGCGGCATCTTCGTTGCCCTGATGCTGACGATCGGCCTCGAAACGGTGCCCTTCGCGGTGCTGGTGGTCGGCGCCTTTGCCCTCACCGGCGTGATCGACGGCAGGGGCTGGAAGCGCGCGGGCTCCTTCGGTGGCTGGCTGGCGGTCGCATCGCTTGCAGGCCTTGCCATCAGTCTGCCGCCGACACGATGGTTTGCACCCCTGTGCGACCAGATCGGCATCAATTCCGCCGGCGCGGTTGCGTTGGGCGGCGCGGGGCTGTGGCTCGCGGCTCGCATCGATGCCGCAGGGCGCACGCTCGGCGGCCGGCTCGTCAGCGGTGCCGTCATCGCCGGCATCGCGATTGCCTTGTTCGCAGCGGCCCAGCCTGCTTGCCTTGCCGGACCGTTCGCGCTGGTCGATCCGGCCATTCGGCCGATCTGGCTCAACCTGGTGGGCGAAGCCAAATCGCTGCCTGCCTCGCTCGATCAGAACGCCGCCGCGGCGCTGTCGGCCCTGGCATTTCCGCTGGCGGCGCTGATGCTCGCCGGACTCATGGTCCTGCGCGACCG
The DNA here is from genome assembly GCA_963770075.1 of uncultured Alphaproteobacteria bacterium. GTDB lineage: Bacteria > Pseudomonadota > Alphaproteobacteria > Rhizobiales > Aestuariivirgaceae > CAVVDT01. The sequence goes on from CAVYOQ010000001.1 coordinate 1,244, forward strand.
CAAGTGCGCGAACGTGGCGTTCGCCATCATGTTCGTCGCCGTTCTCGCCGGCGTGGCGCTGATGTTCGCGATGATCCGCACCTATTCCTATGCCGCCTGGTTCGCCATGCCCCTCGCCGCGGCGGGCGTGGTGGCGCTGTGGGACGGGTTGGCGCTCGAACGGCCCTGGCAGAAGGCCGTGCCCGCCGTCATGTGCTCGCCCCTGGTCCTCACCATGCTGGCGGTCGTGGCCGTCAAGACGATGGAGCCCGGCAGCCGGCACGCCGCGCATGCCTCGCGGGGCGATGCCTGCCTTGCCAGCACCAGCTACAGGCCGATCGCCGCGCTGCCCAAGGGGCTCGTGGCCGCCAATGTCAACATCGGCGCGCACCTGCTGGCGCTCACCCCGCACGACGTGCTCTCGGCGCCCTATCACCGGCTGTCGCGCGGTATCGTCGTCGCCCACGCCATCATGGCCTCAGCCCCCGATGAAGCGCACAAGCTCGCCCGCGACAACGGCGTCGACTGGATCGTGCTGTGCGCGAAATACGCGCCGGGCGGCATCAGCGACACAGCCTTGTCGCAAAGCCTGTTCGAAGCCCTGAAGGACGGGCGCACGCCCTCATGGCTACGCGAAGTCCCCGCCACGGCGAGCGGGCCGCTCATCGCCTATGAGATGAAAAACTAATCGACCCCGAGGACGGCGCGCATCAGGTGGTGGGCAATGGCCATGGGGGTCGGCACTTTCAGCCCGTCGGGGTGGGTGTCCGCCAGCATCGCGAGCGCTTCAGCACGGGTGAACCAGCGCGCATCCTCGAGCTCCACCTGATCAACAACAATATCGCTGTTCAAAGCCTCGCCGATGAGGCCGATCATCAGGTTGGCGGGAAACGGCCACGGCTGGCTGGCGCGGTAGTCGATCTTGCCGACCCGGATACCCGCTTCCTCGAACACCTCGCGACGGGCACAGTCCTCGATGGTCTCGCCCGGCTCCATGAAGCCGGCGAGCGCCGAATAGACGCCGGGCGCGAATTGTCTCTGGCGACCCAGCAGCAGGCGCTCGCCGTTCTTGACCACGATGATGGCGACGGGATCGGTACGGGGGAAATGATCGAGACCGCACGAGGCGCAATGGCGCCGATAGCCGCCCTCAGCCGCCACCGTCGCTGCCCCGCAATTGGCGCAGAAGCGGTGACGCTGATGCCAGGCCAACAAGATGCGGGCTTGCGCGACGAGACCCAGATCGGCGGCCGACAACAGACCCTGCATGGCGAGGCTGCGCAGGTCGATGAGCTTGGCCTCGCCGGTGCCGGGTGAGGCTTCGGCCGTCTCGCTGACCAGGCGAGCAAAGAGGGCGTTGCCATCATCGCCAAGGCCGAGAAAGACGACGGGCACGCCCTCGACCGGCGCCGCCACCACCCCGCCCCTGCTCCAGGCAACGGCCGGTGTGCCGGGTCCATCCACGGTAATCGCCGGCCGGTCGCCGTGGAAATCGACGATGCGGCTGGCGGCATCGGCCAGCCGTCGGCCGAGCCACTCGCTATCACTGCGCCGTTCGGCCGCCCGGTCGTGCGTGGCCCCGACATATCCGAGCGCCGGCTTGGTCATGGGCTTTCCTTGGCTGAGGGCAAACGGGTCCGCCTCAATAGGTGGCGCGGCCGCCCGACAGATCGAACACGGCGCCGGTGGTGAAGGAGTTTTCCTTCGATGCCAGCCAGGACACCATGGCGGCGATCTCGTCCACCTCGACGAAGCGGTTGCGCGGGATCTTCGCGAGCATGTAGCCGATATGCTCCTCGGTCATCTGGTCGAAAATACGGGTGCGCGCCGCCGCCGGGGTGATGCAGTTGACGGCGATGTCGAGGCCGGCGAGCTCCTTGCCCAGCGACTTGGTGAGAGCGATGACGCCCGCCTTGGAGGCGGAATAGGCCGCCGCGTTGGGGTTGCCTTCCTTGCCGGCGATGGAGGCGATGTTGACGATGCGCCCGTAGCCCGCCTTCTTCATCACCGGCGCCACCGCCTTGTTGACGATGAAGGTACCGGTGAGATTGATGTCGATGACATCCTTCCAGTCAGCAAGCGGGTAGTCCTCAACCGTGGCGTTGCGCCCGGCGATGCCGGCGCTGTTGACGAGGATGGAGACGGGCCCGAAGGCTTCACCGATAGCGGCGACCGCAGCGGTCATGGCCGCCTCGTCACGCACATCGCCCGAGAGCGCCAAAACGTCCGTGCCGAGCGTTGCCGCCGTCGCGCGCGTCAGATCGGCGTCGCGGTCGACCAGCGCCAGCCTGGCGCCAGAGGCTTTCAGGCGCTGCGCCACGGCGAGGCCTATCCCCTGGGCCCCGCCTGTCACCATGGCGATGCCGCCTGCAAGGTCGATGGCATTCATGCGAAAACTCCCCCCACTCGATGACCGATCTTGTCTTGATAGTCGCCGTCCGGCCCGCTGTCACCACCCATTCTAGCAACAGCGCGCGGTCGGGCGGATTTACGGCGCCTTGATCGCGCCAAAGGTTGCAAGGGCACGCTCTCGGCTGGCCTTGAGATCGACGAGCGGGCGGGGGTAGGTCTCACCGAGTATCACGCCGGCGACCGACAGCGCCTCGCGCGGCGCTTCCCAGGGTCGGTGGATGAAGCGGGCAGAAAGCCGGGCCAGTTCCGGCACGAAGCAACGCACATAGCTGCCTTCGGGGTCGAAGCGCTCGCCTTGCGAGAGCGGATTGAAGATGCGGAAATAAGGCGCGGCATCGGCGCCCGAGCCTGCCACCCATTGCCAGCCGGCCGGGTTGTTGGCGGCATCGGCATCGACCAGCGTATCCCAGAACCAGCGCTCGCCTTCGCGCCAGTCGATCAGCAGGTTCTTGATGAGGAACGAGGCGGCGATCATGCGCACCCGGTTGTGCATCCACCCGGTTTGCCACAATTGGCGCATGCCGGCATCGACGATGGGAATGCCCGTCGCCCCGCGCTTCCAGGCCGCCAGCGCGGTGTCATCGTTGCGCCATTTCACCCGTGCGAATTGCGGGCGGAAGGGCTCGTCGTGCAACGCCGGGGCCTGGGCCAGCAGATGATAGCAGAACTCCCGCCACAAGAGCTCGCTAAGGAATTTTTCGCCCGCCCGATCGACGCGACCGTGCTGCTGCACCATTGCGGCCGTAACGGCCTGCCAAACCTGCAAGGGGCTCACCTCACCGAAATGCAGATGCGGTGACAGCCGCGATGTCATCTCCTCATCGGGTCGGTCGCGCCCATCAACATAGCCGGCCAGCGCCTTGTCGATGAAACGGCGAAGCCGAGCCAGTGCTCCCGCCTCCCCCGGCGTCCAGTCATTGGCGAAACCGCGCGCCCAGTCGGGCCGACCGTCGTAAAGTGACCAGCCGTCCAGCCGCTCACCCGCGATGCGTTCGGGGTACGCTCGCAGGCCAGCCGGTCGGTCCTGGGGGGTACGCTCGAGGCCGCGCTGGCGGCAGGCCCGCGCGAAAGGCGTGAAGACCTTGAAGGCACCGCCCGCACCGGTCCTGATGTCATCGGGCTCGAACAGGAGATAACCGCGGTAGCGATGGCAGGTGGCGCCGAGCGCTTCGGCGCGGGATTTTACGCGCTCTTCGAGCGCTGCGCCCCATGGCGTGTAGGCGCGGCTGAAATGCACCGAGGTGGCGCTGGTGCGGCCGACCACATCCGCGATCGCCTCCTCGGCCGGGCCGCGCCGCAGAACCAGCTCGATCCCCGCGCTCGCGAGATCGGCACCGAGAGCCTTCAGACTGTGCAACAGCCACCAGCGGCTGGCGGCCCCCGCCATCCGCTCGAGCGGCGCGCCGTCATCCAGCACATAAAGCGCCACCAGCGGGCGGCCGTCCTGAGCGGCGGCGCGCAAGGCGGCGTTGTCGCGGAGCCGCAAGTCGTTGCGGAACCACACGAGAGCGGGGCTGTCGGACAATCGGGCGGCTCCGGTGGGAGATCAGTTCCCGGCAGCCCCCATGGCGCCGGTCTTTTCGCGGTGCTCCAGCAGGTTGGTGAGCCAGTCGGGGTCCATCTGCGGCACCGACGACAGGAGCAGCTCCGTATAGGCCGGATGCGGCGGCTTCAGAACCTTGGTCTTGAGGCCCTGCTGCACCAGCTTGCCCTGATACATCACCACGATCTCATCCGAGATCGCCTCGACGGTGGCGATGTCGTGGGTGATGAACAGATAGGAGACGTTGAGATCGGACTGCAGCTTCATGAGCAGGCGCAGGATGCCCTCCTGCACGATCTGGTCGAGGGCCGACGTCACCTCGTCGCAGATGATGAGCTCGGGCTCGGCCGCCAGTGCCCGGGCGATGCAGATGCGCTGCTTCTGGCCGCCGGAGAGTTCCGACGGCAGGCGGTCGATGAAACTGTCGTCGAGCTCGATCAACTGCAACAACTCGCTCACCCGGCGGTCGTTTTCGGCCCCCTTGAGGCCGAGGTAAAACTCCAGCGGCCGACCGATCACATCGCGCACCACGTGGCGCGGATTGAGCGCGGTGTCCGGCATCTGGTAGATCATCTGGATGCGCTGCAGGGTCTTCTTGTCACGATCCTTGAGGACGGCCGGCAAGGGCTGGCCGTCGAAATAGATCTCGCCCTTCGACGGCGGCAGGAGGCCGGTGATGACACGGGCGAGGGTTGATTTGCCCGAGCCCGATTCCCCCACCACCGCCACCGTGCGCCCGCGCGGCACCTGCACCGTCACATCCTGCAAGACCTTCACCGCCCCGCCATAGCTGGCATCGACACCGTGCACCCGCAGGATCACGTCCTCGCCGGGCTTTTCTTCCTTGTAGAGCTTGCGCACCGCCCACAGGGTCTGGGTGTATTCCTCTTCGGGCTGCTTGAGCATCTTCCTGGTGTCGGCTTCCTCCACCGTATCGCCGTAGCGCAGCACCATGATGCGGTCGGCCATCTGCGCCACCACCGCCAGGTCGTGGGTGATATAGATGGCCGCGGTATGGAACTGGTCGACGATGTCGCGAATGGCGGCGAGCACTTCGACCTGGGTGGTGACGTCGAGGGCGGTGGTGGGCTCATCGAAGATGATGAGGTCGGGCCGGCATGACATGGCCATGGCGGTCATGGCGCGCTGAAGCTGGCCGCCGGAGACCTGATGGGGATAGCGATCGCCGATGGTCTCGGGCGAGGGAAGCTGCAGGCGGCCGTAGAGATCGATGGCGTCGCTGACCGCCTTTTCGCGGTTGTAGATGTGATGCGACAGTGCCGTCTCGGTGGTCTGGTCGATGAGCTTGTGGGCGGGATTGAAGGAGGCCGCCGCGCTCTGCGCCACATAGGCGATGCGCGAGCCGCGCAAGCGCCGTCGGGTGTCCTCACTGGCGGCGCGCAAATCCATGCCGTCGAACATGATGGAGCCGCCGCAGATGCGGCAGCCGGGCCGGGCAAAGCCCATGGCGGCCAGCCCGATGGTCGACTTGCCGGCACCCGATTCACCAATCAGCCCCAGCACCTCGCCGCGCTTCAGGGTGATATCGACGCCGTTGACGATGGGATGCCAGGCATCATCGGCGAAGCCTTCGATCTTGAGGTCCTTGATCTCCAGCAGGACCTCGCCCTTTTCGCGGTCGGCCTGCGCTGACGTCTTCCTAGTGCTCATCGCGCAATCCGCTCGTCTTGTGCAGGAACCAGTCGACCACGAAGTTCACCGCCACCGTCAAAAGGGCGATGGCGCCGGCCGGCAACAGCGGGGTGAAGCTGCCGTAAGTGATGAGGGTGGCATTCTCGCGCACCATCGAGCCCCAGTCGGCGGTGGGCGGCTGGATGCCGACGCCGAGGAAAGAGAGCGAGGCGATGGTGAGGAACACGAAGCAGAAGCGCAGGCCGAACTCGGCCACCAGGGGGGGAAGGATGTTGGGCAGGATCTCGCGCCGCATCACCCAGCCGAGGCCCTCGCCGCGCAGGCGCGCCGCCTCGACATAATCCATCACCACCACGTTCATGGCCACCGCGCGCGACAGGCGGAACACGCGGGTGGCATCGAGCACGGCGATGATGAAGATGATGTTGGGAATGTTGGAGCCGAAGATCGACAACAGCATGAGCGAGAAAATCAGGCTGGGGATGGCCATCAGCACGTCCACCACGCGCGACATGAGCTGCTCGAACCAGCCGCGCAGGATGGCCGCCAGGATGCCGAGCGAACCGCCGATGAAGAACGACAGGAGCGTGGTGGCGACAGCGATGCCGATGGTGTTGCGGGCTCCGAAAATGAGGCGGGTCAGCATGTCGCGGCCGAGCTGGTCGGTGCCGAGCAGGAAGTGCGGATCCCAGCCGAGCTCATAGAAGGCCGGCGAATAGGGCACATCGAACACCTGCGCCTCGCCGTAGGGCGAGATCAAGGGCGCAAATACTGCAAGGATCATATAGCCGAGGATGACGATCATGCCGAACCAGGCCGTGTAGGGGGCCTTCTTCAGCTCTCGCCAGGCGCGATCGAGCAGGGTGCGGCGGGCCTGCGGCTGGCCGATGGTGGCGGGTCCCTTGTCGATACCGGCAGTCATCGCGGATGCAACAGCCTCGGGTTGGTAGCGATGGATATGATGTCGGCGAACAGATTGAGCAGGATGTAGGTCGCCGCGAAGATGAGGGCGCAGGCCTGCACCACCGGGATGTTGCGGCTGGTGACGGAATCCACCATGAGCTGGCCGATGCCCGGATAGACGAAGACCACCTCCACCACCACGACGCCGACGATGAGATAGGCCAGGTTGAAGGCGATGACGTTGACGATGGGCGCCCAGGCGTTGGGCAGCGCGTGGTGCAGGATCACGTCCCTGCGGGTCGCTCCCTTCAGTTGCGCCATCTCGATATAGGGACTGGCGAGGAGATTGAGGACAGCCGCGCGCGTCATGCGCATCATGTGGGCGACGATCACCAGCGTAAGGGTCAGCGCCGGCAGGGCACAGCGGTAGATGCGTTCAAGCAACGGCGTGTCGGCGCTGACATTGGACAGTGAGTGGAACAGCGGATGACCCAGCCCGGAAAGGCCTTCACCGCCAGGAACAGCATCAGGATGTAAGCGACGAAGAATTCCGGGAACGAGATGGTGGTCAGAGTGAGGGCGTTGACCATACGGTCGAACACGCTGTTGCGGTAAAGCGCGGCCAATAGCCCCAGCCCCACCGCCAGAGGCACCGCGATGAGCGCCGCCATGGTGGCGAGAAACAGCGTGTTCCACAGGCGCGGTGCAATGAGCGTGGCCACCGTGCGCGGGCTGGAGGAGCCGTAATCGGAAAAGGATTTGCCGAAATCGCCGTGCGCCACGCCCTTGATCCAGTCGACGTAGCGAGTGAGCGCCGGCTTGTCGAGACCGACCTCGTGTTCAAACGCCGCCACCGTGTCGGGCGTCGCCGACTGGCCGAGGATGGCATAGGCGAAGTTGCCCGGCAGCAGTTGCATGGAAAAGAAGATGATGCAGGAGACGAAGAACAGGGTGACGACGCCCAGGCCGAGACGCTGGATCACTGTACGCAATACAGGATGCATGGGCCCTCCCCTATATCGATCAGCTCCGCGGGCCATCGAACTGTCGATTTGGCCCCACGGTCGAACGACCGATTTACGTGCACTGCCGACTGACGGCCGCAACTGGAACACCGGCGCCCTTCGGCCTACTCCCTCCGCCGGTCATAGTGGCAAACTTGTGGGAGGCTTGCCAAGCGAAAACTGAAAAAGGGCCGCCGCAGTGCGGCGACCCCTTGTAGCGGAGTGTGAAGCGACGCTCAGATCAGGCGAACCACCAGCGCTCGCCGTTCTTGTGTCCGTCGAGCTCCCAGTTGTTGGCGATCTTGGCGGGCAGCCCGATCTTCTTGGTGGCGCAATGCGTGTAGGCCATGAACATCGGGATGATGGTGCCGCCGTCGTCGCTCACCAGCCTTTGCATCTCGACATACATGACACGGCGCTTCTTGGGATCGAGCTCGGAGCGCGCCTTGATCAGCAATTCGTTGAAGCGGGCATTGTCCCAATGGGACTCGTTCCAGTCGGCGCCCTTGGAATAGATCTGCGAGAAGATCCAGTCCTCGGTCGGCCGGCCGCCCCAATAGCCGCCGATGAAGCTCTTCTTCAGCCAGACATTGTCCCAGTAACCGTCGTCGGCCTCGCGCACCACATTGATCTCGATGCCGCAGTCCTTGGCGCTCTGGGCATAGAGTTGGGCGGCATCGACCGCGCCCACGAAGGCGGTATCGGCAACGTGCAGATCCACCTTCAGATGGTCCATGCCGGCCTTCTTCAGATGCGCCTTGGCCTTGTCGGGATCGTATACACGCTGCGGCATTTCTTCCGGCGTGGCACGGTAGATGTTGGCTGGACCGACGGGCGAATCGTTGCCCACCTCGCCTTGGCCGAACAGAATCTTCTTCACCCATTCGTCGCGCTTGAGGGCGTATTTCAACGCCTGGCGCACATTGACGTCCGAGAAGGGTGCTACGTCGCAGAACATCGGCAAGACGGCATGCTTGTTGCCGGTGATGGGGAAGACCTGGACGTTGGGGTCCCGCATCAGCAGGTTGACCGTCTTGAGGTCGAGGTTCGACATCGAGTGAATGGCGCCTGAGCGCACACCGGCGGTGCGCGCTGTGGTATCGGCGATGAACAGGTTCTCGATCGAGTCGAAATAGGCGGCGTTCTCTTTCCAGTAATTGGGATTGCGCGACACCTTGGTATTCACGCCGGGGTCGAACTTGTCGAGCTTGTAGCCGCCGGTGCCGACGCCGGTCTCCCACTCCATGCTGCCGTCGGCCTTGGCCGGACAGATGGGCAGGTGATAGTCGGAGACGATGAACGGCCAGTCGGCATTGCCGCCCGCCAATTCGAAGATCACGGTGTCCTTGCCGTCGGCCTTGACATCGACGATTTGCTTGACGAGGCCCTTGGCGCCAGACTTGGCGTCCTTGCCGCGATGATGGTTCATGGTGGCCACGACGTCGTTGGCATCGAGGCTCTTGCCGTTGTGAAACTCGACGCCCTTGCGCAGCTTGAACATCCATGTCTTCGCGTCAGGCGAATCCCAGCTTTCGGCCAGCTCGCTGCGCAACTGACCATCAGGCGCGATCTCGGTCAGATTGTTGCGCAACTGGCCGAAGGACACGTTGATCATGTAGCTGTCGAGGCTCTGGGCCGGATCGAGCACGTCGGTAGTGGCACCGCCGGTGAGGGCCTGGATGTAATGACCGCCTTTTTTGGGCTCGGCACGCACTGCCTTGACAAACATCGTGTCGGCGGCAGCGGCGGTGAAGCCGGCGGCAAGCGCCAGGTGCACGAAGTCGCGTCGAGACACCTTGCCCTTGCCGGCAAGTTTCTTGGCGAGATCGAGTTTGTGGTTGATTTCTGACATGTATTGAAAGCTCCCCTGGTCCCGACACTTGCTTCGATATGGCAGCCGGTCACGGGACCTAACCGGCATGCACCTCACCCAACGGCGCCCGTGAGGAGCCGATTAGCGCTCGTGAGCGTGTCATTTCGCCCCGTCGGCGTCAACAATTATGCGACCCGCAGCAAGGCCGGCGCTTACGCACCGGCCCGGCCTCAATTGCAGATCTGTGTTACGGCTCAGGCGAACCACCAACGATAGAAGATGTAGCCGCCGTCATCGTCGTAGTTGGAGTTGAGCTTGCCGTGCGCCACCGTCTTTGACGAAACGTCGACCCAGTCGTTGAACATGAGCACGATGATGCCGCCGTCGTCATGCAGGATCTGCTGCATTTCGGCATACATGGCGGCGCGCTTTACCTGATCGGTCTCGGCGCGCGCTTCGGCAAGCAACTTGTCGAAGCGGTCGTTCTTCCAGAAGGTGTCGTTCCAGTCGGCGCCCCCCTTGTAGGCGGTGGTCATCATCCAGTCGACGGTGGGCCGGCCGCCCCAGTAGGACATGCACCAGGGCTTCTTCATCCACACGTTCGACCAGTAGCCGTCGGACGGCTCACGGATGATGTTGATGTCGATGCCCGTCTTCTTTGCCGACTGCTGCATCAGGACGGCGGAATCCACCGAGCCGGCAAAGGCGGCCTCCGAAGCCGACAGGTCGATCTTGAGCGAGGTGAGACCGGCCTTCTTCAAGTGGAATTTCACCTTGTCGGGATCGTACTTGTGGATCGGCTTGGGATTGGTGGCGTATTTGATCGCGGGTGCGATAGGATCGTCATTGCCGGGCTGGCCATAGCCGAACACGACTTTCTTCACCAGTTCCTCGCGGTCGAAGCAGTATTTCACCGCGTTGCGCACATCAGGGTTGTCGAAAGGCGCGACGGTGACGTTCATAGGTGCCACGTAATGGCCAAAGCCGGTGGTGTGCTCGACCGTCACGTTGGGATTGCGCTTGATCAGCCCGACGGTCTTGAGGTCGGGGCGGTTAATGTATTGAACATCACCCGAGGTCAGGGCGTTCTGGCGCGCTGCCACGTCGCCGATGACCAGCATCTCGATCTCATCGAACCACACATCCCTGAAATAGTTTGGGTTGCGCTTGCCTTTGATGGTGACACCCGGATTGAAGTTCTCCATGACGAAGGCACCGGTGCCGATGCCCTTTTGCCAGTCGATGTCTTCGCTGCCATTGGCCGGGAAGATGGCGAGATGGTAATCGCTGGTGATGTAGGGGAAGTCGGCACTGCCGGACTTGAGCTCGAACACCACGGTGTCCTTGCCGTCGGCCTTGACGTCCTTGATGATCGAGAGGGCGGACTTGACCGCCGATTTCGAGCTTTCCTTGCGGTGATAGTTGAAGTTGGCCACCACATCATCGGCGGTCAGCGACTTGCCGTTGTGGAACTCGACGCCCTTGCGCAGCTTGTAGACCCATTTCGAGGCGCCGTTCGACGGCTCGAAGCTCTCGGCCAGCGAGGGCACGACATCGTTGCTCTGGTCGATGGCGCAGAGCTGGTCGCCGACAATGCCGGTGCCGATGTTGATGGTAAAGCCGTTCTCCCAGGTCGCCGGGTCGAGGGTGTCGGTGGTCGAGCCGTGGCCGTTGCCCATCTTGAAGGTGCCGCCCTTCTTGGGCGCGGCACGCACGGCCTCGGCGAACAGGCCTTGCGCCGTCGAAACCGTCAGGCCGGCGGCGAGCGAGAGCTGCACGAAGTCGCGCCGGGACATGCGCCCGGATGCAGCCAGCTTTTTCATATCGTCAAATCGCATGGGTTCCTCCCCTTGATCAGGCCAGGGACATGTTCTGCCCGGCGGGCGAAGGGCGGCCTGACAATCTTATGAAAGCGCCGCCCGCCGGCGTTGTGTGACCCACGCATAGTTGCACAAACCCCTGAAGACGCAAGAGGAAGGCTACGACATGTCGCACTCACAGGGCGACACCTACACAGCCTTCAGTTGCCCTGGCGCGGGATCGTTTCGGCAAAGTCCTTCTCGAACACCAGTTCATCGTCTTCATAAGCCTCGATGCGGGCGGTGAGATGGAAATGGGTCCGATCGGCGTGCATGTCGGAGTAGGTCTCGGTGCGCACCCGCCAGCCCTCGCGCTCCAGTTCCTCGGTCCAGTGGCATCGGGCACGGGCCGAGAGCGGATCGTCCTTCATGATGGAATAGAACTCGCGCGCCAGCGAGCCGGTGACGAGGCCGTGGTCGGTGTTGCGATACTTGCCGAAATCATCCTCGATGGTGAGGGTCGTGGCGCCGGTCTCGGGATCGAGGCCGCGCTCGCGCCGGTTCGACGGCGGGCGCAACTCGTCCTGCGCGAGCGGCGGTGCGCCCACGGCCTGGGGGAAATGCGGCGCCTTGTCGGTCGCGGCGGCGGCACGCACCGGCACCTCGATGGCGCTCTCGCCCGTCGCCACGCTCAACCTTACCGGCTCGGGCGATGGCCACATCAGCGGCCAGTAGGTGGTGGAAAGCGCAACCCGCAGGCGATGGCCTTTCGGCAGGTGCCAGGCGATGTCGTCGAGGGCGATACGTACCCGGTAGCGTTTGCCCGGCTCCAGCGGCTCGGCCTGATCGTGGCCCTGGAGATGGGTCAGGTTCATGAGAGCGTAAGAGATACGGGTGACGGCCCCGTCCGGCCACACATCGTTCAGCCTCACGGCCACCTGCGCTACGGGCCTGTCGACGCTGAAAGCAAGATCCAGCAGCGGCTGGCCGACGATATCCATCTCCACCCCGACGGGCGGTGTCTCGAAGGTGAGGGAGCCTTCATCGTCGGCGCGCTGGTCGCCGGCGAATTCCGGACCCAGCCAGATGACGAGAACTCACCCCCGTCCATTCCCACCGTTTGCGCAGAGCAGATATCGGTTTCCCCCGGCGTCTGCGCTGTCTCGGACAGGCCTTGCCGGTTGAGATGCAGCCGCAAGGTCTCGGCCCGGGCCGGCGGCCAGGTGCCGTCGGCGAGCCAGCGCCCGGCAAGGCGCGCCGGCAGCCCTTCGGGGCGATAGGCGTCCATGACATAATAGCGAAACGGCGCATCGCGCATGACGCCCGTTGCCTCTCCCTTCAGCCAGAAATCCCACCAGCGCAGCGCCTCCTGCAGAAAGCCGATGCGCGGCTCGGGCACGGCGAAATGCGGATACTTGTGCGTCCATGGCCCGATGATGCGCGCGCCGGCGAGCGCAGGTTCCTGACCATGCGCGGGATGGCGTTGGAATAGGCATCGTTCCAGCCGCCAACCGCCAGCACCGCGGCCTCGATGGCGCCGAAATCCTCGCACACCGAGCCGTGCTGCCAATAGACATCGCGCAAGGGATGCCTCAGCCAATGGGCGGCAAGAAACGGCTCGATCTCGAGGCGCTCCATCCACATCTCGCGCCACGCATCGCCCACCAGCGCCGGATCGGGGGGGCGCGAGGAATAGGCGAGCATGGTGGCGCCCCAGCCAAGGTTTTCGGTGATGACGCAGCCGCCCTTGAAATGGATGTCGTCGGCGTAACGGTCATCGGTGGAGCACAGGGTAATGATCGCCTTCAGCGCTTCGGGGCGCCGGGCCGCCACCTGCAGGCCGTTGAAGCCGCCCCACGAGATACCAATCATCCCCACCTTGCCGGAGCACCAGTCCTGGGCGGCGACCCAGGCGATCACCTCCAGCGCGTCGTCCTGTTCCTGCGGCGCGTATTCATCCAGCATGACGCCGTCGGATTCGCCGTTGCCGCGCATGTCCAGCCTGAGGCAGGCGTAGCCATGGCCAGCGAAATAGGGATGGGTCAACTCATCCCGCGCCGCCGTACCGTCGCGCTTGCGATAGGGGAGATATTCGAGGATTGCGGGCACCGGCTTTGCTTCGCCCCCTCGGGCAGCCACAGGCGCGCGGCAAGCCGCGTACCGTCGTCAAGGGGATCCAGACGTTGGGGTGCTCGACGACGGGATAGGGAAACTGGTCGATGGTGTGCATGAAACGTTCAAACAAGTTCGCGTAAAGGCGATCTGGCGCGCCTGATCGAGGATGGCGGCGAAGGAGGCCCCCGCCGCTCCGCTCATATGGCGGGCGCGCAGGAAGGCGTGCACCAGCAGCGGCTCGTGGCGCACCTGCCTGGCCGCCCGCCGCCTCATGCGCGCTGCCAGTCGTAGCAGTCATCGCGAAAGGGTCCCATTCGCAAGCGACCAGAAAGGCCGGCGGCAGCCCGGCACAATCGGTCTCCTTGAGCGGATAGGCGAACTTGTCCGCATGGGCGGGATGCCCTTCGGGGCCGACATAGATGCTCGTGTAGTAGCGGATGTCGGCGGTCGAGAGACCCGGCGCCTCGGCCCGCTCCAGATAGGAGCCGCGCGCAAGATCGCCGCCGAGTGCGGGATAGATGAGCACCAGCCCGCGGATCGCCGGTCCACCGTCATCATGCGCCTTAAGAGCGAGGGCAGCGGAGAGATTGCCGCCGGCCGAATCGCCCCCGACGATGAGGCGGGTGTGATCGAAGCCTTCACCCGCTCCGCCGGCGCTCAGCCATCCGGCCACCGCCACAGCGTCCTCGAAGCCGGCCGGGAATGGATGCTCGGGCGCCAGCCGATAGTCGGCCGCCACCACGGCGATGCCGGCGCCGGCCGCGATCTCGGCGCAGACGTCGTCATGGCTGTCGAGGCTGCCAAGAATGAAGCCGCCACCATGCAAATAAAGCATCACCGGCAGCTTCTCCCTGGCCGCCGGGCAGTAGAGCCTGACCGGGATGGCACCTCGCCTGCCCGCCACCTCGGTGTTGCGCACCTCAAGGCCGGCCGGGCGGCTCTTGCGAAAATGCGCGCACATCCGGTCGTAGAAGGCCCGCTGCTCGGCGATGGTGAAGTTCACCGCATCGGGCGGATAGAGCATCTCGGAGTTCACCATGAAGCGGCGGATGCCGGGATCGGCGAGCATCGTGTATTTGGCCTCGGGGGCGGTAACGGCCTGGCTGGTCATCACGGCAGCTCCAATTGGCGTAAGGCGGCAATCTGCGGTCTTTCTCGCCGCCCCGCAAGCACCGTCATCGCCCTGCCATGCTGCCGTCACATCGTGTAGGCTTCGCCACGGGCGCAAGTGAGGGATTCGAGGCAGTGATCTGGCGCTGGATCGCCAATTCGGCGGACGACATCGAAAACGGTCGGGGCGCATCCCTGCCCGCCTCCGCAACGTCCGAGGCCCTGCAGGCCCTCGCCGCTCTCACCGAGGCCCTGCCCGACCCGGCGCTGGTGCTCGATTCCGCGGCCCGCATCCTCATCGCCAACCCAAAGGCGCGCGAGGCCTTCGAGCACGAGCCGGCCGGCCAACATCTTTCTGCCACCATCCGCGCCCCTGCCGTCCTGCAGGCGGTGCAGCAGGTGGCATCCGGCGGCGGGCCGGTCGAGGTCGATTACGAGCAGCGGGTGCCGATCGAGCGCCTGTTCGAAGCGACCATCGCCCCCGTCCGCGCGCGCGGCCCCGCCCCCGGCGGCGCTGCCGTGCTGGTCATCCTGCGCGACCTCACCCGCCAGCAGCAGGTCGAACGCATGCGCGCCGATTTCGTCGCCAATGCCAGCCATGAGCTGCGCACCCCGCTCGCCTCGATCATCGGCTTCATCGAGACCCTCAAAGGCGCCGCGCACGACGACGCCAATGCGCGCGAGCGCTTCCTCGACCTGATGCAAACCCAGGCCGACCGCATGCGCCGGCTGGTGGACGATCTCCTCTCGCTGTCGCGCATCGAGATGAACGCCCACCGCCGCCCCACCGAAAAGGTGGAGCTAGGCGCCACCGCCCGCCAGGCCGCCGACCTCCTCGCCGGCATGGCCCAGGAAGCAGGCGTCGCCGTCTCGATCGAGGCGCCCGAGCCGGTCACCATCACCGGCGACCGCGACGAGCTGTTGCAGGTGGTGGCCAACCTCATCGAGAACGCCATCAAGTACGGCACCGCCGGCAAGACGGTTGAGGTGAAGGTGCGCCGCGAGCAAACGAGGGTCTGATCGCCGTCACCGACCACGGCCCCGGCATCGCCCCGGAGCACATCCCCCGCCTCACCGAGCGCTTCTACCGGGTGAGCGTCAAGGACAGCCGCGCCCGCGGCGGCACGGGGCTCGGCCTTGCCATCGTCAAGCACATCCTCAACCGCCACCGCGGCAAGCTGAAGATCGAGTTCGACGGCAGGCAAAGGCTCGACGTTCACGGTGCGGTTGCCGGTGGACAAGTAATACCAAAGGACCTGAGGTTTGAGCGCCGCCCCACGGCAACCCGTTTGCACACGCCCAAGACCCAACGCAATTTCAAGACGACAGTGCGGCGTCCTTCAAGGATACCAGCCGGCGTTCCTCGTCATGCCACAATACCAAGCGCACACAGCGAAGGCTTTCAACAAACGTCAACCGGCCAATATTGGCTAACTCCGGATAGTCGCGCAGCACGCTGCGCAGCCGGTAGTAGGGAATGCGGCTGGACAGGTGGTGCACGTGATGGGCGCCTATGTTGGCGGTCAGCCAGCGCAGCACGCCGGGCAGGTCGTAATGCGAGCTGCCGTGCAGTGCCGCATCGTGCCAGTTCCATGTGGCCTCGGGTTCCCAACTGGTGTGCTCGAACTGGTGCTGCACGAAGAACAGCCACACACCGATGGAGGCAGCGAGAATTGTCACGGGGAGTTGAATGAGCAAAAATGCCTTGAGCCCGATGAACCAGACAATGGCGAAAATCACCATGGCAATGGAAAGGTTCGTTCCCATGGCGCTGGACCATGGCTGCCATCCCCCGCGCCACAGGCCGCCCGGGTAGCGATGCTGCAGAATGAACAGATAGGCAGGGCCCAGGCCAAACATGACCAGCGGGTGACGGTAGAGCCGATAGCGCAAGCGCCCCATGGATGAGAGAGCACGATATTCGGAGACCGTCAGCGTATCGATGTCGCCATACCCGCGCCGCTCGAGGCAACCCGAGTTCGCATGATGCATGGCGTGTGCCCGCCTCCACACACCATAAGGCGTGAGTGTCAGCACGCCGATGGTGCGGCCCGTCCAGTCGTTCAGGAAGCGCTGGCGGAAGAAGGCGCCATGGCCGCAATCGTGCTGGATCATGAACATGCGCACCAGGAATGCCGCTGTCGGCACGGCAAGCGCCAGCACCAGCCAATAGCTGATGGAGAGCGCAAACCACATCGACACCCACAGTGCAACGATCGGCACGATCGTGACGGCAAGCTCAAACATGGCGCGGGCATTACTGGGCTGACGGTAGGCGGCAAGCGCCTTTGACCAGTCGCGCGCACAAGGTGCGGCAACGATGGCGGGTCCGGAGTGTGGTTCGTTGTGCAACCGGAGTATCCTCGTGGCTTTGGTTCTGACGCTGCTACAGCATGATGTCGAAAAGTGGATGCATTATTCGGACAACATCATACTCAACTCCTTGGAATTCATCAATTTTTCTGCAATAGGGCGAGTCCGCCCGATTGCCGGCTGATCTAGTCATGCTGGCTGATCTAGTCATGCTGGAAAGCGGTTTCATTCATGCTGCACGCAAAGGCCAGCTCGCGCTCCCAACGGTTTGCCGGCAGAGCGCCTGCCGGCCGCCCATTGCGGTTCGCCGAGGGCAATTCTTGTGGATTTGTTCCGACAATTGGTGAGTGGACGACAGCACCGGGGCGCGAACATCGCGAGGCTCGGTGGTTGCGGCGGTGCGGGAAGGGCGTCGCAGTGGAGGCAGCATGAAGGCGGCCGACCTTCGGGTGTCGGTTCGAGCCATCCCGGCGACATCGCGTCCGCCGAACATTAAGACGAAAGGCCTTGGTGTGAGCGGTTGTGGGGTATGGCGAGCCTGTGCGACCAGCGCTTCGAGCATCAGCCTGTCGAAGCCGAGATCATTGAACGTCAATCGATTGTCTTTCTTCGCAATGGCGGCACCCGCGATCAACGGGCGCATTGGCAGTTCTGGGCTTCGGTAGCGATCAACCCTTCATGAGGGCGTCAATTGCCGACGAACCGATTGGGTGGATTTGCGCTGAGAGCTGTTCACCTGCCGACCATGCAGCAGAGCGGCCAAACCGGCCCATATCCAAGTGTCGTTCACTAGGGCACGCGAGGCAGCGCAAGTCAAGGAATTAAGGCACTATTGGACGCGATCCGGCCAGGACGGCAGGGAGGGCTTGAGAACCTCCCCCTGGCCCGCATTTCTCACACTCGTTGTGCCCGCTCAAGGGGAACACCGTCGGCAACCTCAAGCAATGCCCGCCTTTCCCACGTTTTCGTCTGTTGTTGAGGGCAAACCAGCCTTCGTCGTCTGCTTTCAAAGATGGCCGGGGTTGACCCAACTGAGACATTCCTCGCGATCCCGATCGGTTACGGTGGAATACTGCGGGGGGCACGATCTACTGCGCGATAGGCTATGCAAACCAACTACTTTTTGTGGTGCGATTCCACCGTCGCTGAGGCCTGAAGAATTGGCTCGCCGCGCTGGCCGCGCCGTCTCGCCAGCGTGATCTCGGCGATGATGGACAGGGCGATCTCTTCCGGCGTAATGGCGCCGAGATTGAGGCCGGCCGGCGCCTTCACCCGGTCGAGCAGCGCAGCCTCGATGCCGTCGTCGAGCAACTTTGCACGCAGCGCCGCCATCTTGCGCCGGCTGCCCACGAAGGCGTGGTATTCGGCATCGAGCAACAGGGCGGCACGCAGTGCCGCCTCGTCGCCCTTGCCCTGGGTGGAGACCACGACGAAACAGCGGGCCCTTTCTTCCGATTCGATGGCAAAGCCGTCGATCCGCGCATCCACGGCAGGAAAATCCGCCACATCGCTCGCCGGCGCTGCAAGGGTGACGTGAAAGCCGAGCGCGCCCGCCTGCCGGACCAGCGCGGCCGCCACCGGGCTGGCACCGAGAATGGCGAGTACCGGGCGCGGCAAGACCGGTTCGACGAAAATATCCATTGTTCCCTGGCTTGGGCACATGTTCTTGGCAAAGCGCACGCCGGCACGGCTTTCGCCCGCCTTCACCCCGAGTTCGGCGAGGAGATCTTCCGGCTGCACCGAGACCAGTCGTGATTGGCCGTCGGCGAGCGCCTCACGGGCCGCCTTAAGCACTGCCCCGCGGGCGCAGCCGCCGCCGATCCAGCCGGCGGCGACGGTGCCGTCGCGGCGGATCACGGCCTTGGCGCCGGCCTTGGCCGCGGTCACCGAGACGGTGCGCACCACGGTGGCGAGGACGAAGGCCTCATCGTCAGCCTTCAGGCGGTTGACCACATCCATCACATCCGCATGGGTCGTCACCGTTGTCTTCCTCACAGCCTTGTCAAATAGGGCTCAAGCGCAGCCAGGCTCTTCAGCGTATGGGCCGGGGCATAGAGATCTATATGGTCAAGGGCAGCGCGGATTCCTTGTGCCTCGGGCGCATAACCCTCCCAGCCGATCATCGGATTGAGCCACACGATGCGCCGGCAGCGCCGCGAAAGCGCGGCCATCTCGGTGCCCAAAAGGGCGGCATCTCCGGTTTCATAGCCATCCGAGACGATCATCACGCAGGTGCGTGAATGGATGACGCGCCGTGCATGCCAGCGATTGAAGGTCTGGAGCGATTTCCCGATTCGGTGCCGCCGCCTGCGCCTTGCGCCATCACCGAGAGCCGGTCGAGGGCGCGCGCCGGATCCTTCTCGCGCATGGCGTCGGAGACGTGGGCGAGCCGGGTGTGGAACACGAAGGCTTCGGCCTCGCGGAACGCATCGAGGACGCCATGGATGAAGCGCACGAAGATGCCGGTATAAAGGCTCATGGAGCCTGAGGCATCGAGCAGGACGACCAGCCGCAACGGCTTTTCCTTGCGCTGGCGCCGCACCAGCGAGATGGCGGCCCCACCATGGCTGACGTTCTTGTGGATGGTGCGGCGCAGGTGCAGGCCACGACCGCGCCGACGGGCAAGATCGCGCCGCGTCAGGCGAGTGCGCATGGCCTTGGCGAGCCGCGCAGCGACCAGATGCGCTTCCTCGATCTGGGCCGGATCGGTCATCTTGCGGAAATCGATCTCATCCAGGCTTTCGGCGCGCGAGGCGCCTTCGGCACGGCCCTCACCCGAACGCCTCTCGGGCGCCTCTGCATCAACCGAGGCCTGGTCGCTTGCAGGGCGCTCGTCCTTGCCTTGCGAACTGTCCTGCAACGACTTCAAAGAGGGGCTGTTCGCCGGCTGGGCGGCATTGCTGACCAGCGAGCGCTGGCGCACGCGAACCCCGAGCCAATAGGCCTCGAAGAGACCGTCGAACCTGTCCCAGTCGGACTTGCGCGTGCACAGGAGATGCTTGAAGGCGGCGCGCAACGCCTCGGGCCGTGCCGTGTAGCCTGTCGCCATGATACGCGCGGCATCCTGGCCTTCCTTCAGGCCCACCGCAAAATGATTGTCGCGCAGCGTCGCCAGAAACCCGCCGAGTTTACGGGCAACCAGCATGGACAGCGCGTCCATGCCATCGTCGGCAATCGATTTGACGGCGGCGCTCATGCCACGTTACTCAACAGCCGCTCCGTCACCTCGCGCCGCACACGCGCCTTGTCCTCACGCGTCTTGATCAGGCACATCAATGTCTCGTGCACCACCTCCGGTGCTTCGGCGAGGTCGCGCACATCGAGCCCTACCAGCGCAGCGGCCCAGTCGAGCGTCTCGGCAACGCCAGGCACCTTTCGCAGGTCCTCCTTGCGCACCGCGGCCACCATGCGCGCAATCTGCAGCGCCAATGAGGCGCCCGCAGCGGGAATGCGGGCCATGATGATGCGCGCCTCACGATCCACGTCCGGATAGTCGACATAGTGATACAGGCAGCGCCGGCGCAGCGCGTCGGAAAGCTCGCGGGTTCCGTTCGAGGTCAGCACGACATAGGGGATCGAGGTGGCATCGATGGTACCGAGCTCGGGTATGGAGACCTGAAAATCGGAGAGCAGTTCGAGCAGGAAGGCCTCGAACTCCTCATCGGCGCGGTCGACCTCGTCGATGAGCAGGACCGGCGCCTTCTTCTGGCGAATGGCCGCGAGAAGCGGTCGCTCCAGCAGATATTTCTCGGAAAAGATCTGATCCTCGATGTCCGTTGCAGCCCTGCCGTGGCTGGCCTGGATGGCGAGGAGCTGGCGCTGATAATTCCATTCATAAAGAGCAGCCGACTGGTCCAACCCTTCGTAGCACTGCAACCGGATCAGATTGGTGCGGTGAACCGCCGCCAGCGCTCGAGCCACCTCCGTCTTGCCCACCCCGGCCTCGCCCTCCAGCAGCAGCGGGCGCCTGAGAAACTCCATCAGCGCGACCGCCGTCGCCAGCTCGCGGTCGGCAATGTAGCCGGCTTTGGCGAGCCGGTCGGCGATCTCGTCCTGCGAAAGGCTCATGGCTTGCCGCTGCTTCCTTCAGTCCGGCCGTCAAACGACCCCTATCCCGCAACCCCCAGGCGCTTGGCCTCCTCCCAGTTGCGCCAGAAATCGTGGGGCATCTGGATGTGGGTCGATCCGAGGAAGGAAAAGGCGTCGTTGACCGCATTGGAGAAAGCCGGGACGCCGCCGACATTGGGGCTTTCGCCCACGCCCTTGGCACCGATCGGATGATGCGGCGAAGGCGTGACGGTGAAGTCGGTCTCCCAGTGCGGCGTCTCCACCGCCGTAGGCATGAAGAAATCGAGGAACGAGCCGGTCATTACGTTGCCGGTCTCGTCATATCGGATCTCCTGGCCCATGGCGATCGCGAAGGCCTCGGTGAGGCCGCCATGCACCTGCCCCTCGATGATCATCGGATTGATGCGGGTGCCGCAGTCATCGAGCGCATAAAAGCGGCGCACCTTGTAGACACCGGTGTCGACGTCGATATCCATGACACAGATATAGGCACCGAACGGATAGGTCATGTTGGGCGGGTCGTAATAGCTCACCGCTTCCAGACCCGGCTCCATGCCGGGTGGTACGGAATTGTAGGCGGCCCAGCAGATGTCTTTCATCGACAGGAATTTCTCCGGCAGGCCCTTCACCTTGAAGCCATCGATATCCCATTCGAGGTCGTCCTCGTGGACCTCCAGCTTGTAGGCGGCGATCATCTGCGCCTTGGCCCTGATCTTGCGCGCCGCCATGGCGATAGCGGCACCAGCGACCGGCGTCGAACGCGAGCCGTAGGTGCCCAGGCCATAGGGTGCCGTATCGGTGTTGCCCTCCTCGACCATGATGCTGTCGGCGGGAAGCCCCAGTTCCGTGGCAATGATCTGGGCATAGGTCGTTTCGTGGCCCTGGCCCTGGCTCTTGGTGCCCATGCGGGCGATGCCAGCACCTGTCGGGTGCAGCCTGATCTCGCAGCTGTCGAACATGGCGATGCCCAGAATGTCGCAGTTCTTCGAGGGACCAGCACCGACGATCTCGGTGAAAAAGGAAACCCCGATGCCCATGATCTCGCGCGTTTCGCCGCGCTTGAAGGCGCCGCGCTTTTCCGCCTGCTCCTTGCGCAATTCGGCATACTGGACCGTCTCCATCGCCTTGGTCATGGCGGTGTGATAGTCGCCGGAATCGTATTCCCAGCCGAGCGCCGAATGGTAGGGGAACTGCTCGGGTTCAATGAGGTTCTTCAGGCGCAATTCGGCCGGGTCCATACCGAGCTTCTGGGCGAGGATGTCCATGCCCCGCTCGATGCAGTAGGCCGCCTCGGTCACACGGAAAGAGCAGCGATAGGCCACACCACCCGGTGCCTTGTTGGTATAGACGCCGTCGACCGCCAGATGCGCGACCGGGAAGTCGGAGGAGCCTGGGCGACCAGCGTCGAGGAAAGAAAGCCATCGGACGGATCGGCGCAGGCATCGAAGGCGCCGTTATCGGCCAGCACATGCACGCGCAAGCCCGTCACCTTGCCGGCCTTGGTGGCGGCGATCTCCGTTGTCATGTGATAGTCGCGGGCAAAGGACGTGGCGGTGAGGTTCTCCATGCGGTCCTCGACCCACTTCACCGGCTTGCCGGTGACGATGGAGGCAACCGCGGCACAGATGTAGCCGGGATAGGCGCCGACCTTGTTGCCGAAGCCACCGCCGATGTCAGGGGCGATCACATGGATCTTGTGCTCAGGCAGCTTGGCGATCAGCGAGACCACGGTGCGGATGACATGGGGGGCCTGGAAGGTGCCCCACACCGTCAACTTGCCCTGGATCTTGTCGAAACGAGCACACGCACTGGCAGGTCTCCAGCGGTGAGGGGTGGGTACGGTGATAGGAGATCATCTCCTTGACCGTCACCTCGGCCTTCTGGAAGGCGGCGTCGGTCAGATCCTTGTCGCCCACCGTCCATTCAAAAATGTGGTTGTGGTGCTTGCGCGGCCCGTGGGCGCCTTCCTTCTTGCCCTTGAGGTCCTCGCGCAGGACCGGCGCGCCACGCTTCATGGCCTTGAACGGGTCAACGAGGACGGGCAGTTCCTCAAACTCCCACTCCTCGACGGCCTGGATGCCGTCGTCAGCGGCATAGCGGTCGGTGGCCACCACGAAGGCGACCTCCTGGCCCTGGAACAGCACCTTGCCGTCAGCCAGCACCATTTGCACATCGCCGGCAAGCGTTGGCATCCAGGCCAGATCGACGCCCTTCAACTCTTCCGCGGTCAACACGGCCAGAACGCCTGGCACCTTGAGGGCGGCCTCGATGTCGATCGACTTGACGCGGGCATGAGCATAGGGCGAGCGCACGAAGTCGCCGTGCAGCATGCCTGGCAGCTTGAGGTCGTCGACGTAGTTGCCTTTTCCTTGCGTGAAGCGGACATCCTCGACGCGCTTTCTCTTGCAGCCCATGCCTTCGAGCCGGGCCTCGCGCTGTTCGCGTGTGGGGGTCTGGTCGTTCATTGCGCGGCCTCCGTGAATTCGGTTCCGTTGAGCTTGGCGGCGGCGTACTGGATCGCTTTGACGATGTTCTGGTAGCCGGTGCAGCGGCAGAAGTTGCCGGAAATGCCGATGCGGATCTCTTCTTCGCTCGGGTCGGGGTTTTCCTGGAGAAGGCGATGGGCCCTGAGGATCATGCCGGGGGTGCAGAAGCCGCATTGCAGTCCGTGCATCTGGCGGAAGCCTTCCTGCAGCGCCGACAGCGTGCCGTCGGCATTGGCCATGCCCTCGATGGTGGTGATATCGGCGCCGTCGGCCTGTACCGCGAACATGGTGCAGCTTTTCACCGACACGCCGTCCATATCGACGGTGCAGGCGCCGCAATGGGTCGTCTCACAACCGATATGCGCGCCGGTAAGATTTAAATTTTCCCTGAGGAAATGGATGAGCAGGGTGCGCGGCTCGACCAGCCCTTCGACCTCGCCGCCGTTCACTTTCATCTTGATGTGGGTCTTGCGCATCCTCCAGATTCTCCCTCAGCCGGCCCGGGCGGCGGCGCGCTTGAGCGCCCGCGCCACCATGATGCCACCGACGTGTTTGCGGTATTCGACGCTGCCGCTTCTTCGTCAGCGGCCGGCGACATGATCGCCCGAGCCGCATCGGCCGCCTTCTTAAGGGTGGCGTCATCGAGGTCGGAGCCGACCACCAGACTTGCCGCCTTGCTGGCCAGAAGCGGGGTATCGCCGAGATTGGTGAGGCCGATGGAGCAGCTTGCAACCTTGCCCGCCCTCATCGTCAGGACGACGGCGGCAGCGGCGGTGGCATAGTCGCCCACCTTGCGTTTGAGTTTCTCGTAGGTATAGCCGTGGCCGGCCGGCGGCACCGGTATCGACACGGCGGTGAGGATCTCGCCCTCCTTGAGGGCGGTGTCATAAGCACCCTTGTAGAATTTCGCCGCCTCGACCTTGCGTTTGCCACGCGCGCCCTCGGCATGGTAGCGCGCGCCGAGCGCCAGCATCACGGCCGGCAGGCGTTGTTGCCGGGATCGCCATTGGCGACATTGCCGCCGATGGTGCCGCGGTAGCGTACCTGGGGATCGGCAATCTGCGCTGCGGCTTCCAGGAGGATGGGCAACGCCTTGGCGATTTCGCCGGAGACCAGGAGGTCGTGCTGGGTGGCCATGGCGCCGATGACAAGGCGCCCGGCACTCATCTTGATGCCGCGCAGCACCGCGATTGCCCCGAGATCGACGAGATGCTCTGGCGCCGCCAGCCGCAACTTCATCATCGGAATGAGGCTCTGGCCGCCCGCGACGGGTCGCGCCTCGTCACCGAGTTTGGCGAGCAGCTTGACCGCCGCGGCAACAGTGGCGGGCTTGTGATAGTCGAATGCACCTGGAATTGATTTGCTCCTCCCGTCGCCCATCTCATTTTCGAATTTTCTGCCGTGTGCGGACCCAGCTGGTCGCTCCGGACTGTGGGCGAACACGAAACGCTAACACCTTCCGTCCCAAAGTTCATCGGGCTTTTCCGTAGTGCGCAGGCCCAACGGCTTGGCCGTGCTCCCGAGACAACAAGGCAACCGCAAGCCGCAGGGCCGTGGGCCTCGAGGCGTTCTGCAGAACACCGGATCTTGCATCGTGGTGTGGCGGAACCGCCAGCCCTTGTGACCCAGTCTGGCCCTTCGCTGCGATCCTACGACAGCATCGAGTGTAGCGGCTATCGGGGGTAAAGCGGACATCGTACGGAAAATGCCCACCTTGCCGTGCTATTCGCGCGCTATTGGGGGACCAGGCAGCCGCGCCAGAGTCCTTGCGAGGACAAAAATTCGCCACAGCGCCAAACAAATTACTCGCTGCCCACCTCCCGAGGTATTGGCGACATGTTTGGTTTTCGACATATTTATTATCAATATCAATTACTTATAT
>CAVYOQ010000002.1:0-5377 GCA_963770075.1 uncultured Alphaproteobacteria bacterium
TCCCTCCAATCGCGCTGCGGCACACTTTGTGCTGTCATTCTATGCGAAGCTCAAGACGACGCGCCCTACTATCCGACCTTTACGCATATCATCAAGGATCGTGTTTATATCGGCCAGTGGTGCCGTCCGGATGGTGGCTTTCACCAGGCCATTGGCAGCGAAAGCAACCGCCTCGTGCAGGTCCAGGCGCGTTCCTACATTGGAACCGCGGATCGTGAGCTCCCAATTGGTGATGGCCGAGATCGACGTCCTGATCTCGTCGGCCTTGCCGCCGGGCAGGCCGATATAGGCGACAGTGCCGGCAGGCCTCAGCATCGAGATCGCCTGCTCGAAGGCCTTGGTTGCAACAGCCGTCACCACGGCGGCATGGGCGCCGCCGATCTCTTGCTGAAGCGCGGCGACCGCGTCGGTCTCGGCGCCATTGATCAGCACCTCGGCACCCAGAGATTTGGCCAGCGCCAGCTTTTCCGACGCCACGTCGACGGCCGCCACGCGCAGGCCCATGGCGCGGGCATACTGGACCGCTATGTGGCCAAGGCCGCCAATGCCGACAATGGCGACCCACTGGCCGGGCCGGGCCCCGGTGCGCTTGAGGCCGCGATAGGTGGTGACCCCGGCGCACAGGATAGGGGCCATGGCGAAGGGATCGGCGCCGGCGGGAAGGCGCGCCACGAAGGCGGCCGGCGCCACCATGTATTCGGCGTAGCCGCCAGGCTTGGTGTAGCCGGTCGCCTCGCCCGATTTGCAGATGGTTTCCATGCCGGCGAGGCAAAACTCACAGGCCCCGCACGAGGAATACATCCACGGCACGCCGACGGCATCACCCACGGAAAAACCTGTGACGCCCGGACCGGTCCTGGCAATGGTGCCAGCCACCTCGTGGCCGGGAATCAGCGGCAGGACTGGCGGTGGCGTCCAGTCGCCATCGATCGCGTGCAGGTCGCTGTGGCAGACGCCGCATGCGGTGACCTTGACCAGCAGATCGCCATAGCCCGGTTCGGGTATGGGGACTTCCTCGATCACCAGTGGCGTCTTGAGCTTGTGCGCGACGGCGGCCTTCATCATCTGGGTCATGGTTATGCTCTCGTTGCTATGCCAGCATTCAGCATAGATTTGTGCGCGCCGATGTGGCCATATCCCCGAGGGAATAGGAGCATGGCACAGTGCCGCGCGTTTCAAATCGCATCTTTCTGCTTGAACAGTGGAGCCGAGGCATAGCCGAGGTCACCGCGGTCCAGGGCACTAATGGCTTTGTCCCGACGCTGCTGGCCAGCGTGCGGCGGCTTGTCGATTTCGACTTTGTCATGGTCTTTGCCTATCGTGGCGACGCCACCCCCTTGATGCTCGGAGACACACTCGACGATGTTCGTCATCGCATCATCGTCCGCGATTACGTGGCCGGGCCGTTCCTGCTCGATCCATTCTTCCAGCTGGTGAGCAAAGGCAAGCGCTCGGGCTGCTATCGGCTTCAGGCTATCGCCCCCGACCACTTCCGCCGCAGCGAATATTTCCGCGTCCACTATGGCCGCACCAACATCGCCGAGGAGATCGGCGTGGTCTTTGACCTTGGCGAAGATCTCACCGGCGTTGCATCGTTTGCCCGCTGGGATTCGAGCCCGCCGGTCGGGCGTGGCGAACGCGATATCCTCGCGGCCATAGAACCGGCCATCGGCACGTTGTGCGCGCGCCATTGGTCGAATGTCCATGGCGTCGAGGAGAGGGATCCCGCCGGCGGCCATGCGGCCGGGCGCGACGGTTTCCGAATGCTTTCGGGCCGCGAGCGCGAGATCGTGTCGATGATCCTGCAAGGTCACTCCACAGAGTCGATCGCGCTGCATCTCGACATCAGCCCCGGCACGGTGAAGATCCACCGCAAGAACATTTACAGGAAGATGGCGATTTCGACGCAGGCTGAATTGTTCGCGGCCTTCATGGGGTTTACCCCGGCCTCTGCCCTTGGCCCGGCCTATTCCCTCAGGGGTATGGATAAGACAGCGAAAATTGCGCAATTTCGATCGGAAATCACAATAACCGGAGGATGATCATGACTAAGACCTGGTACAGCGATCTGCCGCAGTATTACCAGAAGCAGATCAAGGCGATGGGACTGGACGAGGCGGGGATCGCCCGCCGCCGCGTGCTCAAGGGCATGGCGGGTGCCGCTGGTGTTGCAATGCTTGGGCTGTCTTCAAGGCAGGCCTCGGCAACGGCGCAGATGACCTACATGTGCTGGGAAGGCTACAACGACCCGCGCATCATCGATCCGTTCAAGCAAGCCAATGACGTCGATGTCGGTTTCGACCTGATCGTCGACAGCCCCGGCGGTTTCGCCAAGCTGCAGGCTGGTGCCTCACGCGAGGTGGACATCGTTTCGACCGACATGCCGTGGGTCACCCGCATGGGCCCGGCGGGCCTTGCTCTTGAACTCAACCCGGACGACTACAAGGACGTCTACGCAACCTTCTACGACCAGTTCAAGCCGCCCTTCGCGCCACTGCTCGATGACGGCAAGACCATCGGTGTTGCAACCCGCTGGGGCTGGGTCGGCCCCTGCATCAACACCGAAGTCACCAAGCCCGAACTCTGGAAGAGCTATGATCCGGTTTTCGATCCGGCCAACAAGGACAAGATCTGCGTTATGGACTGGGGTGATTGGCCGATCCTGCCGATGGCGCTCTATGCTGGCATCAATCCTTACGAGGAACTCGACAAGCCGGCACTGGAGGAAGTGCGCAAGGTCCTGCGCGCCATGTTCAAGAATACCCGCACGCTGGTGGGCGATCTGACCCAGGCCCAGAAAGGACTTCTGGACGGCTCGTTGCTGGGTTGCATCGGGGCGGGCTCCTACCTGACCTCGGCAATACGCAAGCAGGGGCACAAGAACATCATCGCCACGGTTCCCGATCCAAAGAACGGGCTGAAACAGGGCATCATCTGGGTGGAGGCAACCGCCATCCTCAAGGAGACCGACCAGCCGGAGCTTTCCCAGAAGCTCCTCAAGCATGTCGCCTCCAAGGAGGCGGGCTACATCCTCTCCCTCCTCGATACCACCTGCAACGTTGTCACCAACAAGGCGGTGGAATCGCTCTACACGCCTGAGGAAAAGGACATTCTGCAGACCGATTACATGTGGCATGCATGGGATAATTCCCAGATGCACCGCATTGCGCCAAACATCGACGAGATGCTGGCGATCTGGCAGGAAGAGCTTGCATCGGCCCAGTAACCAACAATGCGCCGGGGCCGTCACGAGGCGGCCCTGGTGTTCTCGTCCCGCAATTTCCCGGCAGGCATGACCAGCGCCCCCATTCTAGACATTGCCGATATCCACAAGACCTACGGCACCTACCCGGCGCTGAAGGGCGTTTCGCTGGGTGTCAGGCAAGGTGAGTTCGTCGCGCTGGTGGGCCCGTCAGGCTGCGGCAAGACCACCCTGCTCAAGCAGATCGCCGGCTTCGAGGAGGCGACCTCCGGCACAATCCGCATCGAGGGCCACGACATGGCCGGCGTTCCCGCCGCCGAGCGCCCGACCAGCATGGTGTTTCAGAAGCTGGCGCTGTTTCCGCACATGACGGTCGCCCAGAACATCGGATTTCCCCTGAAGCTGCGCAAGGCTCCGGCCAGCGAGTTAGCGGCGCGCGTCGACGAGATGATCGCGCTGATGCAACTGAAGCCCGAATACCTGACGCGCTTTCCCCGCGCGCTCTCCGGTGGCGAGCAGCAGCGCGTGGCGCTGGCCCGCTCGATGATTTCCTCGCCCAAGCTCCTGCTGCTCGATGAGCCCCTGTCGGCGCTCGACGTCAAGCTCAAGAAGGTCCTGCAGGCCGAACTGAAACGCCTGCATCGCTCGCTGGGCGTCACCTTCGTGCACGTCACCCACGATCTCGAGGAAGCGATGATCCTCGCCGACCGCATCTGCGTCATGCGCGCCGGCCGCGTTCTGCAGATCGGCGAGCCGTCCGACATCTACTATCGACCCGTCAATCCCTTCGTCGCCGGGTTCATCGGCGAGACCAACCTCCTGCCCATCGCCGTCACCGAGCGCAATGCATCGGGCATCACCTATACCGCCGGCGAGATCACTGACGCCGACGCCACGATGCCTGCCCGCCTGATCGCCGATGACGTCGCCAGCGGTCCGGCGCTGATGATGGTGCGCCCCGAACTCATCCGCCCCTGCGGCGCGGGTGAAGCGATGGACTGCACCATCCCTGCCACCATCTCGGAAATCTTTACCAAGGGCAGCACCGTGCAATATCGCGCCCGCACGCCAGGGGGCATCGAGCTTGTCGTCGAGATCCAGGGCACTTCGACCCTGCCCATGCGGCTTGGTGAATCGGTCCGGCTCGGCTGGAACAAGAAGGAAGTCTGGGTGCTCGCGCCGGAGGAGGCTTGAGTGGAGACTGAGATCCAGAGGAACTGGCGCGATCCCGAGCTTCTGGTGAAAGCGCTACCCAGCGTCGTGTTGCAGACCGCCTGCTTTCTGGCACCGCTGGTCATGACCTTCATGCTGACTTTCCAGCGCACCCGGAACTTTCAACTGAAATGGACCTGGGACCTCTCCACCTGGACCAACATCTTCACCACGCCGTACTATTGGACGATCCTCGTCCATACGCTGGAGATGGCGGTCGCCTGCGTGGTCTTGTGCATCGTCCTCGCCTTTCCCATCGCCTACGGGCTGGCCACGCGCTTCAAGATGTTCGATAACGAGATCAAGATCCTCATCACCTTTTCCTTCATAACAGATGCGACATTGAAGACCTTCGGCTGGGTTTTGTTCCTCGACAAGAAGGGCGGAGCCAACTTTCTTCTCGCCCATCTCGGCTTTCCGCCGGAAACAGTGGCTTTTCTGTTCACCGATTGGGCCACGCTGCTGGGCATGGTCTACAATCTTCTGGCCTTCATGATTTTCACCATCTACATCTCCATCGACAACATCGACCGCTCGTTGATTCTGGCGGCCTATGATGCCGGCGCCGGAAAGTTCCGCGCCCATTGGGAAGTCACGCTGCCCCTGTGCAAGCCCGGCATCTGGGCTGGCAGCGTGCTGGTGTTCCTGCTCAGCGTCGGCGTCTTTCTCGAACCCAAGGTGCTGGGCGGCGGCAAGTCGCCCATGTCGGCCGAATTGATCCGCCAGACCTTCGAGACCCGGGTCAATTGGCCGCTGGGCGCCGCGCTGACCCTGGTGCTGATGGTGGTTGCGGTCTTCATGGTGCTGCTGTTCACACGCGCCATCGGCATGAAGAAGGTGGGTATCGGCACATGAGCCACCGTCTCGAATCGTGGATCGCCGATACCATCCTCTACGTGACGATGGCCGCTGCGCTGATCTTCTTTTATGTGCCGATCTTCACCCTGATCGCCTTTTCCTTCC
>CAVYOQ010000003.1:0-102767 GCA_963770075.1 uncultured Alphaproteobacteria bacterium
CTTGGGCTGCGACGACCATCTCAGCCGTTAGTCCGCGTGTACCTGAAATATTCTGTTTGGCATGGTTTTCGGGTGAAGGATCCATGGTAGCAGAGACCAAGAGCAGCGCCACGCCCGCGACCTTATTTTCCTTCACACCCTGGCCGCGCACATACAGCATGCCTAGATTGCCGATGGCCAGTGCATCGCCCTGCACCGATGCCTTACGATACCACTCATTGGCCTTTTCAAAATCAATCTTAGTGCCACGACCATTTTCGTAGAGCACCCCCAGATTGAATTGCGCGGCTGCATTTCCCTGCGACGCAGCTTTGCCATACCAAACAAACGCTTCCTGTTCATCTTTGCCAATGCCGATCCCCTGCTCATACATCACGGCCACATTGAATTGGGAATCGGCGTGGCCTTCCTTGGCAGCTGCGAGAAACTCTTTGTAGGCGAGTGGCAGGTCATTGGCTTGATAAGCTGCGATCCCAGCCTGGAAATTGGCATTCTTGTCAGCTTGAGCATGGATCTCGGCAGTAAATGCCATGGTGGCAAGGAGGCATGCACCGAGCACAAGGTTTGGGAATCTGAATGGTTTCATTTTCTGTGGTCTCAAGACTGGCTCATCTTACGCGTTCAATAGCAAGCAGTTTTCAGTCAGGCTCCAGGACGGGACGACTGAAGCCAGGGACTTCAGTTGTTTGGTTTTCATGTTGTCACTTGATCCTCTCAGGATCGCCGAGCGTTCCCGTCGAGCTCGCCTGGGCTGGCGGTCGGCCCCACTGAGTGGTCGAGTTCGAATGTTAGATCACAGCGCCTCTGTCGGCTAGAGGCTGCGTTACGACGGTGCGGGCATCCCTCGCATCGATGAGCGTCAACCCGGTGAGTACTGGAGCAAACGCATCCCGACCCGGCTCGCTAACTGGATGAAGCGCATAACCGGCCTAAACGCACTGCCGTCCCCGGCATCGGGGCGGTCAGGCGATCACGAGTGCAAAGAGCAGGACCCAGGCGGTTAGCAGCACCTGCGCCACCAGGAAATAACCGCCGTTCCAGCGCAGCCCGACGTGCCGCGCGCTGACATTGCCGAAGGCGCCGATCAGTAGGGTGGTCGCGGTGAAGGGCGAGGTCGCCCCTGTCATCGCCCAGCCCGACACGATCGCCGCGACCATGGCCGCTGGCGTGATACCCAGTGCCTCGGGGGTAGGGATCAGCGGAGAGATCAGGACGACGGCGAGGATTGGGTTCATGCCCAATTGGCCCAGCGCCGGAATGATCCAAACCAGCAGGACCAGGATCGCCCAGGTGGGAAGGCCGGAAGGGTCGAGACCGAGATGCAGAACCAGCGGCTGCAGAACCGGCGCGCCGACCGTGCCAATATAGCCGGCCATGACCAGAAGCGTGATTTCGCCGCGATAGCCCGGCAGATCGCGGTCCAGGAAGTCTGCCGCGCGGGGCCCCAATGCTGCCTCGGGCCCGACGCCCAGTCGTTGCAGCACGGCCCAGCCAATGGCGATTGACGGCACCACGAGCATCACCACCCCGATTATCCGGACACCGGCACCGACATGCAGAGTGGTAACGCTGACGGCGAGCAGCACCAGCAGCCCGAAGAGCGGCAACAGCAGCGCCCAGGAGCCTTCGACCGGCTTGCGTGGCGGAATCCGGCCAAGGCGTGGTTTGAAGATGGAGTCCATCGCCCATCCGCTAAGTGCGATGATCAGTGCCGAGCCCAGCCCGGGTATGACCGCCGACGCCCAGGTCGCGCCCGGGACCAGCGCGGTGCTGATCGCCATTGCAAAGCCCAGCGGAGACCAGGGTAAAGACGAGATGAAGCCGCGCTGGATGGCCAGCAGCATCCTTCGGGTGCGGTGCCTGCGGATCACCGGGCTGTCTTCGGATTGCGCAGCATGGGTCGCCAAGCTACCGAGAAGCGAGATGGAACCGTAGTTCAGGAGCAACGCAAAGAGATGCCCGCCGAGCGACAACGCGGCATATCGGCGTCCGGGCGGCTGCGCCGCCAGAAAGCCACCCGCCCGGCGCAGGGACGGCGAAGTCGCGGCAACATTGCGCAAGGTCGCGAGCGCGGTGAAGAACGCGGCGATGAACGCCGCCCTGTCGAGCGCCGCAAGCGTGATCGCGCGCCAGTCCTCGCTGGAAACCATCAACCAGAGTGTCAGCGCGATCCCGGCCAGCACGAAGGCCAGTTGAGCGACGCGGACGCGGAGGCTCAGCAAGACGATGACCGACAGCGTAGCCAGGTGCATGGCCAGCGGCGGCACGCTTACGCCCCATTCGCGGAGGGCCACAAGTGCGGTCAGCAGGACCAGAAGCCCGGCCGCAGCACGATCGATCGCAGAGTCATAGGTCATCAAACGGCATGCCCGAGCAACTGGATCCGGTCGCCCTTTGCCACCCTACTCCTTTGGATTTGGATGAAAGAAGTCCTGTATTGGCGGGAATACTCCCTTTCGCAGCGCCTGGCAGCCAGCACCGGCGCGCCTCCATTCCTATCAGAGAGGCCTCGCCTGACAAGACCTGCATCCGGCTTTGAGACACCACCAACAGCCAAACAGAAAGGGCCCGCGCATGACGAGAAGCAGCGTCGGCAGCAGAATAGTCCCGAAAGGATCGACGTGCCTCACCGCTCTAGCCTGCCTCATTCACGATGGGTTGCCTAAGTGGCTCGCGGATGCAGCCTAAAGGATTGATGTGGCGTAGGATTTGGTTGTGAAGTCCAATCCAGCCATCGCATCGAACCTGCAGATGAGTCCGCACCCTAGAATTGTAACAGCCTTCTGGCTTTGTGCGTTGGCCCACGCCCGCACGTGATTTTGCATCAATTTTTCCGGCGGGACGGTCGTTTGAGCACATCTCATCCTCATCATAGACCATCTGGCATACTGAGCTGGTGAACTTTTGCTTGATCGGCATCCTCAACGTCGGCACACTTATTGACGCTACGGCATGATGGGAATATCAACTGAAAGTTTAAGATAGGGAGATTGACATGGCGATTTTCGTGGCTAAGGCGCAGGCCTCTTACCGGGACTTCGACAAGAATTCCGCCACGGACCCTTCTCTTGTCGTTCCTGCGGCTTGGAATGACCCGGGAGACTACAAAGCCTCCTATTTCGAAAGCTTCTACAATTTCCTCCTGAGGAGCACGTTCATTGCGGACCGCTTCGCCTCTCCCGACACCATTGTCACCAGCGAGGTCGACAATATCACGCCGGAGGATCCGGACGGCACCCCGGTCAAGGCTGGACTGCAGAGCAGCTATATGGGCACCATCGTGCTTGGCGGCGCAGTCTTTGTCGTGCTGAACGGAGGCTCCAACGGTGCGATACTCTATGGAACCCCCACCAGCGCCTCCTTCAAGTTTCCTGATACGCTCGACCTCAGTACGGTCAACCAGTCGGACTATGCGCAGTTCACCCCCAATCGTGACAACTGGACGGGTAGTGCCAGCGGGGACAATGCCGACTGTTTGGCCGGTAATGACGTGGCCAAGGGCGGTTTGGGCGCGGATAACATCTTCGGGCGGGAGGGCAATGACACTCTGAGTGGCCAAGGTCAAAACGATCGGCTCTATGGCGGGCCCGGTCGAGACTTCGTCAAGGGTGGTGCCGGCAGGGACTCGCTGTTTGGAGACGCAGGCGCCGACAACTTGCTGGGTGGAAATGGCAAGGATCTGCTGCGGGGAGGAGGCGGCACAGACCTGCTCCTCGGCGGCGTTGAGGACGACCGTCTGTATGGTGATGCAGGCAACGACCGCATCCTTGGCGGGGACGGTGAGGACCTGATTTTCGGAGGTGGAGGAGACGACACCCTTATCGGCGGAGGCTTTGCGGACGTGATCAGCGGAGATGACGGTGCCGACACTTTCCTGTTTAGGCAAAACGACTCCGGCAAAAGGGCCGGCGAGCGGGACACGATCACCGACTTCGACCGGGCCGAGGGTGATCACATCGATCTCGCCAGGATCGACGGCGACTGGGCGACACCAGGTCTTCAGGACCTGACCTTCATCGGCCGGAGTGCGTTCTCGGATGTCGGACAGGTGCGTTTCAACAAGCCTGCTGGGCTTTTGGATATCAATACCGACGGCAACACTGCGCCCGAAATCCGCATTGCCTTGACGGGTGTCACCAACCTCGAGGCCTCTGACCTATTCCTGTGATTTGCTGGCTCCGGGATAGAAAGTCGCGGTATGAACGAGATTTTCTCAGTTTGACCGGACTGAGCTTTCCTTCATACAGATGGCCTGAGCGATGCCATAAATGAGCCAGGGTCCCTGAGTTTCGATGAAGGCCCGCGAAGCGGGGGGAGAAGCCGGCTGATGAGCACTCTGTGGATGCCGGCAGAATGACGACCGCCCAAGTGCATCACCCGTGAGCGTCCGGGGAACCCGCCCTTGAGCTACCTGTCATCGGTATGGGAGTCTTGGCGCGATGGCGGGCGATTGTGTCCGTGTAAATTACGCGGACACTTACGGTGGCGGACCGGGAGGCGATGCGCGGAGCCATAGGCGTAGCGCAGCGCATCGCCGGAGGGCGAATTGTTCATGCGTTCCGAACGGCATGGAAATTGCTACAAGTTGCCCGGCCGCAAGGCGCAAGCGCCTCACGATGGCGACGACCATGCGAATGCAAACCATTGACGCAACTGCTGCTGGCTCATTTAGGTCGACGTGAGGTTGCGAGATGCACTTGGAACGAAGGAAGTGTGATCCTGATGAAGACAAGCAGCACAACGTGGAAGGACGATGTTCGGTCTCGCTTCTCCCCGCAAGAAGCTTCGGAAAGATGGGATCGGATGTACGCCCGTCCCACCGACAATATAGAAGACGAATTCTTCAGACTTCGCTGTGATTTTACAGTCAACTATATTGCAGAGAACTATGATAAGATGGCGGCCATATGTGACCTTGGCTGCGGCGCCGGGCCCGTCATGGCAGGCTTGATGGATCGGGGGTTCGATCCGCTCGGTTTCGACTATTCCCCAGACATGCTGGCGAATGCGGCGCAGCGCATTGCGCGTGTAGCGGGCAGCCGGCGGCCTCTCGCCCGTTGCGACGTGCAAGCCTTGCCGCTCAGGGACAACAGCCTCGATTGCGCCGTGTGTCTCGGCGTCATCAGCTATGTCGAGCACTACGAAAGCATCATCAAGGAAATCCGCCGCGTCCTAAGGCCCGGCGGAACTGCCATCATATCCTACCGCAACGAGATGAACCTTGTGGTCAGCGACCCAGTCGGCCCGCTTAAGTTTTTCACCAGGAAGGTGTTGCAATTGGCGGGCGGCGGGCCGAAGAAATTCCGCATCGGCAATCACATGGCCTATGCGGATGTTGCCGGCACCCTGAGGCGCAACGGCCTCGTGGTGGAAATGTTCAAGGGCATCGGGCTGGGGCCTTTGCGGTTCAATCGCCGGGTGCTCGTGAGCTACAAGGCCGCGCTCAAGATCCACAGCACCCTGACACGATGGCTGGAAGCCCGTGGGGCAGAAAGCCTCATCCGCACCGGGTCCGACATCCATATCCTGATGATACGCAAGCCCGCCGCCTGCTAAGGCCTGCTGAGTATTATGGTTTCAGCACGCGCGATGATATCGCATGGCGACCGGCAGCGACCGCTCATTCCCCGCCAGCGCCAAGCCACTAGGCGGCAGCTGCCCGCAGCGGCAGATAGGCCGAACCGGTCATCAGGCGGCGGGCCGTGCGCACCATGTAGGCGCGCTCGATATGGATGCAGCTGCCTGTCTGCCGCCAGTCCTGCCGAGCTTCGATCACGCCGCCTGGATGTCCGATGCGGAGAGATAGCGGCGCATGGTCGGCGTTGCGGCCGACGGCGTGATTGACAACCGAGCCGGGCACCACCGCAGCGGCGATGGTGGCGATGGCGCCGGTCACGGCATAGGACTTGTGCAGGTTCTGGCTGGAGATGATGCGGCCGAGCATGTCCACCTCGCTTGCCCGAAAGTCGAGGTTGCCGGCTTCGACAGCATAGTCTTGCGGCGGCGAGATCAGCGCCACCTTGGGCACCGCCGGCGTGACGCCACGGGCCTCTTCGGGCCTTTCGGCCAGGCCGCACAGCACGGCCGCTTGCCCCCGGAGCTTTTCTGCCACGGCAAGGACATCGCACTGCTGCGACGCCGTCAGCTTCGCCGTCGCGTGTTCGAGGCCGAGATCGCTGGCCGATACGAAGACATAGACGGTGCCGGCATCGACAATGCTGACCTCGATCTCGCCCACACCGTCCACATCCAGCCGATCGACGCTCCTTCCTGTCGGCAAGAGGCCATGGCCGATGGTGCCGGCGGGCTCGATGAAGGCGAGTTCCACCGGCACGCCGTTCATCGCCATGCCCATCGACTTCACCCGCGCGGCCCGTTCCTCGAACTCAGCCTCTTCCATGAAACGGGCATCGACCCGGCTGCCCGATTGCGGATTGTAGAGCCTCACCCTGTCATTGAGCCCGACCCGCAAACCCTCCTCTGCCGCATAGAGCGCCACCGCGGAGACGAGGTTGCCGCAGTTCGAACCGTATTTCACCCGCGCGCTGCCCGGCGTGATCACGCCGAAAGAGCATTCGACATCGACATCGGCGCGCTCGGAGCCCCACACGGTGACGACCTTGTTGAGCAGCATATCGCCGCCGCCGAGGCCGTCGGCCTGGCGAAGCTCTTCGCCGGCCACGATATCGACGAATATCTGGTCGCGCAGGGCGGCATCGACCGGGATGTCCTTGGGCTGGAAGAAGAAGCCGCGCGTGGTTCCGCCGCGCATCACGACACAGGGAACGCGATGAAAGGGCTCGATGGTCATGGTCATTTACCCGGCCGGTTGAGTGCCAATTCGTGCCCTTGCCGGACCGGCTGGCGCTTGCGCCGGAACAGCATCCTCGCCAGTTGCATCGGGGCCTGCGACCAGCACAGGATTGCCGGCCACATGTCGTCGCGGCTGAACTCAGCAAACACCAATGGCTTGCCGAGGAAGCCCTTGATCCAGCCGATGAATGACAGTTCGCCGGCAAGGATCAGTCGGCTCGCGGCCCAGATCTCGTCGCGCAGGTGGACCCAGCGTACGGGAACCTGACCGCCGAGCGCGGGCACGACATCGCCGCTTTGGGTGCAGTCCTGGTAGGCGATCCAGGGGAAGTCGACCCCGACAGCGACCGCCAGCATGCTGGTGCGCACGGCGCGGGTGTTGATTTCGATCAGCTTCGGGGTTCCGTCGCGCGGGTCGCGCTTGAACTCGGCGCAGCCGATGCCACGATAGTCGAGTGTCCGGAAGAGTTTCACGGACAGATCGAATACTTCCTGGTCGTTGACTGACTCGGTCAGGCAACAGTAGCCGAATCCGGGCGGGAATTGCCGCAGCTTCTTGCGCACGCAGCCGGCAAGCACCTGTCCGCCGGAGCCGAAATAGCCGAGAAAGGTGATGAGATTGTCGTCGGGCCCGGTGATGATCTCCTGGACCATGAATACGCTGTTCAAGGACAAGAGGGTGCGGCAGATATCAATCAACTGCTGCGGCTCGCTCACCTGCATGGCCTTGACCTGACCGAAGACCGAGGTGACAGCCGCACGCTTCCAGTCCGGAGAATAGACCGGCTTGATGATCACCGGATAAGGCAGGTCGCGGGCTATGGCCTCCACCTCGCCGGTTGCGGTGGGGAAATAGGTTTCCGGAACCGGAACCCCTGATGCGCCGGCGATCTCGATCAGCTGCCGTTTGTGCTGGGTCTTGGCGATGCAGGCGGCATCGGGCGACGAGAAGGCGAAATGACCGGCCAGGGACTGTTCGTTGTCGGCGATGAACTGCGCGGCGCCGTCGGATGCGGGATAGAGCACCGGGCGAGTTCCGCTCTTCTCGGCAAAGTCCACCAGCGACCTCACCGTGCCTGAGGCATCGTCATAGAAATTGGGGCAAACGACGTGGGTGCAATAGCGCGACGAAAGATCGACAAGTGAGCGGTCCGGATGAAAGCGGAATACCCGCACGCCGCGCCGCCCCAGGCTCCTGGTCAGCGCCAGCGCGGCTTCGTTCATTGAGCGCTTGCCGTCTGATTTGTCGAGATTACCGCTAAGGATGACTGCGGGTATATTTGCTTGCTTTGCTTGCATTTGCCGATCCCCGGGGTTGCTGTTGACTCGATTGACTGGTGGAGACGAAAAGGCTCTCTTTGCTGCCGCTGGCTTCACGATTGCGACGGCGCCGTCGGCCTCAGGGCCGCGACAAACGCCCTCAGCCTAGTGAAGGCGCTCCACAGGGCGGGATTCTGCTTGATGTAGCGCTTTGCGCCCAACAACGTTTTGTTGGAAATCAGGGCCGGAACGGCCCTGAAGCCGACGGCGGCCAGGTGATCGTGGAGGGGCGCATGATGGTCGCACCAATCGCGCTTATAGGCCTCGTCGCCAATTGTGAAGTCGAAGAAATAGAAATTGCGCTCGATGGCACGCTTCATCAAAGCGCGCAGATGGATCGCGCCGGGGCCATAGCGTGCCGTTTCGCCATCGTCGTAGCTCGACAGCACATAGTAGTAGCAGCCGTTCAGGCTCAGGCCGAGGTTGGCTGCCGCGATCTCGGAGCCGACTCTCAACTGGCTGACGTGAACCCTGTCGCGCATCGCAGGATTGGTCGCCACGTCAACGAAGAAATCCTCGTAGCCGGGCCGGGCAAACAGGTTGCCGACACCCATGCGGGCAAACGAACGCGCTTTCTGCGTGAACACGATACGCAGCGTATCGGCGATCTCCTCGGCGGATTGCGGTTCCACGAGCTTGATCTCACCGAATTCCTGCAGCCGGCGAAACTTGGTGCGGTCGCGGCTGCGGGTAGACTTCGAACGCCGTCCATAGAAGCGATCCCAATCGGGTTCGAGCGAAGCCATGTGCATACTGCTCGCATTGGGTTTGACGTCCAGACCGAGACAAGGATTGCGCTGAATGCCGACAGTTTCAGGCATTTTGCGCAGATCGACGAGATCGAAGCGAAGACCTGGAGCGCGGCGAATGAACTTCACCACGTCGTGCCACAGGCGCTGGAAGTGCTCTGGACCCACGACACGCCGGAAATCCCGGGACAGGAGCGGCGCGTTGTAGTCGCTCAACTGCGATCCGAGCCAGGTCAAGCGGCGGATGAGACCGCTGGGCTCGACCGATAGCGGCAATATGAAAAGCAGTTGCCCTTCGCTTCGGCGCCCGAAAACTATAGCCGGCCTCGAGCGTTGAAGCTCGCCGATGTGGCGATGCCAGGCCGACAACCAGTGATAGGACTGAAACGGCGTGTAGTCGGCTTCCTTCTCGAAGGCCAGCCATTCCTCCTCGATTGCCGGCAGGCTTTGGTGCAGGATGAGTTCGATTGATTCAAGACCGGCATCATGGACGGTCCGGCCGCGTTGGCCTGGGCGCCAAGACGTCACCGGGCCCGAGAGTTCGTCTTTTGGTTCAAAGAGCTTGGGCAGACGGGTTGGCATTTTGGTGTCAGGCATGCGGTCTTCCATTTGATTCTGACAGGCATGGTAATAATGTCAGCAAAATCGAACTATGGCGACGATGTCGATCTGCTTATGCTGTCTTTAGTTATGCAAAACTGGAGCGGACGGTAGGATTCGAACCTACACTTCAGCCACGGAATGGCTGCACTCTACCCTTGAGCTACATCCGCATTGTTTCTAGTTTAATTGAAATTTTCGTCAATGCATCAATAACCATTTGTTAACTTTAACGTTCCGAATGTGTGAAGATTAATGGTTAACCTCAACTCCATGGTTCTTTCCTTGCCAAAGCGAACCATGTGCGGATAGGTGAGCCGACGCGCAGAAACATTTATCCCAAAGCTACGGCATATTCAGCACATAGGTCCGGTAGGCAGATGACCCAATCCGATACATCGCGCCGCCTCGCCGACGCCGGCCGGACGAGTGAGGGCTCCCCGGCCGACATCGACCGCGGGTTGCTTGAGACGCTGGTCTGCCCGGTGAGCAAGCAGGCGCTCGACTACAACGCCGCGCGCGGTGAACTTGTGTCGAAGGCGGCGCGCCTGGCCTTCCCCATCCGCGACGGCATTCCGGTCCTGTTGCTCGAGGAGGCGCGGAGGCTGGCCGACCACGAGCGATGATCGCGCCGCTTCCGGGCACCTCAGGCGCCGGATTGACCGCTCATGGATTTCCGGTACAAATGCCCGAGCCAGCCTGTGGCGATCGCCTTGGTGGCGACGGCGCCGATGACGGCGCCACGCAGCCCGAGCCACGGAACCACCAGAACGGCCGCCAGGACCGCAAAACACGCCCCGATGAACTGGGCGATGAAGACCGGTCGGGTCTTTTCCATCGCCCGAAATGCGGAGCGCAGCGGCAGGGCGAAGAAATTGATGACGTAGTAGAGTGACCACCAGCGAAGAATTTCGCCAAATTGGGCGAACTCTTCACCAAAGAGCAAGCGCAACCAGAATTCCGGCGCGACTGCTAGTATCAGACAGACGGCAGCCGTCGCCCCACCGGCGGCAAATGTTACCCGTTTCAGATAGCCCGACATCGCAGCCTCTCCGCCCTCATGCAGATGCCGCGAAGCCCTCGCCGGCACGACGTTTATGAGACTGAGGAACAGAATATTGGTCATGGCTGCCACGTTCTGGCTCGCCCGCAGCGCACCGACGGCGCCGGTGCCCAAGAACGTGCCGGCTGCAAACATGAAGACGTATTCGCTGGCCCACTCGATCG
Source organism: uncultured Alphaproteobacteria bacterium (assembly GCA_963770075.1). GTDB lineage: Bacteria > Pseudomonadota > Alphaproteobacteria > Rhizobiales > Aestuariivirgaceae > CAVVDT01. Next base: position 10,710 of record CAVYOQ010000003.1, read on the forward strand.
GCTGCGACATGACCATCCATTTTGACGCGTGGTAGTGACGGACCCACACGCTCCTGATCGTCCTGGCGCTGAACTGGACGGCGCCAAGGAAGTTCAGGCTGATGACAGCGGGCAGTGCCGCGGCAGCCGCTATGATCCAGATCGTGGTGCCGGCATCGATGGCTCCGGGGGCCAGCAGGAAGCAGCCGATCAGAACGGCGATCTGGACCACATAGCGTGATGCATCGACCGCGAAGGCGGAGGCCGGCCGGCCTCGGGTGTAGAAATAGCGGCGGAAGAATTCCTGCCAGACCGTGGCAAAGGTTGCCGCAGCGAGGGGTAGGGCAAGCCCCTGAATGTCCCAGGCTGGGACAAGCCTGCCGCTGACCTCGGCAGTGATCATCACGATCGCCGCGCCGGCAACGGCAACGGCCAGGTTGTGGACGATGACCGCCCCATAATAGCCTGGCGCGTCCTCGGCCGTGTGCTTGGGGCCGATGCTCATCATCGAGCCGACGATGAGTGGAAGATGAACGCTCGCCACGAGCAGCAGGATGGCCCAGGCGAGCGAGTAGATGCCGAAGCCATCGGCGCCGAGGAACCGGGCAAGGAGAATGCCGGTGAGGACGTTTGACCCGCTCACCAGGCCCTGATCGAACAAGGCCCAGTTTATGTGGCCATAGCGCCCGGCGAGCCGGGAGATGCGCGTCACGAAGAGAGTGTCAGTGGACATTCAGCAGTCTCCGGTTGCGGCTTGCCGAGAAACAAACCCGATGGCATCGACGGCGCGCGGGGCCATGGAGCCGAAGCACTGGACGCAGGCCGAAGTTCGCTCCGAGTACAGATGAACAGTTCCGCGCAAGCGCGTTGCCGTCAAAGCCCTCTTGCAAACTCCGCGCCAGAATGCATGTCACGGATGGCCGTGATCATTGCGGTCCGGAAACTGGCAGCGTCCGCCTGCAATTCTGTGAAGCGACCAAGTCAACAGGGCTGACTAACCCCTGGTGTCAGTGCCAGGCTTGCCAGCGGGCCGGTGGCGGCCGGCGGCACGCTTGGTATCCTGATACCGCCGAGCCTCGGGCGCGCCTTCAAGGGTCGCGGTGACTGAAATACTCGTCGCTTAGATCAGCGAGCCACGCTTCCGAGAATCCGAGGTCGTCAAAATCCTCAAGGGCCATGTCGGCTACCGTTCAGAGCTTTGCAAAGGCATCGCGCGGCTACATTGGGCCGGACCGATGTGAGCTATCGTGATCTGTTGTAGGGCATAATCTGTAGGGTATCGCTCATAACGGCTTCTATTTAAGCCTTTGATAATATGAAACTTTATACAGCCTCGGGAGGCTGGCTGGGGCGCCAGGATTCGAACCTGGGATGGCGGGACCAAAGCCCGCTGCCTTACCACTTGGCTACGCCCCAATCACCGCGACAAAGGCCCTGCGGCGCGGCGCAACATATCTTCTGGACAGGTTCGCCGCAATGCATGTCTGGAGCGAAACATGGCGCGGATATGCGCCTTGCGGCGGCGCCACCCCAAGGCTATAACCCACCCCGCTTTGAGCTGACGGAGTGTAGCGCAGCCTGGTAGCGCACCTGCTTCGGGAGCAGGGGGTCGGCAGTTCGAATCTGCCCACTCCGACCAATAAAAACAGGGGCTTGGCGCCTTGGCGCCGGCCCCTGTTTCGTTCTTGGGTGCCAGATGGGTACCATTCCGACGTTTCTCGACTGTGAACGCGCCGGTTTCGGGGCATCGGTGAGAAGCTATCCGTGTCGGTGGGCACGAGGGAAAGCTCTACCTCGACCTTGGCGATCCGACATGGCGAGCAGTCGAGATCGACAAAGACGGCTGGCGGGTGATCGACAATCCCCCGGTCCGGTTCCGCCGCTCCGCCGGCATGAAGCCCCTGCCAGTCCCGGTGCCAGGCGGGTCAATCGACGAGTTGCGTTCCTACCTGAATGTCCGGTCTGACGCCGACTTCGTGCTCGTTGTCGCCTGGGCGATGGCGGTGCTGCGCGACAAGGGACCTTATCCCATCATCGTGCTGTCGGGGGAGCAGGGCTCGGCCAAGTCCACCTTCTCGGCGATACTGCGGGCGCTGCTCGATCCCAATACGGCCCCCCTGCGCGCCCTGCCGCGCGAGGACCGCGATCTCTTCATCGCCGCCAGCAACGGCCATGTGCTGGCCTTCGACAACGTGTCAAACTTGTCGCCATGGACCTCCGATACGCTCTGTCGCCTCGCGACTGGCGGCGGCTTCGCGGTCCGCCAACTCTTTACCGACCAGGACGAGGTGCTGTTTGAGGCCACACGTCCGGTGATCCTCAACGGCATAGAGGACATTGTCACCCGTCCTGATCTGGCCGACCGCGCGGTGTTCCTGACGCTGGAGCCTATCCTGGAGGAGCGCCGGCGGCCGGAAGCAGAGTTATGGGAAGAGTTTAATGCCGACCGCCCGCGCATCCTTGGTGTCCTGCTGGACGCCGTGGGGATGCTACCGCAGACCAGGCTGGAGCGGCCACCGCGCATGGCTGACTTCGCGTTGTGGGCGACGGCCTGCGAGACGGCGCTGTGGCCTGCCGGCACCTTTTGGTCGGCGTACTGCGGCAATCACGACGAGGCCGTGGAAGGTGTGATCGATGCCGACCCCGTGGCAAGCGCCGTTCGGGGCCTTATGACCATGCGGACGGTGTGGACGGGCACGGCCTCCGATCTTCTGGGCGCCCTGGCCCAGGTCGTGGGGGAGCGCATCGCCAAGTCCAATGCCTGGCCCGACAATGCACGGGCGCTCTCCGGCCGCCTGCGGCGGGCTGCGACCTTCCTGCGCAAGATCGGGATCATGATCGAATACACCAAGGAAGGAAGGGCCCGCACGCGGACCATTCGCATCACGTCGGCAACACCTTCTTCGTCAGCAGAAAATGAAGGAACGCAACCGTCCGCACCGTCCGCACCCCACCAGAAACACAATTCCACCAATGACTTGGCAGGTGGACTGGCGCGGACGGTAGACATTGGTGCGGACGGTCGGGCAGACGATACCAAAGACGGCGGCCCTGCGACCGTTCGCGTCAACCCTCTGAAAAACAACAACAAGACCGATGCGGACGGTGCGGACGCGAATTTCCCTGCTCAATCTGGCCTGGCGAAAAGTGGCCAGCAAAGATGGGGGCAGAAACTGTGAGCGCCCTTGATGTCCTCAAACAAGCTCGGGCCGTCGGGGTCGACATCGGGATCGCCGGGGACGACCTGGTTCTGGAGGCTGCATGCCAACCACCAGACGAGATTATCGCGGCGCTTTCGAGCCACAAGGCAGAGATCGTCGCATTGCTGCGGACAAGCAGCGATGGCTGGAAAGTCGAAGACTGGCAAGCCTTCTATAAGGAGCGCGCCGGCATCGCCGAGTTCGATGGTGGCGTCTCTCGGCGGGACGCTGAACCCCGCGCCTACGAATGCTGCATTGTTGAATGGCTCAACCGGCACCCTGAACCGTCCGACCCCGGTCACTGCGCCTGGTGTGGGCAGCAAGATCTCTCCGGGCATACTGTTGTCCCGTTCGGTGTTGATGGTCGCCGTCACGCCTGGCTGCATCCCGAGTGCTGGGGGCAATGGCACCAGGACCGGCGGGAAAAGGCGCAGGCAGTACTATCGGCAATGGGCATCACTTCAGGCGAGGGTGGAACATGACCTTCACCACGCACTGCACCTACAACATTGATGCTGATGGCCAGATGGAACGGCGTGAGGGCCAACTTCCGGCAGTGATAAAACGTAGTCCAGTCAGCGTCACCGTCCTTGATAGCACTGACATGTGTCTTGCCTGCAAGCTGTTGAGGCAACTGGCCGATGTGATGGAGGCTGGTCGGAATGAACTCGGCGATGCCAGCATCAATGTCGGCTAATGCCGGTTTTTCGTCCGCTGTTGGGGGCAAAGCGGCCGTGAATGTCCGCTTATCAAGTCGGCTGGTTTTGACCCGACGGAGACATTCACAGGCGAGTTCGATATCACAGGCCATCTCAGACCGTCGCAGCCCGTAGCGTTAAAGCGCAACGAGCCAGTCACTCATATGGCACCCCGAGCAAAGCCGTGAAGCCGCGATCGAGTTCTGACCAAATTCGGCTTTTGCCGATTGAGCAATCCAAGGCAACCCTAATGGTGGACAGCAATGTGTCGATATCACCGTCGGCGGCGTTGAGAATGCCGACAAAGGCACTATGCAGAAGGTGGACCAGCCATGCATTCTGAACACTTATCTAAGCGACCTTGCCGTGAGCGAAGCGCCAGATTGACTACTTTACAGTTACCGGGTTGCCGCCAATTGACAGCGCGGATTTTGCGGCTCTGGAGAAACCGCAGCAAGTTGATTGTCCAGCGGACGGGTCTGGCCTCCAGCTGCCTGACAGACTCGGATTGTAGTTGACCTGCTGAAGGAAATCCGAAAGCTTGAACTATGGCCCTGACGCAGTGGGCCGCGAAACTCGCCCTACCTGGAAATCAACGTGTTCAGCCGGCGAGAAACGAAGGAGGAAGGCCAATGAACAACTTCATACGAAAAATGGTCGCTTTGCCATTGGCGGTGATGACCGCCTTGATGTTTGGCCTGTCGGCTCAGGCGGCGCCACCAAAAGACACATTCGTAATGGCCAAGGACATCAGCGATATCATCACGCTGGACCCGGCCGAGGTTTTCGAATTCACTGGCGGCGAGATCATCGCCAACATCTATGACCGGCTGATGATGTTCGAGCCGGAAAACCTGAAGACCCTGGTCGGCGGGGTGGCCGAAAGCTGGGTCATCGGTGATGGCGGCAAGTCGATCACCTTCACCATCCGGCCGGGCATGACCTTCCACTCCGGCAACCCGGTGACTGCCGAAGACGTGGTCTATTCGCTGCGCCGCGTCGTCAAGCTCAACAAGACACCGTCGTTCATCATTACCCAGTTCGGTTGGAAGCCCGAAAACGTCGACAGCCTGGTGGTCGTTGACGGCGACAAGGCCAAGATCACCATCACCGAAGAGTTCTCGCCAGCGCTGGTTCTGAACGCGCTTTCGGCAGGAATTGCGTCAATCGTCGACAAGAAGGAAGTCATGGCGCACGAGGTCAACGGCGACATGGGATATGCCTGGCTGAAATCCAACAGCGCCGGCTCAGGCCCATTTGTGCTGAAATCGTGGAAAGCCAATGAGCTTGTTTCGCTGGAAGCCTTCCCGAACTATCGCCATGGCGCACCGGCCATGAAGCGGGTCATCGTTCGCCATATCGCCGAGCCTTCGGCTCAGCGTCTTCTGATCGAAAAGGGCGATGTCGACCTGGCGCGCGATCTGACCCCGGACCAGATCAACGGTATATCCTCGAATCCTGACCTGAAGATCCAGTCCGACCCCAAGGCAGCCTTGATCTATATGGCGGCCAATGCCGCCGATCCGATACTCGGCAATCCGAAAGTGGCCGAGGCGTTGCGTTATCTCGTCGACTATGAGGGCATGGCCAACAGCTTCCTCAAGGGTCAGTTCCAGGTGCATCAGGCGGCCTGGCCGGCCGGGCTGTGGGGATCCTACGACGAGAATCCGTTCAGCCTGAACGTGGAAAAGGCCAAGGCGCTTCTGGCCGAGGCCGGGTATCCCGATGGGTTCGAAATTCGCCTCGATACGCTGAACTCCTCGCCCTATCCGGAAATCGCACAGTCGGTTCAGGCGACGCTGGCGCAGGCCGGCATCAAGGCCAGCATCACGACCGCCGAAGGCAAGACGTTGTGGCCGATGTATCGTGCGCGAAAGCACCAGCTTATCCTGGCGCAGTGGTCGCCCGACTACACCGACCCGCACTCCAACATCGACGCGTTCGCACACAACCCGGACAATCGTCCCGAAGCCAAACTGACGGGCGTCCTGGCGTGGCGCAACGCGTGGGTGGACGAGACCATGAACAAGATGGTGGTCGATGCCCGAAATGAGTTGGACCTGAATAAGCGCGAAATGCGCTATCACGAGATCCAGCGCAGCCTGCAGGAACACTCGCCCTACGTGATCATGTTCCAGCAGACCGAGGTGTCGGCGCTGCGTAAGGAGGTCAACGGCTATGTGTCGGGAGCGACATTCGACCTGATCTTCTACCGTAACATCACCAAGTAGGTTCAAGCGTTGACCGTAAGATCAACGAAGGCAACAGCAGGAGCAATCCTGCCGTTGCCGTCTTCGCTCAAAGCCATACTCAGTGTGCTGTCGACCCTGATCCTGACGTTCATCGGTCTGACGGCGATAACCTTCACGATCGGCCGCGTCATGCCGGCGGATCCGGTGCTGGCAGTCGTCGGCGACCGTGCTCCGCAGACAGCCTATGACCGGGTTTACAAGGAAATGGGGCTCGATCGTCCGATCTACGAGCAATACCTGCGCTATCTGGGCGAATTGAGCAGGGGCGATCTGGGCACCTCGATCATGACGGCGCAGCCGGTGCTGGAAGACGTCAAGCGGTTCTTCCCGGCGACCCTTGAACTGGCGACGATCGCAACCCTGATCGGCGTGGTGATCGGTATCCCGATGGGGGTGTTGGCCGCGGTCAAGCAAGGCCGGCTGATTGATCATGGCGTGCGTGTGTTGGGCCTTGTCGGCTATTCCGTGCCGGTGTTCTGGCTCGGGATGGTGGCGCTGCTGATCTTTTACGGCAAACTCGGCTGGGTCGCGGGGCCGGGACGGGTCGAGGTCTATTACGACGGCGTGGTCGACGCCCGAACAGGGTTCATCCTGATCGACGCTGCCCTGGCCGAGGAATGGGACGTGTTCTGGAACGCTGTGTCGCATTTGATCCTGCCGGCGTCCATCCTCGGCGCCTTCGCGCTGGCCTATATCGCCCGGATGACCCGCAGCTTCATGCTTGACCAGTTGAACCAGGAGTACATCCTCACCGCGCGCGTCAAGGGCGCCAGCGAGGCCGCCGTGGTCTGGAAGCACGCCTTTCGCAACGTGCTGGTGCAGTTAATCACCATCATCGGACTGACTTATGCCTCGTTGCTGGAGGGCTCGGTTCTGACCGAAACGGTATTCTCTTGGCCGGGTATCGGCCAATACATCACCACATCGCTTTTCAACGCCGACATGGGGGCGGTTCTGGGCGGCACCATCGTTGTCGGAACCTGCTTTGTCGGGATCAATATGCTGTCCGACCTGCTGTACAAGCTGGTGGACCCACGAGCCCGCGCATGACGGAAATCGCGACACTGGAACGTTCGGGCGGGCTGCGCGCCTGGTTGATGTCCGCCTCTCCGCGTTCCTCGCTGCAGGCACGCTGCCAGCGTAGCTATCTCGCCTGGCTCGCGTTCCGCGCCAACCCCATAGCCATGACCGGGCTGATCATTATCGTGGCGCTGGTGCTGATGGCCATACTCGCGCCGCTGCTAACCAGGACAAATGGTCTGGGGCCAGAACTGGAAAACCGGTTGCAGCCGTTCAGCGCCGAGCACTGGTTCGGCACCGACCAGTTGGGGCGCGACATCTATGACCGGATCGTGTGGGGGTCGCGGATCACACTTTACATCGTCGGGTTGGTGTCGCTGATCGTGGTGCCGATCGGCGTCGCGGTCGGCACGATCGCGGGTTATGTGGGGGGCTGGGTCGACAATGTGCTGATGCGCATCACCGATATTTTCCTGGCCTTTCCACGCCTGATCCTGGCGTTGGCGCTGGTGGCCGCACTGGGTCCGGGGCTGGAGAACGCGGTGCTGGCCATCGCGCTGACCACCTGGTCACCGTATGCGCGGATCGCACGGGCCGAGGTGCTGACCATACGCAAGGCCGAATTCATCCTGGCGGTGCAGGCGCAAGGGGCGTCCACCCTGCGCATCCTGCGGCGCCACGTGGTGCCCATGTGCCTGGCTTCGGTCATCGTTCGCCTGACGCTGGACATGGCCGGGATCATCCTGACCGCGGCCGGCCTGGGCTTTCTCGGTCTGGGTGCGCAGCCGCCATCGCCGGAATGGGGCGCGATGATCTCGACCGGACGTCAATTGTTGTTGGACCAGTGGTGGGTGCCGACTGTGCCCGGTATCGCGATTTTCGTGGTCAGCCTCGGTTTCTGCCTGCTCGGCGACGGGCTGCGCGATGTGCTCGATCCAAAGAGTGCAGAAAAATGAGCGCGCTCCTCTCGGTCGAAAACCTGCACGTGACCTTTGACACCCATCGCGGCCCGGTTGAGGCGGTGCGCGGCGTTTCCTTCAATCTGGGGCGCGAGCGGCTCGGGATCGTCGGCGAATCCGGCTCGGGCAAATCCCAGACCGGGCGCGCATTGTTGCGGCTGTCGGCAGGCAACGGCCGGGTTCGCGCCGACCGAATGGAATTCGACGGGACAGACCTGCTTACAGCCTCCAAACGCCAGATGCAGCGCGTCCGCGGCGCACGCATTTCGATGATCATGCAGGACCCGCGCTATTCGCTGAATCCGGTTCTGAAGGTCGGCGAGCAGATCGCCGAAGCGTTCCGCATCCATTCCAGGGCCAGCAAGCGAGAAGCGAGGCAACGCGCGCTCGAAATGTTGGAAACCGTGCAGATCCGCGAGCCGGCCAAGGTGTATAACATGTACCCGTATCAAGTCTCGGGCGGCATGGGTCAGCGGGTGATGATTGCAATGATGCTGATCCCGAACCCGGACATTATCATCGCCGATGAACCGACCTCGGCGCTGGATGTGACCGTGCAGATGCAGGTTCTGGCGCTGCTTGATGACATGGTACGCGACCGCGGCATGGGGCTGATCCTGATCAGCCACGACCTCAACCTCGTCGCATCGTTCTGCGACCGCGTGCTGGTGATGTATGCCGGAAGGGTGATGGAGGTGATCGAGGCCGGGCGCCTGCACGAAGCGCGCCATCCGTACACACGCGGCCTGCTGAATTGCCTGCCCGAACTGGAACATCCGCAGGACATGCTGCCGGTGCTGCAGCGTGACCCGTCCTGGATGCAGGGATGACGGAGGCGCACGCATGATCGAGGTCGAAAGCCTCAACGTCGTCTTCGACCACGGCCGCAACCAGCTGCACGCGGTGCGCGATGTGTCGTTTCGCATCGGCCAGGGGGAGTCCTTCGGCCTGGTCGGTGAATCGGGGTCGGGCAAGTCCACGGTCCTGCGCGCGATCTCGCGGCTGATCACCGAATGGACCGGCACGATCCGGATCGCCGGGACCGAGCTTGGCCGCCGACGCGACCGGGCGACGGCGCGGCAGATGCAGATGGTTTTCCAGGATCCTTACGGCTCGCTGCATCCGCGCCACACTGTCAACGACATTCTGATGGAACCGCTGGAAATCCATGGATTCGACCGCCGCGAGGCCCGTGTGCTGAGGTCGCTTGAAGAGGTCGGGCTCGGGCGCGAGATGCGGTTTCGCTATTCTTACCAGATATCGGGCGGCCAGAGGCAGCGGATCGCAATCGCCCGCGCGATGATCCTGGAACCCGAAATCCTGCTGCTCGACGAACCGACCTCGGCGCTGGACGTCTCGGTTCAGGCCGAGATCCTGAACTTGTTGAAAAACCTCCAGCGCGAGCGCGGACTGACCTATCTGATGGTCAGCCACAACCTCGCCGTTGTGGCGCATATGTGTGAACGCGTGGCGGTGATGAACCGTGGCCGCTTTGCCGAGGTGCTGACGACGGATCAACTGCGCGCCGGCGAGACCACCGAGGGCTACACGCGGCAATTGCTGTCGGCCAGCGGACGCTATGACCGAGAGGCGGCCCGATCCTTTGTGAGCTTCGAATGACCGGCGACTCTGATGTGCGCGCCAGCGCCAGGGCCATTATCCCGGTCGGCATGTGGGGCCATATGAACGCCGCCGGCCTGCCGGCCCGCACAGTGGCAGCTCTACACTCAGGGCATTGGGCCTACACCCGCCGTTATGGCTGGATGTGGGTGTCGGCCGAGCCGTTCGGCTGGGCGACTTACCGCTACGGCCGCTGGGCCTATTCCGCGGACATCGGCTGGTACTGGGTTCCCGGCTATCGCCGGGCGCCGGCCAGGGTGTCGTGGCGCCGTTCCGACAGCTATGTCGCCTGATCACCGCTGCCGGTTGATTATCCCGACGACTTCGGCGTGAACATCACGATCGGCGCAGTGCCGGAATTCTACTGGCAGGTGGTGCCGGCCCGGTCGTTCCTGTTGGTGAACCTGTTCGGTGTCATCATCCACGATCGCCAACGTGCAGATACCTTTTGCGGACATGCGCTGCGGATGTCTGCTTTTGCAACGACTTCGTCCGCTGTTGGGGGGTATAGAGGTCAAGCGGAATGCCCGCCAGAACGACTGCTTTTGGCCCGACGCTGCCATTCTGAATCGCTCCGAAAATGGCTACTGTCTGGGGAATTGCGGACATTCGTTGGCGATGTCCGCCGTTCAGCGATTTTCGTGCGCTGTTGGGAGTCAAGCAGACGTGCGCGGTGCCCGCAAGGATGGCTCTGTTTGACCCTGGCTGTGTGAAAACGCCTGGGTGCGGTATGCTTCCTCGACGGACGGGGAGGTTTCATGAAAGGTCGCTCGCGCATGTAGGCCACCGAGGTTGCCCGAGGTCCGGCATCATGAAGACCGCCATCTTTACTTCCCGGCAACGGCCGTGAATGGGCAGACCTGTTGCGAAAATCACCCTGCAGGCCTCAGAGGTGCCCATGCGAGTTGGCCTTCAAACCACGGGATAGACATAATCGAGGAACCGTCGCGTGCGGTGCTCTGCGTCATCAAGGCTGACCGTGGGATCATAAAGGAAAGAGGCAATCTGCCTGATGATCTGCGCGGTCGCTATGTTGTCGACGCCCTCGTGGAAAGCCGCAAGGGCCGATAACAGGTTTGGTTGGTCGTCCAGCAATTCGGCAAGGGTAATGCTGCTTGCGTCGACTTGCGCTCCGGGAGCATAAAAATAACTCGCGAGTGCAGATCGGTCCTGTGTCGTGCGCTGCTCGTTGCCACTATTGATCGGCACCCCCATGATGGTGTCCACGAGCAGTTCCATTAGTTCGAGCTTGCTAGTCGGCATCGAATTTGCGCCTCCCTGCTGTCTTATGCGCCCAGGCGGCATCCGTCTGCTTGCGGATGATAAACGGGCCGATGACCAGGACATCGAGATGGGTATCGAGAAAGCAATCGATCGCATCGTCCGGCGAACAGATAATTGGTTCGCCCCGCACGTTGAACGAAGTGTTGAGGAGCATGGGGCAGCCGGTCAGCGCGTAGAAGGCATCGAGTATTGCGCCGGCGCGTGAGCCGCTGTGGTGGCTGAGCGTTTGCAGGCGCGAGGTGTAGTCGACATGGCTGATGGCGCCGAACGCGGAGGTAACGGCGCGTTGCAGGTCTGCCGGACGATGGGTGCCGATGCTGCGCGCCTCGGCGAGCGAGGGGCCGCGGCGGAACTGTTGCTTGAGCTCGGACAACAGCAGCATATAGGGACTGTCGGTCGGCCCTTCGAAGTAGTGCGCCGCTTCTTCTGCCAGCACGACCGGTGCAAACGGCCGCCAACCTTCGCGAAACTTGATCCGCGCGTTGACGCGTTGCAAGGTGCCCTTGGGGCGTGGATCTGCAAGGATCGAACGGTTGCCGAGGGCGCGTGGGCCAAACTCCATGCGCCCGTCGAAATGGCCGACGATGTTGCCGTTCCCGAGCGCCGTTGCGGCAGCTTGGCATAGCGCGCCCTGATCACCCGGCACCTCGAAGGGAATTCCGCGCTGCCGCAGAACTGCTTCGATCTCGGCGTCTGTGTATTGGGGGCCAAGGAGGGCCCCGCTCATTGCGTCGGCGTGGCTGACGGCAGGGGCGGGCCGCGGCGACAAACCCTGTCGCGCCACATGCAGCGCTGCGCCGAGGGCGCCGCCGGCATCGCCGGCCGCCGGCTGTATCCACAGGCCGTCAAGCCCTGTCACGTGGCGCCAAATCGCAGTGTTGGCCACACAGTTGAGGGCCACGCCGCCGGCGAGGCACAAATGGCGCATGCCGGTCAGACGCAGCGCCGAACCCGCGAGCGCCTGCATGACGTCGTTGAGTACCGCTTGGGCTGATGCCGCAACATCCATGAAATGCTGTGTGATGGGCTCGCTCGGCAACCGAACCGGTCGGCCAAGCAACATGCCGAGCAGCGGACTGACCGTGCTCGTACCGGTGTGAAATTCGAAATACTTGAGGTTGAGGGCAAACGAGCCATCGGGTTTGACATCGATGATCTCATCGCTGATTTTCTTGCGGTAGACTGGCCTTCCGAACGGCGCCAGTCCCATCAGCTTGTATTCGCCGGAATTGACCTTGAATCCGCAATATTGGGTAAAGGCGCTATAGAACAGACCAAGGGAGTGGGGGAAGCGAATTTCCCTGACCGGCTGCAAGCGGTTGTCATCGCCCGCCCAGATCGAGGTAGTGGACCACTCGCCGACACCGTCGACGACCAGCACGGCGGCCTCGTCGAACGGGGCAGGATAGAACGCCGAGGCGGCATGCGAGCGGTGGTGGGCGGTGAAATGGATACGCGCGGGATCGTCAACGACCTTGCGCAGCATGGCTGGCAGTCGGGTGTTCAGCTCAGTGAGTGCGCGCAACACATGCGGCCAGATCACGGCGCCACGCGGCGCATTGGCCATGGCGACCTGGAAAATGCGGTCCATCTTCAGGCGGGGATTCTCATAAAACGCCACCGCCTCCAGTTTGGCTCCGGCAGGAAGCTGGGACAGGCAGTATTCGATGGCGTGAACGGGAAAGGCGCTGTCGGCCTTCTTGCGGGTGAAGCGCTCCTCCTGGGCAGCAGCAATAATCGCCGGACCGTCGACGAGGGCAGCTGCGGAATCATGGAACAATGCCGATATGCCAAGTACGAAATGCTGAGCGCTCATCAATTCGACCGCGTCGTCTTCAAGTCCATGGCGTTTATCCGGGGCAACAGACGGCTCGCATACAGTTGATTGGCACGGACGTTGGGATGAGGGTCGTGCGGCAGGAAGGAGTGATCGGCGTCGATTGGAATCGATATGTCGAGCGCCTGCGGAAACGAATCCAGCACCTGCTGGTTGAATTCGAGATCGAGCTGATCGAGAAGGGCGAAGACAATCGGCACGCCGTGTCTGGCTGCCAGAACCACTATGGTTCTCAGCACGCACAGCGTTGCCTGATCAATCATATGGTCGTTGGGCAGAAAGACATCAAAATCGCGTCTTTTCAGGCACGGTTGCCAAAGTGAAACATAATCGACGCTCAACTCGCCCTGGCGGTCCTGCCTAACCGTCGGGACGTGCTCGACGCCTAGCTCATACCACCCGGGCTGCTGGAGCTGGTGCATGCGTTGTGGATGGGGGATGTTACGAAAGCGGTGATCGCTCATGACCCCAAAGACAGCGGCCTGCACTTGGCCGCCCAGCAAGTCGCGACGGAACTGCAAATAGTTCTGTAAAGTGCCGTGACCGCCTATGCCGCGGTTGAGGATGCGCACGTGTTTGAGACTTGCCTGAAGAAGGGCCGTGAAAGTTTCGCGGTCAGCCAGGCCCGTTCCATAGACGAAGGAGCATCCATATACGGCGAGCGTTGCACCCGTTGGTCCATCGGGCGCTGCCACCGTGCGCCAACTATCGGGTCCGATGGTCTGCACGACATGCCGCCGGTAGGGCACCATTACGCGGGCATCGGGCGATAAGGTCCAACCTAGCACCGGATGCGGTTTGAAGACCTCGCGCGGCCTGCGCGCCATGCTCATGTTTGATGGCTCATGTTCAAGGTACCTACAGCCAATCCCTAGGCCCCGAAGCTAACAGGAACACTGGCAGAAATTAAGAGCGCTGACCTGCGTTGGCTTGCGCTCGGCTGCCTTGCGCAACGCTCCTGCCGTTGAGGGCTTGCCTCGCGCCAAGCAAGCCATGCTATCGTGCAGCAAGCGAGGCCCCGGCGGTTGGGTCTTGCAGGGTTGGAGCCATACCAGGCCGATGCCATGAAGTCGCCTCAGCGGGATATCATTGCCATCGGCGGAATTGGCGGCAGCGGCACGCGCCTAGTTGCCAGCATTGGCATGAAACTCGGGTTCTATATGGGCGCCAGCCTCAACCATGCGCTCGACAACCTGTGGTTTACCTTGCTGTTTCAGCGCCCGGGTTGGTTCGCGCGGTTTCCCGACGACGACGATATAGCCGAGGCACTGCGCTTGTTTCGTCGGGCGATGACTACGGGCCTGTCGGGCAGCATGTCGAGCCGCGAAGCCAGTCTCATCCGCGGTCTGGTTCACGACATTGAGCAGGCGGCACTCAAGACCGGCGCCGACCGCAAGACAGCCGAAGCGTTGATTGCCTCAATGCCGCCTCAAAGTGCCGCGTCTGCCGGCTGGGGCTGGAAGGAACCCAATTCCCACATCTTTCTGCCGCAAATCGCTGCAGAATTCGACAACCTTAAATATATCTTTGTCATCAGAAATGGTCTGGATATGGCGTTCAGCGATAACACCAACCAGATTCGCAATTGGGGAAAATATATTTGTGAAATATCCATAGTGGACGAATTTTTAAATGAAATAACGATGCTAGATTATTGGATATGTGCAAACAAAAGAGCTATAGATATTGGAACAAATATATTAAACAATAGATTTCTTGTTCTTAACTACGATAAAATTTGCCAAAAAAAGTCGACTGAACTACAAAAACTTGTTGATTTTTTGAAAATTGACTCCAAAAGTAACATAATAAACAATTTCTTAAGCGCAATAAAAATAACAAGCATAGGCAGATATAAGATGCATGATATTAGTATATTCAGCAATCAGCAAATAGAAACTGTACGTGAATTTGGTTTTGATGTGGATGTTACGATGAAATAAGAAAAAAATTCTTATCGGATTGGTGTTAAATTGCTTGCCTACGGAATTATTCGCCGGCAATACTCAATCGAATCGAATTTCCGTGGTTCCTTCTGCGCGCAGGCGAACCTGCTTGGCCATCCATGATGACCTAATGCCAAGTGGCCGGCAGCCGGGCGCCAAAACGCTGCCGACAATAATCATAACATGGCGCGAGTTCGCGGAGCGCGGCATCGAACAGGCTCTCGGGCAGAGGCGGCCCCGGCGGGGAGTCATTAACCTTGGCCGAGAAGTCGCCTGCTCTTTCGGACACGCCGACAAATTGGCAGATGCGGTTGACGGCCTCGTTCGTGAACAACGTTTCGAAAAACTCGATATGCAATTCGTCGGGACCAAACACCCGCTCAAGGCGCTCGATGATCAGATCATAACGGCAGCGCTCGACCCGAGCGTGATTGTCCTTCAATTCGGCCATGAAGACATCCAGCGCACGAATCAAATCCTGCCGCTCTTGCATGCGCAGGCTCGAATAGAACCGCTCCACCGGATCTCTCAAAAGCAGGATGATGCGTATTTTCGGATGCTGCGCGCGCAGGCGCCGCAACCCTTCCTCTAGTATCAGACAATAGCCCGGCGTGAATTCGCCAAAGGCCACGTGGTGTGACTGCACCCTCTTGCGGAAAAAGTGCATGTAGGCCTGCTCGCTGGCGTTCATGCGCAACCGATCGACCGTCGCCTCCAGTTGATTGTAAAGGGTAGGAGGGCTTTTCGGCGTCACGCCTTCCGCCAGCCTGACGAGGTCAGAAGCGAACTTGCGGTCCCAGTCGGGGCAACAGTCAGGACGAAAGCGCATGTTCCAGTAATGCAACTCCTTGATCGGCGACATGAAGACTTCGGGATGCTGCCGGAAATAACGGTAGAGCCAGCTAGTGCCGGCCTTGGCCACGCCAAGCCCCAAGAGCAGGGTCTTTTCCACGAACGGCACTGTTTTCATTCAGCGATCCCTCCGGAGAAGGTGAGGTCTGGCATGACTAAACGCTGGCCGCAACGCCTGCTGACGAAACTCGCCGCACACTTTGGGGTGCTGGCCACCCAACGCAGCGGACCGCCGACCTGTCCTGACTTTGGTCGACCGGCAGCCTTCGCGCCGGCCCCCATCGCAATTCGACCGCATTCAGGCGAACAATTCCTAGCGGCAAATGCGCCGCATGCCCAGCACGCTTGCCTGCAATGAGGTCGGAGCCAAGACCGCTTCTGGCCCATCAGCGACATTCGGCACCCCCTCTGACAACGGCGGCACTCGGGGGTAACCCAGGCATCTCTAAGTCATGGATGGCTCTGTCGCCGATGTCCGCTTTCCCCCGAATCTTGTCTGCTGTTGGGGGTGAAGCGGTCATCCGCAGAGCCGTTCAGAATTGCAGAAGATGACCCGGCTGAGCATTCCCATCTCGGCCAGATCCTGAACTCTTCCCAGATCCATTGGCACAGATCGATCAGCCGCCACCGCACGACCCCATGTATCGCAGGAATAGGGCCGCTCTCAATCATCCTCATGAGCGCAGAACGCTGCACATCGTTGAGCCTCGAAGGTTGGCCGGGCGCCTTGCGGTTGATCAAGCCATCCGGGCCTTCGGCATTGAACCTCACCACCCAGTCGCGGACGATCTGCAGCGTCACGCCGCCAATCTTCGCCACGTCTGTGCGCATTGCACCGTCATAGATCGCGGCCAGGGCAAGCAGCCGGCGCGCTTGTGGTGCGTCTTTCGATCTGCGGGCAATTGCACGCACCCGAGCCGCATCAAAATCACCGCGCAGTGGAATAGACATGGCGAGCCTCCTTTGTTCGCCACACCAATTCAGAGTTCACGCGATTTGCAAATCCCCAACCTGAGTCGGCCTTTGGGAGACGCGGTATTACAGCAAGAAATCCGCCGCTTGCAGGTCGGTGACACCTACGACGAAGATGCGGAAATCGTCCGTGCCGTCGCCGGTGACGTCGCCCTGGATGTAGCTGTTGCCGGTGCCCGTCGTGGTGATGCGCAGTTCCCCGGCAGTGTTCGAATAGGAAGCGACGATGGTGAAGCCGTCATCGCCAGCGGTGTTGGCATTGGCGTCGATGTGGCTGAGGTCAATGACGTCGCCCTCGGCGCGATTGAAGTCATGGACCTCGTCGCGCGACGGCGTGGCGGTGCTGTCGAGGACCTTGTTGAACTGGAAGGTGTCGGCGTCGGAATTGCCGGTCAACGTGTCCTTGCCGAGGCCACCGATGAGGGTGTCGTCGCCGTTGCCGCCAAAGAGGCCGTCGTTGCCGCCGCCGCCGCGCAGCAGGTCATCGTCGTTGCCGCCATAGAGCACGTCGTTGGCGCCGCCGCCGGCCAGGACATCGTTGCCATTGTCGCCATGCAGGGTGTCGGCCTGGTCGCCGCCGCGCAGGGTGTCCTCACCGTCGCCGCCGAACAGCTTGTCATTGTTGGCGCCGCCGAAGATGCGGTCATCACCGGCCCCGCCGGACACAGTATCGTTGCGGTCAAGCCCACGCAGGACATTGTCACCGATATTGCCGTTGATGATGTTGTCGAGCCCGTTGCCGATGCCGCGATGGTCGCCGGCGCCGATGAGGGTGAGGTTTTCGATGAAGTCGGGCAGGGCGAAGCTTGAGACCGCCTTGACGAGGTCGGTGCCGGCACCGGCGGCCTCGATCAGCGAGATATCGGGATCATCAACGATGTAGGTGTCATCGCCGAGGCCGCCATAGACGGCGCTGTTCAGATGACCATGGCGGCCGTCATAGGTGTCGCTGCCGCCGTCGAGCGAGACATCGCCGTTGATGACACCGCGGTTGATGACGGTTTCGTTGCCCGCTCCGCCGAGTACGGCATTGAGTTGGCTGGTCAGTTCGCCATTGTTGACGAGGCGGTTGGCCTCACCGGCAAGGCTGGCGATGTTCACGGCCGCATCGCTGGCCGACCCACTCGACGTCACCACCGATCCGCTGTTGATGATCAGATTGCCGGTTCCAACTGCGTAAATACCATCGGTTGTCGCAACGATGTCACCGCCATTGCTGATGGCGTTGTTGCCGTCGCCGGCTAAGATGCCAAAGCTGTCGGATGAGGTGATGGTGCCGGTGTTGGCGACCTGCGAGGAGCCGCCAACCACGGCAATTCCAGCGATTGCCGTGATGGCGCCGCCATTGTTGATGGTGTTGTTGCCGGTGTCGGCATAGATGCCAAAGAAGATAGATGAGGTGATGGTGCCGGTGTTGGTGACCACCGAAGAGCCGCCGGTCGCGCCAATTCCAATGCCCCTTGCCGTGATGGCGCCGCCATTGTTGATGGTGTTGTCGCCGGCGTCGGCATTGATACCAGCATCGATGATTGAGGTGGTGGTGATGGTGCCGGTGTTGGAGACCTGCGAGGTGCCGCCAAGTGCGTGAATTCCACTCTTGCTTGCCGTGATGTCACCGCCATTGCTGACGAAGTTGCTGCCGGTGTCGGTATAGATGCCATCGCTCCTGGCTGAGGTGATGGTGCCGGTGTTGGTCACCTCCGAGTAGCCGCCAGTTGCGGAAATCCCTCGGCTGCTTGCGGTGATGGCGCCGCCATTGCCGATGGTGTTGGTGCCGGTGTCGGCAGAGATGCCACGGCTGCCGGATGAGGTGATGGTGCCGGTGTTGGTGACTTCCGAGGAGCCGCCATTCATCGAAATCCCATTGCCGCTTGCGGTGATGGCGCCGCCATTGCTGACGGTGTTGTTGCCTGTGGAGGCATAGATGCCAGAGCTGTTGGATGAGGTAATGGTGCCGGTATTGGCAACCTCCGAGGAGCCGCCAGACGCCGAAATTCCGGAAGAAAATGCCGTGATAGTTCCGCCGTTGCTGATGGTGTTGCCGCCGCCGTCGGCTAAGATGCCATAGTTGCCGGATGAGGTGATGGTGCCGGTGTTGGTGATGACGTTCGAGCCATTCTCGGCGAATATGGTAACAAAAACACTGAACACACTGCCCTCGTTGGTGAGATCGAGGCCGCCGCCGTAACTCTCTATGGCGTTGCTTTCAGCGAAGATCGATCCGGTAGACGCAATCAGCACCCGGTTGCCGCCGCCGTTGTCGAGAACGGAGCTGCCCAGATTGATGCCGTCGTCCTCGGTGATCAGGTTACCGTAGATGAGGAAAGTCTTGCCGCCGTTCGATCCGGTGCCATCGATGGCGTTGCCGGCCGTGGTGACTTCGACATTGTCCTTGACGACCCAGATATCCCCGGCCGCTGTAGTGGCATCGATGGTGGTCGAGGTATCGGCACTGATTGCATGAATGGCCATGACGGTGTCCTTCGTGTTGTTGTTTGTTGTCGGCACGCGAACAAATGGCCGGTGTCGGGACGTGGACGGCTCCTCGTTCCGCTCAATCCATCTGCGCAGTCAGGTAGAAATTCAACGTTGCGCGTTGTTGACTTTGCGTCAATCAAAAAGCGCAACGCCGACGTGTCGGAGTTGGCCGAACACACTCCACCCGCGGATGACTCAGAAACGGCCCACAGGCGCGCGGAAGCCGATGAAGGCCTCAGTTACCCGAAAACCCGTTTCGCGCGTCCTGGGTCACCGCTGAGTCATTGAGCGGCTATTTGACGGCAGAGCAGCACCGCCATCGAGCCTGGCGCCTTCATGGACGAGCGGGTCACTGGAGTGATGAGCATAGCGCGCCGTGGTGGCTGGTTGCGAGTGGAAGCGTTCGAATACCAACTCTCGGCAGACTAGGACGTCCGAAATCCGCCGCACGTAATACGCTCTCGAATCGAGCGCCTAACTACTCATATGCTTGGGGGTAAGGACGGAGGCGCAATGACGGTCTTGGAGGACGTGCGGGACTTGATTGTGGGCCTGTCGCCGGTAGCCATTTGTGATGACTGCATAGCGGATAGGCTGGGCCTCTCCGTCCGGCAGCACGCCAATCATAAAACTCGTGAACTTGCCAAGGCTGTCGGCTTTGATCGGCGGTTTGATGTCTGCTCCATGTGCAAGAAAACCAAGAAGGTTATTAGCTACGCCCTCCGGACCTAAAGATCAGAAGCGCCTCGCTGATGTGATCGGCAATGCCGTTCGCCGCGAGCTCATTGAAGTCCGCAATAGAGACGACCTGCTATTGACGTAGCTTGTCCCTGATGGCGGCTCTCGTAGCGTGACTGTACCGGAACAGCATCCTCATATCATGATGACCTGAGATCAGAGCTACCTCTGGCACGGTGAGGCCCTTCTCGAAGAACCGGTCGATCGCCTCATGGCGAAGATCGTGGAAGTGAAGGTCGGAAATCCCAGCCCTCCGATATAACCGCTCCCATGACAACCTGAGGGCATTGGCCGAGATGGGGAAGACCCGTAACTCCCCAGATGTATCGTTATGGGTACCATATTCACTTGGATTGCAAAGGGCAGCAATGGAAGTCATTGGATCCAAGAATCGCCAAAAACGGGGAATCTTCACTCAATTCACAGTCCCGCATCGTCCAACGAGATACATACAACCTGCTTCGGGAGCAGGGGGTCAGCAGTTCGAATCTGCCCACTCCGACCAATGATGCTGAAACGAGGGCCCGGCCGCGCGCCGGGCCCTTTTCGCATCCGCCAGTGCGCCTCATCAAAGCGCGAAACGGCGCGGGTTGAGCCCCGCCTGGAACCAAGTCACAAAACTCTCGATGGAAAAAACAGGCAAGCCGGTGGTGGCGGCGATGTCGGCGGCATAAGGCACCATGTTGGTACATTCGAGGACGATGGCACCGAGGTCGGGATGTGTGGCCTTGAGGGCGGTGGCGGCTTCCACATTGTCGGCGCGGGCGGCCTCGACGTCGAGCTCGGGTTCGTTGCCGAGGATGGCGTGGGTGAACTCGCGACCGCCCTCGGTGGTGCCGATGGGGGTATCCGGCGGCACATTGGCCTTTTGCAGATGCAGCGGCGTCAGGGAGGAGGCGGAGACCGTGAGGATGCCGGCGCGCTTGCCGGCCGGCAGGACGCGGTTCACCAGCCCCACCTGCATGAGCGAGGAGGTGGCGAGCGGCACCGGCACGGCGGCGGCGATCTCGTCCTGAAGCAACGCCAAAAAACCGCAATTGGTGGTGATGCCGTCGACCCCATCGGCGACCAGTTCCCGCGCGGCGGCGATGAACGCATCGAGCAGGCCCTCGGCCCCCTGGCGCACCACGCGCTCGGGCGAGGCGCCGCGCACGATCCTGTAATGCACCGGGAAGGGCCAGGTGAGCGCGTTGCCCATATCGCCCGGGATGCGCGGAAAGCGGGCCTCCAGCATCAAGATGCCCACCGATGCGCCATAGATGGCCTTGCCGCCGGTTGCCTTCATGTCCATCGTCCCGCCTTCGCCTCAAGTTAGCGCTGCCCGCATCATTGCCGTCAACA
Source organism: uncultured Alphaproteobacteria bacterium (assembly GCA_963770075.1). Classification (GTDB taxonomy): domain Bacteria; phylum Pseudomonadota; class Alphaproteobacteria; order Rhizobiales; family Aestuariivirgaceae; genus CAVVDT01. Next base: position 31,886 of record CAVYOQ010000003.1, read on the forward strand.
GCCAAACCAGTGTGGCGGATGCGATCGTGCCGGCGCTTGCGGCAACAACTTGCTTGCGCCGAGGCCGGCTTAGCGGTTTGAATGGGCCCGGCAACGGATGCCTGGGTATTTGAAGAGGGAGGTTTCTCGATGAAACGACTTGCGACACTTCTGGCCGCCACGGCCCTTGCGGCCATTGGCGCCGGTGCGGCCTCGGCCGCGAAATGGGACATGCCGCTGGCCTATGCGGCATCCAACTATCATTCTGAGAACGCAGCCAAGTTCGCCGAGTGCGTGAACACCGGCTCGGGCGGCAAACTGGAGATCGTCACCCATCCTTCAGGCTCGCTGTTCAAGGGCAACGAGATCAAGCGCGCGGTGCAGACCGGCGAGGCGCCCATCGGCGAGCGCCTGTTGTCGGCGCACCAGAACGAGAACCCGATCTTCGGCGTCGATTCGATCCCGTTCCTCGCCACCTCCTTCGATGACGCGGAGAAATTGTGGAAGGCGGCGCAGCCGACCATCGAGAAGGTCCTCGACCAGCAGAACCTGGTCTATCTCTATTCGGTGCCGTGGCCGCCGCAGGGCTTCTATTTCAAGAAGCCGGTCAACTCGGTGGCCGACATGAAGGGCGTAAAGTTCCGCTCCTACAACAGCACCACTGCGCGCATGGCCGAACTGACCGGCATGCTGCCAGTGCAGATCGAGGCCGCCGAGTTGTCGCAGGCGCTCGCCACCGGCGTGGCGGAAGCCTTCATCTCGTCCGGCGCCACCGGCTACGACCGCAAGGTGTGGGAGCAGCTCAACTACTTCTACGAGGTCAACGCCTGGCTGCCGCGCAATACGGTTTTTGCCAACAAGGACGCCTGGAACGGCCTTGATGACGCCACCAAAAAGGTGGTGAACGGCTGCGCCGAGGAAGCCAGCACCAGGGGCCTCAAGATGGCCGAGGGCTATACCCAGAAGACGCTCGACGGCCTGCGCGAGCACGGCATGAAGGTCGGCCCCGCCAGCCCGGAACTGGTCAAGGAACTGAAGGCCATCGGAGAGGAGATGACCAAGGAATGGCTCAAGAACGCCGGCGATGAGGGCCAGAAGATCGTCGACGCCTACAAGGCCATGTAAGCCGCAAGTGGGGCCGGATACCGCTCCGGCCTCCCGACCACATCCACGTTTCGGGCATTTGCTGAGGGGAGGAACGGGCCATGCCGGCGGCCGTCCGGGCGCTGAGGCGCATCCTTGACGCGCTCTATCTGGCGGGCGGCGTCGCGGCGGCGCTGTTCATGGTGGCGATCCTCGTCATCATCGTGTTGCAGATGCTGGCGCGCTGGACGGGCCATGTGTTTCCCGGCGCCACCGATTATGCCGGCTATTGCATGGCGGCGGCTTCGTTCCTTGCCTTCGCCTATGCCCTCAATCACGGCGCCCATATTCGCGTCTCCATCGTGCTCAATGCGCTGGGCGAGCGTCGCCGCTGGCTGGAGCTGTGGTGCTTCGGCATCGGCACGGCGACGACCATCTATTTCGCCTGGTATGCCGTGAAGGGCAGCTATGTGTCGTGGAAGCTGCACGACATCAGCCAGGGACAGGACGCAACCCCCTTGTGGGTACCGCAGATCGCCATGGCGGCGGGCTCCATCCTGCTCGCCATCTGCTTTTGCGATCATCTGGCGCGCCTCATCCTCACCGGTCGCCACGGCATCCGCGCCGACGTGGTCGAGCAGAGCCACGGCGAATAGCCATGCAGGAACTCGCCCCCATCGCCATCTTCCTGTTCGTGCTGTTCCTCCTGCTCGGCAGCGGCGTGTGGGTGGGGCTGGCGCTTTTAGGTGTCGCTTTCGTCGGCATGGAGCTCTTCACCGTGCGCCCGCCCGGCGATGCCATGATCACCACCATCTGGACCTCGTCGTCATCATGGACGTTGACGGCCTTGCCGCTGTTCATCTGGATGGGCGAGATCCTGTATCGAACGCGCCTGTCGGAGGACATGTTCCGCGGCCTGGCGCCGTGGATGGCGCGCCTGCCCGGCGGCCTCATCCACACCAACATCGTCGGCTGCGCCGTGTTCGCCGCGGTTTCGGGCTCGTCCGCCGCCACCCTGACGACGGTCGGCAAGATGTCGATCCCCGAGCTCAGGAAGCGCGATTATCCCGAGCACATGATCATCGGCACACTTGCCGGTGCCGCGACGCTGGGGCTGATGATCCCGCCTTCCCTCACCCTCATCGTCTACGGCGTCACCATCAACGAATCGATCACCAAGCTGTTCATGGCCGGCATTTTGCCGGGCATGCTGCTGGCGGCCATGTTCATGAGCTATGTGGCGATCCATTCCCGAGTGTCGCGCGACTATGCGCCCAAGCCCGAACCGGTGATGAGCTTTGCCGAGAAGGTGAAGAACTCGCGCTTCCTCATTCCCGTCCTGTGCCTCATCGCGGTGGTCATCGGCTCGATGTATCTGGGCCTGGCGACGGCCACCGAGGCGGCGGCCTTCGGGGTGATTGGCGCCCTCGTCCTCGCCGCCAGCCAGGGCTCGCTTACCCTTTCAGCCTTCCTTGAAAGCCTGATGGGCGCAACGCGCACCTCGGCCATGATCGCTCTCATCCTGGCGGGCGCCTCGTTCCTGTCACTGTCGATGGGTTTCACCGGACTGCCGCGCGGCCTTGCCAACCTCATCGCCTCGCTGCATCTCACGCCCTTCCAGCTACTGATGGCGCTTTTGGTCTTCTACATCGTGCTCGGCTGCTTCCTCGATGGCATCTCCTCGGTGGTGCTGACCATGGCGGTGGTCGAACCGATGATCCGGCAAGCCGGGATCGACGTCATCTGGTTCGGCATCTTCATCGTGGTGGTGGTGGAGATGGCGCAGATCACCCCGCCCATCGGCTTCAACCTGTTCGTCCTGCAGGGCATGACCCGGCACGAGATGAACTACATCGCCAAGGCGGCGATCCCCATGTTCCTCATCATGGTGGTGATGGTGTTCGTGCTCATCGCCTTCCCCGACCTTGCCACCTTCCTGCCCGACCACATGCTCCGCCACCCGTGACGGTCAGCCATCGGTCACCAGAAGCTGGTGCTTGCGTGGCAGGATGGCGTTGAGGTGGTTGAGGAACTGCGGCAGGCATACCGTGGTGAAATCGTAGTTGGCGACGATGTGGCGCCGCGCCGCCCGGCCGATCTTGCGGAAGTGGTCCTTGTGCGCAAGCACCTCCGCCACCTTCTCGGCAATGGCCTCGGGGGCGAAATAATCGACCAGGAACCCGGTTTTGCCGTCCTCCATAACCTCGCGCACCGGGTCGGTGCCGGAGGCAACGATGGTCGCTTCCATGGCCATGGCCTCGAGCAGCGACCAGGAAAGCACGAAGGGCACGGTCAGGTAGATGTGGCAGCTCGAGACCTGGATAGCCGAGACATAATGCTCGTAAGGCACCTGGCCGACGAAATGGATGCGCTCCCAGTCGAGCTCTTGTCCGACCTCCTTTTCCATCATGGCGCGGAAGCCACCGGGCTCGTTCGGCTTGTTGCCGTAGGAGACTCCGCTTGCCCCGATGACGACGGCGCGCGCCTTGGGTCTGAGGCGCTGGATGTGCGGCAGGGCGCGCATGAACTGGTGAAAGCCGCGCGCCGGCTCCAGGTTGCGCGCCATGTAGGTGAAAACCTCGTCCTCGCGGGTGATCGGCCGCTCGATGCGCCCCAGCTTGATGTGGGCCTTGGCATCGGGTTTCAAGAGATCGGTGCGAATGCCCTCGTGGATGGCCTTCACCTTGTCGTGGAATACGGGCGGATAGGTATTGAGCTGCCATTCGGTCGCCACATGGCCGGCATCGCACAGGCCGTGGCTCATATAATGGACGGCGTTGCGCGCCCGAGTCAGATAGGCCGAATTGGGGGTGAGGGGGATGGCCGGATCGAAGCCGATCATGCCGCCCCTCGCGGTGAAGAAATATTCGAACAGGCACATCATCGGCACGTCGGGCCACACGTCCTTGATGAACAGCATCTCGCCCCAGCCGCAATGCCCGACCACCACGTCGGGCACAAAGCCTTCTTCCACTAGCTTCTTGCACACCTGCACCACCTCGAAGCCGGCGGCGCAGCATTCCTCATAGTATTTGGACAACGCATAGGCGTCCTCCGCCACCTTGTGCGACGGCGCATAACGCACGACGGTGACGCCCTTGATGGGCAGGAAGGTCTTGCGCTGGGTGAGGAAGACGACGCGGTGTTTGCCGCTGCGCCCCAGCCATTCGGCAAAATGTTTGTACTGGCCGGGGAAATTCTGGTGGATAAGAAGGATGTTCATGGCATTGCGCGCGCTTCTTCCCATATTGAGGGGCGCCGGGGCCCATCTCGCCCCCGTATAGTCAAGCCGGGTGCGATCGACAAGCTGTAGCCGAAGTCCGTTAAGACATGCCTGAAATCCCGTTTTCCCACGAGTTCGACGCCCGGCCGGGCGAAGCCGTGAGTTTGAGCCCGCTAGTGCGCCGCATCGTGTGCGACAATCCCGGCCCCTTCACCTACAAGGGCACCTCCACCTACATCGTCGGCCGCGGCAAGGTGGCGGTCATCGATCCCGGGCCCGACGATGCGCGCCACCTCGCGGCCATCCTCGATGCGCTTGATGGTGAGAGCATCAGCCACATCCTCATCACCCACACCCACCGCGACCATTCTCCGCTGGCGGCAAGGCTCAAGGCGCTGACGGGGGCAGCCACCTTCGCGCAAGGACCACATGGCGGCGACAGGGCCGACGACGGGGCGCTGCGCCTCGATGCCGCCGGCGATCATGCTTTCTCCCCCGATCACCGCCTCGCAGACGGCGATGTGGTCGAGGGCAAGGGCTTTTCGCTGGAGGCGGTGTTCACCCCCGGCCATACCGCCAACCACATGGCCTTCGCGCTGAGGGAGGAACAGGCCCTGTTTTCCGGCGACCACGTGATGGCCTGGTCGACCAGCGTCATCGCGCCGCCCGACGGCAACATGGCGGACTATTTCGCCTCGCTGAGAAAGCTGCTGGAGCGCGAGGAGACGGTCTACTGGCCCGGACATGGGCCGGAACGGCGCCAGCCCAGAAACTTCGTCAAGGCCTTCATCGCCCACCGCCGCATGCGCGAGGCCGCCATCCTCGCGCGCATCAAGGCGGGTGACCGGACCATCCCCGAGATCGTCAGCTCAGTTTATGCCAGCATCGATGAACGCCTGCATGGGGCGGCGGCGCTCTCCACCTTCGCCCACATCGAGCACCTGATCGCTGAAGGCAAGGTGAGGAGCGAGGAAGGCGCCCCGACGCTCGACGGTGTCTATTCGGCAGCGGCGGGGAAGCTGTAGCCCTTCAGCCGATCGCGCAAGGTGAGCTTGGAGATCTTGCCGGTGGCGGTGTGGGGGATGTCCTCCGCGAAGACCACATCGTCAGGCATCCACCACTTGGCGACCTTGCCTTCGAGATGGGCCAGCACCTCATCGCGCGTCACTTCGGCGCCGGGTTTCTTCACGATTACCAGGAGCGGGCGCTCGGACCATTTGGGATGCGGCATGCCAACGGCGGCCGCTTCGGCCACGCCGGGGCAGCCGACGGCGACGTTTTCCAGGTCGATGGAGGAAATCCATTCGCCGCCCGACTTGATCACGTCCTTGGAGCGGTCGGTGATCTGCATGTAGCCGTATTCATCGATGGTGGCGACGTCGCCGGTGTCGAACCAGTCGTCGTCATCGAAGGCCGATGCCCCCTCGCCCTTGAAATAGGACGAAGCGATGGCCGGACCTTTCACCTTGAGGCGGCCAAAGGTCTTGCCGTCCCACGGCAGTTCCCTGCTTTCGTCATCGACGATCTTCATCTCGATGGAATAGGCCGGCCGGCCCTGTTTCAGGCTGAGCTTCTTCCAGGCGGCCTCGTCCATGTCGTCAAGGCCACCTTTCTTCGAGCAGATCGTCCCCAGCGGGCTCATCTCGGTCATGCCCCAGGCGTGCAGCACCTGGACGTCGTAGACATCCTCGAAGGTCCTCATCATGGCCTCGGGACAGGCGGCACCGCCGATGATCACCCGTTTGAGATGAGGCAGCTTGAGATCGGGGAATTTTTCCAGGTGCTGCAACAGCATCAGCCATATGGTCGGGACCGCCGCGGTGCAGGTGACCTTCTCGCTGTCGAGCAGTTCGTAGATCGCCTCGCCGTCCATGCGGGCGCCCGGCAGCACCATCTTGACACCCGACATGGGTCCGGAAAACACCAGCGACCAGGCGTTGGCGTGGAACATGGGAACCACCGGCAACACGGTTTCGCGGCTCGACAACGCCATGGCATCGCCACTGCTCTGGACCATGGCGTGGATGACGTTGGAGCGGTGGGAATAGAGCACGCCCTTGGGATTTCCGGTGGTGCCGGAGGTGTAGCACATGCCACAGGCGGTGTTTTCATCGAAGCGCGGCCATTCAAAGCCGTCATCGCCTTCGGCCAGCAGGTCCTCGTAGCACACGACATTCGGCAGGCTGGTTTCGGCCGGCATGTGATCACGGTCGGTCATGATCACGTAGCCCTTGACGGTCTTCAACTCTGATTGCAGCTTCTCGAAGATCGGCACGAAGGTGGTGTCGGTAAAGATCCAGCCGTCCTCGGCGTGGTTGATGATGTAGGTGAGCTGGTCGTGGAAGAGGCGCGGGTTGAGGGTGTGGACGATCGCCCCCAGGCCCATGATGGCGTACCACGTCTCCATGTGGCGGTAGCCGTTCCAGGCCATGGTGCCGACCATGTCGCCGAGCTTGATGCCCAGTCGCTTTTCCGCAGCGGATGCGAGCTGGCGGGAGCGTCGGGCGAGATCGGCGTACGTATAGCGGTGGATCGGCCCCTCGACGGAGCGCGAAACGATCTCCTGTTCGCCGTGCCATTTGCTGGCATGATCGAGAATGGTGTGAACCAGCAGCGGCCAGTCCTGCATCAACCCACGCATGGCGTCTTCCTCATAAGCGCTGTCCTCCGGCCCGGTCTCGACCGGGTCCGATTCATTACAACAACAGAACGGGCCGCGTTGCAATCAGGTGCGCGGTCGCGGATCCATGGGCACGCGGTCCGCCAGGCCGAGGATCCCCTCCAGCAGGCGGGCGCCGGCCAGAAGCCGACCGTCGGCGCGCGGCGCAGCGGCGATCTGGATGCCGACCGGCAGGCCATCGGCGGTAAAGCCGGCGGGGATGGAAATCGCCGGGCACATGACATTGGTGATGGCATAGACGATGGCCAGCCATTCGACATAGTTGGAAAACGTATGGCCGGCGCATTCGGCCACATAGCGCTCTTCCACCGGGTAAGGCGCCACGATGGTCGTCGGGCAAAGCAGTAGATCGTATATCTCGAAAAAGCCAAGCGTGCGCTGGAACATGGCGGCGCGCTGGTGCTCGGCCTTGATGATGTCGGCGGCGGTGAGCGCCAAGCCCTTTTCGATGTTCCAGATGATCTCGGGCTTGAGCTTGTCGCGATGCGCTTCCAGCAGCGGCTGCATGCCCGTGGCGAAGGAAAGCGCGCGCAGGGTCTGGAAACACTCGTGTGCCTCACTGAGATCGGGGTGTGCCTCCTCGACGATGACGCCCGCGGCCTCCAGCCGGCGCGCAGCGGCCATGACGATCTCCGCCACCTCGGGGTCGACCGGCGTGATGCCCAGGTCGCGGCTGACCGCCACCTTCTTCGGCTTCCAGCCCGACCGCGCGGCATCGAGGAACGAGGTTTGATAGCGTGGCAGCGACACCGGATCGGCCGGTTCCTCGCCTGCCATGGCATCGAGGAGCAAGGCGCAGTCCTCGACATTACGCGCCATGGGGCCTTCGACGCCGAGATTGGCGTCGATCTTGGACAGTCGCGTCTCCGCCACCCGGCCGGGCGACGGGCGCAGGCCCACAACGCTGCAGAAACTGGCCGGGTTGCGCAGCGACCCGCCCATGTCGGAGCCGTGCGCCAGCCACGCCATGCCGGTCGCCAGCGCCACCGCTGCCCCGCCCGAGGAACCGGCGGCCGAGCGGGCGGGGTCCCACGGGTTGAGCGTTGCCCCGAACACCTCGTTGAACGTGTTGGCACCGGCCCCGAACTCGGGCGTGTTCGACTTGGCATAGACAATGGCGCCAGCCGCTTCCAGGTGCTCGACCAGAAGGTCGGATTTCTCCGGCACGTTGTCGGCAAAGATGGGGGACCCTTGCGTCGAGCGCACGCCGGAAACATCGGTCAGGTCCTTGATCGGCACCGGCAGGCCGCAAAGCAGGCCGCGCCCGTCGGCCGGTTTTTCCATGAGCGGGCGGGCATGGCTTCTCGCGCGCTCGAAACACAGCGTCGGCAGGGCGTTAACCTTGTCGTCCACCTCGCCGATACGGCGCTCCAGTGCATCGAGGAGATCGAGCGGGCTCACCTCGCCGCTTTTCAGAAGCCCGACGATCTCCAGCGCCGGCTTGCGGATCAGTTCGTCCACCTTCTATCCCCTTCCTTGTCGCAGATACCGGAATCCATTTGCCGGATGACCGTCAACGGAGCTAGAAAGCGCTCACTTTCACAAGGGGAGCGCTTTCTCCCCTTTTTCCTCGGAGGTACCATCATGAATGTCAATGCACCGGTCAAGGGCGGCAACGCGGCCCTGGTGGCCCGGCGGGCAAAGGCCGTGGCGCGCGGCATCGGCATGGCGGCGCCGGTCATGGCAGCCCGTGCCGAGAACGCCGAGATCTGGGACATCGAAGGCAATCGCTACATCGATTTCGGCGGCGGCATCGCCGTGGTCAACACCGGTCACCGCCATCCGACCGTGATGAAACACGTCTACGAACAGCTCGAGCGCGTCACCCACACCTGCGCCATGGTGATGCCGTACGAGCCCTTCGTCGTCGTTTGCGAGAAGCTCAACGAGCTTGCCCCCATTTCGGGCGAGAAGAAGTCGGTGCTGGTGACGACCGGCGCCGAGGCGGTGGAGAACGCCGTCAAGATCGCCCGCGCCCATACCGGGCGCACCGACGTCATCGCCTTCCAGGGCGGCTTTCACGGCCGCACCCTGCTCACCATGGCGCTCACCGGCAAGGTTGTCCCCTACAAGGCGAAGTTCGGCCCCTTCCCGGCCGGCATCTGGCACATCCCCTTCCCCGTCGCCCACAAGGGGGTCACGGTGGAGGATTCGCTGCATGCGCTGGAATGGATCTTCAAGGCCGAGGTGGAGCCCTCCAAGGTGGCGGCCATCATCATCGAGCCGGTGCAGGGCGAAGGCGGCTTCTACGTGGCGCCCAAGGAGCTGATGGTCGCCTTGCGCAGGATCTGCGACGAGCACGGCATCGTCCTGATTGACGACGAAATCCAGTCGGGCTTCGGGCGCACCGGCAAGTTCTTCGCCATCGAGCATTATGGCGTCGAACCCGACCTGATGACGGTGGCGAAATCGCTGGCCGGCGGCTTCCCGCTGTCAGGCGTCGTCGGCCGCGCCGAGATCATGGACGCACCCGACCCCGGCGGTCTCGGCGGCACCTATGCCGGCAACGCCGTCGCCTGTGCCGCTGCCGTCGGCGTGATCGAGGTCTTCGAACAGGAAAAGCTGCTGGAGAAATCGGTTGCCCAGGGCGAGCAGATCATGGCCCGCCTCAAGTCCATCAAGGCCAAGGGCAAGGGTATGCCGATGGGCGATATCCGCGGCCTCGGGGCGATGCTCGCCTTCGAGGTCGTCACCACGCATGGCGGCAACGAGCCTGACGCGGCCGGCGCCAAGGCGCTGGCCCAGAAGTGCCTGGAGCGCGGACTTTTGATCCTCACCTGCGGCGTCTATGGCGACACCGTCAGGCTGTTGTGCCCGCTGACGGCCTCCAAGGAGCTTGTCGATGAAGGCCTCGACATCCTCGAAAAGGCCATTCTGGGGAACTGATACAATCCAACAAGGGAGACCGACATGGTCCAGCTGTCCAACATGGCCGTCCGCGACATCGAGACGGTAATCCATCCCTATACCAACCTCGCCAAACATCGCGAGACCGGGCCGCTGATCATCGATCACGGCAAGGGCATCTATGTCTATGACCCCGACGGCAAACGCTACATCGAGGGGCTGGCGGGGCTGTGGTGCACGGCGCTGGGCTATGGCAACGAGGAACTGGTGCAGGCGGCCGCCGAGGCCATGCGCAAGCTCTCCTTCACCAGCGTGTTCGGCGGCAAGTCGCACGACATGGTCATCGAGCTTTCGGAAAAGCTGAAGGAGATGGTGCCGTGCGAGGCCTCGAAGATCCTGTTCGGCGCCTCGGGCTCGGAAGCCAACGACATGCAGATCAAGCTCACCTGGTACTACAACAACGCCAGGGGCAAGCCGCAAAAGAAAAAGATCATCTCGCGCATGAAGGGCTATCACGGGGTGACGATCGCTTCGGGCTCGCTCACCGGCCTTGCACCCGTGCATGCCGACTTCGATTTGCCGATCAAGAACATCCTGCATACCTCGTGCCCGCACTACTACCGTTATGGCGAAGAGGGCGAGAGCGAGGACGAATTCTCGACCCGCATGGCGCAGGATCTCGATGAGCTCATCCAGCGCGAGGGGCCCGACACCGTCGCTGCCTTCATCGCCGAGCCGATCATGGGCGCGGGCGGCGTCATCATCCCGCCAGCGAGCTACTTCCCCAAGATCAACGAGGTGCTGGCGAAATACGACGTGCGCTTCATTTCGGATGAAGTGATCTGCGGCTTCGGGCGCACCGGCAACTGGTTCGGCGCCCAGTCGCTGGGCATGAAGCCGACTTCGGTCTCCATGGCCAAGGCCATCACCTCGGCCTATTTCCCGATGAGCGCCATATCCATCGAGGAAGACCTCTACCAGGCGATGCTGGATGAAAGCCGCAAGATCGGCGTCTTCGGCCACGGCTATACCTATACCGCCCATCCGGTGGGCTGCGCGGTAGCGCTCAAGGCAATCGAGATCTACGAGCGCACCAACATCATCGGCCATGTGCGCAGCGTCGCCACCACCTTCGCCGAGCGCATGAACCGGCTGAAGGACCATCCGCTGGTGGGCGAGGTGCGCGCGATGGGCCTCATCGGCGCCGTCGAACTGGTGGCCGACAAGAAAACCAAGCGTGCCTTCGATCCCAAGCTGCAAGTGGGAGGAACTTGCGTGCAGCACCTGCAGGAGTTCGGCCTCATCAACCGCGCCATGGGCGATGCGGTGGCCCTGTGCCCGCCGCTGGTCATCACCGAGGCGGAAGTCAACGACATGTTCGACATGATGGAAAAGGCCATCGACCGCACCGAAAGCTGGGTGGAAAAGGAAGGCCTCAGGGCAGCCTGACGGTCCTACTTCAACGTTTACCTTGTCATGGCAGGGCATCGACCCGGCCATCCTTTTGGCCGCGTGGCAGGCTGCAAAAAAATGCGCGGGTCGTGGCCCGCGCGTGACGGAGGAGGTTGTGCTGGCTCCTCGAATCGCCGCGGACAATCACGTGAAACCAGTCCGACTACCGGGATCAGCTGCCCAGCGCCTGCTCCAGATCGGCGATGAGGTCTTGTGCGGCCTCGATGCCGATGGACACACGCAACAGGTTGTCGGGCACCGGGCTGCCGGGGCTCTCGATGAGCTTTCGGTGCTCGATCAGCGATTCCACCCCGCCCAGCGAAGTGGCCGGCGTGAAAACCCGCAAGCGCTTGAGGACGGCAGTGGTGTCGGCGAGGCTGCCGCGCACCAGCAAGGACATCATGCCGCCGAAACCGTCGGTCATCTGGCGTCGGGCGATCTCATGGCCGGGATGACTTTGCAGGCCCGGATAGAGCACCGCTTCCAGTCCGGCATGGCTGTCGAAATGGCGGGCGATGGCCAGAGCGTTCGAGGAGGCCTGGCGGAAGCGCACGAACAGGGTGCGCAGACCGCGGATCAGCAGCCAGCTCTCGAACGGGGCGAGCGGGCTGCCGTGCTGGGTACGCAAGAGCTTGATCTCGTCCCAGCGGGCATTCGTTTCGACGGTGACAAGCACACCGGCCAGCACGTCGGAATGGCCGTTGAGGTACTTGGTGGCCGAGTGAAAGACAATGTCGGCGCCAAGGCTGAGCGGATGGGTGGTCACCGCCCCGGCAGCGGTCGAAATCGACCGCCAGGATGGCGCCCGCCTCATGCGCCAGGCGCGCCGTTTCGGCGATGTCGATCACGTCCCAGGTGGGATTCGTCGGTGTCTCGATCCATACGAGATCGGTCTTGCCGCCTGAAATGGCGCGCTCAAGTCCGCCCGCTTCGCCGGGCCTGAAGGTGGCCAGCGTCAGTCGGCCCCTCGCCTCCTGGCGCTTCAGCCAGTCGCGGGTGCCGTAATAGACGATCTCCGGCATCACCACATGGGCGCCTTCGGGCACCGTCTCGATCAGCGTCACAAGTGCTGCCATGCCGGAGGAAAAGAGTTGCGCCTCGGCGCCCTTTTCCAGCGCCGCTATCGTGCGCTCGGCCTGCCACAGGGTGGGGTGGCCGTTCCTCTGGTAGCTGACGGGCAGGCGCAGACCATAATCGGCGTCACGGGCAAAGGTGGTCGAGGCATGTAGCGGCGGAACCACAGCGCCGGTCACCGCATCATAGGCTTCGAGCGCGTGAGCGGCGATGGTCTCGGGCCGCAACGTCTCCTCAGACATGCTGACCGCCGTTGATGTGCAATTCGGCCCCGCTCACGTAGCTTGAGGCATCGGTGCAGAGAAAATAAATGGCCTTTGCCACTTCCTCGGGCTGGCCGAGGCGGCGCAAGGGGATCTGCGGAATGATCTTTTCGGTGCCCGGCGACAGGATCGAGGTCTCGATCTCGCCCGGCGATATGGCGTTCACGCGAATGCCGAAGGGGCCGAAGTCGGCGGCCATCTCGCGCGTCAGCGAGGCGAGTGCGGCCTTGGAGGTGGCATAGGCCGAGCCGGCGAAGGGATGCACGCTCGATCCGGCGATGGAGGTGACGTTCACCACCGAACCTTTCGCCGCCTTCAATTCTTCGACGAGGCCGCGGGCCAGCATGATGGGGGCGTAGAAATTCACCTGGAAAATGGTCTTCCAGTCGCCGACGGCGGTTTCCAGCGTGTTCATGCGCGCGCCCCCCGGCAGCTTGGGCGATACGGCGGCGTTGTTGACCAGGGCATGCAGGCGGCTGCCTTGAGCCTTCAGCCGGGACCTGATCTCGCCGATGGCGCGGTCGACATCGCCGATATCGGACAGGTCGACCTGGATATGGTCCTCCGGGCCCGCTTCCCACGGACAATCCTCGGGGAAAGGATGGCGCGAGCAGGTGATGACGCGCCAGCCGGCGGTGGAAAAACGCTTCACCGTGGCATGGCCGATGCCGCGCGAGGCACCGGTCAAAAGGAGCGTCTTGCGCTCGGCATCGGGTATCTGGGCCATGGGATTCGCGCCTTGTAAGCTCACTTGAGGGATCAGGGATAAAGCCGTGTGCTCGACCAGCCGCCTTGCGGGTCCGCACGGGTAAAGCGCACCCGGTCATGCAGGCGGAAGGGGCGTTCGTGCCAGAACTCCATGGCGACCGGGCGGATGCGAAAGCCCGACCAATAGGGCGGGCGCGGTATCTCACCCACGGCATGGCGGGCGGCGAATTTCGCCACCGCCTTTTCCAGCGCGAAACGGCTCTCAAGCGGGCGCGACTGCTGCGAGGCCCAGGCGCCAATGCGGCTTTCTCGGTGGCGCGAGGCGAAATATTCATCCGCTTCGGCATCGCTCACCGGTGCCACCGGTCCCCGCACCCGCACCTGGCGGCGCAACGACTTCCAGTGAAAACACATGGCTGCCTTGGGGGTGCTGAGCAACTCGCGACCCTTGGCGCTTTCACAATTGGTGTAGAAGACGAAGCCGGCCTCGTCATAGCCCTTCAACAGCACCATGCGGGCATCGGGCAAGCCCTCCTCATCGACGGTGGCGAGGCACACGGCGTTGGGGTCGTTGGGTTCGGAGGCCTGCGCATCGGCGAACCACTCGCCGAACAGCGCCAGCGGGTCGTCGCGCTCGGTGAAGCCGCTCTGGGCGGTGATCTTGGTCAGCGTATCGACTATCGAGGTCATGGCAGCATCAATGTGGCGATTTCCATTCAGCGTCTCGCCGTCCTACATAGTCGATCGGCCGGGTTTGCGCCACGCCTGTAGCGGCGTTGGCGCTTTGCAGTAGACCGGCCCGGCTTTTTATGTAAATTGGCGCCGCCCGACGTGGCACCAATAATGCATCCTGGAATTGAGAGGACCGTCATGAGCGAGACCGCAGCGCTGATGTCCGGCAAGCGCGGGCTCATCATGGGCGTGGCCAACAGCCGCTCCATCGCCTGGGGCATTGCCCAGTCGCTGGCGCGCCACGGCGCCGAGCTCGCCTTCACCTATCAGGGCGATGCCCTCAAGAAGCGGGTGGAGCCGCTGGCCAAGAGCGTCGGGTCCGACATCGTGCTGGCCTGCGATGTGACCGACGACCAATCCCTCGACGATACCTTCGCCACCCTGCAGAAGACCTGGGGGCGGCTCGACTTCGTGGTGCATGCCATCGCGTTTTCCGACAAGGACCAGCTCGACGGGCGCTATATCGATACCACCGCCGACAACTTCCACAAGACGCTCTTCATCTCCTGCTACAGCTTTACCGCCGTCGCGCAGCGGGCCGAAAAGCTGATGGGCGAAGGCGGTTCACTCCTCACCCTCACCTACTACGGCGCGGAAAAGTGGATGCCTCACTACAATGTGATGGGTGTCGCCAAGGCCGCGCTCGAGGCCTCGGTGCGCTATCTGGCGGCCGACCTGGGCGAGAAGAACATCCGCGTCAACGCCATCTCGGCCGGTCCCATCAAGACGCTTGCCGCCTCCGGCATCGGCGATTTCCGCTACATTCTCAAGTGGAACGAGCTCAACTCGCCACTCAGGCGCACGGTGACGACCGGCGAAGTGGGCGACACCGGGCTCTATCTCCTGAGCGATCTCGGGCGCGGGGTGACGGGCGAAGTGTTGCATGTGGATGCCGGCTATCACATCGTCGGCATGAAGAACCCGGCCGCCCCCGACATCTCGGTGGTCGGCAACGGTGAGTGATTTTTCGCATCTGCCGCCCATCTATTTCCTCAGGCACGGCGAGACCGACTGGAACCGCGAACGCCGTATCCAGGGCCAGATCGACATCGCCCTCAACGCCAAAGGCCGCGAACAGGCGGGCAAAATGGCGGCAAAGCTGGCCGAAGTCATGCCGGCCATAGACGGTTTCCGCCTCTATTCGAGCCCTCTCATGCGGGCGCGCCAGACCATGGCGGCGGTCCTTGCCGCCTACGGGCTCGGCGAGACCGCGGTGACGCACGACGAACGGCTGAAGGAGCTTTCCTTCGGCGAGGTCGAAGGCCTGCCATGGAGCGATGTGCACGCACTCGGCATCGCGCCGGAGGTGAGGCCGGAGGTCTATCACGACTGGCGTCCGGCTGGCGGCGAGAGCTATGCCGACGCACGCGCCCGGGTGGGCGAATGGCTGGCGGAACTGGAAGCACCCACGATCGTGGTGGCGCATGGCGGCATCAGCCGCATCCTGCGCGGCCTCGTCTTCGGCCTGCCCAAGCGCGAGATCGTGCAGCTCAAGGTGCCGCAGGATCGCTTCTTCCGCATCGAGGCGGGTGGGCTCGATTGGTTTGACGCGCGCGAGCGGGACACGTAATAGCTTCGCCAGTCGCTTCGCCGCCTCCGGGGCCCCTTTGCCATGTCCTTCAACAGCTTCGGCCATATGCTGCGCATGACCACCTTTGGCGAAAGCCACGGGGTGGCCATAGGCTGCGTCGTCGACGGCTGCCCGCCCGGCATCGCGCTCACCGAGGCCGACATCCAGCACCATCTTGACCGGCGCCGGCCGGGCCAGTCGCGCTTCACCACCCAAAGGCGCGAGCCGGACACGGTGCGCATCCTCTCAGGCACCTTTGCCGATGAGCACATGGCCGGTTCCCTTACCACCGGCACGCCCATCTGCCTCCTGATCGAGAACGTGGACCAGCGTTCCAAGGACTACACCGACATCCGCGACAAGTACCGGCCCGGCCATGCCGACTTTACCTACATGGCGAAATACGGCCTGCGCGATTATCGCGGCGGCGGGCGTTCCTCGGCGCGCGAGACGGCCTCAAGGGTGGCGGCCGGCGCCGTGGCGCGCAAGATCATCCCCGGCGTCGATATCAGGGGCGCGGTGGTGCAGATGGGCAAGCACGGCATCAACCGCGAGAACTTCGACTGGGCCGAAGTGGAGCGCAATCCGCTGTTCTGCCCCGATGCCGAAGCGGCGCAAAAGTGGGCGGATCAACTCGATGCCACCCGCAAGGCGGGTTCCTCCCTCGGCGCGGTGATCGAGTTGGTGGCCTCGGGCGTTCCCGCCGGCTGGGGCGCGCCCATCTATGGCAAGCTCGATCAGGACCTGGCATCGGCGATGATGAGCATCAACGCCGTCAAGGGCGTCGAAATCGGCGCCGGCTTTGCAGCGGCTGCCCTGACCGGTGAGGAGAACGCCGACGAAATCCGCATGGAGGGCAACGCGCCGCGCTTCTTGTCCAACAAGGCCGGCGGCATCCTCGGCGGCATTTCTTCCGGTCAGGACGTCGTGGTGCGCTTTGCCGTCAAGCCAACCTCCTCCATCCTCTCGCCCCGCCGCACTGTCACCACATCGGGCGAGGAGACGGAGATCGTCACCAAGGGCCGGCATGACCCTTGCGTCGGCATCCGCGCGGTGCCGGTGGGCGAGGCGATGATGGCGCTGGTGCTCGCCGACCATTTCCTCAGACACCGCGGCCAGACGGGAAAATCCGATTGATGGATGACATAAGGGCCCTGTTCTTCGATGTCTTCGGCACCGTTGTCGACTGGCGCTCAGGCGTGGCGCAGGCGCTTCAGACCTATGGCGAGGCAAAAGGGCTCGACGCCGACTGGGGTGGGCTCGCCGATGCCTGGCGGGCGCAATACGACCCTTACATGGAAGAGGTGCGCTCCGGCCGGCGCCCGTGGACGAAGCTCGACCGGTTGCATGCCGAGAACGTGGCCGACGCCTTCGCCGCCCTCGGCCTGCCGGTGCCTTCGGAGAGCGAACGGTACGAGCTGGCGCTCAGCTGGCACCGGCTCGACCCGTGGCCCGACGCTGTGGACGGCCTCGCCCGCATGAAAAAGAAGTTCATTTTGGCGCCCGTTTCCAATGGCCATATCAGCCTCATGGTGAACATGGCCAAACGGGCGGGGCTCGCCTGGGATGCAATTCTCGGCGCCGAGATCGCCCGCACCTACAAGCCGCGCGCAGAGGTTTATCTCGGCGCGGCCGCCGCCCTCGACCTGGCGACCGGCCAGTGCGTGATGGTTGCCGCCCATGCCGGCGATCTCGACGCGGCGCGCTCATTTGGCCTGCGGACGGCCTTCGTTCATCGCCCGCTCGAGCAGGGACCAGACGGCAAAGCCGATGATCCGCCGCTGGGGGGCGCGGATTTCATTGCCCGTGATTTCAACGACCTTGCCCGCCAGCTCGGCTGCTGACGGCGCGATTGCCTTCCCAAAAGGACACCCTCGATGTTCCGCTATTTCTTTCTCAACCGCCAATGGATGCACTGGTCGGTTGCCGGCAGCGTTCTGATCCTCATCGCCACCTGGTACCAGGTCGAGCTCGACGTGCAGATCAACGAATGGTTCGGGGGCTTCTACAACCTGGTGCAGAAGGCGCTGTCGAAGCCGGGCGCGGTCACCTTCGACCAGTTCCTCGGAGAACTCATCACCTTCGGCAGGATCGCCGGCATCTACATCTTTATCGCCACGATCCTCAGCTTCTTCATCAAGCACTACATCTTCCGCTGGCGCACGGCGATGAACGCCTACTACATGCAGCACTGGGATACCGTGCGCCACATCGAGGGCGCGGCGCAGCGGGTGCAGGAAGACACCATGCGCTTTGCCGGCATCATGGAGGACCTGGGCGTTTCCTTCATGCGCTCGGTGATGACGCTGTTTGCCTTCCTGCCCATCCTGTGGGTGCTCTCAGACAAGGTGACCGAGCTGCCATGGCTCGGCCCGGTGCCCAAGGCGCTGGTGTGGGTCGCCATCATCTTTGCGCTTTTCGGAACGGTGGTGCTGGCGCTGGTCGGCATCCGCCTGCCCGGCCTCGAATTCCAGAACCAGCGAGTGGAGGCGGCCTACCGCAAGGAGCTTGTCTATGGCGAGGACGACGAGGCGAGGGCCGAGACGTTCACGGTCGCCGAATTGTTCAGCCATATCCGCCACAACTATTTCCGTCTCTACGTGAACTATCTCTATTTCGACGTGGCGCGCTATTCCTACCTGCAGTTCGGAGTGCTGGTGCCCTATATCGCGCTCGGGCCCACCATCGTCGCGGGCGTCATCACGCTGGGGGTGATGCAGCAAATCGTGCGCGCCTTCGGGCGGGTGGAAAGCTCGTTCCAATATCTGGTGAACGCCTGGACCACCATCGTCACCCTGATTTCCATCTACAAGCGCCTGCGCGCCTTCGAGGGCCAGATCCGCACTCGCGAGGCAAAAGGCGGTGCGGCGGTGGCCGAGACGACCTGAGGCCTCAGGCCGGCTTGTCGCAGACGACGAGCTTGGAGAGGAAGACGGGCTCGGCTGAAACCTGTTCCAGGCCGGCTCCGGCGAACAGGCCCTGCAAATCCTCGCGCGCATAGCTGGCGTAATAGGGCTCGTGGAAATTGAGCGGGAAGGCGTCCAGCAGGCCGTCATAGGTCGCGACATCACCGGTTTGCAGCGAGTTCCATGAAGATCAGCCGCCCTCCGGGCTTGAGCACGCGGGCGAACTCGGCCGCGATGATACGTCTGACCTTGGCCGGCACCTCGTGGAACAGGTAGATCGAGGTTACGACGTCGAACGAGGCGTCGGCAAAAGGCAACTTCTCGGCATTGGCCATGACGAGGCCGCAGGCCTTGTAGTCTTCGAGATGGCGGCGCGCCTCGTTCACGTAGCTTTCCGACAAATCACTGCCGGTGAGCCCGAGGCGCGGATAGGCCTGGCGCACGAAGCTCAGGAAGCGCCCGGTGCCGCAGGCGACGTCGAGCAGGCGCACATGGCGCTGGTTCCTGCCGCGCATATAGGCGCCGAGCGGTACGAGGCACTGACGGCGCATGGCGTTGGCGGAGCCGGAGAACAGGATCTCCACCTGCATGTCGTAGAGCCCGGCCGATTCCTCGGTCAGGTAGCCGCCGGTCTGGAAGTGGAAATTCTGCAGGAAATAGGCGGGCAGCTTGTCGCGCAGCTCGGGCGAGCGCACCTCGTCGCTGCGCCGTTCGGCCTTGCGCTCGGCCGCCAGCGGCAGATCGGCGAAGTAGGCGCGGCTGCGCGCCAGCAGGCGGGCGAGCGAGCCATCGCGGTCGCGCGGCATGGGATAATGGCCGGCCGCCACATTGGCGAGATCGCGCTCGAACAGGCGGGCGAGGTCGGCGAGGATGCGGTCGCGGCCGGGGCCGGGGCCGGCGGCACGCGGGCGCTCGCGCCGCACATCGCTTTCATCGCGCGCACGATGATAGCGCTGCGAGGCGAAATAGTGGCCCATATACCAAGCGACGCGGCTGCCCTGGCGCGCCACATAGGCCAGACGCTCGAACGGGCTCAACATGAGGAAAAGAGTGGCGCCAGCGCGCGCCTTTTTCAAGCCTTTGCAGCCGAGATAAGGAATTCACGGTTACCGTCTCCGCCTTCGATCGGTGGCGGCATGAGGCCCTCTACCTGCCAGCCCTCATCCTTTTCCAGCCAGCGCGCCAGGTCGCGGCACACTCTATCGTGCACGGCCGCATCGCGCACCACGCCGCCCTTGCCCAGCGCGGCGCGCCCGGCCTCGAATTGCGGCTTGATGAGAGCAATGAGCCGCGCACCGGGCACAGCCAGGGCGAGTGCTGCGGGCAAGGCAATCTTCAGCGAGATGAAGCTCACATCGGCGACAATGAGCCGGGGGCGAAAGGGGAGATCGCTGGCCAAGAGGTCGCGGGCGTTCCTGCCCTCCAGCACAATGACACGCGGGTCGGCGCGCAACGGTTCCGCCAACTGGCCGTGGCCGACATCGAGCGCCACGACGCACGGCGCACCGCGCTCCAGCAAGGCTTGCGTGAAGCCGCCAGTGGAAGCGCCGATATCGAGGCAAGCAAGGCCCGCCACGTCGATGCAGAAATGATCGAGGGCGGCGACGAGCTTCAGCCCCGCGCGCGAGACAAGCTCGCGGGCGGGATCGTCGACTTCGATCAAATCGCCATCGCCGACTTGCGCGCCGGGCTTTTGCGCCACCTTCCCCGAGACGCGCACCACACCACGCCGGATGGCCTCCCCGGCGCGCGAGCGCGAGGCATAGATGCCGCGCGCCACGAGGGCCTCGTCCAGCCGCTTGCGGCTCAATCGACGTCCAGCGGCTCGGTGCCGGCTGCCGTGCCGTCCGCCTTCAGGGTGATCTTCTCGATGCGCGCCTCGGCATCGCGCAACAGTTTCTCGCAATGCTTCTTCAGCTTCTCACCGCGCTCGTAGATGGCAATCGACTGGGCCAGTTCCACCTTGCCTGCCTCCAGCTTCTCGACGATCGCCTCCAGTTCGGCAAGCGCTGCCTCGAACGACATCTTTGCGATATCGCCGTGGGCCTCATCGCTCATGTTGCCTCCTCCACGTCCACCTTGTCGCTTTCGTTGCCGCCGCGCATGAGGGCCTGCACGTGCACCGCCGTCGAGCCGGCCAGCCCGCGTAGGCCGTAGCCGCCTTCGAGCAGCGACACCAGCCGTCCGCCGCAATGACGCTCGGCCAGCTCCATCAGTTCCAGCGTGATCCAGGCGAAATCGGCCTCCACCAGCTCGATCTCGCCGAGCGGGTCGTCGCGATGGGCA
This sequence comes from uncultured Alphaproteobacteria bacterium, assembly GCA_963770075.1. Taxonomy (GTDB): domain Bacteria; phylum Pseudomonadota; class Alphaproteobacteria; order Rhizobiales; family Aestuariivirgaceae; genus CAVVDT01. Next base: position 52,689 of record CAVYOQ010000003.1, read on the forward strand.
TCGAAGCCGGCCGAGACCAGCACCAGGTCGGGGCGGAAATCATCGAGGCGCGGCAGGACATGGTCCGACATGGCGGCACGGAAGGCCTCGCCCCCGTCGCCAGCGTTCAAGGGCGCGTTGATGATGTTGCCGACCCCGGTCTCGGACACATCGCCGGTGCCCGGATACCAGCTCGACTGGTGGGTGGAGGCATAGACCACGCGGTCATCCGACCAGAAAATGTCCTGCGTGCCGTTGCCGTGATGGACATCGAAATCGACGATGGCCACCCGTTCCATGCCGTATTCGGCGAGCGCACGATGGGCGGCGACGGCCACCGAGTTGAACAGACAGAAGCCCATGGCGCGGCGCTTCTCGGCGTGGTGGCCCGGCGGGCGGATGGCACAGAAGACGTTGTGGGCCTCGCCCGCCATCACTGCATCGACGGCGCGGGTGGCAGCCCCCACCGCCCGCAAGCCGGCAACAAGACTGCCCGGCCCCATCCAGGTATCGGGATCGAGCGCCAGCGGTGCATCCTCGGCCTCGACGCCGCGTTCCTCGATCATCGCCACATAGCTCGCCTCATGGGCGCGACGTATGTCGTCGAGCTTGCCAAGCGGGGCTTCCTCGCGCTTGAGGGTGGAAAAAATGTCATGCGCCAACACCGCATTGACCGCCCGCAGCCGGTCGGGCCGCTCGGGATGACCGCTCGGCGGGGTATGGGCGATGCAATCGGGATGGGTGATGAGCAAAGTGGTCATGAACGGGCCTTGGCTTTGAGGCTGGCGGGGGCGGGCGGTGCATCCGGCACGAAGAAGTCGGGCGCCAGATCACGCGAGGCATCCATGCGGTAACGCTCGAAGTCGGTGACGCCAGTCGAGGCCAGGAAGCTGTCGTCGATGAGGAAGTTGCCGGAAAAGCTTACAGGCCGTGTGAAAATGGCATGAGCGGCATCGGCGACGATCTCGGGCGAGCGCGAGCGGGCCATCATCTCATCGCCACCCAACAGGTTGCGCACGGCGGCCGTGGCGATGGTGGTGCGCGGCCAAAGGGCGTTAACCGCCACCCGGCCGGAAAATTCCTCCGCCAGCCCGAGGGCAACGAGGCTCATCTGGTATTTGGCGCTGGTGTAGGCGACATGCGGGCCGAACCAGCGCGGCTTCAGATCGAGCGGCGGCGAGATCATCAGGATGTGCGGGTTCGGCGCCTTCAGCAAATGCGGCAGGCAGGCGCGGGAGACAACGAAGGTGCCGCGCCCGTTGACGCCTTGCATCAGATCGTAGCGCCGGATTTCCGTCTCCAGCGTTCCCGTCAACTGGATGGCCGAGGCGTTGTTGATGCAGATATCAATGCCGCCGAAGGCTTCCGCCGCCGCGGCGACGCCCGCCTCGACCTGCGCCTCGTCGCGCACATCGACGACGAGCGGCAAGGCGCGGCCGCCGGCACGCTCGATCTCGGCGGCGGCCGTGTGGATGGTGCCTTCGAGCTTCGGGTGCGGCTTGCCGGTCTTGGCGGCGATGGCGATGTTGGCGCCGTCTCTTGCCGCGCGCAAGGCAATCGCAAGGCCGATGCCGCGGCTGGCACCGGTGATGAAGAGGGTCTTTCCCTTGAGGTTCGCTATAACCGGTCTCCCTTCACGCTCCGGCGGTGATCAAGCCGGCGCCCTCGCCGAGGGCATCGCCGCCCGCCTCGACGATATGAGCCAGACCCGAGGCCAGCGGCAAGTGGTTGGCAGCGAAATAGCGCGCCCGCCACAGTCGCCGGTCGCCGGCCGAGGTGTCGTTGCGGGCAAGGGCGGCAAGGCTCCCGCGCGCCAACCCGTCGGCACCCGCCACCAGGGCGAACAGGCGCAAATATGGCGTGGCGCCGGCCAGGGCACGCTCATCGCCCTCGCCCAGCCAGCCGGTCATGCGCGCGGTCGCTTCCTCCAGCGCGCCCAGCGCGCGGGTGAGTTCATCAGCGACAGCTTGCGTTTCCGCATGTCCTTGCAATGCCGCCAGCGTCTCCTTCACGCCGCCGCTCCAGCGCGCAAAAGTGGCCCCGCCCTCCAGCGGCAGCTTGCGGGTGACGAGGTCGATGGCCTGGATGCCGTTGGTGCCCTCATAGATCTGGCAGATGCGGGCATCGCGCAGATGCTGGGCCGCACCCGTCTCCTCGATATAGCCCATGCCGCCATGCACCTGCACGCCGAGCGAGGCGACCTCGGTGCCGGTGTCGGTGCCGAAGGCTTTCGCCACGGGGGTGAGAAGGGCAGCGAGAGCACCATTGGCGGCGCGTTCCTCGGGAGTTGCGGCGTAATGGGCGAGATCGAGCGCCCGTGCGGTGGCAAAGCAGATGGCACGGGCGGCCTGGGTCTTCACCTCCATGTCGGCCAGCATGCGCTGCACGTCGGGGTGATGGACGATGGTGACCACCTCGCCCTTCTCCCTGCCCTGGCGGCGCTCGCGGGCAAAGGCGCTTGCCTGCTGGGTCGCGCGCTCGGAGATCGCCACCCCCTGCATGCCGACATGCAGGCGAGCATTGTTCATCATGGTGAACATGCAATTGAGCCCGCGGTTCTCCTCGCCCACCAGAAAACCCACCGCGCCCCCCTCGTCGCCAAAGCGCAGGGTGCAGGTGGGCGAGCCGTGGATGCCGAGCTTTTCCTCAAGGCCGATGCATTTGACATCATTGCGCTTCGCCGGCTCGCCATTGTCGTCGAGCAGGAATTTCGGCACCAGGAACAGCGAGATGCCGCGCGTTCCCTCGGGCGCGCCGACAAGCCGCGCCAGCACCAGATGCACGATGTTGTCGGTCAGGTCGTGCTCACCGTAGGTGATGAAGATCTTGGTGCCGGTGATGCGGTAGGTGCCATCACCGGCTGGCTCGGCTTTGGTCTTGATGGCGGAGAGGTCGGAACCGGCCTGCGGCTCGGTGAGGTTCATGGTGCCGGTCCAGCGGCCGGAAACCATGCCCGGCAGCCAGGTGGCGCGCAGGTCGTCGCTGCCGTGGGCGGCGATCGCCTCGCTCGCGCCTTGCGTGAGCAGGGTGCCGATGCCGTAGGCCGATGCCGCCGTGTTCCACAATTCCTGTACCGCCAGCCCCATGAGAATGGGCAGCCCCTGGCCGCCGAAATCGGGCGGGCACGGCAGTGCCGCCCATCCGGCCTCGCACCATTGCTCGTAAGCCTCGCGCCAGCCGGGCGCGGTGGTGACGGCATGGGTCGCCGGATCGAGCGAACAGCCATGCTTGTCGCCCTCGCGGTTGAGGGGTGCCAGCACCTCGGCGGCAAAGCGTCCGGCCTCGGTGAGCACCGCCGCCACCAGGTCGGCGTCGAGGTCGGGGAAAATGCCCGCTTCGATCAGGCCGGGAAGGCTGGCCACGTCGTCGAGGGTCGCCTTGAGATCATCGATCTGGGGGACAAACATGGCGCCTCGCTCCCTCTCGGGCTGTTGACAGGTTCGGGCGAAACGCGCCACAGCCACCAGCTTCATCGCTTTCCCGGCACTCTAGCCCTCGGACGGTGAAGGTCAATCGCGCGGAGTCCGCTTTGCCCGAAACTTTGGTCACAAGAGATGTCGCGCTCGCCGCCTCGATCATCGCACGCGGCGGGCTGGTGGCGTTTCCCACCGAGACCGTCTACGGGCTTGGGGCTAATGCCCTCGATGACCACGCGGTAGCAGCCGTCTTCGCCGCCAAGGGCCGGCCGCAGTTCAACCCGCTCATCACCCATGTGGCCGAGACGGGTGCGGCCGAGGTGCTGGCGCAATTCCCGGCCGTGGCGCAAGAGCTCGCCCGACGTTTCTGGCCGGGGCCGCTCACGCTCGTCGTCGAGCGCAAGGCCGGCTGCCCGGTGAGCCGTCTTGCCAGCGCCGGGCATTCCTCCATCGCCTTGCGGGTGCCCGACCATCCGCTGGCGCTGCAATTCATCCGCGCATCGGCCGTGCCGCTGGTCGCCCCCAGCGCCAATCGCTCCGGCGCCATCAGCCCCACCACCCCTGAGCACGTGGTGGCAAGTCTCGGGGGCAGGATTGATGCCGTGCTCGACGGCGGACCGACGGCGGTGGGGGTCGAATCGACCGTGGTCTCCTGTCTCGGCAACGAGCCGGTGATCCTCAGGCCCGGTGGCCTTGCCCGTGCACGCATCGAAGCGGCGTTGGGGCGCAAGCTGCGCCAGGCCACAGAGAGCCCGGATGCACCCCTCTCCCCAGGTCAGCTCGAAAGCCATTATGCGCCGCATGCGCCGCTGCGCCTCGGTGCACGATCAGTGACTGAAGGCGAGGCGCTGCTCGCCTTCGGGCCGGATGTTCCCGCCCATCGGGGTGCCATGGAAAACCTGTCGCCCACCGGCAATGTGGATGAGGCGGCGGCCAAGCTCTTTGCCGCGTTGCACCGGCTCGATGCCAAGCGCCCGACCGCCATCGCCGTCATGCCCATTCCCGCTGAAGGCTTGGGCGAAGCCATAAACGACCGACTGCGGCGGGCCGCAGCACCGCGCCTCCCGCATGTTATAGGTAAGGCATGAACCGGCCGCTCAATGCCCCCCCGCCCGAGCTCGTCGCCCGCTTCGCGGCGCTGGTTGGCGAGCGCCATGCCATTCTCGATGAAGCCGGCATGGCAACCTACCTGACCGAGCCGCGCGAAAAATATCGTGGCCGCGCCGCCGCTGTCCTGAGGCCGGCAAGCGTGGCCGAAGTGCAGGCGATCCTTGCTCTTGCCAACGAGACGCTGACCGGCATCGTGCCGCAATCGGGCAATACCGGACTGGTGGGCGGGCAGATCCCGTCGCCACGCGGCGACGAGATCGTCGTATCGCTGGACCGGCTCACCAGCATCCGAAACATCGATGCCACCGACAACACCGTCACGGTCGAAGCGGGCGTCACCTTGCAGGCGCTGCACGAGGCGGTGCGCGCGGCCGGGCGCTATTTTCCCTTGAGCCTTGCCTCTGAAGGAAGCTGCCGCATCGGCGGCAACCTTGCCACCAATGCCGGCGGCGTCGGGGTGATCGCCTACGGCAATACGCGCGAACTGTGCCTCGGGCTCGAGGTGGTGCTGGCGGACGGGCGGCTGTGGTCGGGCTTGCGGCGGCTGCGCAAGGACAACACCGGCTACGATCTCAAAGACCTTTTCATCGGCGCGGAAGGGACGCTCGGCATCATCACGGCGGCGGTGATGAAGCTATTCCCCATACCGCGTGAGGTGACGACCGCGTGGATCGGCCTCGCCCGTCCGCGCGATGCCCTGGCGCTCCTGTCGCTTGCGCGCGAGGCAAGTGGTGAGCGGGTGACGGCGATGGAGCTGGTGCCGCGCATCGGGGTCGAATTTACGCAGCGCCATGCCGGCACCCGCGATCCGCTGGCAAGTGAGCATGCCTGGTACGTCCTGCTGGAGCTCGCCGGCAGCACCGCGCTGATGGAGCAGGTTCTGGCGCGCGGGCTGGAGGACGGGCTCATCGAGGATGCGGCGATTGCCCTGTCGAGTGCCCAGGCCGGCGATTTCTGGCGCCTGCGCGAGGCGCTTTCGGAGGTGCAGAAGCTGGAAGGCGGCTCCATAAAGCACGACGTATCGGTGCCGGTGTCGCTGACGGCTGAGCTCATTGAACGGGCATCGGCCAAGGTTGCGGCCATGATACCGGGCGTGCGCGTGGTTGCCTTCGGCCATGTCGGCGACGGCAATATCCACTTCAACCTGTCGCAGCCGGTGGATGCGGACAAAGAAGGCTTCCTTGCCCGCTGGGACGAAGTGAACGCGGCGGTGCATGCCATCGTCACCGACCTCGGCGGCTCGATCAGCGCCGAGCACGGCATCGGGGTGATGAAGCGCGATCTCATGCCGACGGTCAAATCGCCGCTGGAACTGGAGATGATGCGCGGCCTCAAACGCCTGTTCGATCCAAATGGAATTCTCAATCCCGGCAAGCTCTTGCCGCCGGAGGACAAATGAGCGGGCAGCTTGCCTTCCGGCCCATCGAGGACGGCGATGTGGACGAGACCATCGCGCTGTGGGCGGCGTGCGGTCTGGTGCGGCCGTGGAACGATGCGGTCAAGGACATCGCCTTTGCCCGCGGCAAGCCCGGCTCCGAAGTGCTGGTGGCGCGCCTCGATGGGCGCCTTGTCGCTTCGGTGATGGTCGGCCATGACGGCCATCGCGGCATCGTCTATTACGTCAGCGTCGATCCGGCCCTTCAGGGGCGCGGCCTCGGGCGACAGGTGATGCAGGCCGCCGAGGACTGGCAGAAGGCGCGCGGCATCTGGAAGCTGAACCTCCTGTTGAGAGCCGAGAACGAAAAGGTGCGCGGCTTCTATGAAAGCCTCGGCTATCAGGTCGAGCCGCGCCTCAGCATGGCGCGCAAGCTGATGGCGCCGGAAGACTAGAGAAGCTTCGGCTGAGGGGGCGCTGTCACCGGCTTCGGCGGCGGGGCGGTACGGCGGATGGCGGTTTTGTCCATGACGAAATAGCTTTCGGATGCCGGGATGAGCAAGGCGGCGGCCTCATCGGCCTTGACGTTGTCGGTATCGAGCCACAGGGCATAGGCCTCCGGCTGGATCACCACCGGCATGCGGTCGTGGATGGCAGCAATGGCGCGGTTGGCGGCGGTGGTGATGATGCAGGCGGATTCCAGCTCCGAGCCATCGGCACCCATCCAGGCCTCCCACAGGCCAGCGAAGGCGAAGACGGCATTGTCGGACCGGTGGATATGCCAGGGCTGCTTTTTGCCCGGCTGGTCGCCCGACCATTCATAGAAGCCGTCGGCGGGGATGAGGCAGCGGCGGCGGCGCATGGCATTGCGGAAGGAGGGCTTTTGCGTGACCGTCTCGCCACGAGCGTTAATGAGCGGCTTGCCCGGCTTTACCTCCTTCATCCATGACGGCACCAGCCCCCAGCGTACCCAGGCGAGCCGCAAGCCGGCGCGCTCCACCCGCACTATGGCCATGGGCCCCGACGGTGTGACATAGTCGCGTGGACCCAGCACCGCCTCGCCGCCATAGCCGAAGGCGGCGCGCACCTCGTCCTCGCTCTTGCGCAAGCTGTAAAGACCGCACATGGCTTACCTTTCCTCTTGCCCCATCCTGCCATGAGCACGCAGTCCGGCCAAATCCCGTCTCCGCCCCACCCGGTCGCCGGGGTGAGCGTCGTGGTGGTGCGTCACGGCCAGGTGCTGCTGGTCAGGCGCGTCAACCCTCCCGCCGGTGTGTGGAGCCTGCCGGGCGGCAAGGTGGAACTGGGCGAGGAGGTGCGCCAGGCGGCCCTGCGCGAACTCGCCGAGGAGACCGGCATCGATGCCAGGATCGATACTCTGCTCGACTGCATCGACATCATCAACAGGACCGCAGGCGGCGCGGTGGAAAATCACTTCATCATCTCGGTGTTCCTGGCCCGCTGGCTTGGCGGCGAGGCGGTGGCGGGCGATGATGCCTCCGATGTGTTGTGGGCCGATGGCGACGATCTCAAGAGACTGCAGATGACCCCCGGCACGGCCGATTTCATCGCGCGCGTGCTTTCGCGTTGAGTTCGCCTCAAATGCGCGGGGCCGCATTAACCCTTTCTTAAGCCGGAAGCTGCGCCGCCGCCGCCTTGTGCTAGAGTTCTCCACGCAACGACGCTGCGGCGGCAGGGACGCAGGAGCCCGCAGTCCGTATCCAGGGGAAGCAAGAACGTGAAGAATCCGCCCATCTACAAGGCAACGGCCGGTCATGGGGTAATGGCCGCCGAAGCCGAACCCAAACAACAGGCCCTGCGCCACATCCTCGATGCCTGGGAAGAGGCCATCTACGAGGGCATCGATCCCGACTGCATCGCCACGGCTGCGATCTTCGCGGCCCTTTCCGACATGATCTCGACCTATGGCGAGGAACCGGTTGCCAAGATGACCGAACGCCTGCCCGAGCGCATCCGCACCGGCGAGTTCACCGTCGCGCGCACCACGCAATAAGGGGCTCGGTCGAGACCCCAAGCAGCACCCCGAGACCCGATCCCGGGCTGCGTCCGCCAGCCTGGCGGCAATTGCGGAGGCCGGCGAAACGGCGCGATCAAGCCCAGGCATGGCGGATTCTTGCGCGCCTATCGGTGTGCTCCTTCATCTTCATTTGGCATGATCCCCCCTAACCTCGTGTCACCCTCGGGCTGAGGTCGTGCCGTGTGCCCCTGGATCGTCGGATCGATCCCCGGGTCAAGCCCGGGGACGATGACACAGATGGGTCTGGGTGGTCGAACACCTTCATCTCCGGCGGGTGGGACTAGTCCCTTTCCCGTGGCGGAGGTGGATGGGAAGAGCGGAGCGCCTGCATGGTGCAGCGCTGTAGTGCAGCAACGGACACCATGCAGGCGCTCCGCACCCGGTCTTTTTTCGCTTACTGCCGTCGCTCTCGCCAAGGCCGGTCTTATGGAGACGCAATGCCTTCAAGCAAAAGTCTCTTGAAGACACCTCGGGCCGGCCCGGCTTGCTGATATGGCGCGCTGGGGGTTTCCCGCCCAGGATCGACGCGCAGCCCGCCCGGACCTTTCGCAGTGACACGTCAGCACTGGTACTTGGCTCGGGGACCGTTTTACCCCCATGCACCGACGGTTTGTGCACACTTCCGCGAGGTGGGGGCAGGTGGAGTGATCATAGAGGAATAATTCACCTTTGTCAAGTAAATAATCATATTTCTGTTGCATCCATCCTCTCCTCCTTCGTCACCCTCGGACCCATTCCGCCATCGCTGCGGCAAGGCGAGAGGCGCGCGGAATGGATGGCGGGACCAAGCCCCGCCGTGACGGGCTGATTGGGGACGGGCTCTGCAATCCTCGTCATACGCGGGCTTGACCCGCGTATCCTCTTTGCGGGTGCGGCGGGTCAATCGCTGGCGCTGTGGGGCGCTGCGCCGCCATTCCCGCCTTCGCGGGAATGACGAAGGTGGGAATGGCGGCGTGCTTCTAGAGATCCACCACCAGGCGACCGCGGATCTTGCCGGCGATGATGTCGTGGGCTGCCTTCTCGACGTCGTCGAGCTTGACGTGGGTGGTCAGGTGGTCGAGCTTTTCGAGGTCGAGGTCCCTGGCCAGACGCTGCCAGGCTGCGAGTCGACGCGGCTTGGGGCACATGACTGAATCGACGCCGATGAGCTTGACGCCGCGCAGGATGAAGGGGGCCACCGAGGTGGGCAGGTCCATGCCCTGGGCAAGGCCGCAGGCAGCGACGGTGCCACCATAGTTCATCTGCGACAGGACGTTGGCAAGCGTGGTGGAGCCGGCGACGTCGATGGCACCGGCCCAGCGCGTGCGGGCGAGCGGCTTGGGTGGGTTGGCGAACTCGGCCCGGTCGATGATCGACGCTGCGCCGAGGTCCTTCAGATAGGCCTCTTCCGACGTGCGCCCGGTGGCGGCGACGACGCTGTAGCCGAGCTTGGAGAGGATGGAGATGGCGACCGAGCCGACGCCGCCGGCCGCACCCGTCACCAGCACCTCGCCGGATGAGGGCTGAACCCCCTGGTCTTCGAGCGCCATCACGCACAGCATGGCGGTATAACCCGCCGTGCCGATGGCCATGGCGTGGGGGGCGTCGATCCCTTCGGGCATGGGCACCAGCCAATCGCCATTCACCCGCGCGCGCTGGGCCAGGCCGCCATTGTGGGTCTCGCCGACGCCCCAGCCGTTGAGGATCACCCGATCGCCCACCGCGATGCCGGCATGGGTGGAGGCCGTCACGGTGCCGGCGAAGTCGATGCCGGGGATGAGGGGGAATTTCCTCACCACCGGGGCCTTGCCGGTGATGGCGAGGCCGTCCTTGTAGTTGACGGTGGAATGGGAGACAGCGACCGTAACGTCGCCGTCCATCAGGTCAGCCTCGGTCAGCTCGACGATGGCGACCGTCTGGCCGGCGTCGGTCTTGTCGATCCTGAGGGCGCGGAATGTGTCGGCCATGGGGTGTTCCTTATGAAGTTTGCGGTTGAAGGGTTTCGAGGAAGCGCACCGGGCGACCATGGGCGGGGCCGGTAATCTCGCCCTGCCACATGACGCGGCGGCCGCGGATAAAGGTGCCGACCGGCCAGCCGGTGACCGTCATGCCGTCATAGGGCGTCCAGCCGCAGCGGCTTTCGATCCATTGATCAGTGATGGTGCGCCGGGCTTGCATGTCGACAATGGTGAGGTCGGCGTCGTAACCGCGCGCGATGCGGCCTTTGCAGGCGATGGCGAAAATGCGGGACGGGCCGTGGCTGGTCAGGTCGACGAAGCGCTCGATCGAGAGGCGACCGGCATTGACGTGATCGAGCATCACCGGCACCAGCGTCTGCACGCCGGGCATGCCTGAGGGGGATTGGGGATAGTCCTTCGCCTTTTCCTCCAGCGTGTGAGGGGCATGGTCGGAGCCGAGGACATCGACGACGCCGGACGACAGCGCCCGCCACAGGGCCTGGCGGTGATGCTCGTCGCGGATGGGCGGGTTCATCTGGGCGCGGGTGCCGAGGCGCTCATAGGCCTGCGGCGCTGAAAGCGTCAGGTGCTGCGGCGTCACCTCGACGGTGGCGACATCGCGCGCCGCAGCCAGAAGCTCCATCTCCTCCGCGGTGGTAATGTGGAGCACATGCACGCGCTTGCCGGCGCGGCGGGCGAGGCGCAGGAGCCGTGCCGTGCACAGGCGCGCCGCCTCGGCATCGCGCCAGACCGGGTGGCTGGACGGATCGCCCGGGCGGCGCAGGGGCTTTCGCTCCTCAAGGCGGAACTCATCCTCGGAATGGAAGGCGGCGCGGCGGGTGATATTTTTGAGGACCTTTGCGATCCCCTCGTCGTCATCGACCAGAAGCTCGCCGGTGGACGAGCCCATGAACACCTTTATCCCCGGACAGCCGGGCAGGCGCTCGTTTGCCCCGAGCGTTTCGGCGTTCTCGCGCGTGCCGCCGAAGAAGAAGGCGAAGTCGCATTGCATGCGGCCGGTGGCGCGTGCGATCTTATCGGCGTGCGCTTCGGGCGTAATGGTGAGCGGTGAGGTGTTGGGCATCTCGAAGACGGCCGTTACCCCGCCCATGACGGCAGCGCGCCCGCCGGTCTCCAGATCCTCCTTGTGCTCGCCGCCCGGCTCGCGCAAGTGTACCTGGGTGTCGATGATGCCGGGGAGGATGTGGAGCCCAGCGCAGTCGATCGCCTCGGCGGCGGCGCCTGCATCAATGGCGCCTATGGCGGCGATGCGGCCATCAGTGATGGCCACGTCGCGCTGGCCGACGCCGTCGTGATTGACGAGGGTTCCATGTTTGAGGACGAGATCATATCTCTCGGGCATGGGCAAAGGGTCTCCTTGCGGGGCCCTGACGGCTTACGTAAAACTCTTGACCGAGGCAAGGCGCAACCATCACATGATCGCATCCCCTGCAATCGCCATCCTGGAAGATCGCGCCGTGTTGTCGGTGGCGGGCGCCGATGCGCGGCATTTCCTCCACAATCTGGTGACGGCGGACGTGGAAGAGCTCAAGGACGGCGAGGCCTGCTATGGCGCGCTGTTGACGCCGCAGGGAAAAATCCTGTTCGACTTCTTCATTCTGGCGGCAGAGGATCGCTTCCTCATCGACTGCGCCGCGGCGCGGGCGGATGCGCTGTCGCAGCGCGTGATGCTCTACAAGCTGCGGGCCAAGCTGGAGATCGGGCGCGAGACGGGGCTCGGCGTGGCGGCGGCGTGGGACGGTGCGCCAGCAGCGCCAGAGGGCGTGCTCGCTTATGCCGACCCGCGTGTGGACGGTTTTGGCCATCGCCTGATTGCCGCGCCTGAGACTTTGGCCGTTATGGCGAATGCCGATGCGGACGCCTATCGCGCCCGACGCATCGCGGCGGGGTTGGCGGATGCGGGCGATATCGGCTCGGGCGAAATGTTTCCGCACGAGGCCAATCTCGACCAGCTTCACGGGGTAAGCTTTACCAAGGGCTGCTATGTGGGCCAGGAAGTGGTCTCGCGCATGCAGCACCGCGGCACGGCGCGCTCGCGCGTGGTGCCGGTGTCGATTGCCGGTGAAGCGGAAACGGGTGCGGTGGTGATGGCGGGCCAACGCAGCATCGGCCGGCTGTTGTCGATGGCGGGCAATGAAGGTATCGCCCTCATCCGGCTCGACCGGGCCGAGGCGGCAAGGGCTGAAGGCCAGGCGATGGTGGCGGGTACGGCTGAAATCAACATCAAGCGGCCCCAATGGGCGCGCTGGGCGGTCGGGACCGTGGAGGGGGATTGAGATGGCGGCGGCGCAGACGCTGATTACCCATTCCGACGGGCTGACGCGCTGCGGCTGGCCGGGCGAGGATCCGCTTTACGTTGCCTATCATGACGAGGAATGGGGAGTGCCGGAGCGCGACGGGCGGGCGCTGTTCGAAAAGCTGCTGCTCGACGGATTCCAGGCCGGCCTCGCGTGGATCACCATCCTGAGGAAGCGCGACAATTTCCGCAACGCCTTTGCCAGGTTCGATCCCGAGGTGATGGCGGGGTGGGGGGAAAAGGACGTGGCCCGGCTGATGGGCGATGCCGGCATCGTGCGGAACCGGGCCAAGATCGAGGCCAGCATCACCAATGCGCGCAGCTTCCTTGATATCGAGGCACGCGAGGGCTTTTCGGCCTATCTGTGGGGGTTTCTCGACGGCGAGCCGATCGACAGCCGCTTTACCCGGCGCGACCAGGTGCCGGCCGCCACACCGCTGGCCACCGCCATCTCCAAGGACCTGAAGGCGAAAGGCTTTCGTTTCTGCGGGCCGACCATCGTCTATGCCTTCATGCAGGCCGTGGGCATGGTCAACGACCATTTGCTCGAGTGCCATCGCCACGAGCCTTGCGCCGCGCTTGCCCATGGCGGCTAGGAAACCCGGCGCACCGCCTCGCGCGTGGCAGCGCATGCTGTCGGGCAGGCGGCTCGATCTCATCGACCCTTCTCCGCTCGACATCGAGATCGAGGACATCGCGCACGGGCTGTCGCGCGTTGCCCGCTGGAACGGCCAGACAAGCGGGCCGCATACATTCTCCGTCGCCCAGCATTCGCTGCTGGTAGAGGCCATCGTCAGCGTCTTCAATGAGGACCTCGATCACCGCTGGCGACTGGCGGCGCTGTTGCACGATGCGGCGGAATATGTGGTGGGCGACATGATCTCGCCCTTCAAGGCGGCCATCGGCTATGACTACAAGGCCTTCGAGAACCGGCTGCTGACGGCCATCCATGTGCGCTTTTCCCTTCCCGCCCAGCTCCCCGAGGCGACGAGCCGCCTCATCAAGCGGGCAGACAAGGCAGCCGCCTTCCTCGAGGCGACGCAGCTTGCCGGCTTTGCCCACAAGGAGGCGCTCACCTTCTTCGGCCGCCCGACGGGGCTTGGCCCTGAGGCGAACCCGGCCTTTTTCCGCCTCGAAGGCGTGCAGCCGGAGCGCGCCAAGACGGCTTTTTTGAAGAAATTCCGCCAGCTCTCGTGAAACGCATTGCGTCTGTCACCCGGCATACTAGATTGTGGAGCATGATCATCGTCTGCCCCTATCATGCCGTGGAACGTCTGGCGGCCGAGCATGGCGCCAGCCGAGTGATTGGCCTTCTGGGTCCCGAATTCGACCATCCGGTGGTGGCAGGACTGGCGCAGGATCGCCATCTGCGGCTTACCTTCAACGACATCAGCGAACCCATGGACGGCATGATCGCGCCTGAGCGCCATCATGTGGAGCGCATCGTCGACTTCATCGAGGACTGGGACTTTTCCCGCCCCATGATCGTCCATTGCTGGGCCGGCATCTCACGCTCCACCGCGGCAGCCTTTACGGCCATGTGCCTCATCAACCCGCAGGAAGACGAAGCCGACCTCGCGCATGAACTGCGCGCCATCTCGCCGTCGGCCACGCCCAACCGGCTGATCGTTTCCCATGCCGATGCCATCTTGGGGCGCAAGGGACGCATGGTGAAGGCGGTGGAGGCGATCGGGCGCGGCGATTTCTCTTATGAGGGCAACGTCTTTCAATGGCCGGTGAAGCGATGAACGATGGCACGACGGCGGCCGGCGGCTGCCTGTGCGGGGCGGCGCGCTATGAGGCGCGGGGCGGTGCGAAATGGACCTGCTATTGCCATTGCCATAGCTGCCGCCATGCCACCGGCGCACCGGTTGCCGCCTTTGCCGGGTTCGACGAGGGGAATTTCCGCTTCACCAAGGGCGAACCGCAGGTGTTCGAATCCTCGCCCGGCGTGTGGCGCTCCTTCTGCGGGCGCTGCGGCACCCCGCTCACCTATCGCGCCAGGCGTTTTCCGGGCGAGGTGCATGTTCTGATCGGCAGCCTCGATGAGCCTGACGATTTTGCCCCGCGTGCGCATGTGTTCTACGGGGAACACATTTCCTGGTTCGATACTACCGATAGCATGAAGCGTTTCGACAAGCTGTCGACCTAGAGCAAATTCCACTAACCCGGGACTTGATACCGGGGTCCATGCCGCTGGCGCTGCGCCGGGTTGAGAGGCTGGCGGAATGGATGACGGGGTCAAGCCCCGTCATGACGGGTTTTGGGGGCACGAATCATCCCTCAAGCTCGCCTTCCCCCTTCTCCGGCGTCATCCTTGGGCTTGACGCGGGGACCCAGGGGCCGAAAATTCATGCATTGCCGTGTGCCCTGGGTCCTCGGGTCTAGCTCGAGGATGACACAAAATAGGCCCGAGGTGACACAGGGGGCCGTGGGGGGCTGTAGGGTGCAATGCGGGTGGTGGGGCTTACGCCTTTTTGCCCGCGTGGGCGAAGTCCCAATAGAGCTCGCGCGCGCGCGCGGCTATCGGGCCGGGCTGGAACTCGCGGTGCTCGGTGCGGGTAATGGGCACCACCTTGGCGTAGTTGCCGGTGAAGAATACTTCATCCGCCGCCATCACCTCGTCCCAGCCGATAGTGCGCTCGTGCACGGTGATGCCGGCCTTGCGCAACAGCGCGATCACCCGCTGGCGGGTGATGCCGTTGAGGAAGGAGCCGTTGGGGACGGGCGTGTGCACCTCGCCGTCGCGGGCATAGAAGATGTTGGCGATGGCGAGCTCGGCCACATGGCCCATGGGATCGAGCATCACCGCATTGTCGAAGCCGCGCGCCTTGGCCTCACGCATGGCGCGGGCGGAATTGGGGTAATGGCAGGCGGCTTTGGCGTCGGTGGGCGAGGTCTCGTAGCCCGGGCGGCGGAAGGTGGACAGGCACACCGAAAAACTCGACAGGTCGGGTATGGGCAAATCATAGACCGAGACCGAGAACTGGGTGGACGCCGGGTCGACATCGACAAAGCCGTCCTCGGCCCAGTACATGGGGCGGATGTAAAGGCTCGCGCCGGCGGGGAACTTGGCGATGCCCTCCTGCACCAGTTCCGCGATGGCGCCCGCTGCATGCATGGGCTTGAGGCCGAAGGTCTCGGCCGAGCGCACGATGCGTTGGCAATGCCGGTCGAGGTCGGGGGTGACGCCCTCGAAGGCGCGCGCGCCGTCAAACACGCATGAGCCGAGCCACGGCGCATGGGTCATCGGCCCCATGATCATCGGGTTGCCTTCGTGCCATTCGCCCTTGAAAAAAGTCCATGCGGTCATGTGAGGAGCCCTGCCGTTGAATGGGATGTGCAGCCGGCGAGAGCTTAGTGCGGGAATGCGGGAAAGGAAACCCGGGGAGAGGGGGATTAACGAGTAGCGAACAGGAATTAGGGGGGATCAGCCGTCGGCGTAGAAAATGTGGTGGCCGATCTTGATCAGGCGCTTGAGGCTGTCGGACCAGCGTGGCTTGACGTAGTCGGCGTGATAATGGGTGGCGGTGGAAATGACCTGTACCTGATTGGTGGTCGACATGGCGCGGTGAGCGACGTTCTGCGCCTCGGTCCAGGCATCGCCCCGCCTCGGGGTATCGGGGGCGCCATCGCAGGCAAACGAGAACTGGCAGGAATTGGAGCGGTCGGAGCCCTGATAGACCACGTTGCAGATGGTGTTGGGATAATTGGCGTCCCTGACCCGGTTGAGGATCACCCTGGCAACGGCGAGCTGGCCCAGCTCGGTTTCCGAGCGCGCCTCGAAATAGACCGCCCGCGCCAAGCAGTTCTCTTGCTTCAGCCGCGCGTGGCGCATGGAGAGGATCTTCTGCTTCTGCTGCTGGCCGAGGCGCCAGGCCTGCTCGATCTTCGACACCGACGGGCTCAGCACCAGGGTATCGAGGCGAGCGCCGCGCTCGGCCGGCGAGGCCAATACGCTGTCATCGACCAGCGGATCGGACTTGGCCGACACCAGCACCGCCTGCGGTCGCACATCAGGCGCCATGCGCAGATCACCGATCGGCGAGGAGGTTACCAGCGAACCCTTGCCCACCAGATTGGAGGCGGGGCCGACCACGTCGACCCATTGCGCGCCGGCAACGCTACGGGCGTTGGCGTTCTTGCCCATCTCCAGGCCGGCGAACGCAAAGGCGCCGACCAGCGCCATGCCGGCCAGCACGAATGACAAAACCTGGGAGAAATCGGCGGACTTTTCGTCGTCCTCGAAAAGCAGGTCGTCCCGCTCTACCCCCGGCTTCCGTCGATTGCTTCGTTTCAGGGCCACGTTCCCGAACTCACTGGGCCTTTAGAGAATCGCTAATCGGCTGAAGTCTATGCCGACAGCGTTTAGCATAGGTTAACCATAGCGACAACCGAAGAATGGGGCCTGTCCACCATGCGGAAGGGCATGGTGGACAGGCCCGTTAAACCGTTGTTCGCACGCGCGAAACACCGGCCGCAGCACACCCTCACTTATCCCCCTCAACGGCCGCCTCCACCGCCGCCCGCCAGTGCCGCCTGGGCCGCCGCCAGGCGCGCGATGGGCACGCGGAAGGGCGAGCACGAGACATAGTCGAGCCCGACCTCGTGGCAAAAGCTGATCGAGGCCGGATCGCCCCCGTGCTCGCCGCAGATGCCGAGCTTGAGATCGGGCCTCACCGCGCGCCCGCGCTCGGTGCCGATCCGCACCAGCTCGCCCACCCCCTCGATGTCGATGGAGACGAACGGGTCGAAGGGCAAGATGCCCTTGGCCGTGTATTCGCTCAGGAACCGGGCGGCATCGTCGCGGCTGATGCCGAGGCAGGTCTGGGTGAGATCGTTGGTGCCGAAGGAGAAGAACTCTGCCGTCTCGGCGATCTCGCCCGCCATGAGGCAGGCGCGTGGCAGCTCTATCATGGTGCCGACCAGATAGTCGATCTTGTACCCGGCAGCCTTCTCGACGCTCTCAGCCACGGAATCGATGTGCGTCTTGATGAGATCGAACTCGGCGCGCGAGAAGATGAGAGGGATCATCACCTCGGGGATCGGCGGGGTGCCTGAGCGCTTTTTCACCTCCACCACCGCCTCGAAGATGGCGCGTGCCTGCATTTCGGCGATTTCCGGGTAGGAAATGGCGAGCCTGACACCGCGATGGCCGAGCATGGGGTTGAACTCCTGCAACTCGGCGATGCGGGCGCGCAGCACCTCCGGGTCGGCGCCGGTCGATTCGGCCACCTCGGCGATTTCCTCTTCGCCCGAGGGCAGGAACTCATGCAAGGGCGGATCGAGAAGGCGGATGGTGACGGGCAGGCCCGCCATGATCTCGAACAGCTCGATAAAATCCTCGCGCTGCATGGGCAGGATCTTGGCGAGCGCCGCCCTTCTTCCCTTTTCGTCCTGGGCAATGATCATCTCGCGCACCGCCACGATGCGGCCGGCGGAAAAGAACATGTGCTCGGTGCGCACCAGCCCAATGCCCTCGGCGCCGAAATGGCGCGCCTGGCGAGCATCGACGGGCGTGTCGGCATTGGCCCTGACGCCGAGATGGCGGATGTCGTCGGCCCAGCCCATGATGGTGCCGAAATCCCCCGACATCTCGGGGTGGATGGTGGGGATGGCGCCCTTCATCACCTGGCCGGTGCCACCGTCGATGGTGATGATGTCGCCTTTGGCAAAGACTTCGCCATGGGCGCTCATGCGCTGGTTGGCATAATCCACATAGAGCGCGCCGGCACCGGACACACAGGGCTTGCCCATGCCGCGGGCAACGACGGCGGCGTGCGACGTCATGCCGCCCCTGGTGGTGAGGATGCCTTCGGCGGCGTGCATGCCGTGGATGTCCTCCGGGCTTGTCTCCACCCTGACCAGGATCACCTTGCGGTTCTGGCCTTTCAGGGCCTCGGCCTCGTCGGCATCGAAGACGATCTCACCCGATGCAGCGCCTGGCGAGGCTGGAAGGCCGGTCGCCACCACATGGCGTTCGGCCTTGGGATCGAGGGTGGGGTGAAGAAGCTGGTCGAGCGAGGCCGGCTCGATGCGCGCCACCGCCTCCTCGCGAGTGATCAGGCCTTCGGCCACCATGTCGGCGGCGATCTTCAGCGCCGCGCGGGCGGTGCGCTTGCCGTTGCGGGTCTGCAGCATCCACAAGCGGCCATCCTCGATGGTGAACTCGAGGTCCTGCATGTCGCGGTAGTGCTTTTCCAGCTTGTCAAAGACGGCGGTGAGCTCGCCGAAGGTTTTTGGCATCAGGCTTTGCAGCGAGGGATCAGGCGAGCCGGCGGCGGTGCGCGCCGCCTCGGTTAGATTCTGCGGCGTGCGGATGCCCGCCACCACGTCCTCGCCTTGCGCGTTCACCAGGAACTCGCCGTAAAGCTCGTTGTCGCCGGTCGAGGGGTTGCGGGTGAAGGCAACGCCGGTGGCGGAGCTTTCGCCCAGATTGCCGAACACCATGGCCTGCACGTTGACCGCGGTGCCCCAGCCCTGGGGGATGTCGTGCAGGCGCCGGTAGGTGATGGCGCGCGGCGACTGCCAGGAGCCGAACACCGCCCCGATGGCGCCCCAGAGCTGATCGTTCACATCCTGCGGGAAGGGCGCATGCATCATCTCCTCCACGCAGGCCTCGTACAGGGCGATCACCGTGCGCCAGTCGTCGGCATCGAGCTCGGTGTCGAGGGTGTAGGCCTTGGTCTCCTTGAATTCCTCGAGGATGTCCTCGAATTGGTGATGGCCGATCCCCAGCACCACGTTGGAGTACATCTGGATGAAGCGGCGATAACTGTCATAGGCAAAGCGCGGATTGGCCGACAACCTGACGAGGCCCTCGACCGTCTCGTCGTTGAGGCCGAGATTGAGGACGGTGTCCATCATCCCCGGCATGGAGACTCGGGCGCCCGAGCGCACCGAGACCAGAAGCGGGTTCTGCGCATCGCCGAAGCGGCGCCCCACCGTCTCTCCAATATAGGCGACGGCGGCATCCACATCCGCCTTGAGAGTGTCGGGATAGCTCTTGTCGTTCTCGTAAAAGGCGGTGCACACCTCGGTGGTGATGGTGAAGCCGGGCGGCACCGGCAGGCCGAGATTGGCCATCTCGGCCAGGTTGGCGCCCTTGCCGCCGAGCAGATCGCGCATGTCGGCGCGGCCCTCGGACTGGCCGGCCCCGAAGCGATACACCCATTTTGCGCTGCCCATGGTGAGCCCCCGTTCGGATCACTGGTGTGGCTTGTGTTGCGGCGCACATGAAAGCCAGTCCGGCCCCAAGGTCAAGCCCCACTATCGCCGCAAGGACCGCGTGTCGTCAGCCCTCGATCCTGGAAAAATCGGCAACCGTCAGGGTGGCGGCGCGGATGCGCGACAAGAGCTTCAGGCGGTTGTCGCGGAAGGTGGGATCCTCGGCGTTGACGGTGACCTTGTCGAAGAACTGATCAACCGGGGCCCTGAGGCGTGCCATGGCGCGCATGGCGGCCTCGAAATCCTCCTCCGCCACGGCCTTCCTGGCATTGGCCGCGGCAGCGGCAACGGCACGATGAAGCTCCTTTTCCTCGCCCTGCAACAGGAGCTTGGGGTCGGGCGCGCCGTCATAGGAGCGGCCATCGTTCTTCTCCTCGATCCTGAGGATGTTGGTGGCGCGCTTGACCCCGGCGAGGAGGTTCTTGCCGTCGTCCGAATCGAGGAAGCGCCCCAGCGCCTCGACCCGGCGCACGACCATCAAAAGATCGTCCTGACCGCCGAGCGAGAAGATGGCGTCTATGAGATCATGCCGGGTGCCCTGCTCGCGCAGGTGCACCTTGAGGCGGTCGGCGAAGAAGGCAAGGAGGTCGGCCGCATTGGTCTCGAAAGCGCTGATGCCAAGCTTCCTGATTTCCTTCAGATCGAGATGGTCGACGTCCACATCGAACATCTCGCCGCCATGGGCCTCGACCGCTTCGACGGCCTGCTCCAGGCCGATCTCCTCGGAGGCCTCTTCGGCCGTTTCGAGCCGCGTTTCCCGGTCGCGGTAAAAGCGCTCAACGTCGATGCGGGCGGAATAATATTGCAGCAGCGGCAGGAGGCCGAGCCGCAAGTCTTCATCGACGATGATGCGGATGATGCCGAGCGCTGCCCGTCTCAGCGCATAAGGGTCCTTGGAGCCGGTGGGCTTTTCGTCGATGGTCCAGAAGCCGACCAGCGTGTCGAGCTTGTCGGCCAGCGCCACGGCCAGCGCCACCTTGCCTTCAGGGACGCTGTCGGAGGGGCCTTGCGGCTTGTAGTGATCACGGATGGCGCCGGCCACCTCCTCATCGAGGCCCTCGGCGCGGGCGTAATAGCCGCCCATGATGCCCTGCAGCTCGGGGAACTCGCCCACCATGCCGGTCACCAGGTCGGCCTTGGCGAGGCGGGCGGCAAGTTTAGCCTTGTCGACATCGGCGCCGATGATCTTTGCGATCTCGCCCGCCAGGCGCTGAAGGCGCTCCACCCGCTCATGCTGGCTGCCGAGCCTGGCGTGGAAAGTGATGGCCCTCAGGCCGTCGAGACGGTCTTCGAGCTTCGCCTTCCTGTCCTGGTCCCAGAAGAAACGGGCATCGGAAAGGCGCGCGGCGATAACGCGGTTGTTGCCTTCGACGATCTTCTTGCCGCCGTCCTCGGCGATGAGGTTGGAGACAAGGAGATATCGGTTGGCGAGGCGGCCGGTCTTCGGGTCGGCGAGGACAAAACATTTCTGGTTGGCGCGGATGGTGGCGCGGATGACCTCGTCCGGCAGAACGAGGAACGCCTCATCGAAGGCCCCCATCAGCACCACCGGCCATTCGACCAGGCCCGCCGTCTCGGTGACCAGCGCTTCGTCGGCGACCACGTCGAAGCCTTGCGCGAAGGCCAGATTTTTCGCCTCGGCGCGGATGGTGTCGGCGCGGCGGCCGGCATCGACCATGACGCGGGCCTTGTCGAGGGCGGCTGAATAATCCTCAAAACGCCTGACCGTGATGGCTTCGGGAGCCAGGAAACGGTGTCCGCGGGTTGTGTTGCCGGCGGAAATGCCGTCGATGGAAAAGGGCACCACCTCGCCGTCGAAGGTGCAAAGGATCGACTGCAGCGGCCTGACCCAGCGCAACGAACCGGCGCCCCAGCGCATGGATTTGGGCCAGGGAAAGCGGCGGATGACCTGGGGCACGATGCCGGCCACCACCTCGGGCGTCGGGCGGCCCTTGCGGGCGATCACGGCGACGAGGAAGGCGCCCTTCTTGTCCTCGCGCGTCTGGCATTGATCGCGTGTAACACCCGCCGACTTCAGGAACCCTTCGATGGCCCTTTCCGGCGCATCGACGCGCGGACCCTTTCGCTCCTCGCGCGTGTCGGGCGTTGCGGCGGCGAGGCCTTCCACCGACAGTACCAGCCGGCGCGGGCCGGCATGCGCCTGCGCGCCCTCATAGGCGAGGCCCGCCTCGACCAGCCCATCGGTGACAGCTTTGCGCAAATCCTCCGCCCCCCGCGCCTGCATACGGGCGGGGATTTCCTCGGAAAAAAGCTCAATCAGAAGCTCTGGCATCGACCCTCAAAGCGTCTCGTGGGTGCCGTCGCAGAAGGGCTGGGTACCGGTATGCTTGCAGCCGCAGAACCACACGGTCTCGGACTTCTCGGCCACCCACCTGAGTGGACGGAACTCGCTGCCACGATGGCTCTGGTCGCAAAAGGGCTGGGTCTTGGACTGGCCACAGGCGCACCACAGATAGCTCTTGCCGGCTTCGACCTCGACTTCGAACGGACCCTTCTGGGCGATCTTGGGTTCGGGCATGTTGCTCTACTCCTTCTGTTTGGCGCCTCAGGCGCCGCCACCGGCGGTTTTCAGCCAGGCCTCGCAGCAGCCCTTGGCGAGGTCGCGCACCCGCAGGATATAGGCCTGCCGCTCGGTGACCGAAATCACGCCCCTGGCATCGAGCAGGTTGAAGGCGTGGCTCGCCTTGATGCACTGGTCATAGGCGGGCAGCGCCATCAGGTGATGCTCGCCTCGATCGCCCTTTTCCAGAAGCGCGCGGCATTCTCCTTCGGCGGCGGCGAACTGGGCGAACAGCGCATCGGTGTCGGCGTATTCGAAATTGTAGCGGGAATATTCCTGCTCGGCCTGCAGGAAGATGTCACCGTAGCTGATCCGCTCTGCGCCGTCGCCGCCGTTAAAGTTGAGGTCGAAGACTTTGTCGATGCCCTGCACATACATGGCGAGGCGCTCAAGCCCATAGGTGAGTTCGCCCGAGACGGGATTGCAGTCGAAGCCGCCCACCTGCTGGAAGTAGGTGAACTGTGACACTTCCATGCCGTCGCACCAGACTTCCCAGCCGAGGCCCCAGGCGCCCAGCGTCGGGCTTTCCCAGTCGTCTTCGACGAAGCGGATGTCATGGGTTAGCGCATCGATGCCGATGGCTTGAAGCGATCCGAGATAGAGGTCCTGCAAGTCCGGCGGCGACGGCTTGATGATCACCTGGTACTGGTAATAGTGCTGCAGCCGGTTGGGGTTCTCGCCGTAGCGGCCGTCCTTGGGTCGGCGCGAGGGCTGCACATAGGCCGCCTTCCACGGTTTCGGGCCGACCGAGCGCAAAGCGGTGGCGGCATGGAAGGTACCGGCGCCCACCTCCATGTCATAGGGCTGCAGGATGACACAGCCGTGCCCCGACCAATACTGGTGCAGGGTGAGGATGAGGTCCTGAAAGGATTTTCTGGGCTGGAGACCCGTGGCGGTCATGGCGGAATCCGTAAGAGCCCCGGCGCCGGGACACGGGGCCGCAAACTATGAGCGATGCCGGGTGGGGTCAAGCGGCAAGCTGACTCACTTTACAGAGGTGTCATCCTCGGCCTTGGGCCGAGGAACCAGGGCCAAGTGTCATGGCCCCTGCTTTGTGGCCCTGGGTCCTCGGGTCACGCCCGAGGATGACAGAGGTTGCGAGTGCGATCGGCGGGCACGCTTTGCTTTGCGCACCCCAAGGGTGCCGGTGTCAGAACACCACCGGTTCAGTGATAGATGCCGCTGTCGGGATCGCGTTCGAGGGTGGTCACCTCGTCGCGGTGGGCGGTCTTCTTGCGCGCTTTGGTCTTGGCCGGTGCGTCCTGCCGTGGCTGGCTGATATGGCGCATCACCATCCAGCCCACCAGCATGAGGATCACGGCAATGAGAAACTTGGTCAGCATGGATATCCTGCCTCGCGTTGCCCCATCATAAACCGAAACGCTGCCACAATGCACGGGTCTCGGCCGCGGCAATCAACTCATCGGCCACACCGTCGAGGCGCAGGGAAATACCGGCCCCCTCTCCGCGCGGGGCAAGAAGGCGTCTGAGGCCCCAGCCGCTGGAGGATTTGACCGGACGAACGACGACATCGGCTCCGAACCTTTCTTCCAGCACCTGATGGAGATGGCCGACGCCGTCGATGAGGCCGAAGTCGAGCGCGGCATCGGCGGTCCAGAAGGCGCCGGAGAACAGTTCTTTCTCATCGCCCTTCAGGCGGGCGCCGCGGCGGGTGCGCACATGGCGCTTGAAACTGTCGTGGATGTTTGACTGCAACGCCATGAGGCGGCCGACGTCGGCCTTCTTTTGCGGCTGGAACGGGTCGAGGATGACCTTTTCCTCACCGGCGGTGTGGACGCGGCGCTCGACGCCGAGCTTTTTCATCGCCCCCACGAAGCCGAAGCCGGCCGCCACCACGCCGATCGAACCGATGATCGAGCTCTTGTCGGCAAAGATCTCATCGCCCGCCAGCGCCAGCCAGTAGCCGCCCGAAGCCGCAACATCCTCGCAGAAGACGAGGACCGGCTTTTCGTGGGCTGCAGCCAACTGGCGGATGCGGTCGTGGATGAGAGCTGATTGCACCGGCGAGCCGCCGGGCGAGTTGATCACCAGCGCCACGGCCTTTGAGCGCATCGCGAAGGCGCGCTCCAGCGTATCATTGAGGCCGACAAGCGACAGGCCGGGGCGGAGGCCGGAGCCGACGGCGATGACGCCGGAAAGCCGCACCACCGGCACGACGGCCCGGGCGCGGCGCAAGCGCTTGACGAGGCGCGAGAAGAAGCCCGGCTTTGCTGAAGATGATGCCATGATGGGGTCAGATAGGATGCCTTGCGGCCGCCCGCAAGGCACTTGTGGCGCGATCAGCGCAACCGCCAGGCCATGCCGTCGCGCAGGATCGCCTCGGCTTCGGGCGTGAAGGCGGAGCCTTCGTCATGCAGCACCAGGCCGGGCAGAAGCTGCATCGGCGCGCGCGATCCCCTCACCCCTTGCACGATCACGCGCGAGGCCGCCATGCCGTGACGGGCAAACAGCGGCGCCACCCTGATGTCGCCGAAGCGCTCGCCCATGGCGGTCAACAGGCGCCCGAGGCTGTCGGCGCGGTGGACCACCGTGGCGGTGCCGCGCAGGGCGACCATGGTGCCGAGCACCTTGATCCACACTTCCAGGTCTTCCGGCCCGAAGGTGTTGGCGACGGCGCGCAGGGATCCAGTCGGCTGGGTCACCTTGTCGTTGTCGAAGAAGGGCGGGTTGGCGAAGGCGTGGTTGAACGAGCCGTGGGCGGGAAACTGGGCAAGATCGCGCCTGAGCGCGTCCTTGACGTCGCCCTTGATCACCCGGATCGCGCCTTCGAAATTGTTCCGCTTGGCGTTCTGCTCGGCCATCATGGCATAGCGCGCCGCCAACTCCACCCCGGTGATGTGGATGCCGGGCACACGCGCGGCAACGCACAGCGAGGCAACGCCGGTGCCGATGCCGGCTTCGAACAGCGTCTCGCCTTCCTGGCACGGGATGGTGGCGGCGAGAAACACGGAATCGATGCCGGCGCGAAAGCCCTTTTCCGGCTGCAGCACCGAAATCCGGCCACCAAGGAAGGCATCCTCCGTCAACGACGAAGGCGCTGCCGTCGTCGGCGGTGGCGGGGGCGGCGAAGCCGTGGATGAAAGCGTGCTCATCTGCATATTACCCGCATTATCGGGCACCGATGGTTAGCGACACGTTACCAAGAATACGCATCGCCTTGTCATAGTAACCATTTTCTACCATGACCCGGCGCGGCAAGGCGCCGATGGAGCCTTCGAGCACGCTCATGTGCTCATCCAGCACCACCGGATCGATACCTGCCTCGCGCAAGACATGCAGCGCAAAGCTCAGTTCGACCAGGTCGTTGGTGCGCAAGACCTCGCGCAATCGGGCCTCCTTGCCTTTGCCCGCAGCCTAATGCAAATGTGGCGCAAGGGGAACGGAAAGCTGCCGCCCGGTAAACGGCCGGCAGCCGTTATTTCGCCGCTCTTGCCGCCGGCAGGCGCGGCACTTATCGTCTAGGCCTGAGGGTCCACGAGGAGAAAAGGGGCGCAAGCTTTGGGTATCGTCGTCGCGTTCGAAGGCAAGGACGGCCGGCACGCCAGCATCGAAAGGCTGACCGGCCTGGTCGAGCATGACATGGAGCGCGTCAACGACGCGATCCTGGTCAAGGCCCACAGCCATATCGATCTGATCCCGGAACTGGCGGGCCATCTGATCAATTCAGGCGGCAAGCGCTTGCGGCCCATGCTCACCATCGCCGCGGCGCAGATGTGCGGCTACAGCGGCGATGCCCATGTCAAGCTGGCGACCGCGGTCGAGTTCATGCACACCGCAACGCTGCTGCATGACGACGTGGTGGACGAAAGCGACTTGCGGCGCGGCAAGCAGGCCGCGCGCATGATCTGGGGCAACCAGGCGAGCGTGCTGGTGGGCGATTACCTGCTCGGCCAGGCGTTCAAGATGATGGTGGAGACCAAGTCGCTCGATTCGCTGCGCATCCTCTCAAACGCCGCCTCCATCATCGCCGAGGGCGAGGTGATGCAACTCGCCGCCCAGCACGACATCGCCACCAGCGAGGATCACTACATGCTGGTGATCGGGGCCAAGACCGCAGTGCTGTTCGCGGCCGCCGCCGAGGTGGGCGCCGTCGTCGCCGGACGCCCCAAGGAGGAGGTCTCGGCGCTCGAATCCTTCGGCCGCAATCTCGGCATCGCCTTCCAGCTGGTCGACGACGCGCTCGACTACACCGGCCGCCAGGCGCTGTTGGGCAAGAGCGTCGGCGACGATTTCCGCGAAGGCAAGATCACCCTGCCGGTGGTGCTGGCCTATCGCCGCGGCGATGCCGAGGAGCGGCGCTTCTGGAAACGCACCATCGAGGACTGCGACCAGGCCGAGGACGATCTGGCGCACGCGGTGGCGCTGATGCAAAGGCACGGGGCGCTGGAGGCAACCATCGAGCGCGCCCGCCACTACGGCACCATCGCCCGCGATACGCTGGAGATCTTTCCCCACAGCGCTCACCGCATGGCGCTGGAAGAAACCATCGATTTTTGCGTCTCACGCACCAGCTGACAGGGTTGCGGTCGAGACTACCCACCAGTCCGGTCGATGAACGGCAAGTGCGCAGGCGGCCGCATCGGCCGTTCGTGTGTCGGCAAACAGGCCGAAGCAGGTGGCACCGGAGCCCGACATGCGCGCCAAGAGGCAGCCCGGCGTGGCGTCGAGCGCGGCCACGACCTCGCCGATGACGGGCGCCACGGCGCGCGCCGGCGCTTCCAGATCGTTGCGGCAGCCGCGCAGGTAGCCGGCGACCTCGACTGGCGACGAGAATGTGGCCGGGAGCGGCGGCAGGCCGGGATTTTCACGGGCGGCAAGACGGGAGAAGACTTCCGGCGTGGAGACCGCGCAGACGGGGTTGACCAGCACCAGCGGCAGCCCGGGCAGAGACGCAATGGGCGCGATGCGCTCGCCGATGCCGGTCATGCGCGCGCATCGGCTGTAGACGCAGACCGGCACGTCGGCGCCCAGCCCGGTGGCGATACGCGCAAGCTGCTCGCTGGATGACCCGAGCCGCCACAAGCGGTCGAGAAGGCGCAGTGCCGCCGCGGCATCGGCCGAGCCGCCGCCGATGCCGGAGGCCACCGGCAGATGTTTTTGCAGCACCAGGCGGGCACCGACCCGGGGCAGACCGGCATGGCGCCGAAGTGCCTCGGCGGCCTTCAGCACCAGGTTATCCTCGATTGCCAGGCCCGTCGCCATGGGGCCTTCGATGGTGAGGCTCACGCCGTCGCCGGGGGATGCCGCGAGCCGATCGCCGGCAGCGGTGAAGACAACCAGGCTGTCGAGCTCGTGATAGCCGTCGGCGCGCCTGGCGGTGACATGCAGGGCGAGGTTGATCTTGGCGGGGGCCGGCTCTTGCAAGGCCGCGGCAGGCGCCGTCACGTGCGGTCGGGCGCCTTGCCGTTGGCGGCCGGCTTCAGCTCCTGCAACGGCGGCAGGCCGTCGCTCAGCTTTTTCAGGATGACCTTGAGCTCCTTGGGATCGGGCTTGGAATCGCGGGCATGAGCCCACTGGAATTTCGCCTCCAGCTTGCGCCCAACGCGCCAATAGGCATCGCCCAGATGATCGTTGATAGTGGCATCCTCGGGTCTCAGCGCGACCGCGCGCTCGAGATACTTGGTCGCTTCGGCGTAGTCGCCGAGGTGATAATAGGCCCAGCCTAGGCTGTCGACGATGTATCCATCATTGGGGCGCAGATCGACGGCCTTCTTGACCATGGCAAGCGCCTTTTCGGGGTGCATGCCCTTTTCGATCCACGAATAGCCGAGATAGTTCAGCACCGCCGGCTGATCGGGCTGCAACCCCAGCGCCTTGTTGAAGTCGGCTTCCGCCTTGGGCCATTCATCCGAGCGTTCGTAGGCGATGCCGCGGAAATAATAGATCGTCCAGTGCTGCTTGCCGGGCGAAGGAATGCGGGCCAGCGCGCGGGTGTAGCTGTCAGCGGCCTCGGCCCAGCGCTCATGGGCGCGCTGGATGTTGCCGCGGGTATAAAGGGCGTCGTAGTCGTTCGGGTCTTTGGTGATCAGCGCATCGAGGCTGGCGATCGCCTCATCGGTGCGGCCAAGATCGTCGAGATCGTTGGCGATGCGCAATTGCGCCGCCGGCATCAGGGGCGAGGTGTCGGGCACCGCCTTGAACGCCTTGACGGCGCTTTCGTAGCGCTTGACGTCTTCGAAGATCTCGCCCAGCAGCATCGTCGCCACCGGATAATCGGGCCTGATCCACAGCGCGAGCTGGTCGTAGATGAGCGCGATGTCGATGCTCTGCTCATCGGAGAGCGCGCTGGCGATGCCGAACAGCACCTCGGCGATGCCGGCATTGGCATCGGCGATCAACGGGCCGGGCCTGACACCTTTCTTCGCCCCGTCGAGCGCTGCCACCACCAGCGGGTTGCGCTGGGTCTTGTCGAGAAACTGCTGGTAGATGTCGATGGCCTTTGCGCCGCGGCCGGTGCGCTCGAGATAATTGCCGTAGGCCTGCACCACCCTGAGCGAGGTCCCCGCCGCGTCATAGGTCTGGGCGAAACTCGCGTCGGCATCGACCCTGCGACCGAGCAGGTCGGAGATCAGCGACTTGTGGAAGAGACGGAAATTGGCGAGCGAGGAGTTCTGATCGAGAAATTTCAACGCTTTTTCGGCTTCGTCGTACTTGCCCTCTGCGGCATAGCTCCAGGCCGTGAGCAGCGAGGCCGAAAGCTCCCCGATCGGCGTGAAGGCGGTGTTGGCGAGAAACTTGCGCGCCTGCGACCAGTGCCCCTCGCGCTCGGCCATGACGCCCAGCATCAACTGGGCCAGGCGGTGGCGCGGATTGGATGTCGCGATCTCACCGGCCAGTTCGGCGGCGCGGTTCATGTTGCCGGCCGACAGATCGAGCAGGAAGGCGCGCTCGACCAGCACAGGATTGCCGGGGTCCTCGTCCAGCGCCCGCGCGAAGAACTCGGCGGCATACTCGGTGTCGTGCACTTTCGAGGCATGGCGGCCCGCCAGATAGGCGCCCGACGGCGAGGAGTATTCCAGTCCCTTGAGATCGAGAGTCTGGGCCGCCGTGGCGCCGCCGCCACCAAGGGCGACCGCCAGGACCATCAATCCAGCCTGCAAGCCACGACGCATATCGTTCAATCCTCCAAAAAAGGCAGGGGCCGCGTGCCAAGGCCCTACGCGCGCTCCATGAGCGCTTTAGGCTGGCAATTTGCGCCTGTTCACCCTGCACCGCAAGCGCCGGGGCGCACCGCATATGTTTTCCAACAGTGGTAAACATTCAGGCAACTTCATGGCGGGCCCTGTCGCGGCAGGTCCCGCATGGATGCAGCTTCGCCATCCGCGCCGAACTGGCCGCCCCACGATGCCGCACCGTGCCCGGCCCGATCGCCGGCGATCGTGCGCGCGAGCGGCCGGCGGGCGCTTGCAGGGATTTACCCTTCAAAATTCGCCTTCGCCGGGCTAATACCGCCAGCATCCATCCGGGTGCCGGCGCGCACGCCCTCAAGCGGGACAGTCTTTGCCATGATCGATGCAACAAGCGGCGATGTGCACCTGGGCGTCGTCGGTGCCGGCGCCATGGGCCAGGGCATCATGCAGGTGGCGCTCACCGGCGGCATGAGGGTGAGCGTCTACGATGCCGGCGACGGTGCGGCAGAACGCGGCGCCAACACGGTGATGCAGCGCATCGAGCGGCTGGTGGAAAAGGGCAAGCTGGGCAAGGACGAGGCGCAGAGCTGCCGCGACCGCCTCAAGCTGGCCGACGGCCTTGGCGACCTTTCGGGGTGCCATGCGGTGATCGAGGCGGTCTATGAGAACCTCGAGCTCAAGCAGAAGATCTTTGCCGGACTGGAAGAAATCGTGGGCGATGAGTGCATCATCGCCAGCAACACCTCCTCGCTGCTGATCGCGGCCATCGCCCGCGATTGCCGCAAGCGCGAGCGCATCGCCGGCATGCATTTCTTCAATCCGGTGCCGCTGATGAAGCTGGTGGAGGTGGTGCGCGGACCCGACAGCAGCGATGCGGCGATCGCCTTTCTCAACCGCCTGGGCAAGCGCATGGGCCGGGTGCCGGTGACGGTGAAGGATGCCCCCGGCTTCCTGGTCAATCTCGGCGGACGGGCCTACACCACCGAGGCCATGCGCATCCTCTATGAGCGCGTGGCGAGCCCGGCCCAGATCGATGCGGTGATGCGCGACTGCTGCGGCTTCCGCATGGGGCCCCTGGAACTGGCCGATCTCACCGGCGTCGACGTCAACTACCCGGTGAGCCTGTTCGTCTATGACGGCTACAACCAGGATCCAAGGCTAAAGACCTCGTTCCCCCACCGCGCCCTCTTCGAGGCCGGCCGCTACGGGCGCAAGACGGGGCAAGGCAATTACCGCTATGGCAAGGACGCAAAGCCGGTGGAGGACGGCGCGGCCGACCACGTCACCACCGCGGCACCGGCCGAGAGCCTGTGCTTGAGCGAGGTGGACGAGACGGCGCTGCCCTTCCTTCACGAGCTTGGGGCAAAGCTCCTCGATCACGACGACGGCAAGAGCCCCATCGTGGCCGAGCTTCTGGGCGAGGACTGCAGCGCCCATGCGGTGAGGACCGAGGTCGATGCCCGGCGGCTGGTGAGTCTCGACCTCAGTTGCGACACCACAAAGCGCGTAACCATCATGACGGCGCCGGGGGCTGACGCGGCAGCCCGCGACGCCGTGGCCGCGCTCATTGCGAGGAGCGGCCGGGCGGTCACGGCCATCAAGGATTCACCCGGCTTCATTGCCCAGCGCATGCGCGCCATGGTGGCCAATCTCGGCTGCGAGATGGCGCAGATCGGCATCGCGGCGCCGCAAGAGATCGATCTCGCCATGCGCCTCGGCCTCAACTATCCGCTGGGACCGCTGGAGCTGGCCGAGCACATGGGGCTTACCGATACCCTCGCCATCCTCGAACGGCTGCAGGCGATCACCGGTGACGACCGCTACCGCCCCAGCCTGTGGCTGAAGCGCCGCGCCGGGCTCGGCCTTGCCATCCATACCCCCGACTGAACGCGTTTTCGGAAAGGCGCGCCCCATGGCCTATGACTACAGCCGCTACAAGGTGCTGAAATTCAATCGCCCCGAGCCGCGCATCCTCGAGGTGATGCTGTCCAATCCCGGCCGCCTCAACGCACTGGACGAGACCGGCCACCGCGAACTGGCCGAAGTGTGGCGCGACATCGACAAGGACGAAGAGACTTCGGTGGTGCTGCTGCGCGGCGAGGGCGGCAACTACTCCGCCGGCGGCGACCTCAAGCTGGTCGAGGCAATGGCGGATGACTGGAAGGTCAGGCTCAAGACCTGGAAGGAGGCGAGCGACCTTGTCTACAACGTCATCAACTGCACCCGGCCGGTAGTGGCGGCGATCGAGGGCCCGGCGGTTGGCGCGGGGCTGGCGGCGGCGCTGGTAGCGGACGTGACGGTGGCCGGGCGCAGCGCCCGCATCATCGACGGCCATACGCGGCTGGGGGTGGCGGCGGGCGATCATTCCGCCATCATATGGCCGCTGCTGTGCGGCATGGCCAAGGCCAAGTACTATCTCCTCCTATGCGAGACGCTCACGGGTGAGGAGGCCGAGCGCATCGGCCTTATCTCGCTGGTCGCCGACGATGACAAGGTGGTGGAAACCGCCATGGATGTGGCGCGCAAACTGGCGAAGGGGGCACCCGCCGCCATTCGCTTCACCAAGCATGCCCTCAACAACTGGCTGAGGCTCGCCGGGCCTACATTCGATGCCTCGCTGGCGCTGGAGTTCATCGGCTTTTCCGGGCCGGAGGTGCGCGAAGGGCTCGCCTCGCTGAAGGAAAAGCGCAAACCCGACTTCGATCCCGACTGCCCTTTCTAGAGTTTATTGCATGACCGAACGCATCGTCATCGTCGGGGCCGGACAGGCCGGCTACCAGATTGCTGCCTCGCTCAGGCAGGAGGGTTTCGACGGCACCCTCACCATGATCGGCGATGAGCCGTTCCTGCCCTATCAGCGCCCGCCCTTGTCCAAGGCCTATCTCATGGGCAAGGCGGACGAGGACTCGCTGCCCATCCGGCCCGAGGCGTTTTACGAGGCCAACCGCGTCGAGGTGGTGCGGGGCGAGCGGGTGACAAGTATCGACCGGCGCGCGCGCAGGCTCGCCACCGCCTCGGGCGGATCCTTCGCCTACGACAGGCTGGCGCTGGCGACGGGTAGCCGGGCACGGGCATTGCCCATCGAAGGGGCGGATCTGGAAGGCGTGCTCAGCCTGCGCAACCTCGATGACGCCCACCAGCTGAAGCAGGTGCTTGAGAACGCCGAAACGCTGGCGGTGATCGGCGGCGGCTTCATCGGGCTCGAAGTGGCGACCTCCTCCAAGGTGCTGGGCAAAGCCGTGACGGTGATCGAGGCATTGCCGCGCCTCATGGGCCGCGCCGTGGCACCGGCGACCTCGGCCTTCTTCGAAGACTTCCACAGACACCTCGGCAATACGGTCCTCACCTCGACCCAGGTGGCGCGCATCGGCGGCAACGGGCAGCGGGTGAGCCATGTGGAGCTCGCCGACGGGCAACGCATCGCCGCCGATGTCGTGGTGGTCGGGGTGGGGGCCGCGGTCAACATGGAGCTGGCGGCTGAAGCGGGCCTTTTGTGCGGTAACGGCATCGCAGTGGACGAATTCACCTTCACCTCCGATCCGCTGATCGTGTCGGCAGGAGACTGCACCGAGCACCCCAACCGCTTCGCTGGCGGGCGCTTCCGGCTGGAATCGGTGCAGAACGCCACCGACCAGGGGCGCATCGCCGCCAAGTCGCTCACCGGTCAACGCGTCCCTTACGACAGCGTGCCGTGGTTCTGGTCGGACCAGGCGGACGTGAAACTGCAGATGGCCGGGCTGCCGATGGGGGCGGATTCCTACGTCGTCAGGGGCGACCCGGCCTCGAAGCGCTTTTCGGTATTTCATTTCGCTGGCGAAACGATGGTGTGCGTCGACAGCATGAACCGGCCCGGCGACCACATGCTCGCCCGGCGCCTGATCGAGGCGGGTATCAGCCCCACGCGCGAGCAGGCAGGCGATGAAAGCTTCGATCTCAAGCCGCTGATGCCGCGCCGCGGGTGACGGCAAGGCGAAAGGGCGAAGGCATCGGATTCCATTGGACTTTCCGCAGCGTCGACCGGTCAAAAGGAACCCTGCCGGCGATGCGCGCGCCGCCAATCCTCGGGGGTCTCGAAATCTCCGACCCAGAGACCGCGCCGTGCCACTCGCGCCTCGGCTTCCGCGACCGCATAGTCGATGGCATGACGCAGATAGGCGACGGCCCAGCCGTCCTTCACCATGGCACGGCCGAGATCGGTATCGCCCGCCTCACAACGCGCCACCTTGCGGCCGTAGCGATCGATGTCGAACTGGGTGCAGGTGATGCTGCGGCCCGCCATCAGGGACCGCAAGTGCTCCAAGGCGCGGCGGCCGCAAGCGTAAGGGCGGCCGCCGGAGTCGCGACAGTCCTGATGCAATTCCGGCGCATCGATGCCGTAAAGGCGCACCTCGGTGTCGCCGTTCCTGAGCGAGTCGCCATCCACGGCACGATAGTGCCTGCCGGACATCGCAGATCCACCCCAGCGGTGGCTGGCATAAAAGGCGGCAAAGGCAAGGATGAGGACAAAGGCGATGTCGGCGAGGCGCCTGAGCGGCGATCCCGGGCGACGGCTCATTCGGATTTGGGGTCTTCCCAGCGGCTCGCGGCTTCATCGTCGCTGATGCGCGCCTCGACCCAGGCCTTGCCGGTTCCGCCTTCCTCCAGCTTCCAGAACGGGGCTTTGGTCTTGAGGAAGTCCATGATGAAGCGGGCCGCATCGAAGGCGGCGTCGCGATGGGCCGACTGGGTGATGACCATGACGATGTCCTCGCCCGGCAGCATGCGGCCATAGCGATGGACGATGAGGCTCGAGCTGATCGGCCAGCGCTTGCCTGCCTCGGCGTCGATGGTCTCGAGCTGGCGTTCGGTCATGCCCGGATAATGCTCCAGCGTCATGGCGGAGATGGTCTTCTCACCGGTGATCTCGCGCACGGTGCCGAGGAACATGACGGTTGCCCCGTCGCTGCCATGGCCTTGACGGAATTGCGCCAGCTCGGCGGATGCATCGAAGGGGACTTGCTGAACACGGATCATTGCGTCGACTGCTTCTGCGCGGCATCGGCCGCCGGCTTCATGCTGTCCGGCGCCTGGCCTGCCTTGTCCCCCATCTTGGCCGCCTCGCTGTTGAGATCAAGAGCCTTGGCCGTTGCCGCCATCTTGCGCAAGGCATCGTAAGCGGCCTTCGGGTCCTGCAGCACACCCTTGATGTCGGGATAGATCTTCGGCGCGGTCCACGAGCCTGAGACGACGACGGGAACGGGCAGCCCGGTGAGCGTTTCCTTGCCGCCCTGGTCCTGCGGCGTGACGACCAGCTTTGGCTCCAGTTTATAGTCGAGCCGCCGCCGCAACAGATCGGCGCTGCCCTTGCCCGTCACCCGAATGAGCGGGCCCGAAAATTTCAGATCGTCGCCCGTCGCCACCCCGTCGGCGATCTTGTAGCTAGCCTCCAGCAGCGCGAAACCGGTGTCCTTGCTCGCGCTCTCGTCCCAGCCCGAGAGCGTGCCGCTTGCCACATTGCGGATCATGGACGCGATGTCGATGCCGCGGATGGCGCCGTCGATGAAGCGCAGGTTGGCCGCCCCGTTGAGGGTGGAGACCAGTGCGCGCTGGCTCTTGCCGCGGGCCGCGAGCGCCACGGAGAGCCTCGCCTTGCCGGTGAGACGGCCGATGCCGGCGAAATCCTTCAGCAGCCGGCCGCCATCGATCCCGTCGGCGGCGAGACGGCCCTGGATGATGGCATCGCCCTTGCCGCTGGAGAGCACGATCTCGCCACTGGCCTTGCCGCCATAAAAGGCCATGTCGTCCAGCCGGGCGATGAGCCGGCCGTCTCGAAGCGTGGCATCGATGCGGCTCCTGCCGATGGCGACGTCGCGGTAGGCCAGCGCATCGGCGGTGAGCACCAGGCGGGCATCGAGGCTTGCGAGCCCCGAGAGGTCGATAGGGGCGGCCGACCATTGATCGACGCCGGGTGTGCCCGCCGGCACCGGCGGCTGAGGCGCCCCGAGATAGGCATCGACATTGAGCCGGTCGATGCCCAGAGAGGCGGTCACGGCGGGCCGCTCGCTACGTGTGTCGATGCTGAGGTTGCCCTTGCCGTTCATGCCGTCGAGCGCGACGGTGGCATCCTTGATGGTGACGACGGAACTGGTGAGATCGAGCGCTCCCTGCAACGAAAAGGCCTTCAGGCCGCCGCCCGGCGCCAGCGGCTTGCCGGCCCAGCGGGCGAGATCGCGCAGCGACGGGGTGCTCATATCCACCCTGCCCGCCAGGCCGAGGCCGCCATCGAGCCTTGCCAGCCCGTCATAGTTGAGATTGATCAAGGCGCCGCCGACCGTCAGATCAATGGGCGAGCCCTCGCCCACCAGCCGTTGCGGCGCCTTGGCATAGACATCGAGCCTGAGGCGTTCGTTCTTCCAAGTGACGTTGCCCTTGAAGCTGACAGGGCCGTCGAGCTGATTTGCATCGAGGCTGACGTCGACATGCTCGACGGCAAGTGCCGTTCCGCTGCGCTCGTCGAGATAGCGGAAATCGCCGTCCTCGATCACCACCGGGGCAAGGCTTAAGGCGTCTGCCGCGGCCTTGTCCGACTTGGCTCCCGGCGATGGCCTGGCGACTTTCTCAAAGCTCCAGTTGCTGTGACCCTCGCCGTCGACGATGAAGCCGATGCGCGGGCGCACCAGGGTCAGCTCGCGGATATCGAGCCGGCGTTGCAGCAAGGGCTCGATGCCGATGCGCAGCCTGAGTTTGTCGATGGAGGCGAAGCGGCCCGCGAACATGCCGGGCGGGTTGGAGAGCACCACATTGTCGATCTCGACCGCGAGCTCAGGCCACAGCGTGAGGCGCGGGGCCGAGCCCATGACCAGGCTGCGCCCGGTCGCGGCTTCGACCGCTGCCGAAAGCTTGCCCGCAACGAATGCAGGCGACAGCGCGAAGGGGATCGCCACTATGCCTGCAACGGCGACAAGTGCCACTGCGGCCAAGATATAAAGGAGACGTTTCACCCGTTACTCCCGGTCCAATCATGCTCCAAAAGGGGCGCAGATGGGACCTTGCAGCACCGGCCTGCGGCCAAAGCAAGGCGCGGCCGGGACAATCGGCGTCACCATAGTGCAAGATTGGCGATTCGCGGATGCGGCCGCGGCATCAAGTGCCGGACTGGGTCGCCGGCTTGAGCTTCTGCCAGGTGTTCTGCTGCGCCAGCATGCGCTTGAGATAGGCCATGTTGGCTTCGACCAGTTGCGGCGGCAGATCGCGGCTCGCCATCTCGCGCGCCTCCTTGAAACGGCCCTGCAGACCGAGCGCCAGTGCCAGGTTCTGGCGCAGCTGCGGCTCATTTTCATTGCCGGGGAGAGTCATGGCCTGGCGCAGCGTCTTTTCGGCCAGGTCGAGCTTGCCCTCCAGCACGTAGGACATGCCGATATTGTTGTAGATCGAGGGCTCGCCCGGCTTGAGGGCGAGCGCTGCCTGATAGTGCTGGCGGGCGACTTCGAACTTGCCCTGCTGGGCGAGTGCCGAGCCCAGGGCAGACTGCGTCTTCCAGTCTGCCTTGCCGGCATCGACCACCTTCTGCAGGACACGTTCGGCATCGGCGCCGCGGCCATTGGCGGCAAGTTGCTTGCCGTAGTAGATCTGCACCTCGGTGTTGCCCGGGTTGCGCTCAACCAACTGCTCCAGCACCCGCAAGGCTTCCGTGTGCTGGTCGAGCGATTGCAGGTGGCGCGCATAGGAAAGGCCGGCACGGACATTGCCCGGATCGGCCTGCCACTGCTTGGCTGCCGCCGCCGTTTCGGTGATCGAGGCCGGCGGCAGGGTGCCGGTTGTCAGGCTGTCGAGCAATTCATTGCTGGCGCTGCGCGCCTGGCAAGCCGCGAGCGCCATGACGGTGAGCGCGGCCAGGGCGAGCCGTGTCGGGAAGCGGCGTTGAGCGGTGCGGGCGATGGTATCGGGCGTCATCTCGAACTCCAGCCGGACGGGCGTCAAAGGCGGCACCCGCTGTCTCTGGCCGATCATCCGAGACAGTCGTCAACAAAGCATTAACCATATGTTCAAACGGTGCCCGCGGAGCAGTCCTTCGGGGACCGCTAGCGCTTCAGCCGAGGCCCATCATCGCCGTGAGCTCGTCCGCCTTCATGACGTGGCAATAAATCATGTTGATGATTTCCAGCTCTCTTTCGTGCAGTTCGTCGCTGCCGGCGGCGCAGCAATCCTCGATCACCACCACGTTGAAGCTCTCGTCGGCAAGGCTGCGCACGGTGGAGGAGACGCACTGGTCGGTAAAAATGCCGCAGCACACCACGTTGCGGATGCCGAGATTGGCGAGGATGAGGCGCAGGTTGGTGCCGGTAAGGGCCAAATCGGTGGTCTTGGTCACCACGATCTCGTCGCCTTCAGGGGAGAGCCCGGGCACCAGTTGCGAGGGATGCAGGTTCTTGGGCAG
Organism: uncultured Alphaproteobacteria bacterium; assembly: GCA_963770075.1. Taxonomy (GTDB): domain Bacteria; phylum Pseudomonadota; class Alphaproteobacteria; order Rhizobiales; family Aestuariivirgaceae; genus CAVVDT01. Next base: position 90,236 of record CAVYOQ010000003.1, read on the forward strand.
GAGGAGGTTGTTCCAGCCCGGCTTCTTCTGGCTCAGCGAGCGGTCGCGCCCGTCCTCGGTCTGGCAGGCGATGCGGGCGAACAGGCACTCGATGCCGTGGCGGCGGAAGCGGGCGAGAAGATCGGCGGTGCGCGGGATAACCTGCGCGTTCATGCGCTGATGGAACGGCGTCCAGGCATCGTAGCGGGCCTGCTCGGCGGCAGACAGCTTTGACCGGTCGGGGCGCTCGACATAGGTGTTCTGGATATCAATGACGAGGAGCGCCGTTTCGGCCGGCTTGAGGTCGAGGTCTTCCGGTTCGGGCGCGCCGTCGTAATAGATCGAGCGCCAGTCGGTCTTCCAGTTCATGGGCTGTGTTTCCCGGATCAGTAGCGGAAGGTGTAAAGACCGCGCTTCTCGTAGACGGCGGCGGCTTCTTCGAGGTAGCGGGCGAGGCGCTCGGCCTTGTAGTCGCGGCGCAGGGTCCCGGCCATGGCGGTGAGATCGGCGGCGCTCCCGGCCCTGCCCGGCCGCAACAGTTCGTAGACCTGCATGATCACATCCTGCGGCACATCGACCATCTCGGCGGCGCGCTCGAAATTTTCCGCCAGGGTGGAGCGCCCGGCGGCGCGGGCGATGTCGGCTTGCAGGCGCAGCATCCCGGGCGTGATGGTGAGATCGGCCATGCTGGCCTCGCCCGCCATCACGGCTTCGAGGGTGATATCGGCGATGCCCTTGCCGCGGCGGCCGCGCACCAGCTCGGGGCGCTTTTCGGCCAGCGGATAGTCTTCGATGCCGAGTTTCGGCCTGTCGCTCATGGTTTTTCCCCGGAGAACTCCACCGCGATCTCCTCGGGCGCGGCGCCGTCGCTGGTGAGCCCGGTCTCGATGGCATAGATGAGGGCGACGCGGGCATGGAAGCGCGCCCCCAGCGCCTCGCCGTCGGTGGGTACCACCACCGGCTCGGGCATGTCGCCCGCGGCATAGACGGCGGCATTGCGACCGAGGCCCAGATAATGGTCGATGGTGGTGATGGGGGCGTTGGAGAAGAGCTCCAGATTGTTGTGCGGCAGGCGCTCCTTATGGTGGATGACGGCGGTGCCCTTGGCCTGCAGGCCAATGCCGATGCCGGAGCCGGAAAGCCGCGCCGCCGACAGGCCGAGGAAGGATGTATCGGCGGTGTGATGCATCCTGACGATGCGCGCCTTGCCGCCCTTTTCCTCAATGCCGCTGACGATTGCCTTGAGGACGCGGCTCAACGGGTGGCCGGCAAGGGTGCGAAAGAGCTTTTGACCGAAGGCGGGCGACACGCCGATCACCACCTCTTTAGCATCGTTGCCGAGGCGCGCCGGGCCCATGGAACGATAGGCGATGCGCCCGGCCTCGGCCGCCTCGTAAGCGGCTTCGGCCCGCAACACCTCGTCGCGATCGAGCACGTCGCGGATGGCGGCGATCTCGGCCTTGCGCTTATCGCTCAAGCGATAGCCGCTGCCCGGCCCGCCATAATCGTTGGGGTCGTTGACAGCGGAGATGACGTGGTTGTCGCGCACCACCGCGGAGGTCTGGAGATAATCGCCCGAGACGCGCAGCTTGACCAGGCTCAAAAGGTTTTCCGCCTCCTCATGGAAGCCGCGTTTTTCCAGCGCCTTGATGACATCGACCACGGTGATGCCGCGCGCCTTGATAGCCTCGGAGATGTCGGCCACCTGGCGCGGTACGAAACTCTGCGTTTCGCGCGAGCCCGAGGCGGCAATCACCGAAGCCTTCATGGCCGCGTCGACATGGTCCAGACCGAGTTCATCGAAGACCGCCGACAGCGCCTCGACACCCTGCCTGCGGACATCGAGGGCGCGCGTCTCCTCTACCGGCGTCAGTCCGCCGTCGGCCTCGAAATCGCGCTGCAGGACCAGATACTCCTCCATTTCCTCGCCATTGAACAAGGACGGGTTGAAGGAATTGTCGTATGTCAGGATCGAGCCGAAACCGGAGCAGATGAGGTCCGACCCGCCGATGAGATAGGGCAGGATCTTGGCGCCGATGCGCACTTCCGACTCGGATGCACGGGCATCGTTGCCGCTGGCGCATTCGAGGTCGAGCCACACGGCGATGAGGTTTTCCGCCATCAGTTCGCGCACCCCGCCGGGGATCGCTGGAGGCAAGCGGCGCGCCGTCGATGCCGCCGTTCTGGGTGCCCTGCGCGCCCATGGCGCGCTGCATGCACAGGCAGCGCGCCTCGAGATAGAGCAGCGACTTCGACTCGTGGAAGCCCATGAGAAGTTCGGAGCCGCACCCGACGTACAGCGCATCTTGATGCCGCGCGAGGCATAGGCCGCCGTCAGCAAGGCTTTCGACCAGGGCGTATCGTCGCCGTCGATGAAGGCCCTCGGTGCCGTAGACCGAGACCGTCTCGGCATAGGAGGTAAAGCCCGCCATGCCGATCTGCAATTCCTCGGCCTCTTCGCTGGAGCACTGGAACAGCGTCCCTGCCCGGCCCACGGCCGCGCCGACGCAACAGGCGAGCGCGTTCGACCATGAGTTGCGCGAGACGCGCATGGTGGTCTCGATTTCGTCGAACCCGAAGGCGACCGCGATGGCGGCATCGGCGGCGAGCTGCAGGGGATCGTCCTTGGCGTTGGTCACATGGCCCTGGTTGCCGGGGGTGCGCCTGGCGCGCATCTTGGAATAGGCAAAGGCGATCTCCATGGCCGAGAGATGCGCCACCACCTCGGCGAGCCTGGCCGGGCTCATGCCGCGCGCCAGTCGTGTCAGTTTCTCGCGCGGCACGTTCATGTCGACCAGCATGCGCGCCACCTCGATGGAGGGCATCGCCATCGCCTCTTCCACCACCTCGGGATCGAGATGGTGGCGGGCGATAAAGAGGTCGATCATGTCGAAATCGGCTTCCGCCACCCCGTCGAGCTCGACGATGCGCTTGCCTTCGAGCTTCACGCCAGGCTTGGGGTCCTTGGCGCCCGCCATGGCGGCAAAGCCGTTGACGGGATCCTCGATGGCGAAATTGTCGAGCCGCAAGGGCCGCTCGTCCCAGTCGGAAAAGCGCTTCCAGCGATTGGGCGCGGCAGGGCCGGTATCAGGCATGGATCATTCCCCAACTAGCGCAAGCGAGCTTGTGAGGGGTAGCGGCAAAGGTCAAGGGGTGGGCCCTATTCCGCCGCCTCGCGCACCAGGAAGCCGCCCGACTGGCGCGCCCACAATTCGGCATAGAGGCCGCCGTGCCGCAACAGCTCGGCATGGGTGCCCTCCTCGATGATGGCGCCCTCGTCCATCACCACCAGGCGGTCCATGGCGGCGATGGTGGAGAGGCGGTGGGCGATGGCGATCACCGTCTTGCCCTGCATCAGGCAATTGAGGCTTTCCTGGATAGCGGCCTCGACTTCGGAATCGAGCGCGCTGGTCGCTTCATCGAGCACCAGGATGGGGGCGTTCTTGAGCAGCACCCGGGCAATGGCGATGCGCTGGCGCTGGCCGCCCGAGAGTTTTACCCCGCGCTCGCCCACATGGGCGTCATAGCCTTTGCGGCCATGCACATCCTCGAGCTCTCCGATGAAGTCATGGGCGTGCGCGCGCTCCGCCGCCGCGATCACCTCGGCCATGGTCGCTTCCGGGCGGCCGTAGCGGATGTTGTCGAAGATCGAGCGGTTGAGCAGCGATGTATCCTGCGTCACCATGCCGATATTGGCGCGCAGCGAGTTCTGCGTGACGTGGACAATATTCTCGCCGTCGATGAGGATGCGGCCCTTTTCCAGATTGTGGAAACGCAGGAGCAGGCTGACGAGGGTCGACTTGCCGGCGCCGGAGCGTCCGACGATGCCGACCTTCTCACCCGCTGCGATGTCGAGCGTCAAATTGTCGATCACCCCGCGCTCGCCATGGCCGCCGGGCTTGCCGTAATTGAAGCCGATCTTCTCGTAGCGGATTTCTCCGCGCGGCACGGTGAGGGCGCAGGCGTCTGGAGCATCGACCACGCTGCGCTCGCGTGCGATGGTCTCGATGCCGTCATGCACGACGCCGATGTTTTCGAACAGCCCCGAGACCTCCCACATGATCCAGTGGGCCATGCCCTGCATGCGCAGCACCAGCCCGATGGTGAAGGCGATGGCGCCGCCGGAGATCGCCTCGATGTACCACAGCCAGATCGACAGCGCCGCCACCGAAAACAGCAGCATGCCGTTCAGCGCATTCAGGGTTCCGGTCAGGAGGGTAGACAGCCGCATCTGCCGGTAGACGGTATCGAGAAAGCCCTCCATGCCCTCGCGCGCATAGAGGTCCTCGCGCTCGGCATGGGCGAACATCTTGACGGTGGCGATGTTGGTGTAGCTGTCGACGATCCGGCCCGTCACCACCGAGCGGGCATCGGCCTGTTCGGTCGAAACGCGCTTGAGGCGCGGCACGAAATAAAGGAGCGCCGCGAGGTAGCCGAAGAACCACACGATGAGCGGGGCCGACAGGCGCAGGTCGCTCGTGGCGAACAGTACCAGGGCGCCGGTGAAATAGACCGCCACATAGAGCAGAACCTCGGTGATCTTCATCACCACATCGCGCGCGGCAAGCGAAGTCTGCAGCACCTTTTGCGCGATGCGGCCGGCAAAGTCGTTCTGATAGAACTCCATCGACTGGCGCAGCACGTAGCGGTGGGTCTGCCAGCGCGTGCGCATGGCGAAGTTGCCCAGCAGGCCCTGATGGATCATCGCCTCGTAGAAAAACTTGAGCAGCGGCAGCACGACCAGCACGAGGCCACCCATGAGCGCCAGCTTAAGCCCGTGATCGCTCCAGAAATTCGCCCTGTCGGCGGCGCCCAGCCAGTCGACGATCTTGCCCACGAAGGCGAACAGCGATACCTCGATGAGGGCAACGACGATGGACAGCGCCGAACTTGCCAACAGCAGCCGCCAGAACGGGCGTGCGTAATGCACGACGAAGCCGAAAAAGCTCGTCGGCGGCATTGGCGGGTCCGCGGGCGGGAAGGAGCTAACGGTACCTTCCAGCCGGCGGAAGAGGGCTGAAACGGGCGACATCGTTGTTCGGGACCTTTGGGAAACGCTCTTGTAGCGCTATTCCCGACAAATGCGCTAGGTCTTTGTTCAGAAATTTACCTTGTCGCCGCCCTTGAGCTCGAGGATCGAGCGCGCCTCGTCGGGGCTGGCGATCTCAAGGCCCAGTCCCTCGATGATCTGGCGCACCTTTGTCACCTGCTCGGCATTGGAGCGGGCGAGCTGGCCGGGGCCGATCCACAGGGAATCCTCAAGCCCCACGCGCACGTTGCCGCCCATGGCCGCGGACATCGCCGCCACCGGCAACTGGTTGCGCCCGGCGCCCAGCACCGACCAGCGATAGTCCTTGCCGAACAGGCGGTCGGCGGTGCGCTTCATGTGGGCGATGTCTTCCGGGTGCGGGCCGATGCCGCCGAGGATGCCGAACACCGACTGCACGAAGAAGGGCGGCTTGACCACGCCACGGTCGGCGAAATGGGCAAGCGTATAGAGGTGGCCGATATCGTAGCACTCGATCTCGAAGCGGGTGCCGTTCTCGGCGCAGGTGGTGAGGATGTATTCGATGTCGGCGAAGGTGTTCTTGAAGATGCGCTCGCGCGAGCCTTCGAGATAGGGCCGCTCCCAGTCGTGGTTGAACTCGGTGAAGCGCTGCAGCATCGGGTAGAGGCCGAAGTTCATCGTGCCCATGTTGAGAGAGGCGATCTCCGGCTTGAAGGTGGCGGCCGGGCGCACACGCTCCTCGATGGTCATGGTGGCCGCGCCGCCGGTGGTGATGTTGACCACGCATCCCGAGCGCTGCTTGATCACCTTGAGGAAGGGCTCGAAGGCTTGCGGACTCTGGTCGGGGCGGCCATCGCGCGGATCGCGGGCATGCAGGTGGACGACGGCAGCCCCCGCCTCGGCCGCGCCGATGGCGGCTTCGGCGATCTCCTCGGCCGTCACCGGCAGATGCGGCGACATGGAGGGGGTGTGGATCGAGCCGGTGACGGCGCAGGTGATGATGACGGGGCGCGGCATGGGCGGGGCTCCTCGCGGTTCGTTATGAGCGCTGTCGCCCGTTATGGGATCGTGTTCTGCTTCGGGCAACCCCCACCCCGGTGCCCCGGCGCTGTACCAGCCTCAGTCGCGACGCTTGCGGCCGGTGAACATGGCGCGCACGAGGTTCTCTCCGTGCACGAGGCTGGAGTAGATGACACCCACCACGTGAAGCCCCACCAGCAGGAGCGCCAGGTTGACGAAGACCTCGTGCAGTTCCTTGATCCACTTGATGCCGTGCCAGGCCTCGCTGGTCATCATGACGCCGGTCGCGGTGATGCCGGCGATGGCGACGAACAGGGCGAGGATCATGGCACCGCCAGCGGGATTGTGACCGAGATAACGGCGGGCGCGTGCATGGAGACTGTCGCGCAGATAGGCCATCACGGCCTCCGGGCCGCGCACGAAGTTGCTGAAGCGGGCATAGCGCGGGCCGATAAAACCCCACACGATGCGCAAGCCCACCAGCCCCGCCACGGCATAGCCGGACCAGATATGGAGCAGCTCCAGCTCCTCGCCGGTAATGAAGGCGAGGAAGAAAAAGGCCACCAGCGACCAATGGAAGACCCGGACGAAAGGGTCCCAAACCTTGATCTCCAGAGTGCGATCGGCCGTTGTGGCGGCGGAGAGGTCGTTCATTTTGTTCGTCTCGCATCCATGTGGGTGGTATCGGCTTGTGGCATGATGGCAATGACCGGCGAATGAACGCTACTGTCAGCGGTTTGTCATGGGGCTAAAACTAGGCAGAATGTATGATGGACGGTGATCACTCATCAAGGCGGCGCCTGATCCTGGCGGCGGCCCTGTCGGTCCTCTTCCTTGGCACGGACCTCGTGCGCGCGGATGGCGGTGTCTTCGGCGACCCGGACGATGACAGCGAGACGGTCTATCAGGGCCTCAAGCAAGGCCGTTTCGTGCCCCTTGCCTCGGTGCTTGCCAAGATCAAGTTGCCGGAAGGCAGCGAGGTGGTGAACGTTTCGCTCGAACACGAGCACAACGTACCCGTCTACGAAATCTATTATATCGACCCCGGCGGGCGGCGGCGCAAGCTGCGCTTCGATGCGCGCAACGGCAAGCCGGTCAAGGAGGTCGAGGAGTAACGATTATGCGCATTCTCGTGGCCGAAGACGATCCGCGCATCCAGGCCGACGTGGCAGCCGCGCTCTCCGCCAACGGCTTCATCCCGGAGGTCGAATCCGCAAGCGAGGAGATCTGGTTCCGCGGCGACACGGAAGAATTCGGCGCCGTCATCCTCGATCTCGGCCTGCCGCTCATGGACGGCCTCACCATCCTGAAGAAATGGCGCGCCGCGGGGCGCAATGTCCCCGTGCTGGTGCTCACCGCGCGCGGCTCGTGGAGCGAGCGGGTGGAAGGGATCGACGCCGGCGCCGACGACTATCTGCCAAAGCCGTTCGAGATGGATGAACTCATGGCCCGGCTCAGGGCCATCATCCGGCGCACCGGCGGACATGCCGCACCCGCCATCAGCATTGGCGATGTGACCCTCGATCCGCGCCAGATGCGGGTCTCGGTGCGCTCGGTGCCGGTGGCGCTGTCGCCGCAGGAATACCGCCTCGTCTCCTATTTGATGTTGCATGCCGGCCGCGTGGTGCCGCAGCAGGAACTGGCCGAGCAGCTGCACGCCGAACATTTCGCGCGCGAGTCGAACGCCGTCGAGGTGCTGGTGGGGCGGGTGCGCAAGAAGCTCGGCGCCGACATCATCGAGACGCGGCGCGGCTTCGGCTACATCGTGGAACCGAAAACGGAATGACGCTGCGCTCGCTGAGGCTGAGGCTGTTCCTGTTCGCCTTCGCCGGCATCACCACCACCCTCATCGTCGCCGGCATCGGCCTCACCTCGCTGTTCGAACGGCATGTGGAGCGGCGCATCGGCCAGGAACTCGACACCCACATCGCGCAGCTCGCCGGCAACATCAGGCTCGACAAGACCGGCGCCCTCAGCCTCGCGCGCTTCCCGGCCGACCCGCGCTTTGACAGGGTCTATGGCGGCATCTATTGGCAGGTCAGGAACGAGACGACCGGCGCCCTGTTGCGCTCGCGTTCCTTGTGGGATTCCGACCTGCCACTGCCCGCCGACCAGCCGCCGGTCGGGCAGGTGCATATTCACTCGGCCTCCGGGCCGGACGGCAAGCCGCTCATCGTGCATGAACGCCGCATCATCCTCGATGCCGGCAGCACCGAGGTGCCGGTGCGCATCGCGGTGGCCATCAACCACAATGTGGTGGATGCCTTGCGGGCAGGCTTTGCCCGCGACCTGCTTCCGGGCCTGAGCCTGCTCGGGGCGCTGCTGCTGGCGGGCCTGTGGGTGCAGGTAAGCGCCGGCCTGGCGCCCCTGGCGGCGCTGCAGGACGCCATCCGCGAAATCCGCTCCGGCGTTGCCCGGCGGCTGTCGAGCGACGTGCCGGAGGAAGTCGAGCCGCTGGTGGGCGAAGTCAACAGCCTGCTTGAGGCGCAGGAAGCCGCGCTCAAGCGCGCGCACGACCGCGCCGGCGACCTGGCACACGGGCTCAAGACACCGCTGACGGCACTCGCCAGCGACGTGCGCCGGCTGCGCCAGGCCGGCGAGGGCGACATCGCCGACGACATCCAGTTCTCGGCCCAGATCATGCACCGCCATATCGAGCGCGAACTGGCACGCACGCGGCTGCGCTACCGCCACGGCCAGCGCCCCGTTTCGCGCCTGGCGCCGGCGGCCTCGGCCATCGTCAAGACGGTGGCGCGCACGCCCGAAGGTGAGCATATCCATTTCGAGGTGAAGGTGGACCCGGGGACTGCCATCGCCTTCGATCCCGACGATCTCAACGACGTGCTCGGCAATCTGGTGGAGAACGCGGCACGCTATGCCCGCGGGGCCGTGCGCATCAGCGCCGTGCCCAATGGCGGCGGCGAACTCGTCATGCGGGTCGAGGACGACGGGCCGGGTGTCGCACCTGAGGACCTCGACAAGCTTTTCGAGCGCGGCCGGCGGCTGGACGAAAAAGGCGGCAGCGCCGGCTTGGGCCTTGCCATAGTGCAGGACATCCTCACCGAATACGGAACGGCGCTGAAGGCCGGAACCTCCGACCTCGGCGGGTTGGCCTTGAGTTTCGAGGCCCGCGCGGTTGCTGGCTAGATCAGCATGCAATTGGGTGGAATCGTCCAATTGCAGAAAAGCTGATCGATTCTAAGGAGTTGAGCATGATGTTGTCCGAAAAGTGGCTTCCACTTTTCGGCATCATGCTCTAGCGCATCGGCCAGGTATCGGAGAGACGGTAGCCGCCGGGCCAGGGGTCGGACGGGTCCAGCATGTGCTGATGGGTGCCGGTGATCCAGGCGCGGCCCGCGATCGCGGGCACGATGGCCGGGCGACCGCCGACCTCGGTTGCGCGCTCGATGCGGCAGTCGAAGCGGCTGTCGATGATGGAGATGCCAGTGAAGCGGTCACCGGCCTTGAGATGCCCCCTGGCGTGGAGCACCGCCATGCGCGCCGAGCAGCCGGTGCCGCAGGGCGAGCGGTCGAGCTTGCCCGGCTCGATCACCACGGTGTTGCGGCCCGTCGGCACGCCGTCTTCTTCAACGACAGGAGCGGTGAACTGGCAGAAGGAGATGTGGTTCCAGTCGGGGTTCTCGGGGTGGCGGAAGCCGAGCTGCTCGTTGGCGGCGCGGGTGATCTTCATGCCGGTGAGGGTGATGTCATGCGCTTCGTCGGGGGTGAGGGCAAAGCCGGCGGAACTCGCATCCACCAGCACGAAACTGTCGCCGCCATAGGCGGTATCGACGGTGAGGGTGCCGAGCCCATCCACTTCGATGGTCGCATCCAGCCGGTCGGCGAAGGAGGGATGGTTGGTGATCGTCACCTTTTCCACCTTGCCGTCCCGGCAGCGGGCGTTGGCTTCGATGAGACCGCCGGGAGCTTCCAGAACGAGGCGCGTTTCCGGCTCCTGCATCTCCAGGATGCCGGTTTCCAGCAGCACGGTTGCCACGCACATGGAGTTGGAGCCGGACATGGGCGGGGTGTGCTCGGGCTCCATGATGATCCAGCCCATGGCGGCGCGCGGGTTTTTGGGCGGCACCAGCAGGTTGACATGGCGAAAAACGCCGCCGCGCGGCTCGTTGAGCACGAAATCGCGCAAGGTCTTTTCGTCATGGATGAAGCGCGACTGGGCCCACAGCGTGTCGCCAGGCGGCGGGGCCACGCCGCCGACGATGACATCGCCCACCTCGCCCTCGGCATGGCAGCTCACCACATGGATGACTTTCGATGCACGCATCGGGTTCAGGTCCCCTCGCCCACCCGATAAACCGGATCGCCGAGCGCATCGAATAGCGGCTCGATACCGAGGCCGGGGGCATCGGAGGCGGTCATGCGGCCGTTGACGCGCTTGGGCGCGCCCGAAGCGATGTCGCGGGTGCCGTAGCTGTTGAAGTCGGTGGCGGAAAAGGAGAACTCTTCCGGGGTCGAGCGGGCGAGATGGGCGATCGTCGCGGTGACGATGTCACCGCCCCAGGTATCCTCGATGGTCATGGGGATGCCCGTCGCCACGCAGATGTCGCGCATGAGGCGCGCCCTGGTGAGGCCGCCCACCTTGGAGATCTTCAGGTTGATGACGTCCATGCCCCCGTCAGCAATGGCGCGCATCAAGGTGTCGACGCCGGTGATGACCTCGTCCAGCACGAAAGGCAGGGACGTGCGCCGGCGGGTGACGAGGCATTCCTCGTAAGAGGGGCATGGCTGTTCTATATAGACATCGATGTCCCTGACGGCGGCCACCACGCGGGCGGCCTCGTGCATGGTCCAGCCGGTGTTGGCATCGGCCACCAGGATATCGCCGGGGCGCATCTCCTTCGCCGCCAGGCGGATGCGCTCGATGTCGGTGTCGGCATCGCCGCCCACCTTGAGCTGGAATTTCGTGTAGCCCTCGTCACGGTAGCCGGCGACGCGCGCGGCCATGGCGGCGGGCGCCTCCTGCGATATGGCACGATAGAGCTTGACCTCGTCCTGCGCCGGCCCGCCCAGCAGGCGATAAACCGGGAGCCCCGAGACCTTGCCCAGGATGTCCCAGCAGGCGACATCGACGGCGGCTTTCACATAAGGGTGGCCGCGCAGCACTGCGTCCATTGCCCGGTTGAGCACGTCGAGGTCGCGCGGGTCATGGCCGATCAGTTTTGGCGCGATCTCAGCCAACCCCGCGCGCACGCCCGCCGCGTAGGACGGCAGATAGGCCGAGCCGAGCGGGCAGCATTCGCCGAAACCCTTGATGCCGGCATCGGTTGTGACCTCCACTACGGTTGCATCGAAGACCTCGACGTAATTGTCGTTCGACCAGCTATAGCGCCCTTCCTTGAGCGGCAGGTCAACCTGATAGGCGCGGATGGCGGTGATCTTCACGGGAAAGCCAAACCTCTCTCATTGAGCCGGCGCGAGCCTGCGCCAGGCCGCTTCGGCACGCAAGAGTGCGTCCGCATCAGAGGGCGGGCGGGACCCGCCTGCCTCAACGCCCGTAGGTGTAGGTGACGCTCGCCTTGTCGATGGTGTGGAAATGAAGCTGGAAGCCCACCACGGCGCCGGAGGTGTTGTCGTCGACGCCCAGCTTGTCCGCATCCACCGCAAAGAGGGTGAGGACGTAGCGGTGCGGCTTGTCGCCTTGGGGCGGACAGGGGCCGAAATAGGCCGCCGTTCCGGCATCGTTGCGGCCCTGCATGGCGCCCTTGGGCAGCTTGCCATTGCCGGCAACGCCGGCGCCCTCGGCGAGCCCCATGGTGTCGGTGGGCATGTTGGCGATGGTCCAATGCCAAAAGCCGCTGCCGGTGGGCGCATCGGGGTCGAACATGGTGAGGGCAAGGCTCTTGGCGCCCGCCGGAACGTCCTTCCACTCCAGCGGCAGCGAGATGTTGGAGCCGTGGCAGCCGAAGGCGTTGGCGGTGTATTTCAGCGGAATGGTGCCATCGGCGCCGATGGCCGGGCTCGAAATCTCGAAGGCGGAGGCCGGACTTGCCGCGAACGCAAGCACGAGTGCCGCAGCGATATATCTCATTACTCTATCCTCCCAGTGATCTTGACTTCAAGATAATGGCAAACATTTCACGGCGGTGGCAATGCCACACAGGCCCCATGCCACGCTGCGGGACCGGCGATAAGCTCTCGTCAGGGGTTCAACCGCGCCGGCACCTTGAGGAAGCCGCGAAAGCGGGCGCGGCCGCCTCGCGTGGGCTCGCCTGCCAACTCGTAGCGGGGGAAGCGGGCAAGGAAGCGGCCGATCGCCACCCGCCCTTCGAGGCGGGCAAGGCTCAAGCCCAGGCACTGGTGAATGCCGGCGCCGAAAGCCAGATGGCGGTTGGGGCTGCGGGTGATGTCGAGCCGTTCGGGATCGGGGAACTCGGCCGGATCGCGATTGGCGCCGCCGATGCACAGATGCACAGGCGTGCCGGCCGCGACCGGCTCGCCGCCGATCTCCACATCGCGCGTGGTCATGCGGTTGCCGAGCTGGTTGGAACTTTCATAGCGCAAGAA
>CAVYOQ010000004.1:0-72260 GCA_963770075.1 uncultured Alphaproteobacteria bacterium
ACCGAGCGCCGATGCATTCTGCGGGACTGTAGCGAGCCCTAGTGCTCTCACAAGACGGTGCGTTCAGCCGCGGATTTTCAGGATGCGCTGCCACATGGTGCCGCCGGCGTATCTGGAGTCGATGACAAAATAGGCGATGATGACGGCGAATAGCACGAGCGCCGGCAGGCCGTTCAACTGGAAGCCGCTTTCGGTGGTGTTGCCGGTCAGCCTGGCGATGATGAAGCCGCCGATGAAGAATATTGTCAGGAAGTCGAGGATCGCCGCCGCGACAATTCTCAGCTGCGAGACCTTGCGCTCTTCAGCCATCGTCATGCCTCCCTTTACGTCAAGACAGGCTATTCAAGAGCGAGTTGCGAGCGCGCACAACCGGTAATTCACAGCGTGAGGGCGAGGCGTAGGGCGTCGTAGACGGCGGTGTGGATATTGCGGCTCGACTGACAATCGCCGATGCGGTGCAGCATGAAGCCGGGCCTGTCGGCCGCCGGCTGCGGGCGCCCGGCGATGAACGCATCGATGTCGGTGAAGCCGTCATTGGCCGATGCGCCGCGCAAGGCCTGAAACACCTGATCGGCCGGCACGGTGCCGTGCTCGACGACCACCTGATCGACCTCAAGGGCAAGTTCCTCACCCGTATATTCGTTGGCGAAACGGGCGATGAGGCGATTGCCGGCTTTTTCCACCCCCAGAAGACGGTGATCATAGGTTTGGGGCAGGCTGAGGTCATAAAGCCGCTTCTTCCAGATCACCTGCTCGGCATAGGTCATCTCGGGCGCCAGCATGCCATCGAGGGCGACGAAATCCACCTTGCTGCCGGCTTTGAGGGCGCGTTCGGCCGCGGTCGCCGCGGCGTGCCGGCCGGTGCCGTCCCACACCACCACCGAGGCAGCGGGCGCCGCCACGCCCGACAGGAGGTCCCATACACTGGTGATGTGTTCGTGGCCGTCGATCCAGGCGAGGTCGGGCACGCCGCCCGCGGCCACGATTGCCGCATCGGGGTTTTCCGCTTCTACGTCAACGGCTTCGACGAAGCGGTTGAGATGGACCCTCACGCCCAGCCGCTCCAGCTCGCTGGCGCGCCAGTCGATAACGCCGATCAAATCCTTGCGCCAGCTTGCCGTCGCCGCCAGCAGCACCTGGCCGCCGAGCCTTCCCGCCGCCTCGAACAACGTCACCTCGTGGCCGCGCTCGGCCGCAACGCGCGCCGCTTCCAGACCGGCCGGGCCGCCGCCGACCACCACCACCTTGCGGCGCGGGCCCGAACTCCTGGCAATGACATGTGGCAACGCCTTCTCGCGCCCGCTCGCAGGGTTGTGCAGACACGAGGGCCGCGTTGCCCCCATGCAGTGGGTAGCGCCGACGCAAGGGCGGATGCGGGCTTCCTCGCCGCGCACGAATTTTTCCGCCAGATGCGGGTCAGCGATGTGGGCGCGGGTCATCGCCGCCATGTCGATGAGGCCTTCGGCGATGGCATGGCGGGCGGTTGCCACATCGGCGATGCGGGCGGCATGGAAGACCGGCAGCTTCACCTCGCGCTTGAAGGCGGCCGCCTTGGCGAGCCACGGCGCCATCGGCGAGGCCATGCCCGGCATGTTATCGACCGCCAGCCCCAGCGCGGTGTCCATACGGCCATAGACGGCATTGAAGAAGTCGAGCGTGCCTGAGCGCTCGAAGCGCTGGGCGATGGCCACGCAGTCATCGAAGGAGAGCCCCGCCTCGTGACCCTCGTCCACCACGAAGCGGAAGCCGACGAGGAAATCGTCGCCCACCCGGCGCCTGATCTCGTCATAGACCTCGAGGCCGAAGCGGCAGCGGTTTTCCATCGAGCCGCCATAGGCATCCGTGCGCTTGTTGGTGTCGGGCGACAGGAACTGGCCGATGAGGTGGGCGCCGGCGAGGGCTTCCAGCCCGTCGAGGCCGCCCTCCTTGCAGCGCCAGGCGGCATCGCCGAAGGCCTTGATGACGCGGGCGATGTCGTGCTCGTCCATCTCGCGTGGGAAGGAGCGGTGCAGCGTCTCGCGCACCGGCGATGGGGCGATGGTGGGCAGGTAGTCGCCCACGTAGGATTCGCCGCGCCGGCCGAGATGGGTGATCTGCACCATGATGGCACAGTCATGCCGGTGGATGCGCTGGGAGAACTGCTGCAGCCACGGGATCACCTCGTCGACGCCGACGTTGAGCTGGCGGAAGACGTTGGGTGAATCGGGTGCGATGTTGGATGAGCCGCCGAACATGGTGAGCGCCAGCCCGCCCTTGGCCTTTTCCTCGTGATAGAGTTGATAGGCCTCCTTCGGCATGCCGCCTTCCTCCAGCCCGCAGGCATGGCTGGTGCTCATGATGCGGTTTTTGAGGGTGATGTGGCGGATGGTGAGTGGCTGGAGCAGGGGGTCAGTCGAGGCGGGCATGGCGGCTCCGATGGGTCTGTTCGGCGGAGGTCGGCATGCTGGCCCAGGTGGGCCCTGACGGCAAGCGCAAGGCGCCAGATTCGAGGATGACTTGCATCAATGCAGGCTTGCGCCCGGAGCATAGCATGTGAAGCGCGAAAGGCGAAAAGGCATGGGCAAGGGAGAACAGCGCGAGGCGATCGAGGCTTTGTCGAGCCCGGCTTTCCATGGCCTCGAGGGCGGTGCGGTCGAGGTGATCGAGACCCATGCCGGCATGGTTTTCCTCGCCGGGCACCGGGTGCTGAAGATCAAGAAGGCGGTTGATCTCGGCTATCTCGACTTCTCCACCCTGGCAAAGCGCGAGGCGGCCTGCCGGCGCGAATGGGAGCTCAACCGGGAAAGCGCCCCCGACATCTATCGCGGCGTGAGGCCGGTGGTGCGCGACAACGCCGGCCGCCTGCGTCTGGGCGGCGAGGGCGAGGTGGTCGAGTGGTGCGTCCTCATGCGCCGCTTTGCCGCCGAGGATGTGCTCGACCAGATGGCATCGAAGGGACCGTTGGCGCACGATCTGGCGCTGGCGCTGGCCGACGCGGTGGCGACCGCCCATGCCCGCGCACCGCTGGCAAGCGATGAGCACGCAGCCCTTGCGCCCGACCGGGTGGTCGAGCAGTTCGCCCAGGGTTTTGCCCGCCATGCCAGCCTCATCGCGCCGCGGCGGGCAGCCGCGCTCGATGCCGGCTTGCGCGAAGCCCTCGCCGTAACGCTCGGGCTTCGGCTCGAACGCGCAATCGGGGGCGAGACGCGGCGCTGTCATGGCGACCTGCACCTGGCCAATATCGTCCTTTCGGGCGGGCGTCCGCGCCTGTTCGACGCGCTCGAGTTCGATGAGGATCTCGCCCGCATCGACGTGCTTTACGACCTCGCCTTCCTGCTCATGGACCTTGATGCGCGCAACCAGCACGCCGCCGGCAATCTGGTGCTCAACCGCTACCTCACCGCTTCGGCTCTCAGCGTGGGGGGCGACCCGCGGCATGACGCAGCGCTCGGGTGCCTTTTCCCCTTCGCCGCGCTCAGGGCCGGCATCAGGGCGCTGGTGGCGGCCGACCGCTCGGCGCAACTCGAGGGCGCGGCGGCTGCCTCGAAGGCCGGGCAGGCCTGCATCTATTTCGACCGCGCTGAAGCGCTCATGGCGCCGGTGAGGGCGCGCCTCATCGTCATCGCCGGCCTGTCGGGCAGCGGCAAGTCGACCATCGCGGCACGCCTGGCCCCCGGCCTCGCAAGGCCCGCCGGGGCGCTGCACCTGCGCTCCGATGTCGAGCGCAAGACCCTTGCCGGGGTGGATGAAGCGGAAAGGCTCGATCAGAGCCACTATACGCCGCAAGCCAATGCGGCTGTCTACCACCGTCTGTGTGAGCGCGCGCGCACCGCCCTTGCCGGCGGCTTTCCCGTCATCGTCGATGCCGTCTTCATCAAGCCGGAAGAGCGCTACGCCGTCGAACAGGCCGCGCGCGAGGCGGGGACGGCTTTCCACGGTCTGTGGCTGGAGGCGCCGGCCGAGGTGCTGGAGCAAAGGGTCGGCGCACGCCACGGCGATGCCTCGGACGCCGACCGGCGCGTGGTCGAGATGCAGCTTGGCTACGATACCGGCTATATCACCTGGGCAAGGCTCGATGCCTCCGGCTCCGTCGATCAGGTGAGCGAAGCCGCCCACGCTATGTTGGGCAAGGGGTGATCCACGCCATTGCTGTTGGCGCTTTGTCGTCACGGCGCCTTGTTGGCTTCGATGGCGCGTGAAATGAGGGCGAGGAAGGCCTCGTCGTCGTCGGTGGCGGGGATGTCCTCCATCTCCACGGTATAGCCGTAGCGGCGGGCGATCGATTCATACAACGGGATGCGGTGGTGCAGAAGCTGCTCGAACCCCCACACCGCGAAACCGTCGGGGGCCACCTCGTCGTCGGCGGTGATGTTGTTGAGAGCCTTGTACTCGGCCCACTTGGTCTCGAGGAATTGCGGCTGGTAGTACATCGGCTTGGGGTTGGAGCGGAAACGCTCGATGAGCTCGCGGGCATGTTCGGGCGTGCCGCGGATGTAGAGCAGCAGGGTGTTTTCGGCGAGCGTCTTGAGCACCGGATCGCCGCCGTCGGAAAGGTTCACCACCTCACACAACGAGCCGCCGGCATCGCAGATGAAGTGCTCATAGGCATAAATCTCGCGCGACTTCTCGATGAACTCCGGCACATCGAGCAGGGCGGCGATCTCGGCGCTGCGGTGTTGCGACTGGCGGCGGCGGTATTCGCCAAAGCTCAAGCCCCCGAGGCCCGGATCGCCCGGCTTGCCCAGATAGGTGGATAGCGGATCGAGATTCTCGAAGGTGATGTTGGAGGAAATATAGATGGAATCGTTGCGCAGCAGCGAACGCAGGAACGGGTTCTTCATCGCCTCGCGCTTGAAATTATCGACGATGTGCTCGCCCATGTAGCGGGTGCCGATGCGGTAATCGACCGAGTAGTGGAACCAGTCGTCCTCGCGCAACAGGCGGGCAAGGGTGGTCTTGCCTACACCCGACATGCCGAAGATGGTCACCGCCTTGGCCGGCCAGTTCCTGAAATCCGCACTCGATTGAAATCGCATGGCCAGCCCTTTGCCCCTGATATCACGGGCATCCATAGCGCGGCTTGGGGGCTTGGATCAACGAGGCCAGTGTCAATAGGCCAACAAGGCCGGGTTGAAGGCTTCTTAGGAGCCGAGTTGTAGTTTGCCGGCGGATTTGATTTGGCCCGCGCCTTGCGGCGAAGGTCAAAAAAATGACTTCGAGCCGCCCCGCAGATGGGCAATCAACAGGCCGAAGTTCGACAAACAGGGTGCGTCATGAGGTTTCCGTTGCAATTTCCGCGTGGGCGGAACCGTTTCAGCACATTCAGGGCGTCTGAGAGTGGCAACGTGGCCATTATCGCCAGCATCAGCCTCGTGGCGATGCTGGGGGTCGGCGGTGCCGCGCTCGACTACTCCCAGGCCTCGTCCATCAAGACCGCCTATCAGGCGGCGATGGACAGTGCGGTCCTTGCCGGTATCACCGGCCTGAGCGAGGACAGCGACAAAATCGAAAAGGCGGAGAAATTCTTCGATCAAAACCACCCCGACGGAGGGACCATGAAAGGCCTCTCGTTCGACTACAGCGACGAGGTGCTGAAGGGGAGCGTGACGATCACGGTGCCGACGAGGCTGCTGAAGATCATCAATATCGACACCATCGACGTCAAGGTGAACTCGGCCGCCACCTCCAAGACGTTGCGTGTGGCCATGTGCGTCATGACCATGAATCCCACCCGCAAGCACACGCTGGAGCTCAACGGCTCGGTCACGGTCAATGGGCCCGATTGCAATATCTACGGCAATTCGAATCATCCTTATGATGTGGTCGATCCCCACACCACGCAGACCTTTCTGACCGGCAAGTCCGTGCAGGCGATCGGCTACGGGCATCACTTCCTGGAAAACGTGACGCCGCCGCTCAGCTACGCGCCCGAACTCATTCCCGATCCTTACGCCGACATGACCATCCCGGTGGCGGGCTCGTGCGATTTCACCAACAAGCAGGTAGCGGCGTCAACGGTGACGCTCAATCCGGGCACCTACATCATCGCCGGCGCCACCTTTGATGTTGAAAATGCCAGTGTCACCGGCGAGGGGGTGACTATCATCCTGGCTGACGACCAGGCGAACCTGGAGTTGCAAAATGCCGAGCTGCGTCTCAGTGCGCCTAAGACCGGCACTTATCAAAGCCTGGTGATGATAGCCGCAAGGGTTGACACGACTGACCAGTTCACCGATTCGACTCTCGATCTCTATGGCGTCGTCTATATGCCCAACTCGGCGGTCGACTGGACCAACAACGGCACCCCCACCATCACCGCGCAATGGCAGGTGTGGATTGTCGACGGCTTCAGTTGGGACGGCAACGGCACCATCAACATTCCCTTTGACATCAGTGATGCCGATATTCCCTACCCGGCCAAGCTGAATGTCATTCCCAAGGCCGGCACGCCGCGCCTGGCGATGTAAAAAACATCTATCAACTGTTGAAACCACAAGCGGTGCCGGATCACGATCCGGCGCCGCAATTCATTTGTCGTTGAGACTTCTGCCCTTGCCAACGGCGGTGCGGCCGAAGCGTTCGCGCACCCTGTCCATGGCCAGTTCCGCCCTGGCCCGCGCGCTAGCGCGGGGATCGAGGCCGGTGAGGGTTTCATCCGCCGATACCGTGGTCAAATGGCTGATGCCGACGCCGATGAGGCGGAAGGCGGCGCCCGTCGCCTCGCGTGTGAGAAGTGGGCGGGCGGCGGCGAAAATGCGTTCGGCCAACAGCGTCGGGTCCGACAGGGTGGCATTGCGGGTGCGCAGGCGGAAATCTGCCGTCTTCAGCTTGAGCGTCACCGTCTGCCCGGCAAGCCCATAGCCCTTGGCGCGGCGTGAAACCTTTTCCGCCAGATCCCAAAGGATGGTCTCCAGTCGGCTGGCATCGGCGATGTCGTCGTTGAAGGTGGTCTCGGCGCTGATCGACTTCATTTCCTCATCCGGGTTGACGCGGCGGTGGTCCTCGCCGCGTGACAGGAAGAACAGCCGGTCACCCATGGCGCCATAGCGCTTGACCAGATCGCGCCGCTCAATCGCCTGAAGCTGGCCGATCTTGGTGATGCCGTTTTTGGCCAGCCCGGCCTGCATGGCCTTGCCCACGCCCCAGATGAGGCTCACCGGCTGGCCGGCGAGGAAGTCGACCGTCTCGGCCTCACCGATCACGGAAAACCCGCGCGGCTTGTCGAAATCGGAAGCGATCTTGGCCAAGAACTTGTTGTGCGACAGGCCGATGGAGACGGTTATGCCCAATTCGCTTTCAATGCGACTGGCCAGCCGTGCGAGCGCCCGGGCGGGCTCCAGATGGTGCAGGCGCCCGGTGCCGGTGAGATCGAGGAAGGCCTCGTCGATGGATAACGGCTCGACCAGCGGGGTCAGTTCTTGCATGAGGGCGCGCACCTGGCGCCCGACGCCAGCGTATTTCGCCATGTCGGGGCGCACCACCACCGCGTCCGGGCACAGTTTCAGCGCCTTGAACATGGGCATGGCCGAGGCGACGCCGCGGATGCGGGCGATGTAGCAGCAGGTCGAGACCACCCCGCGCTTGCCGCCGCCGATGATGACCGGCTTGTCGCGCAATGTGGGGTCGTCGCGCTTTTCCACCGCCGCATAGAAGGCATCGCAGTCGATATGGGCGATCGACAGGCCAAACAGCTCGCGGTGGCGCAGGAGGCGCGGGGCGCGGCAATAGGGACAGCGCAGCGCCTGGGGCGGAACGGCGGCCAGGCAGTCGCGGCAAAAGCCGGGCAAGGCGTTTTCGGCGGCGGGGCTGGCGGGGCTCATGGCGTCGGTCCTGACACGTGGCGAGACTAGCATGTGGCAACGGTGATTGTCGTGGGGTAGCGCGATGGCGTAGCCTGTTGCTCATGGGAGGAGGCCGATCGATGTATACGCTCTACAACGTGAAGAACTGGGGCTCGCTGGCGCCACACATGGTGCTGGAGGAGCTGGAAATCCCGTATCAAAATGCCTGGATGACGCCGGAGGAGGTGCGAAGGCCCGCCTTTCGCGAGATCTCCCCGCTCGGCCTCATCCCGGCCATGCGCTTCGACGACGGCTATATCATGGTCGAATTGGCGGCGATCGTCGCCTTCCTCACCGCCTCGTACCCCGAAGCAGGCCTGCAGCCGGAGGTGGGCTCAAGCGAGCATGCCGCCTATCTCTCTTGGCTCTCCTTCCTCAGCGCCAATCTCTATCCCGCCATGAGTTCTCGCGCTGCATCCCGAAGCCCTCGCCGACAGCGAAGACGAGCGCCGCTGGCTGTCGGCAAAAGGGCTCGGCAAGGTCGATGAACTGTTCGACCTGATCGACCAGCGGCTCGAACGCGAAGGCCCGTTCCTGCTGGGCGAGCGCCATTCGGCCGCCGATTATTATCTCTTCATGCTCGCCTGCTGGGCGCGCCCGTCGGAGGCCGCGCTGAGGGCGCGCTGTCCCCACATCGCCGCGCTGAGCGATGCCGTCCGCCAGCGCCCCTCGCTCAAGGCGGTGCTCGAGACCCACAATGTCATGCAGCCGAAGGAATGATCCATGCCACCCCAAGACGACGACGCCAACCAGCGCTTGATGATGGAAACGCTCTACTGGTGGGGCGTGCCCTCGCTGTTCCGCTGCCCGGTCGATCCGGACCCGAAAAACTGCGACATCGCGCTCATCGGCGTGCCGCATTCCTCCGGCAACGGCTCGACCGAGCGCGACCAGCATCTGGGGCCGCGCGCGGTGCGCAACGTCTCGGCCCATAACCGGCGCTATCATGCCGATTTCGACTTCAACCCGTGGGACCGCGGACGCATCAACGACCTGGGCGATGTGCCGTTGCCCGAGGCCAACGACAATGAAGCCTCGGTGGAGCGCATCTCCGCCTTCTTCAAGCGCATCGGCGAGGCGGGCGCCAACCCTGTCTCCATCGGTGGCGATCACGGCATCACCGGGGGCATCGTGCAGGCGATCGCCGGGCCGGGCGCGCGCCTCACCGACGGCCGGCCGGCAGCGCTTCTGCATCTCGATGCCCACACCGATGCCTATGAGTTGATCTCGCACTGGCTGGGTTCGAAGAAGTCGGCGGCGCACTGGGCGGCCTATCTGGTGCGTCAGGGCAATGTGGACGCCAAGCGCTCGGTGCAGATCGGCATGCGCGGCAACCCGCGCACCCGCGACTGGCTCAAACCCTCCTACGACCTCGGCTACGAGGTGATCCCGATGCAGCGCTACCGCGAGATCGGGGCGCAGGCCTCGATTGATATCATCCGCGAGCGCATCGGCGATGCGCCCGTCTACATCACCTTCGATCTCGACTGCCTCGATGCCACGGTGGCGCCGGGGGTCTCCAACATCGAGGCGGGGGTGACGGGCTGGAGCATCGATCAGGCAGTGGAGATCGTGCGCGGGGTGAGGGGCCTCAACGTCATCGGCGGCGATGTGGTGTGCCTGATGCCGACCAAGGACCAGCCCAACAACATCACCGCCATGGTGGCCGCGGCGGTGATGTTCGAGATCATCGCGCTCATCGCCGACCGGCGGCCGGCGGGGTGAGGGGACACGGGTTGGGGGGTGGCGATACGGCATAGGCAAACACTTTCGGCTCCGGCGGCTTTGACGCCGTGGCGGAGGTGGATGGGAAGAGCGGAGCGCCTTTGACAGTGCTACGCAAATTTTGACGGGCACCGCAAAGGCGCTCCGCACCCGGTCTTTTTCCGGTCACTGCCGTCGCTCTCACCAAGGCCGGTCTTATGGAGACGCAATGCCCTTTGTCGGTCGTCTGACAAGAACACCTCGGGCCGGCCCGGTTTGCTGATATGGCGCGCTGGAGGTTTCCCGCCCAGGGTCGACGCGCAGCCCGCCCGGACCTTTCGCAGTGACACGTCAGCACTGGTACTTGGCTCGGGGACCGTTTTACCCCCATGCACCGACGGTTTGTGCACACTTCCTCGGATGGGGGCAAAGCGGTGGAACGTTACAGGAACGCATGGACTTTGTCAAGGGAAAAAAGCACAATGCAAGGAAACAATAGCCGCATCAAGCCCCGCCCGCGACGAGGGTGGGGGGGATGGCTTGTTTCTCCGGCCCCTTACCGCGTCACCCCGGGACTTGATCCCGGGGTCCATTCCGTCGGCCTATCGGTTAAGCCTGAGGTAAAGGTCGTTCCATTGCGGGTTCATGCCCTCGATGAGGTCGATCTTCCACTGCCGGTTCCACTCCTTGAGCGCTTTCTCACGGCGGATGGCGGCTTCAGCACTGGGGTGCTCCTCGTACCACACGAGACGTTTCACGCGATGGCGGCGGGTGAAACCCTCGATTGTGCCCTCCCGGTGCTCGAAGCCGCGCCGCGCCAGGTCGGAGGTGACGCCGACATAAAGCGTGCCGTTCTTGCGGCTGGCAACGATATAGACCCAGAAGCGTTTCATGTGCGGAAGCGTCGGCGGAATGGACCCCGGGATCAAGTCCCGGGGTGACGTGGTTGTTGGTGAAAGGCGCTACCAGCACAGCGTCATGCCGGCACTTGATGCCGGCATCCATTCCGCTGGCCTTGCAGCGAGGTGCGGCGATGGCGGAATGGACCCCGGGGTCAAGCCCCGGGGTGACGGGTTATTGGTGAAAGTCGAACCCGACACACCGTCATGCCGGCACTCGATGCCGGCATCCATTCCGCCGGCCTTGCAGCGAGGTGCGGCGATGGGGGAATGGATGGCCGGATCAAGTCCGGACATGACGGGTGTGTGGGTGAATGAGCCCTTCAAACACCCTCATGCGCGGGCGTTCGGTCGTTTCGATCGCTCCACCGGAGCGATCGATCGGCTGCGCCGACCACTCCTCACCCCGCGCATCCTTTTATTGGCCGCCCGGGTGGCCAGAAGCAAGCGTAGCCCGGATGACGGGGGGTGTGGCAGAGCGCGGGCAAGAGGTGCATCCCGCTTGCCCGCGTCCATAGTGCTACGGTTTGTCAGGGTGTTCTCGTCGAACGCCCTTGAACGGTTTTCCGTCCTGCTTCACATCCATGAAGCGACCGTTGTCGGTGTCGCGCTTGACCCATTGTTCTGTGTGCGGGTTGTAGGTCTGCGACCTGTCACGGACGGCACCGTTCCGGTGACCGTCACCTTTTGGAGGATTGGTGGCCATGTTAAATCCTTTCATGTCACCATATGCGCCAAGGCTCCGTCTCGACTTCAGAGAGAATCCCTGTACACTTCCATTGCAGTCGAAAGAGGGGGAAACCTCACTTTCATCGCCCGTTAGTACCTTGGCTGGTGCTTCACGGGTCACGACGCCGGGGCATTGCTCCGGCGTTTGTGTTCAGTGTGTATCGATATAAAGAGTTGCTTATATGTTCTCCTATACATTGAATGCGGGGAATTTCCCCACGCGTCTCGATCGCAGAACCTAGAAATTCCGCGGCGTTATCAACTCAGTTCACAATCGCCATCCGGAGGCCAACCACAATTCTCACAGCAAATGGTCCTTCCGTCACTCCGAAGCTTGCGGTCCCCGCAACGACAGCATTTATCGCCAGTGTAGTCCATGGCAACGGCACCTCTTCTCGCCTCATCCTCTTGAACTTGCCGCTGTAGCTGCTCAATATCGACGCTTCTTATGCCTCTCCATCTCTTATTCATAGCTATCATGGCGCGTGCGCCGCGCACCGATATGGGGCGGTTCTTGCCACTTCGACGACGACGTTCACGTTCAATTTCGTCCCAGCGGATCTTGGCCGCCCTTTCGCTCAAACAGGACTTTAGGCGAATATGGCTTGCCGCCTGAAGATGATTCGCTGCTTCCATTGAAACCGCGAAGATGCCAGCAAAGTGGCGGGCCTCACGCTCATACATGGCAACCTCTTTGTTGACTTGCGCCGAATGATCGGCACCAATTGTGCGGTTCCTTTGACCTGGATGTGCCAGGGCATAGTGACCTAATTCTTCAAGTAGCGTAAAATTATCATGAGGATTACCGGCGTTTGCAAATTCCCACACTGACCGGCGCACAGTTATGATTCGATCAGAATAATTCGCTACGGCGAAGCATTTAGGTAACACGCGATCATCGACAATAATGAGTTTGAATTTCGGTATCTCTGATTTGAGTCGACGAATTGCGTCAACTGGGCTTATGATTTCGTCCGGTGCGTAACGTAAGAGGCGACGCAACTCGCCCGCTCTTTCGGCAATTTTTTCTGTAGAAAGCTCAGCCCTCATCATCAACTGCACCCGTTCGTCGACCCGCACGTGTCGCACTTTAAACACGTGCCATTCCTCACCATCGTGAAATTCCCGCATTCGCCGCAGCTCTCGCCTTCATAGCCCTTCATGCGCGCCTCGACGCGGAGCTCGGCTTGGGTGCGGGTGAGGCTTTCACCATCGGAGTCGATGTCGAGGATGGAAACGCTGGCCTCCACTGTCTCGGTGTACTCGGTCGCCAGCGCGGCGGTGCCCTGGGTGGCGAAGCTTTCCTCGGCCATATCGCGCAAGGCCGCGACCGGGTTGGGCGCTTGCGCCTTGGCCGAGGAGCCGGGCATCAGCACCACGTTGGCCGGCAGCTTCTGGCGCACATAGCCGGTCGACAGCATGCGGCGGGCGGGGACGCCGCCGGGCGGGCAGGGGTTTTCCGCCCCGGTGGCGCCGGGCTTGCCCTCGTTGACGCCCTTGCCCATGGCATCGAAGCCGATGTCGGCCGGGTCGACATGCGCCAGGTCGTTGCGCGCCAGGTAGGAGACGGCGAGCTCGCGGAAGACATAATCGAGGATGGAGGTGGCGTTCTTGATCGCCTCGTTGCCCTGCACCATGCCAGCCGGCTCGAAGCGGGTGAAGGTGAAGGCCTCCACATATTCATCCAGCGGCACGCCATATTGCAGGCCGAGCGAGATGGCGATGGCAAAGTTGTTCATCATGGCGCGGAAGGCGGCACCTTCCTTGTGCATGTCGATGAAGATCTCGCCCAGCGTCCCGTCGTCGTATTCGCCGGTCCTGAGATAGACCTTGTGGCCGCCGACGATGGCCTTCTGGGTATAGCCCTTGCGCCGCTGCGGCAGCTTCTCGCGCTCGCGCTTTGCCTCCACGAAGACCTTTTCGATGATCTTTTCCACCCGCTGCGCCATGGGCTGGCTCATGGACAGCGCCACGGCGACGTCGTCCTCGTCGTCCTCGTCATCGAGAAGCTGGGCCGAGAGCGGCTGGGAGAGCTTTGAGCCGTCGCGGTAAAGGGCGTTGGCCTTGATGCCGAGCCTCCAGGAGAGCTCATAGGCCTTCTGGCAGTCCTCGACGCCCGCCTCGTTGGGCATGTTGATGGTCTTGGAGATGGCACCCGAGACGAAGGGCTGGGAGGCGGCCATCATGCGGATATGGCTCTCGGCGCTGAGGTAGCGCTTGCCCAGCCGGCCGCAGGGGCTGGCGCAGTCGAAGACGGACAGATGCTCGTCCTTCAGGCCGGGGGCGCCTTCGAGCGTCATCGCCCCGCACACATGGATGTTGGCCGCCTCGATCTCGCGCCTGGAAAAGCCCAGATGGCTGAGGAGGTCGAAGGTGGGATCGGCCAGCTGCTCATCGCTGATATGGAGCTTGCGGCAGAAGGCCTCGCCCAGCGTCCACTTGTTGAAGACGAAGCGGATGTCATAGGCCGCGGCAAGGCCCTTTTCCACCGCCTCCAGCTCGGCCGGGGCAAACCCCTTGGCGGTGAGGGTGGCATGGTTGATGGCGGGCGCCCCGTCGAGGGTGCCGTGGCCGACGGCATAGGAGATGATCGCCTCGATCGCCTCGGGCGCATAGCCGAGAACCCGCAGGGCTTCCGGCACGGCGCGGTTGATGATCTTGAAATAGCCGCCGCCCGCCAGCTTCTTGAATTTCACCAGGGCGAAATCGGGCTCAATGCCGGTGGTGTCGCAGTCCATGACGAGGCCGATGGTGCCGGTGGGAGCGACGACCGAAACTTGAGCGTTGCGGTAGCCGTGCCTTTCGCCGAGCTGTTCGGCCGCCGCCCAGGCGGCTTCGGCGCGCTCGATCAGGTGGCCTTGCGGGCACGAGGCGTGATCGAGCGGGACGGGCAGGGTATGCAGGTCCTCATAGCCTTCGCTCAGGCCTTGCGCGGCGCGGCGGTGGTTGCGGATGACCCTGAGCATGGCGTCGCGATTGTCGTCAAAGCCGGCGAAGGTGCCGAGATCGGCGGCCATCTCGGCCGAGGTGGCGTAAGACACGCCGGTCATGATGGCGGAGATGGCGCCGCACAGGGCGCGGCCTTCATCGGAGTCGTAAGCGAGCCCGGAGGACATCAGTAGCCCGCCGATATTGGCAAAGCCGAGGCCGAGGGTACGGTAGTCGTAGGAGAGCTTGGCGATCTGGCGCGAGGGGAACTGCGCCATCAGCACCGAGATCTCCAGCACGATGGTCCACAAGCGCACCGCGTGCTCGAAGGTCTCGGCATCGAAGCGGGCGGTCGCGCGGTCGTGGAACTGGAGAAGGTTGAGGGACGCGAGGTTGCAGGCCGTGTCGTCGAGGAACATGTACTCCGAGCACGGGTTGGAGGCGCGGATCTCGCCGGCGGCCGGGCAGGTGTGCCAGTCATTGATGGTGGTGTGGAACTGGATGCCGGGATCGGCCGAGGCCCAGGCGGAATAGCCGATCTTGTCCCAAAGGGCGCGGGCATCGACGGTGCGGGCCACGCCCTTCTTCATGCGCCAGTTGAGGTTCCAGGTCGAACCCTTTTCCACCGCGCGCAAAAATTCATCCGTCACCCGCACCGAATTGTTGGAATTCTGACCCGAGACAGTGCGATAGGCCTCGCCATCCCAGTCGGTGTCGTAGGTATCGAAGGCGATCTCGGAAAAGCCCTGGCGGGCGAACTGGATGACGCGCTTGATGTAGTTGTCGGGGACATGGGCCTTGCGGGCCGCCTTGACGGCGCGCTTGAGGGCCGGGTTCTTGTCGATGTCGAAGCAGTCATCGCCCGAGCCCTCGCAGTTGACGCAAGACCGCATGACCAGGCCGAGATGCTGCTTCACCACCTTCGAGCCGGTGACGAGGGCGGCGACCTTCTGCTCTTCCTTCACCTTCCAGTCGATGTAGGCCTCGATGTCGGGATGGTCGATGTCGACCACCACCATCTTGGCGGCGCGCCGCGTGGTGCCGCCCGACTTGATGGCGCCGGCCGCGCGGTCGCCGATCTTGAGGAAGGACATCAGGCCCGACGACTTGCCGCCGCCCGACAGCGGCTCGTTCTCGCCACGGATGCGCGAAAAATTGGAACCGGTGCCGGAGCCGTATTTGAACAGGCGCGCCTCGCGCACCCACAGGTCCATGATGCCGTTCTCGTTGACGAGATCGTCCTCGATCGACTGGATGAAGCAGGCATGCGGCTGGGGATGCTCGTAGGCCGACTTGGAGCGGGTGAGCTTGCCGGTCTCGTAGTCGACGTAGAAATGGCCCTGGCCGGGGCCGTCGATGCCGTAGGCCCAATGCAGGCCGGTGTTGAACCACTGCGGCGAGTTGGGGGCGCACTTCTGGGTGGCGAGCATGTAGCACAGCTCGTCATGGAAGGCGCGGGCGTCGTCCTCTGAATCGAAATAGCGGCCCTTCCAGCCCCAATAGGTCCAGGTGCCGGCGAGACGGTCGAAAACCTGGGTGGAGAGCCGCTCGGGGCCGTGGCGCTCATCTTCAGGCAGATCGGCCAGCGCGGCGTCATCGGGGACCGAGCGCCACAGCCACGAGGGAACGGCATTTTCCTCGACGCGCTTGAGGCGCGCCGGGACGCCAGCCTTGCGGAAATACTTTTGCGCCAGAATATCGGCCGCCACCTGGCTCCAGGACGCCGGTACCTCGATGCCGTCGAGGCGGAA
Source organism: uncultured Alphaproteobacteria bacterium (assembly GCA_963770075.1). Lineage (GTDB taxonomy): Bacteria > Pseudomonadota > Alphaproteobacteria > Rhizobiales > Aestuariivirgaceae > CAVVDT01. The sequence goes on from CAVYOQ010000004.1 coordinate 15,832, forward strand.
CACCACCGAGCCGTCGGGATTCCTGATCTCGCTGACGGTGGAGCGGAACTCAATTTCGGCGTACGGGCTCTGACCGGCCTTGGTGTAACGGCGCTCGATGCGCATATCTTTCCCTCGATTTCCCTGCAGCGCGGCCAGCCTGAGCCGGCCCGCGGACCCCTATCGACCGAATGGTGGAAGCGGCCACCGTCCGGCCATGACTGCTCCTTGGCGGTGCCGCTTTGGGCACTCACCCTGTTCAACGCCTGACCCTGGAAGGAGCCGCTTGGCGGCCCCGCCGTCCTCTTGGGCTTTATCAGTTTGAAGCGGCTCGTCACCGCACCCCGGCGCCAGAGGTATTGCTCCAGCCCCGGGCCCTCAGCCTGAGAAAAATCTAGATCAGATCGGCCGAGCACGTCAACACCTAGTGTGTTAACAAAATCTGAATACAACATCTTGTGCCGCCTAGTCGACACCGGCAGCCGCTTCAACCAAAGTCTCGCGATTCGGCCCGCAAGTACAGCCGCCTAGGTGGTTTTCGGTAATGGTCTGCATCGCCGGCCCCGCGGCGGGCGGCAGGCGCGCAGCGGCTGTCAAGCGTCAAGACAAAAAACAAAATGTGGCCGCCGATCGAGCGGATCGCTTCCGGGCCCTCTGCAATGGGCGACGAACCCCGACGCAAGGGCCCGTCGCCACCTCGGCAAGAGGGTATCGCTGCCCGCTTCAAGGTCGAATCACTCACCGCCGCGCCGATTGGGCGCAGGGCAGTTGCCCGAACCAGCAGACGTGCTCATGCCGCCGATGTTCCGCGGGCGGTGCGCGAAGGCCCGTGCCAATTCATGACGCGTTTGTTATAACCCCGCGACCGATCCAAGGGCAGGGGGAGACAAACATGCATCGACCCGCCGATCTGTGCCGCTCCTGGCTGTTCATCAATGGCGCCGAGGAAATCGCGCTCAACAGGGCAGCGGACTCGGGCGCGGATGTGCTGATCCAGGACCTGGAGGATTTTACCCCGCCCGACCTGCGGCCCAGGGCGCGGGAACTGTCGGCATCGGTGTTCGGGCGCTGGCGCAACGCCGGCGCGGTGGTGGCGGTACGCATCAACCCGCTGGACGAGGACGGCAAGCGCGATCTCGACGCGGTGATGCGCGCGGCCCCCGATATCGTCGCCCTGCCCAAGGTCTCCAGCCCCGAACAGGTCGTGCAACTGGGCGAGCGGGTGACGCGGCTCGAGCGCGAAAACGGCATCGCCCACGGGGCAACGAAGCTTCTGCCCAATATCGAGTTGGCGCGTGGTCTGGTGCAGACCTCGGCGATCGCCAGGGCCAGCCACAGGGTGGTGGCGTGCCTCATCGCGGCGGAAGATCTGGCCGCCGATCTCGGCGCTGAGCGCGGGCCCGACGGTCTGGAACTGCAATATGCCCGTCAGCGCTTCCTGGTGGAGTGCGTGGCGGCGGGAACGGTGCCAGTCGACTGCCCCTTCACCTGGACGGATGAAGAAGGTGCGCGCGCCGATGCCGCATGGGCGCGGCGGCTCGGCTACCGCGCCAAGGCGGCCGTCAGCGTGGCCCATGCCGCCATTGTGAACGAGGCCTTCACGCCGGCGCGCGCGGAGATCGAGCGGGCGCTGAAAGTGGTGACCGCCTTCGAGGCGGCGCGCGAAAAGGGCGAGGCACGGGTGGAAGTGGACGGGGTGCTAGTGGAAGTCCCCAACTACAACAACGCCCGCCGCCTGCTCGCCCGCGCCGACCGGCTGGCGATGGCGCGGGGGTGAGAGGCCTTCATCCTTGTCATTCGGTGTCATCGTCGGGCTCGATCCGACGATCTAGGGCACACAGCAAGGCTTGGGCCTGTGGCTCATGGGCCCCCGGGTCGAGCCCGACGATGACGCTGGAGAGGCGGGGGCCACGAGTGGCCCTCACCGTCCGTTCAGCGAACATCACCTCCGTCGGTTGACCAGCACGATGCCGGCGCAGACGAGGGCCAACGAGCCAAGGAACGACAGGGTGATGTGCTCGCCCAGGATCAGCCACGAGAAGAACACCCCGGCGACCGGCGCCAGAAAGCCGAACGAGGCGACATCGGAGGCCGGGTAGATGGCGAGCACCCGGAACCAGGTGAGAAAGCCGAAAGACACCACCACCAGCACCTGAAAGGCGAACATGCCGCCGATCGCCGGGGTGAGATGGTGGATGGGCGGGCCGAAGAAGGCGGAGGCGATGACGAGGATCACGCTGGAGACGGAAAGCTGATAGAGGAGCTGCATCTCCGGCACCGCCTGCTGCAGCCGGGTGGTGCGCACCAGAAGGGCGATACCGGCCCACAGCATCGATCCCGCCAGGCACATGAGATCACCGATGAGAGCGTATTTGCTGGCGGGCGCGGCATTATGCAGCAAGGCCCAGGCGACACCGGTAAAGGCCAGTGCCAGCCCGGCGATGCGGGTGGGGGTGAGGCGGTCGCCGGGGATGAGGAAGTGTGCGGCCAGCGCCACCCAGAAGGGCATGGTGTAGAACATCATCGAGGCGCGCGCGACGGAGGTGAACTCCAGCGATTCGAACAGGAGCAGGAACTCCAGTCCGAAGAACAGCCCGCAAAAGAGGCCGGGGATCAGGCTGCCGTCGGTGATCGACATGCGCTTGTTGGTGATGAGGGTGTAGGCCAACACTGGAAAGAAGGCGGCGATGGAGCGCAAGCCAGCCTGAAACACCGGTTGGATGCCGGCATTCACCAGCTTGATGAGTACCTGGTTGAGGCCCATCAGCGCTGCGAATGTGACGAGGAACGATCCACCGAGGAGATCGATGCGGGGCTTGCGCGCCATCAGCGCGTCAGCTCACGCATGGCGGCATCGAGGCCGTCGAGCGTGAGGCCGTACATGCGGTCGGAAAAGAGCTGCGAGATGAGTTGGGTTGACGGGGTGTAGCGCCAGTATTGCTCCGGCGAGGGGTTGAGCCAGACGGCGTTGGGATAGATGTCGGTGACGCGCTTCAGCCACAGGCCGCCTGCTTCGGCGTTCATGTGCTCGACCGCGCCGCCTGTATGGGTGATTTCATAGGGGCTCATCGAGGCATCGCCGACGAAGATCACCTTGTAGTCGGACGGATAGGTGTGGAGCACGTCCCAGGTGGCGATGCGTTCTGAGTGGCGGCGGCTGTTCTCCTTCCACACGAACTCGTACAGGCAGTTGTGGAAGTAGAAATATTCAAGGTGCTTGAACTCGGCGCTGGCGGCGGAAAACAGCTCCTCGCACAAGCGCACGTAAGGGTCCATGGAGCCGCCGGCATCGAGAAAGAGCAGGACCTTCACCGTGTTGCGGCGTTCAGGGATCATCTGGATGTCGAGCCAGCCGCGATTGGCGGTGGCGCGGATGGTGCTGTCGAGGTCGAGCTCTTCGGCAGCACCCTCGCGGGCAAAGCGGCGCAGGCGGCGCAAGGCCACCTTAATGTTGCGGGTGCCGATCTCGACTAAATCATCGAGGTCCTTGTACTCGCGTCGGTCCCACACCTTTATGGCGCGGTTGTTGCGGTTCTTGTCCTGACCGATGCGCACGCCGGCCGGGTTATAGCCATAAGCGCCGAAGGGCGAGGTGCCGGCGGTGCCGATCCATTTGGAACCGCCCTGATGGCGGCCCTTCTGCTCCTGGAGCCGCTTTTTCAGCTCCTCCATGATCTTCTCCCAGCCGCCGAGGGCCTCGATCATGGCCTTTTCTTCGTCGCTGAGGAATTTCTCGTTGAGCTTGCGCAGCCATTCTTCGGGGATTTGCGCCAGAAGCTCTTCGGCGCTGAGGCCTTCAAGGCCCTTGAACACATGCCCGAACACGCGGTCGAAGCGGTCGAAATTGCGCTCGTCCTTTACGAGAGCGGCGCGCGCGAGATAGTAGAACTCCTCCACCCGGAAGCCGGCCACATGCGCCTCCAGCGCCTGCATCAGGGTAAGGTATTCCTTCAGCGTGACGGGCACGCCGGCGGCCTTGAGTTCCTGGAAGAAGGTGATGAACATCGCGCCGACTAATAGCGCGGTGCAGGACCGTTCGTCACGCCCTACTTGGCGGTGGCCTTGGTCGCGAGCGTCTTGAACACACCGTCGAGTTCGCCGGCAAGCGCCTTCAGCTTGTCGCCGCCTTCATCGAAATAGGGGGCAAAGACAAAACTCGGCGTTTTGTAGGACAAGGTTGCGGTGTGGTCGGCATTCTCGGTCACATAGACGCGGATGGGCGCCTCAATTCCTGCCGCGATGCTGGCGTCCAGCATGCGCACGGCAAAACGCGGGTGATAGAGCCCGATCACGGTGTTGCCGGGGATGACCTTGTCGAGCACCTTCTTGGCGCCGGCGGTGGCAGACGCCCGGGTTACGACGCCGAGCTTCACATCGCCGGCGGCGGCGATGACGCGCTGTACAAGCTGCTGGTAGCTGTAGCCGGTAGGAATCACCATCCAGCCGGGCCGCTGGGCGATTTCTGCCGATGCGGGGAGTATGGCCAGGAGGCAAACGAAGAAGGCTAGGGCGATCGCGCGCATCACGTGTTCCTTGCAGTGCAGGCAGGAAGGGCTCACACGCCATCCTGGCGGTCGGCCGGTAACGAGAATAGCCGGTGAAGCATCACGTTCGTGTGAGAGCACCCCTGCCGGCCTGCTGCCGCATGCGCGGCCTCAACTTGCCCGCGCGCTTGCGGCGTGGGCGCGGCTTGCGGGTGGCGATGAGGACGCCCAGCGCCGCGAGCCCCATGCCGGCCCAGGCGACAGGGGGCATTTGCTCGCCGATCAGCGCCCAGGCGATGAAGGCGGCCATGGGCGGCACCAGGAAGAACAGCGCCGAGACGCGCGCGGCCTGGCCGTAGCGCACCATTGCGAGGAGAAGCGTGACGGCGATCAGCGAGTTGCCGATCACCAGATAGCCGAGCGCGAAGACAAACTGCAAGTTCCACGACACCTGCGCGCCTTCGAACAGGAAGGCGAAGGGGGCAACGGCGACGAAGCCCACCAGATATTGCACCGCGTTGGAGGCGACCGGGTGATGGTGGAGGCCAAAGCGCTTTTCCCACAAGGTGGCGAGCGTCATGCCGAAGAGGGCTGCGACGGCACAGGCGATGCCGGGGATGGAGACCACCTCTACCTCCGCGCGCGCCACGATCACCGCGGCGGCACCGGCCAGGCCGAGGATGAGCCCCACCCATTGCAGGATCGTCACCCGTTCACGCGTCACCGCCGGGGCGAGCAGGCCGACGAGCACCGGCTGCAGCGACACGATGAGGGCAAGCGCGCCGGCCGAAACCCCCAGCCAGAAGCCGAAATAGGACAAGCCGAAATACAGCGCCTGGATGAGGAAGCCAACGAACGCCAGATGCGCCCATTGCGCGAAGCCCTTGGGCATGGGCGGGCGCACGATGGCGAGAATGGGCGCGATGACGGCAAGTGCGAACCAGTAGCGCACGGCAAGGAAGGTGAGGGGGGTAGTGTGCTGAAGGCCGATCTTGGCGAAGGCGAACCCGCCCGACCACAACAGCAGGAAGACGAAGGGCGCCGCCTTGAGCCACAAGGGCGGTGCGGCCACTTCTGCCTCGTCAACGCTCACCGCTCGCCCATCCCGTCGCCCCTGATAAGGGTGAGAGGGTTAGCGGGGGGAGGTGAGAATGACAAGGAGGCACAAGCGCATGGCTGGCTTGCCTCGGCCGCGAGGCATCACGCTCCCGCCTGCCAGTGCCTGATCGCCTCGATGGGCCAGACAAGCATCACGATGTTGAGGGTGAGGTTGTCGCGGATGACAAGGGCGAGGATGGCCTCGGTGGCGATGAAGAGGGCGATCGACAGCCAGACCGGGGCGCGCGAGGCAATGAGGAAGCCGGCCACCATGGCGACGATGTCGGAGGCGGAATTGATGACCGTGTCGCCATAATAGCCGAGCGAGATGGTGGTCTCGCGGTAGCGGTTGATGATGAAGTCGGTGTTCTCGAATATCTCCCAGCCGGCTTCGATGGCGGTGGCGGCCACGAGGCGGGTGCCGAGGCGCCAGCGCGGGGCGAGGTAGCGCAGGGCGAGATAGAACAGAAGTCCGTGCAGGACGTGGGTGAAGGTGTACCAGTCGGTGATCTGCTGGGAGTTTTCGGCCGAATGCACATCGCCCTGCCACAGCCTGATGGTGCCGCAGGCGCAGGTGTCGAGACGCCCCATCAGGTGCAGCGTCAGGGCGGCTGTGGCGATGATGCCGGCGACACCCAGGCCATAGCGCCAGTTGAGCGGAGGTGGATTAGTGCCGGTCAAAAGCCGTAGAGCCAGATGAGAACGATGCCGAATGCTATACGGTAAAAGCCGAAGGCGATGAAGGTGTGGGTCTTCAGGAAGCGCAGGAACAGGTGCATGGTCGCGAAGGCCACCACGAAGGCGGTGACGAAGCCGATGGCAAGGTTGATCGCGTTGTTGCCGGCAAACTCGTGATAGTGCTTGAGGAAGTCGTAACCGCTCACCGCCAGCATCACCGGCAGGGCGAGGAGGAAGGAGAACTCGGCCGCGGCGCGCCGGTCGAGGCCGACGAGAAGCCCGCCGACGATGGTGGCGCCGGCTCGGCTGGTGCCGGGAATGAGGGAGAAGACCTGGGCGATGCCGATCCACAGCGCCTGCATCCAGGTGACTTTCTCGACATCGCTCACATGCGCTGACTTGTCGTCATAGAAGTATTCCAGCGCCAGGAAGACGATGCCGCCGACGATGAACATGACCGCGACCACCGGCACCGAGAACATCGCCTCCACCTGATGGCGCAGAAGGAAGCCGATGGCGCCGATGGGAATGAAGGCAAGCGCCAGCTTCATCCACAGCTCGATGTGGCGGGGGGTGAACTTGTCGCGGTAGTTCGCCACCACCGCCAGGATGGCCGCCAGCTGGATGATGACCTCGAAAGCCTTGTTGACGGCGGTCTGGCTCAGGCCCAGCCAGTCGGAGACCACGATCATGTGGCCGGTCGAGGAGATGGGCAGGAATTCAGTAAAGCCCTCGACGATGCCGAGAATGATCGCATCCAGCCCGTTCATGCCACACCCGTCCCTTTTCGCCCAGACCCGCAGCGAATCGATGCTGGTAGATTTACGCCGTCCTCGATGACAGGTTGGTTAACGCCGGTCTGCGGCGCAGGGGTGCCTTCAGGCTTGGGAATCATGGCCGAGCTTTGGCCCGGCCATCCCTTCGACCGCGACTAAACGGAGCGAAAAAAGATGCGCGGGGCGAGCCCGCGCATGACGTTTGTGGCGACGGTTGGTAGCGCCTCAGTTCATCGACGGCAGGCCGAGCATCTGGCGCACGGCGCCTTCACGGCTCGGCTTGAGGCCGACGGTGCGGCCTTCCTGCACGGCGATCTCGGCCGGAACGCCCAGCGAGGCGCGGTAGAGCGCCCACATGGCGCCGACCCGGTTGGCCAATTCGCAGTGCACGAGGATGGGGTAATTGGCGCTGTCGGAGACGATGCGGGTAAACTGCGCCACCTGCTGCAGGTTCGGCGCCTTGGTGGCGACCGGCATGGAGATGTAGTTGATGCCGGCGGCCTTGGCGGCCTCGCCCTCCTTGACGGCGCCTTCGGCGTCGGTGAGGAAGTTCACCACCGTCTTGAAGCCGAGTTCCTTGAGCTTGGGATAGGCGCCTTCGGAGACCAGCCCGCCGGTGCCGATATAGGGCGCGGCGCGTAGGTAGTTGTCGACGATGTCGGGCATCTTGTCGCCGAAAGGTGCCTGCGGCAGCTTGGCGGCCACGTCGTAAGGCATGGCGGCCTCGGCCGGCAACATCGCCTGCTTTGGCGTGGCGGTCGGATTGGCCGCGGCGCACGGATTGGCGGCCTGGGCCGCGGCGCAGGGGTTGGCGGCAGCGCACGGGTTGGCAGCAGCACAAGGATTGGCGGCCGCGCACGGGTTGGCCGCCTGGGCCGCGGCGCACGGATTGAGGGCCTGGGCGTATGCCGCCGGCACGTGCGGCACCGCCATCGGGTTGACCGCGGTGACGGCGAGGCCGAGACCGGTGGCGGCAAGGGCGGTGAGGGCCGTCTTGAGGGCGGGAGCTTGGGACTTCATGGGGGATTTACCTTTCGGGTGCTTGGGCGGGGGGTGAAGGGAATAAGTCAGGCGGTCCTGACGCTGTGGCCGGCGGGGGCGTGATCCGGCGCGTCTTGGTCTGTCAGCACCTCATCGACGCTGATGGGCCCGCCGCGTGCCTTTTCCATTCTGACGGCCACGGCCCAGCCGGCCGCCGCCATGACGATCATCAGCGCGATCACCACGCCGGATGGCAGTCCGGTAAGGCCCGTCACCGTCTGGCCGGCAGGGCCCTGGGCTGCGTTCCAGAACGGCTTTATGTCGCTGAAGAAGGCCGAGAACAGCCAGGTGCCGGCGAGCATGCCGATGATGAAGACGAGGGCATCGCCGCGTCCTGATGCAAAGCCGGCCGCAGAGGTGCCGGGACAATAACCGCCGATGGCAAAGCCCGCCCCGATGAGGGCGCCGCCCAGAGCCGTCGCCCACATATAGGTCGTGGGCACGAAGACGGCCTTGGCACCGATAAGCCCCGCCTGCTCGCTCAGCCACAGGCCGGCGGCGGCCACGATGACGGCGGTGAACATCACCTTGAACACGGTCCAGTCGCGCAAGGAGAACTGGCCGGTGAGCTTTTTCGGGCTCGACAGGCCGCCGCCTTCCAGCGCGTAGCCGAAGAGAAGGCCCGACAGGAGACCCGAAATCATGCCGTTGTCATAAAGGGGAAGGCTCATTGCCAGATCCTCCGGGAGACGGCGGCAGCGGCAAAGCCGGCTGCAAAGAAGAAGATGAGGAAGACAAAGCCCGCCACCGCCAGTGTGGCACTGCCGGACAGGCCTAGTCCGCTGGTGCAGCCGCGCGCCAGCCGCGCACCGAACCCGACGAGGATGCCACCGGTTAGGGCAAATCCGAGGCGCCTTGCGCGCGAGAGCGAGGCTCCCTTTTCGATCATGGGGCGAAAGCGGCCGCTCGACAGCGAGCCGGCCAGAGCGCCCAGCATCACGCCGACCACCTGCCAGGTAATCCAGCTATCGAGCACCTTGCCGGCGAAGAACCCGCCGAGATAGGGATTGGCGGCCGCCTGGGCCGGCGCGATCCAGCCCCAGATAGCCGCCGTCATGCGGGTGACGGCGCCGCTGGCGCCGAGGCCATGGCCGCTCATGAGGAAGGTGAGGAATAGCGCCAGCCCCAGTACCAGCCCCGCTGCGAGCGGATGCCAATACGGACGTGGCGCCGAGGAAGTCGGGAACATGGATCAACTCTCCTGGCGATGACTTTCAATAGCTTCCATATATTCAATAGTTCGAATATGTCAGCCTTGATTCAGGTCAACCGCTGCAATCTGTCGCACCTTGGGGACTCTCACGCTCCACCCAAGCGGAGCCGGGAGTAGCACTGGGCGAACTCGCGCCAACCCAGTCCCGCAATACGACACTTTCTCATCGGACGCGACGGCGCGTGTCGACGGTGTTGCCTGCTCGATGGCGAGAATGTGTCCCGGCATGGGCCAACTTTCCGTCCCGCCGGTCTGGCGGCGCGGACGCGCGGCAATCGAGGGCCCAACGGCCTATGTCAGGAAAACCGCCGATGCCGCTGCCACCCCTTTCAAGATCGAGACAGGGCGTTAATCGATCGTTGACCACTGCTCGACAAAGCCGCCCCCGAGGTGCCGTCTGGCTCGCTGCATGGCGATTGGCTTGCATAGCCAGGCGCAAGGTGCATCGCAAGTGAGAGTATTCCCAAATGCACAAGCAACTCCAGATATTGATCCTGCCGCTGGCGGCTTATGGCGCCATCGTCGGGTTCACTGCCCAGTACCTGCACCAGCAGCAGCATCTCCTGTGCGGCGCGGCGCCGGGGGCGCTCATCGCCATGGCGAGCGCTTGCGGCTATCGCCTGCCCGTCGGCGGTGCCCTCAGCCCCGACCACAAGCACCTTGTCTTTGCCGAGACTGAGCGCAGCCGGCTGGTGATGCTCGATGCGCGGACGCTGTCCTATGAAGGCGACATTGGCGCCGACGTGCTCAACAGGCCGAGCGATATCTCCTTCGGCGCCGACGGTATGCTCTACGTAGCCGATCAGGGCCGCGACCGGGTGGCCGCGTTCAAGCCTCAGGCCGACGGCGTCTACCGCTACGCCTTCGACATCAAGGGCGGCCTCAGCGCGCCCGGCGGCGTGCTCGCCCGGCCTGACGGCACGGTCTACGTCTCCTCGGCGAAGACGGGCACGGTTGTCGCCTTTCGTGGCGGCAAGGAAATCGCCCGCGCCGCCGGCCTCGACCGTCCCGGCCATATGGCCGCCGCGTTGGACGGCGGCCTTCTGGTGGTCGAAGAGGGGCGCAACCGCATCCTCAAATTCTCCCCCGATCTCGCCCGTCCCGGCGAGCCCGTTGCGCTGTCGCAGTCTCTGAACGAGCCGCGCGCGCTCAGCGTCGGCGGCGATGGCGACCTGATCGTGAGCGAAAAGACCTCCTCGCAGATCAAGGTCTTCGACCCGCAAGGACGGTTGCTGGAGACCATCGGCTCCGGCACCGCCGGCTTCGGCCCGGCAGCCATCAACGATCCGGGCGGCATCGCCATGAAGGGCGAGAACCTATGGGTGAGCGATTCTGGCAACGGCCGCATCGTCATCATCAACCTTATGCACGACATCATGTGAGGGTCCCAAGCGATGACGATAGCAAGTGAAATAGGCGTTGCCGCATCGCGCAGGCGTGTTGCTCAGCCAAGGCGCAGCCGGCCTCGCTCGATCACCATGACCGTGTTGAGTTGCGTTTTGCCGCCAGTAATCGTGCTCTACGTCCTCGGGGCGATCGGCGCCGCGCCGTCCTATGACTACGCCCTGCAGTTCGGTGCGGGTGGCATGATCGCGGCCGCATCCGCACTGATGCTGGCGGCCGCTGCCATGGCGGCTGCCATCACCTTCTATATCAAGCGCAAATCGTCGCGGTCGCTCGACATCTACGCCTGGCTGGTGGCAGCGGCGGTGTTGGCCTTCGCGGCGCTCGATACTCTGATCATGCCGAGCGAAGCACTGAACATCGCCATGGCACACGCCACGGCGGCGATCTCGCCCCGCTGGACCGCCACCACGGCGCTTGCCACCGGCGCGCTCGTGGCAGCCGGGCTGGCGCTCTTTTACAGCGAGATACGGCGCCCGGCGCTGGTGCTGGAGTTCCTTGTGGCGGGTCTCGTGCTTGTCGGTATCCAGGTCGGCATCGACATCATGGCGGTGAAGCAAAGCGCCTTCGCCGAGATTTCCAACCAGTCGGCCGGCATCCTTGCCGCCTCGCAGTTCATGCTCGCCATGACAAGCGCCTGCGTCGACCAGATCGACCGCCAGTTCACCCCCGACCGTCCGCTGCTCGAATGACTGGTCTAGGCTTCGCCGTAGCACCCCCCTCCATGCCTATGGCAAGATAGCGATCCACAAAGGTCCCCCGCCTTTGCGGATCGCGCCGGTTCAAGTGAGGGCAGGGGGATGGAACGCACCGGCGTCTGGCTTATATTCACCGGGCGTAAGGGCCGCCTAGCGCAAACAGTGTGGGCAGCTGACGGGACCGAGCGGTGATGAACGAGAAGAAACCAGGCATGCCGGCGCCACGGCCCGATGCGGTGAGCCCCGCTTCTTCGGGCGAGGAGATCGCCCGCTTCCTCAGCCAGGTCAAGGCCATGCCCCCGGCCGCCAGGGCTTCGGGCCAGCGCGGACGGCTGATCTTTGCCATGGATGCCACCATGAGCCGGCAGCCGACATGGGACCGCGCCCTCGACATCCAGGCCGAGATGTTCGCCGAAACCGCCAGGATTGGCGGGCTCGATGTGCAGCTCGTCTACTTTCGCGGCTTTCGCGAGTGCCGTGCCTCGCCCTGGGTGAGCGATCCGCCAGCGCTCGCCCGGCTGATGACCAAGGTTGACTGCCGCGGCGGCCACACCCAGATCGGTCGCGTGCTCAAGCACGTGCGCGACGAGGTGAAGAAGGGCAAGGCCGGCGCCGTGGTCTATGTGGGAGACTGCATGGAGGAGAACATCGACGAACTGTGCGCAACGGCCGGCGAGATAGGCCTTCTCGGCACCCCCTGCTTCATGTTCCAGGAGGGTCATGACCCTGTGGCCGAACGGGCCTTCAAGCAGATCGCGCGGCTGACCGGCGGCGCCTGGTGCCGTTTCGATGCGCGATCGCCACGCACTCTGCGCGACATCCTCAAGGCTGCGGCCGTGTATGCCGCGGGTGGGCGCGAAGCCCTGGCGGATTATTCCCGGCGCGAAGGTACCGGTGCCCGCCTCCTCATCGAGCAAATGAAGTAACCCCGATGCAATTCGTGCTTCTCGGTCTTCTCGCCCTGGCCGCCCTGGTGCTGGTCATGCGCGGTCTGGCGAGCGCCAACCCGACGACGTTGGCGCTGGTGGTCAGGCGCACGCTGGGTGCCATCGTGGTGGCCGCATCGGTGCTGCTCGCCCTGCGCGGGCTGTTGCCCATCGCCGCTCCGCTTCTGCTGGTGGGGCTCGGCATGCTGGGCATGGGTGGCCTGCTTTCCGGCTGGCCGTTCGGGGGCGCGCAACCCAGCCCCGGCAACACATCGCACGTGCGCACCAGCGTGCTGGCGATGGAGCTCGACCATGACAGCGGCAACATGGATGGAGACGTGCTCAGCGGACGCTTTGCCGGCAAGCGCCTTTCAGACCTTTCGCTGACCGACCTGAGGGCGCTCAGGCAGGAGTGCACCATCGCCGGCGAACAGAGCCTCGCCCTGCTGGAGGCGTTTCTCGACCGCCACCACGAGGACTGGCGCCAGGGCGGCGATGCCGGCGGCGACGGCGCGCCATCCGCGGGCGGCGCCATGGACGCGGCCGAGGCACGCGCCATCCTCGGCGTCGGACCGGACGCCGGCAAGGCCGAGATTCGTGCCGCCCATCGCAAGCTGATGAAGCTCTATCATCCCGATCATGGCGGTTCGAGCTATCTCGCCGCCAAGATCAACCGCGCCAAGGACGTGCTCCTGGGCGACTAGAGCATTGGCCCATCAAATGGTTCAATATGATCGGACAATGCTCTAGGCCAGCATGAACGCGAGTTCACCGCCCGGCCACCTGCGCGTCATGTGCAATGTCATATAAGCAAAGGTGTTCGTACGCTTGGGGCGTATCGAGAGGAGGTTGCCATGCCATCCATCAAGCCATTGCACGTCGCTATCCTGGCACTCGGCGGCGCCACTTTGCTTTCGTCGTTGCCGGCCTTCGCGGCGAGTGACGGCAGCTGGTTCGTGCTGCGCGAAGAGATGACGGGAAACTGCCATACCCAGCAACTTGTCAGTGTCGGTGGCGGTTATGCCAGCGGCAGCCAACTGAGGGCAGGCGGCCCTTATGGCTCCGTGGATGCCGCGCTCAAGCGGCTGGGCGAGCTGCAGCAGCAAGGCGTTTGCACCAAGGCCTAGGGTCTGGATCCTAAAGCGGGTGTGATTGTCAGCCGGAATTCGCCGACGGGGCGAGGGCGAAGCAGCCGAGACCTTTGCTCTTGAGCAGCCTGCAGGCCTGGCGGGCGGCCTTTTCGTCGAAACCTGAAAAGCGGGCGCGGTAGATGGTGCCGCTGCCGACATCGGCCTTCATGGTGAAGGCCGATTTGCCGTCCAGCACGCTGACGCCGGTCGACAAGGCCGCATCGATGCGCTGCATTGCGCCTTCGGGCGTGGGGAAGGCGCCGACCTGAATATTCCACGTCGTCTGGCGGGCAGGCTGTTCGGGCACCTCGGTCCCCTTCGCGAACTGCGCCAGCGCCTTTTCGCCCACCATTTGCGCGGCATCTCCTATATTGCCGGTGACGACAGGCTGGAGACTGTCGGACTTGCTGTCCTTCTCGACCTCAACGGTGCGGAAGCTGGTGGGCTGCGTCTCGCTGGCTGCTGGTTCGAGCGGTTTTGCCTCATCGCCGGTCGAATTGGTGCCGATGACGGCTTCAACCACCTTGGGCTGTGCATCCTTGTTCCAATCCGCTTCGGGCTTTGGCAGCGGCAAGGGCGGTGTGGCGACCCTGATGGCCTGCGCCAGCCGCTTGGGCACGTAGCCTGGGGGATGGCCGGCCACTGAGGCGATGGAATTGAAAGGCTTGAGCTTGCCCGACTTGAACAGGCCCTCCAGCATACGCGCCATATAGGCATTGCGCGTCCTGCTGGTGCGCCCACCCATCACCACGCCCACCATGCGCTTGCCGCCGCGCTCGATGGAAGCAATCAGGTTGAAGCCGGAGATACGCGTGTAGCCGGTCTTGATGCCGTCCACGCCATTGAGGCGGCCGAGCAGATGGTTGTGATTGCGATAGGTGCGGCCGCTATAGGTGAAGTGCTGGGTGGAGAAATAGGCGAACCGGTTGGGGAAATCGCGCTGGATACGCAAGGCCAGGGTGGCCATGTCGCGCGCCGTCGTTCTTTGCCGGCTGTCGGGCAGGCCGGAGGCATTGTGAAAGTTGGTGCGGGTCATGCCGATCGCATGGGCGGTGCGGGTCATGCGCGCGGCGAAGGCCGATTCGCTCCCCTCCAGCCCCTCGGCCACCGCCACGGCGATGTCGTTGGCCGACTTGGTGACCAGCGCCCCGATCGCGTCCCTGACGCTGATGGTCGAGCCCGGCTTGAGGCCGAGCTTGGAGGGCTGCTGGGCGGCGGCGTGTGCGGACATGGTAAGCTGGCTCGACAGCGATACTTTGCCCGAACGCAGGTCCTCGAAAAGAAGATAAAGCGTCATCACCTTGGTGAGCGAGGCGGGATAGCGCAAGCCGTCGCAGTTGCTCTGATAAAGGATGGCGCCGGTGGATGCATCCACCGCGATGGCCGAGAAAGCGGGCTTGGCCGCGGCAGTACCGGGCGAGGCGAGCCACATCGTCGCCGCAAGCAGCACGGCCATCGCCAGCGAAAGCACGCTGCCGATGCGCGGTTGCCGCGCGAGCGGGACGGAAATGTTAAGAATCATGACTCCTTCACCCCACCTGTGTCGGCCCGAGAAATAACCCGGGAAGAGCCCTGAGCGCAATGCAGGTGATGGTTGACCCCGGAAAGCAGGGCTGATCGGTTGCTGCCCCGGCATCTCCGCATCGCGTGTTGCGCTGCATTACGAGCCGTTTCCCCAGCCCTGCCGACTATCCTGAATCGGCGTTACCGATTCGTTAACGGCCGCGGACAAGCCCGGTTTTCCTGTTTATGGTGCACTGCAAAAAAATACTTGACTAATTTTTGTGCAGTGCATATATTGGTCACACAGCGGTGGAAATGCCACGGCGTGGACGGTGACCACCGGTAATTGCCGGTGAACGAAGGAGATGAGAGATGATGAAGTCGTTCGAAGATTTCCAGGTGTTCGGCAAGGATGGTTTTGAGGCTTATGTCGCCAGTGCGACGGCCATGACCAAGGCGTTGCAGGCGATGGCGGCCGAAGCGGCCGATTTCCAGCGCAAGTCCTTCGAGAAGGGTGCTGCGGTGTTCGACAAGGTCGTCACTGCCAAGAGCCCGGACAAGATGTTCGAGATTCAGCAGGGCTATGCCAAGGAGGCCTACGAGGCCTATGTCGGCCAGGTCAACAAGATGGGTGAGCTCTACATGGCCGCCGCGAAGGATGCCTACAAGCCCTTCGAAGGCCAGCTCGCCCAGTTCGGCGTGAAGGCGCCCAAGTAAGGCCTTCCAAAGCCAACGACTCGGCCGGCACGTATCTTCCGCCGGACCGAGAGTGAGTTAGTGTTCAGTCTGACACCCGGCAGGTTCTCCTGCCGGGTGTTTTGCTTGGCGGCAGGCCGCCGCTTTGCGGCCCAGGTGCATTGAACGCTAAACTGCCCCTCCCGCTTGCGGGCAAATCACTTATATAATGGTGGGCGAGGGCCGCGGGCTGCGGTGCCGCCAGTCAGGATCGAAGGACCGAAACGAACGGAATGGGTTATGTCGTCCGACAACAATAACCGTGAAGATCGCCAGACCGGCATCGTCACCAAGACTCGGCCAAAGACCAAGAAGCCGAGCCTCTACAAGGTGTTGTTGCTGAACGACGATTACACGCCCATGGAGTTCGTGGTGCACGTCCTGGAACGCATTTTCGGCAAGGGGCGCGAGGAAGCGACGCGCATCATGCTGCATGTGCATCAAAAGGGGGTAGGCGTCTGCGGGGTCTATACATTCGAGGTGGCCGAGACCAAAGTGACACAGGTCATGGAACTGGCGCGCAGCCACCAGCATCCGCTTCAATGCACCATGGAGAAAGAGTAGGAGTCCCGATTTGCCGACCTTTTCCCGTAGTCTCGAGCAGGCCCTGCACCGCGCGCTGGCGCTTGCCAACGAGCGCAGCCACGAATACGCCACGCTCGAACACCTGCTGCTCGCCTTGTGCGACGACAGCGATGCCTCTGCGGTGATGATGGCCTGTGGGGTCGATATCGAGGAGCTTCGCTCGGGGCTGGAGCACTACATCGACAACGAACTCGCCAATCTCGTCATCGATTCGGGCGAGGATTCCAAGCCCACCGCCGGCTTCCAGCGCGTCATCCAGCGCGCCGTCATCCATGTGCAGTCCTCGGGCCGCGACGAGGTGACCGGCGCCAATGTGCTGGTCGCCATCTTCGCCGAGCGCGAGAGCCATGCAGCCTATTTCCTGCAGGAGCAGGACATGACGCGCTACGATGCGGTCAATTACATCTCCCACGGCATCGCCAAGCGGCCGGGCAAGACCGATTCGCGCCCCGTGCGCGGGGTGGAGCAGGACGAGGACGAAGAGGCGCACCCCGAGAGCAAGAAGAACCAGGTGGACGCGCTGGAGGCCTATTGCGTCGACCTCAACGCCAAGGCGGTCTCCGGCCGCATCGATCCGCTGATCGGGCGCGAGGCCGAAGTCAGGCGCACCATCCAGGTTTTGTGCCGGCGGCAGAAGAACAACCCGCTGTTCGTCGGCGATCCGGGCGTCGGCAAGACCGCCATCGCTGAAGGGCTGGCGCGGCAGATCACCAAGGGCGAGGTGCCGGACGTCCTCAAGGAATGCACCATCTTCCAGCTCGACATGGGCGCGCTGCTCGCCGGCACGCGTTATCGCGGCGACTTCGAGGAACGCCTCAAGGCGGTGATCAAGCAGATCGAGAGCTATGAGGGCGCCATCCTGTTCATCGACGAGATCCACACCGTGATCGGAGCAGGCGCCACTTCGGGCGGGGCGATGGATGCCTCCAACCTGTTGAAACCCGCGCTTGCCGGCGGGGTGCTGCGCTGCATCGGCTCGACCACCTACAAGGAATACCGCCAGCACTTCGAGAAGGACCGGGCGCTCGTCCGACGCTTCCAGAAGATCGACGTGAACGAACCGACGGTGGCTGATTCCATCAAGATTCTCAAAGGCTTGAAGCCTTATTATGAGGAATTCCACAAGATCCGCTACACCCAGGATGCGATCAAGGCAGCGGTGGAATTGTCGGACCGCTACATGAGCGACAGGAAGCTCCCCGACAAGGCGATCGACGTCATCGACGAGACTGGCGCCTCGCAGATGCTGGTGGCCGAAGGCAAGCGCCGCAGCGTCATCGGGGTAAAGGAGATCGAGGAAACCGTCGCCACCATGGCGCGCATCCCGCCGCGCACCGTGTCGAAGAACGATACCGACCTCCTGCGCGACCTCGCCAGCGACCTCAAAAGAGTGGTGTTCGGGCAGGACAAGGCTATCGAGGCGCTGGCATCGGCGATCAAGCTATCGCGGGCCGGCCTGCGCGAGCCGGAAAAGCCCATCGGCTGCTATCTCTTCTCAGGCCCCACCGGCGTCGGTAAGACGGAGGTGGCGCGCCAGCTCGCCGCCACCCTGGGCGTCAATCTCCTGCGCTTCGACATGTCGGAATACATGGAGCGCCATTCCGTCTCGCGCCTCATCGGCGCACCTCCCGGCTATGTCGGCTTCGACCAGGGCGGGCTGTTGACCGATGGCATCGACCAGCATCCGCACACGGTGCTGCTGTTGGACGAGATCGAGAAGGCGCATCCCGATCTGTTCAATATCCTGTTGCAGATCATGGATCACGGCAAGCTCACCGATCACAACGGCAAGTCGGTCGACTTCCGCAACGTGATCCTGATCATGACCACCAATGCCGGCGCCGCCGAGCTGGCGGGAGCCGCCTACGGCTTTACCCGCACCAAGCGCGAGGGCGACGATCAGGAGGCGATCAAGCGCATGTTCACGCCGGAGTTCCGCAACCGGCTGGATGCGACCATCGGCTTTGGCCACCTCACGCCGGAGATCGTGCAGCAGGTGGTGCAGAAGTTCGTCCTGCAGCTGGAAGCGCAACTGGCCGAGCGGCAGATCAACATCGAGCTTTCCGATGCAGCCGCGGCCTTCCTGGCCGAAAAGGGCTACGACGAGCAGATGGGAGCGCGCCCGCTTGCCCGCGTCATCCAGGAGCACGTCAAGAAGCCGCTGGCCGATGAAGTGCTGTTCGGGCGTCTCGCCAATGGCGGCACCGTGCGGGTGATGGTGGAAAAGGGCGAGGACGGCGAAGACCGCATCGGCTTCACCTATCTCACCCGCGCCGAGGAGCGGGCCCTGCCCAAGCCGGCGGAAGTCAAGGCGCTGCCCGGCAAAGGCCCGGCCCCCAAGAAGCGCAAAAAGCGCAAGAAGCCTGAGCCGGCGTAAGGCAAGAGCGCAAGGGTGGGCAAGCCAAGCGTACCCACTATTGCGAAGCCACCAACAGCTTGGGCCGTGCCCGCCCTATGGGGTCTGAGCCACGGCTGATGGCGTTTCCTCGACCGGGGTCATGTCGTAGCCGAAGGTCTCGTAGTCCTTGCGGTAGGCGGCGCGCAGGGCGGCGGCGGTGCGGGAGCTGAGGGCGATATCCTCGCCGGCAAGGTTGCGCCTGTGGGGGACTTCATCCGGCTCAGGCAGGCCGAGGCGCTCGGCCACCGTCTTGAGCACGTGGTCGATGCCGTCCTCGAAACGAAACACCTCGGCACCGAAGCACGGGAATTCGCTCTGCGGCCTGAGGTGGTTCCTGGCAAAGCTCGGCGCCCGGCGCGCCAGCCACAGCATGAACCGGGCCCACATGCCGAAGGGCAGCCGGGCATCGATGCGAAGGGGCAGGGCGCGGATATGGCGGTATTCCGACTTCAGTCGCTCCAGCGGATCGCGCACCACCATGAAGACATAGTCGAAAAAATCGGGGGCGAACATGCGCTCGAGCACTTCGGCGTGGAAATGCTGCATTGGCAATTGCCAGTCGAGACCGAGGCCATCGTGGACGCTGAACAGCCGCCGCAAGCGGTTGTGCAGGTTGGCGGTGGCGTGGGACGACAGATAGGCATCGACCGACGTGCCGCCCGTCTTGGGCACGTGGATGAAGAGGACGTTCTTGTTGTTGATGCGGTAGACGGGCATCGCGGTAGGTTCGGTTTCGGCTGGTTCAACGCGCGCGCACCATATACGCGGGGGCTGGCCCGACGGCAACCCGGACGCCGCCACTTGCCATCGTGGCCCGCCTCGGTTAACGCCAGATCCGACCATGGATGGCGAGCGGGCGGACAGCTACGACTGGCGGGGACTGCTGGACGGCATGCGCAGTTCCGTATGCCTCGCCGGGCTCGTCATGGGCTGTTCGTTCATCGGCTTCGGCGCCTTCACCAAGAGCCTCGACTTCGGCCTCTTGCCCAGTCTCTTCACCATCTGCTTCATCTGGGCCCTGCCGGGCCAGGTGGTGTTCGCCGACATGTGGCAGAAGGGGGCAGGGCTTTCCGTCATCGCGCTGGCGGTCACGGTGACGGCGGTGCGGCTCTTGCCCATCGCGGTGCTGGTGCTGTCCAGGGCTCGGCTCAAGGGCGCGCCACGCTGGCCACTCTTCGTGGTGGCGCATTTCACCGCCGTCACCATCTGGCTTTTGACCAACCAGAGCATCGACCAGATCGAGCACCGCCGGCGGGTGCCGTGGATGATGGGACTGGGCCTGACGCTGATGACGTCGATGTTCGGCTTCACCGCCGTAGGCTATGTCCTCGCCGACAGCCTGCCGCCGACGCTGGCGCAGACGCTGGTGTTCTTCACGCCGGCCTTCTTTGCCGTCACGCTGTTTTCCGGTGCGCGCTGGCGCTTCGATTACTGGGCCATCGCTCTTGGCGCCGCCATCGGGCCTTTTGCCACCCACTATTGGCCGCGTTTCGACCTGCTGGTGGCGGGCTTCGTGGGCGGCACGGTGGCGTTTCTTATCGCCCGGCCCAAGCGGCGGGGACTGCTCGGATGAAACAACTCGGGGTCTACGGGGCGATCCTGGTGGCGGGCTTTGCCGTCACTTACGTCTGGCGCTTTCTGGCGGTGCTGGCCATCGGCCGACTGGATGCCGAAAGCGATCTGTTGTTGTGGGTGAGGTCGGTGGCAACGGCCCTCGTTGCGGCTCTCGTCATGCGCCTGGTGACGGCGCCGGCGGGCCTTCTGGCTCAGGCCTCCATGCCGGCGATGCTCGGCGCGCTGGCGGTCGGTGTCGCCGCCTTCCAGTTCGCCGGCAAGCGGGTGGAAATCGGCACCGGCGCCGCGATTGTGAGTTTTTTCCTTGCGGATTTAATTCTTAAATCGATCTAGAGTGTCAACCGTTCAGACAGAACCACTTGTCGGATCCGGATCAGCCCAGGGTCGCGGGTCGCAAAGCTCACGCATTCCCGTCGTCATGGCCGGACTTGATCCGGCCATCCTCTTGAACTCCACGCACTCGATCAAAAGGATCGCCGGATCAAGTCCGGCGATGACGATGTGATGGTGGCCCGGGGTCGCTGCCCTTTGGTTGGCGGATGCTCTAACCCGCCAACGCTGCCTTGATCTTCTCGGCGTGTCCGGCGAGCTCGGTCTGGTCCGCCATCGGGCCGCCGGGCGGTTTCAGCCGCACGCCGTCATGACGCGGCAGGATATGCACATGGGTATGGAAGACGAGCTGGCCGCCAGCGGTTTCGGAGAACTGCTGGATGGTGATGCCGTCGGCCGCGAACGCTTTCATCTGGGCGCGGGCGATCTTTTGCGCCGTGGCCATGACGGCGGCGATGTCGGCGGGCGCGATATCGAGGATGTTGCGCGACGGCGCCTTGGGGATGACCAGCGTATGGCCGTCGACGCGCGGCATGATGTCCATGAAGGCGAGGGTCTTGTCGTCCTGGTAGACCTCATGGCACGGCATCTCGCCGCGCAGGATCTTGGCAAAGATGTTGTCGGGATCGTAGTCGGCCATGGCGCATCTCCTTTGGGGCGTCTCTTCACCTAACGCAAATCGCCAGCGCCTCCAACCCGGCTCACTCCTGGCCGTGGCGGAAGGGAGTGTGCTCGCCGAGATAGAGCTGGTCCTCACCCACGGCGCGGCGTTCGCGCGCCAGATAATCGGCGACGGCGCGGGCAAAAGCGGGATCGGCGATGTGGTGGGCCGAGCGGGTGACGACCGGCTCATAGCCGCGCGCCAGCTTGTGCGGTCCTTGCGCCCCCGCCTCGACCCGAGCGAGGCCATGGGCGATGGCAAAATCGATGGCCTGATAGTAGCAGGCCTCGAAATGCAAAAAATCGTGATGCTCGACGGCGCCCCAGTTGCGCCCGTAAAGGGCATCCGAGCCGATGAGGTTGAGGGCACCGGCGATATAGTGCCCGGCGCGCTTCACCATCACCAAGAGGATGCGCTCGGCCATGCGCTCGCCGATGAGCGAGAAGAAGGTTCGGGTGAGATAGGGCGTGCCCCATTTGCGGCTGCCGGTGTCCATGTAGAATTCGAAGAAGGCGTCCCAATGGGCCTCGCCGATGTCGCTGCCGGTCACCCATTCGATGTCGAGGCCTTCTTCGCTGAGGCGCGCGCGTTCCTTGCGGATCATCTTGCGCTTGCGCGAGGCAAGGCTGGCGAGAAAATCGTCGAACGTGCCATAGCCGCGGTTGAACCAGTGGAACTGGGTGTCGTGGCGGGCAAGCCACTGCGGCGCCTTGAGTAGATCGGCTTCTTCTTCGGTCATGAAGGTGATGTGGGCGGAGGACCCTTCGATGCGCCGTGTCACCTCGATGAGGGCGCCGGCAAGCTGCTTGCGGCGCAGCTCGCGCTGAGAATCGGGCAGGCTGAGGAGGCGCGGGCCGGTGACGGGCGTGAACGGTACCGAGACCTGCAGTTTGGGGTAATAGTGCCCGCCCGCCCGGTGCCAGGCCTCGGCCCAGCCATGATCGAAGACATATTCGCCGCGGCTATGGCTCTTGGCATAACAGGGTGCCGCGGCGATGAGACTGCCGTCGGCGGCTTCCATCAGCAGGTGCTGGGGATACCAGCCGGCATCGGGCACGGCCGAGCCTGATTCCTCCAGAGACGACAGAAAGGCGTGCGAAACGAAGGGGTTGTAAGGCTCGCCCGAGGGGTTGGCGCAAGCATCCCACGCCCCGCCATCGACCGCCTCCAGGGAGCCGGCAACCTTCACCACCGGAGGCGCTGCCTCAGCCATCGACATCGGGAAAGAAGCCTTCGAAGGTGATCTGGTCGCACCAGTTGAGGACCCGCGCGCGCATTGCCTCATCGCGCACCGTCCAGCAGATGACGGGCAGGCCCGCCTCGCGGAACAGGCGCGAGGCTGGCGACGGCAGGCCATTGGCATCAAAGGAGAGGAAATGCGGTCGGGTGCGCGGCAGATGGCCGAGGTTGCGCAACTCGAGCCGCTGGGCGAAAGGCAGGATGGTCCAATCGTGACTGTTCATCCGGTCGGCGACGATGCCGCGCGGCATGTCCGGCGCCAGGTCGCGCATCTGCTCCACCATGTCGGGATCGAAGGACATGAGAGCGAAGGGGTCGTCATAGCGGCGGAGCACTTCGACCGCGCGGGCGGCGAGGCGGTTGTCGCCGTCCCAATGGCTCTTGAGCTCGATCACCAGCGGCGTGCGTCCGGCCACCTGACGCAGAAGGTCGTCCAGAGTGGTGATGTGGTCGCGCGTGCCCTTGAGCGCGATCTTGCGCAGCTCCTTGCTCGTTGCCGCAACCACGGGGCCGCTTTCCTGCGTCAGGCGATCCAAACGATCGTCGTGGAAGACCATGGCCTCGCCATCGGCCGAGACCTGGAGGTCGCACTCGATGGCATAGCCGTGACGCATGGCCGCGGCGAAGGCGCAAGGGGAATTCTCGATGATACCGTGCACCGCGTCATGCAGGCCGCGATGGGCGATGGGGCGGGCTGTGAGCCAGCCGAGCGCCGATCCCTCAACCACCCATCGCACGCTCAACTCATTCGACCTCGGCTATGGCCTCGATCTCGACCGACAGGTTGATCGGCAGCGAGCCGGCGCCCACCGCCGAGCGGGCATGCTTGCCGGCATCGCCGAACACCGCCACCATCAGGTCGGAGGCGCCGTTGATGACCTTGGGCTGGTCGCCGAAGCCGGGCACGCCGTTGACGAAGCCCACCAGCTTCACGATGCGCTTGACCTTGTCGAGGTCGCCGCCACAGGCCGCTTTGAGCTGGGCGATGATGTTGATGGCGCACAGTTTCGCGGCTTCTGCCGCCTCTTCCACCGTGACGTCCTTGCCGACGATGCCCTGGTAGAGGAACTTGCCGTCCTTCAACGGCACCTGGCCGGCAGTGAACACCAGATTGCCGCTCCTGACGAAACCGACGTAATTGGCGACCGGTGCGGCCGGGGTCGGCACCTCGATGCCCAGTTCCTTCAGGCGCTGATCGACTTTGCCCATGACTTCATCCTTTCATTGCTTGTAAGGGATTCACCTCTATGAGCCGTGGCCTAGACCAGCCTCATGGTTTGCGCAAGATCGCTAGCCTTTCAGCGCATCGCCGGGCGTCTTGCCGGCAAAGAAGGCCTCCAGGTTGTCCACGGCCCGCATGCCCATGGCGATGCGGGTATCCATGGTCGCCGAACCCAGATGCGGCAAGACAAAGGCATTTTCGAGGTCGCGGTAGCGCGGGTCGATTTCGGGCTCGCCCTTGAAGACATCGAGGCCGGCGGCGGCGAGCCTGCCCGAGGTGAGGGCGTTGATGAGCGCATCGTCATCGACGATGTCGCCGCGCGCGGTATTCACCACCACCGCTCCGTCCGGCATGAGCGCGATGGCTTCAGCATTGATCGAGCCGCGCGTTTCCGGCGTCGAGGCGCAGTTGATGGAGAGGAAGTCGCAATGGGGCAGGAGGGCATGGAAGCTGTCATGGAACACCGCGCCCTGTTCCAGATCGGGGGAAAGGCGCGAGCGGTTATGATAGTGGATTTGCATGTCGAAACCGCGCGCCCGTTTCGCCACCGCCTGGCCAATGCGGCCCATGCCGAGAATGCCGAGGCGCTTGCCCGTGACATCGAGTCCCAGGGGGTGGGTGGGCGACCAGGCCTCCCAACGCTTCTCGCGCACCATGCGTTCGCCCCAATAGGCCCCGCGCGCCGCTCCCAGCAGCAAGAGCATGGCGATGTCCGCGGTGGCATCTGTCAGGACATCGGGCGTGTTGGTGACGATGAGGCCACGCTTCAGCGCCGCCGGTACCTCGATGTGGTCGTGGCCGACCGAGAAGGTGGCGATGATGCGCACGCTTTCCGGCAGGCGGGCGAGGGCGGCGGCATTGAACTTGTCGGTAGGGGTGATGAGCAGACCGTCGGCACCTTGCGCCCGTGCGATGATCTCGTCGGTCCCCAGAACCTCGTCGGATGCATTGAAGCCGGCATCGAACAGGCCCGCGATGCGCTCTTCGACCGGAGCGGGCAGCTTGCGGGTAACGATGATGCGGGGTTTCGAAGTCATGTCGCTTTCAATCGCCTTTTTTGTCTGTGTCCGCTATGAGGGAGCGTTGCCGGCCGTGGCCGTGGCAACCGGAAAACCCTAGTGCGGTCGTCGCTTCAAGGAAACGCCATGCACGGCATGATCTGCCGCAATTCCGCCTGTAAGGATGCTCAAAAAAAGGCCGCACCGTTGCTACGGCAAACCCTTGTCCTTGCCTGCCTCGCCGTTTTCCCCGTCTGGCCCGCTGTGGCCATGGCCGGTGCCGCCGACGGTCCGCCGTTGCAGCCGCATCTGGCAGTCTATGATCTCACGCTTGCCCATGCCGCGGACCGTTCCGGCATCAGGGCCGCCACCGGGCGCATGGTCATCGACCTCGACGGCAATGCTTGCGAGGGCTGGACGCTCAATTTCCGCCTCATGGTGCAATACGGCCTGCGCTCGGGCAAGGGCCGCCTGCTCGACAGCCGCTCCACCTCGTGGGAGGCGGGCAATGGCAGCGAGTTTCGCTATGTGCGCCACCAGTACGTCAACAACGCGCTGCAGGACGAAACCTCGCTCACCGCGCGCCTCGGCAAGGATGGCAAGCCGGGCACGATCGCCGTGAAGAAGCCCGACAAGGAAACCGTCAAGCTGCCTGCCGGTGTGCTCTTTCCCGTCGCCCACCAGACGGCGCTCAACCAGGCGGCAAGGGCGGGCGTAGGGCGCAAGCAGGCAAAAATCTTCGACGGTGGCGACGGCACGACCATCTATGACGCCATCGCCTTCATCGGCAAGGAACTGGCGAAGAAGGATTATGCCGGCGGCATAGAGGGATCGGGCGCCACCGCGCTCGGCTCCTTGCGCGCCTGGCCTGTGAGCATCAGCTATTTCAAGCAGGGCGGAACGGGCGAGGAAACGCCCTCCTACCAGGTGAGTTTCACCCTGTTCGACGACGGTGTTTCCGGCGACATGCGCCTCGATTACGGCGATTTCGCCCTGGCCGGAAAGCTGGCGCGGGTCGATTTCCACAAGCGCCGGCCCTGTCCCTGAACCGACCCGTTGGCGAGCCCGCCCGCGACGTGGCACAGTCGCAAGGCAAACCCGAATCGCAAACCGAGGCGCTTGCATGGACGATGCCCGCCGGCCGCTGCTCGATGTCAGGCGCTCCCTCAGCGGGCGATCCTGGCATCTGCGCAGCGTGCCGGAACGCGATAGTCTGGCCATTGCCCAGACAAGCGATGTGCCCGAGGTGATCGCCCGCCTGCTCGCCGGCCGCGGCATCGGCGTCGATGAGGCGCAACACTTCCTCCACCCCACGCTCAAGGCCTACATGCCGGCGCCGGAGGCAGTCGTCGACCTGCAAGACGCCGCCGACCGGCTGGCGCATGCGGTGATGGCAGGCGACGGCATCGGCATCATCGGCGATTACGACGTGGACGGCATGTCGTCCGCCGCGCTGATGGTGCGTTTCCTGCGGGCAGCGGGAGCGGAGCCGAAGGTGCATCTACCCGACCGTCTCAGCGAAGGCTACGGCCCCAGCCGGGCGGCGGTAGAGGCTTTGGCCGCTGCCGGGGTGCGCCTGCTGCTAACGCTCGACTGCGGCGTCACCGCCCACGACCCCTTGAGCCATGCGGCAGGACTCGGCCTCGAGACAGTGATCGTCGACCATCACAAGGTGGAGGCCGAGCTGCCTGCGGCTGCCGCCATCGTCAATCCCAACCGCCAGGACGATCTGTCGGGGCTCGGGCACCTGTGCGCCGGGGGCTTGAGCTTCCTGCTGGCGGCGGTGACGGCGCGGGCCTTGCGCAAGGCGGGATGGTGGACGCCTTCGCGGCCGCAGCCCGATCTCCTTGCCTCACTCGATCTTGTGGCGCTCGCGACGGTTTGCGACGTGGTGCCGCTCACCGGCCTCAACCGCGCCTATGTGGCGCAAGGCCTCAAGGTGATGGCGGGGCGCCAGCACGCGGGGCTTGCCGCGCTTGCAGATGTCGCCCGCCTCAAGCGCCGTCCCGACGTCTATGCGCTGGGCTTCCTGCTCGGGCCGCGCCTCAATGCCGCCGGGCGTCTGGGCAAGGCCGGGGAGGGGCTGAAGCTGCTGCTGGCGGATGAGCGTGGCGAGGCCATGCAACTCGCCGAACGCCTCGACCGGCTCAACCGCGAGCGTCAGGCGATCGAGATGGCGGTGGTCGATGCCGCCCTTGCCGATGCCGAAAGCCAGCTTGAAGCGGCCGGCGAACTGCCGGTGATGGTGGTGGCGGGCGAGGGCTGGCATGCCGGCGTCCTCGGCCTCGTCGCCTCGCGCCTCAAGGAGCGCACCGGCTTGCCGAGCTTTGCCCTCGGCTGGGCGAAGGGCGAGGCACTGGCGCAGGGTTCGGGCCGCTCCATAGCAGGCGTCGATCTCGGAAGCGCGGTGCAAAAAGCCCTTTGCGCCGGCGTCATCGTCAAGGGCGGCGGCCACGCCATGGCGGCGGGCCTTACCGTCGAGCCCGCACGAATCCCGGAATTGCGCGCCTGCCTGGGCGAAGCCCTCAGGGCCGAAACCGACGCCAGCCGCGCGGGCACCTCGCTCGATATCGACGGGGCGCTGACGGCGACGGCTGCCAGCGTCGAGTTCATCCGCAAGCTGGAGCAGGTGGGGCCCTTCGGCAGCGGCAATCCGGCGCCGGTCTTTGCCTTTCCCGCCCATCGCATCGTCTATGCCGACACCGCCGGGGCCGATCACGTGCGCTGCTCGCTACAGGCCGGCGACGGTACCCGCCTCAAGGCCATCGCCTTCCGTGCCATGGGCACCGAGATGGGCGAGTATCTGCTGAGCGAGCGCGGCCAGCCAGTGCATGTGGCCGGGCGCCTGGCGCTCGATGACTGGGGCGGCAGCCTCAAGGCGCAGCTCCTGATCGAGGACGTGGCCGAGATCAGGCCTCGCTGACGAAGCGTTTCACCGGCAGCATGCGCACCAGGACGCCGTCACGGTCGCGGAAATGGTGCCACAGGGCCGCGGCCACATGCAGCGCCAGCAGCGGGATCCACAAATGGGTGAAGGCAGCGTGCAGCTGCTTCATCGTGTCGGGCGGAAACAGCTGCCAGCCAGGCAAGGCTGGAAGCGTCACATAGCCGAACACTTCGAGCCCTGTATTGCTGCCGAAGGCGCCGCCATATTCGAGCGAATGCGAGATCCAGCCGGTGAGCGGCATGAGCAGCATGAGTGCATAGAAGGCAAACGCCATGACCCGCGCCGCCCAGCGCTGCCACAAGGGCATGGCGGCGGGATAGGGCGGGGCGGGCGTGACAAGTCGCCAGACAATGCGCACCACGCTGAGGACCAGAACCGCCAGGCCCGCCAGCGCATGCAGCACATAACCGGGATCGAGCGGGGCCAAATCCTTGACGCCCTGCTCCAGAAAGAAGGCGGCGACGATCAGGCCGGCGATCGACCAGTGCAGCGCGATGGTGACGCCATCATAGCGTTTCGGCATGTTGCTTCCTCGCAGTAAGGGCTGACCCTGCCATTGATGGCAAAGACGAGCGGCCCGGTCAAAATCCGCCTCGCGCCCGCTTGCGTGGCCCGGACATCCTCACTATAGAGAGCCACGCTTCTCGCGCCCTTCGTCTATCGGTTAGGACGTCAGCCTTTCACGCTGGAGAGACGGGTTCAAACTCCCGTAGGGCGCGCCAGCCTCTCGCGAAGTCGTTCAGCGGAGATATGAAGTGCCGGTGAAGCCGCGGCCGCGCTTGCCTCGACCCGCGTCGATGGAGTTGTTATACAGGCATCACGACGCGTGGTGACCGGCAGCGAGGAGGCGCTTCCCATGAGCAAGGCGGCCCGGAATTTCGTGGATCAGTGGATCTCCGAGAACGTCGAGGCGACAGGCGGGGACCCCGAGGACAATGCCGCCGTGGCTCAAAAGCTGGCGCTCAAATGCCTGGCGGCGGCCGACAAGGCCGGCATCAACCGCGGCGCCATCGAAAACGATTGCGGCGACCTCGTCGCCTATATCGACGAGGCCATCAGCCGGGCGGACGATGAAGAGGCCAGGCGATTGATCGACAGGGTACGCGAAGACCCGTCCGCCTGATCTCTCTGGGCCTACCGCTGCAATCCGTCGACGCAGACTTCCGCCTTGCCCAGGAAGGTCGGTATGGATCGATAGAGCAACTCGATGCGGTCGATGCCGCGGCTGGCGCCATTCAGGTCGATCGGACGTGACATCAGGCCGGGAGCGACCTTGTCGTTCAGTGGCAGCTTTTGCCGCGTTCCGTTGCCGAAGGTGACCTGCAGCCCCAGGAAATCCACCGGCGCCTTCATCACGCGCAATCTCAGCGCGGTAAATTGGCCCTCCTTGCGGCCGACCTTGATGACGTCCCGGTCGACAAGGAAGCCGACGCCCTTGCAGCCGAGGCTCGTCCATTGCGCAGGCGAGGGTGCGGGCGCTGCCGCTTCAACGCCGTAGAACAAGATCTTCACCGGGCCGGACGGCGCGTAGGTCACGATGATCTGCTTGATGACGCGACCGGCGCCCTTGAGGTCGATGACCCGCGACGACGAGCCGGCCTTGAAGGTCTGGCGCAGCGAAATGTCGTCGGGAGCACCGTTGCCGTAGATGACCTTGAGATCCAGCACCTCGACGTCGCTTCCACTCACTTCCATGCGCATGGCCCTGAACGTGCCTTCGCGGGCGCCGACGTTGAGCGTGTCGCGCTGCACGCGCGCCTGGAGCGAGACGGTGCCGAGGAGCTGCTCCTTGGCCACCACCTGTGCCGAGCCTGCCGTCAAGGAAACGAGGGCTGCCGCCATTGCGGCCGTTTTCATCCAGTGCACCTGAATATCCTCCATCGATTGCCTGTGCGCTCGAGCGCCCCCGCCCGGCTCGCTCGCTTGCGGCAGATTGCTTAGAGTCTGGTTGCGTTGACAATAGAGCGCACGCCCGAGCGTGGCGGCGGCACCAGCAGGTCCTGATGGCGCGGAAGGCTCACCGGCAACGTCCTGGCGAGCGGCGCCGGCTGCCGATGCGGCAACGGCGCGGCTAACCATGAACCGGGAATGAACGAATGGTTAAGACCTGGTTCAACCGGGCCTGCTAAGGTGGCGGCCATGCTGACCGATGGGCCCTGTAGCACTCAAGGAGGCTGCCATGTTCGAGTTTGACATGCACGATGCCGAGTTTCTCGCACCCGCGCACAATGATGATGACAAGCGCCGCGAGGTCGTGTGGTCGCCGACCAGGGAGCTTTACGTGGAACTGGGCCTTTTGAGCGTTGCGGAGAGCGAAGCCGGGCGCCGCTGAGGCTGCCGCTACAACACCAGATCGCCAGCCAACTCGGCCTTTGTGACCTGGCTCACCAGCAGCGTATTGGCATTGCCGAAATCGAACACCACGCCGCCGGCGACGTCGGCCGCATTCTGCAGGGCCTGGGCCTCGCTGGCGTAGGCGAAATGGCGCAGGTCGAGGTGATCCTTGTTGTGCTGAAAATCGGAAATGGTGTCGTTGCCCTCGCCCGGGCGATAGACGAATGTGTCGCGGCCGGGGCCGCCGAGCAGAAAATCATTGCCAGCCTCGCCAAACAACGTGTCGTTTCCGTAGCCGCCAATGAGAAAATCGTTGCCATCGCCGCCCTTAAGTCGGTCATTTCCCCCAATTCCATCCAGCCTGTTGGCATTGGCATCGCCAGTCAGTAAATCGTTATTAGTGTATCCATTTACGTTTTCAATTGAAGAAAAATGAATAAATACACCAAAATCGACTGCAAAATCGGTGTTGCTATAATGTAAAACGCTGCTATCAAGTTTTACATTAAACTTTATATGAAAAAGAAGATCTGATAGATTCTGTTGAAATTCTTTCGGGGTAAAATATTGCGATAAGGTCGATAAATCAAGTAGATCAATGCCATTTTGTCCACTTATGAAATCCTGACCTCTGCTTACAAGAAATGTATCATTTCCACCGCCTCCCTCCAAGGTATCTATGCCATTGCCGCCGGATAATTCATCATCTCCCGCCCCGCCGAGCAATCGATCCTTGCCCTCGTTCCCACGCAAACGGTCGTTACCGCCACCGCCGTTGAGCAGGTCGTCGCCGATGTTGCCCGCCAAATAGTCGTCATCCTCACCGCCCAGCAGTGTGTCGTTTCCTTCCCCGCCGTGGAGCAAATCCGCGCCCATCTCGCCTCTGATGAGGTCGGCGCCATCCTCGCCCGCAATTTTGTCCTCGAACCTGCTGCCGTTCAGGGTGTCGTCGTAAAGTGACCCGATCAGTGCATCAATTCTGCCGTGGGAGGTGAAATCCAGGACGTCGCCTCTTGCGGCACCACCCGACCTGGAGCCGAGCGCGGTAATCATGGATACCTTTACCGAGGACGCCGCTTCGGAATAGTCGACGATGTCAAATCCCTCACCGCCCGAGAACGTGTCGGCCCCCAGGCTGTGCTTGAGGATATTGAAGCCCGCATTGCCGGCCAGAAAGTCGTTGCCGCCGCCGCCATCAAGCGTGTCGTTGCCATCGCCCCCGATGAGCCGGTCGTTTCCGCCACCTCCCATGAGCACGTCACGCCCCGAACCACCGTCCAGGGTGTCGTTGCCGCCGCGACCATCAAGCGTGTCGTTGCCGTCTTCCCCCAAGAGCTGGTCATTACCGCGAGCTCCCTTGAGTATATCATTGCCCGCTCTGCCGAAGATCGAGGTGTCTTCATTGGTCGGCGCGAACAGAAAATCGTCTGTAGCGAAACCAAGGATTGTGGGCATGGCGTCCCCTTTGGAACAGCCAATGTTGGGAAATTAAATCTCAAATTCACACTAAAGCAAAACAAGATGGCAAAATTGTACGATATAGAGCCTTATAAGTCAATAAATGTAATTATGGCAACTATCATAGTGAGTTATCATATGTTCAGTTCTGTGCGTGCAATCTGATGCATACCTGAAAATTGCCATACATTTGGATTTTCAATCCAGGGTTTTGGAGTTATAATACCTAGCATAATAAACGCAGCATGCAGCCGGGCGTCGGCATGGCGAGGCGGCAAAGATGATGACATTTGCTGCGTGGTCGTGTGGCCACGGACTACGGCGTTTCATGCGAAACTGGGTCCTTTGACCGTTGCCGAAAGCGAAGCTGCCCACCGCCGCTGATCCCCGTGGAGGCCGCGGCCTCCGCCGTTTCCCTATAGCCACGACGCAAGGGCCCGGGGCGCTTCCTCGCGCCCGTCGGGGCGTGCTATAGCGCGGGTCGGCGTGAGACCTGAAACAACTCGACAACTGGGCTTTGCATGCGCATTGCGATTTATGGAACGGGTGGCGCGGGTGGTTATTTCGGGGGGAAATTGGCCCTGGCCGGCCATGAGGTCAGCTTCATCGCGCGCGGTGCCCACCTGAAAGCCATTGCGGCGGACGGATTGATCCTGGAGACGCCTGAAGGTGAGCTTGTCGCCAGGCCAGCGCGCGCCAGCGACGATGCGGCCACGCTCGCGGACGCCGAAGCCGTGATCCTCGGTGTCAAGGCCTGGCAGGTGAGGGACGCGGCCGAGGCAATGCGGCCGGTACTGGCGCCCGGGGCGTTCGTCGTGCCGTTGCAGAATGGTGTCGAGGCCGCCGCCGAGCTCGCGCAGGTGCTGGGAAGCGGGCCGGTGCTGGGAGGCTTGTGTGCCACCTTCAGTTGGATCAGCGCGCCGGGGCGCATCCGCTCCATCGGCGGCATCAACGCTATCCGCTTTGCCGAGCTCGACAACCGCCCGAGCGAGCGGGTGGAACGCCTGCGCCAGGCCTTTTCGGCGGCCGGGGTCAAGGCAGATGTCCCGGCCGATATCCAAAAAGCCTTGTGGGAGAAGTTCCTCATCGTCACCGCCTTCGGTGGCATCGGCGCGGTGTCGCGCGCACCGATCGGCATCATGCGCACCCTGCCACCGACGCGCCAGCTTCTGGAGCGCTGCATCAATGAAGCCGCCGAGGTCGGCCGCGCGCGCGGCGTGGCACTGGCACCAACGGCGGTGGCCGACACCATGGCGTTCATCGAAAAGATCGCGCCGGTTGGCACCACCTCGCTGCAACG
The DNA here is from genome assembly GCA_963770075.1 of uncultured Alphaproteobacteria bacterium. Taxonomy (GTDB): domain Bacteria; phylum Pseudomonadota; class Alphaproteobacteria; order Rhizobiales; family Aestuariivirgaceae; genus CAVVDT01. Next base: position 48,544 of record CAVYOQ010000004.1, read on the forward strand.
CGATATCGCCGAGAGCAAGCCGAGCGAGCTCGACTACTGGAACGGCGCCGTGGTGCGCCTCGGGAGCGAGGCAGGCGTTGCAACGCCCACCCATAGCTTCATCATCGACGTGCTGCAGCCGCAGGAGCGCCGCGCCCGCGGCGAGCTGGAGTTCTCCGCCTGAAGCCTACCAGTGCCCGGTATTGGGCATCGAGGCCCACGGCTCTTTCGCAGGCTGGGCCTCGCCCTTCTGCAACAACTCGATTGAGATGTCGTCGGGCGAGCGCACGAACGCCATGTGCCCGTCGCGCGGTGGGCGGTTGATGGTGACACCTGCGTCCATCAGCTTCTGGCAGGTGGCGTAGATGTCGTCCACGGCAAAGGCCAGATGGCCGAAATTGCGCCCCTCTCCATACTCTTCCGGATCCCAGTTGTGGGTGAGCTCGAGTTGGGCGCCCGGGCTCTCGGGGGCTTCCAGGAAGATCAGCGTGAAGCGGCCTTGCTGATAGTCGTTGCGGCGCACTTCCTTGAGGCCGAGCTTGTTGCAGTAGAAGTCGAGCGATGCATCCACGTCGGAAATGCGCACCATGGTGTGGAGAAATTTCATCTGGTCCCAGTCCTTGAAGGAGTTGCCGCGAACATGCCTGGGGCGGCCATGCCGGCCGCCCGCAAGGCGCTGCCGGATCAGCTCTTGATCGCATCTTCCTCGGAGACGAGGCGCAGGTAGGGCCGCAGCGTCTTCCAGCCCTTGGGGTATTTCTTCTTGGCATCCTCATCCGAAACCGACGGCACGATGATCACATCGTCGCCATGCTTCCAGTTGACGGGGGTTGCTACCTGATGGTTGGCGGTGAGCTGAAGCGAGTCGATCACCCGCAGGATCTCGTCGAAGTTGCGGCCCGTGGCCATGGGATAGGTAATCATCAGCTTGACCTTCTTGTCGGGGCCGATGACGTAGACATTGCGCACGGTGGCATTGTCGGCCGCGGTGCGGCCCTTGGCGCTGCCGGTGGCATTGGGATGGATCATGCCGTAGAGCTTGGCCACCTTCATGTCGGCATCGCCGATCATGGGGTATTTCACGGCATGGCCCTGGGTCTCGGCGATGTCGTTCTTCCAGCGCATGTGGTCTTCGACCGAATCGATGCTGAGGCCGATGATCTTGCAGTGGCGCTTGGCGAATTCGGGCATGAGGCCGGCCATGTAACCGAGCTCGGTGGTGCACACGGGGGTGAAATCCTTGGGGTGCGAGAAGAACACGCACCAGCTGTCGCCAAGCCATTCGTGGAAATGAATCGTGCCTTCCGTCGTTTCCGCGGTGAAGTCGGGGGCGGTGTCGCCGAGCTGCAGTGCCATCTCTAGCCTCCTTGGTCATGGCCCCTATGGCCATTTACATCGCGATATAGGTCAGACGCGCCGCCAATACCAGACCCGACCCACCTCCCGGCGGGGACCGGCCGGTGCCGCCATTGCACTTGATTTTGCAATGGATTGACGTCTTTAGTGACTGTGAAGAGGACAATAAGCGGCTGGCCGGAAAATGCTTGCGGGCATGCCGTTCACGCAAACATACGCGAGAGGATCATCCCCTATGGCAACCCGCCGGAGCCGCAAGAGCGGGCAGGGGGCCGAGAGCGAGGGTTCCGCCGCGCTCGGCAAGACCATCCAGCGCCTGCGCAAGGCCTACAACATGTCACTGGGCGAACTCTCCGAACACTCGGGCGTGGCCAAGTCGATCATCTCGCAGATCGAGCGCAACGAGACCAATCCCACCATCTCCACCGTGATGCGCCTGTCGCGGGCCCTCGATACCACCATCGACGAGGTGTTGCGGCCGGACCAGAGGCCCAATTTCATCGAGTATCAGTCGCGCTCGGGGATTCCCATCCTGGAGAGCCAGGACTGCTTGTGCCGGCTGGCGATCGCCGGCCCGCTCAATCTTGTCGAGGTGATCCAGTGGTACGATTTCCACGCCCGGCCAGGCGGAGTGCTGGAATCGGAGCCGCACCAGGCCGGCACGGTGGAGCACCTTTACGTGCTCGCAGGCGAAATCGAGGTCCATGTGGGCGATGAGACGCGCCGCGTCAAGACGGGTGAATCGCTGCGCTACCGTGGTGATCTTGCTCACCGGCTCAGCAATACCGGCGATGCCGATGTCCACGCCACCATGGTGCTGGTGCTGCGGTCCCCGGTGACCGAGGACCGCTCGCGCTGAACCCTGGCTTGCGATTTCATGCCGGCGATGACGCCCCGCCGGTCAATCCGCCGCCATTCGGGTTGGCTTTCTCAGCGTTGGCCGTACCGGCCGCCGCGCCAGTTGTTGCCGTAGCGATGGGAATAAGGGCGAGCGTAGTAGCGCGGGGCGTTGTAGCGCGGAGCGTAGTAGCGTGGCCGGTAGCGCGGGGCGTAGTAGCGCGGGGCGTAGTAGCGCGGCCGGTAGCGGGCTTGGGGACGGTAATAGCCGTATGGCCTGTAATAGCGAGGCGCCGGCGCGTAGTATCCTGGAGCCCAGAAGCCGAAAAAGCCCGGTATGCCGACCGATACGTGCACGCCGGCACTGGCGGGCGCAGTGCCCGACACGATCCCGGCTACGGCGATGAAGGCCGCGGCGGCGCTGCCAAGGACGAATTTACGCAACATTTTGGAACACTCCCAATGGGTTGATGTGGCATGCGGCGGACTGGCCCCGTCCCGTTCAACTCCAGAGCCTGTCAGCTCCAGTCACCCGCGATCGTACGGATCATCGGCCCAGCATCCTGAACGGGGCCTTACAGGTCCGTTCATCTGCGGTTCATATTTGATATGGTGCGAATATTGCCGCGCCGAAAGGGCGGCGGGTCCAACGTCCAAAAAGGCCGTGGCCGCCGCCATTCGCCTGTTAACAGGCGTTCAGTAGCAACGCTTCACGACGACCTTCTTCTTCACCCAGCCATAACGCTGGGTCCACACCTTCTTCCACACCACGACGTTTTGGCAACCCGAATAATAGCGCGGAGGGGTGTAGTAGTAAGTCGGAGCCGGCGCATAGTAACGCGGGCTCGGGCCGTAATAGCCGTAGACCCCCGGCACACCGATGTTGATGCGGACGCCGGCATCGGCCGGCTGGCTGACAGCGGCAAAGCTGGCAAACGCGACAACAGCCGCGGCCGCGCCACTGAGAACGATTTTGCGCAACATGTCTGAAATACTCCCAAAGGGTTAATATCACTTGCGGTTGACTGACCCGTCCCGCTTGCCAGCAGGGCCTGTCAACTCCAGTCACCCGCGATCATGTCAATTATCGTCCCCCGATACTGAATGAAGCCTTAGGCGGCCATTCATCCAGGGTTCATATTTATCGTAACGTCAATTTGAATCATTTGCCGCTCGGCCAGCAGAAAGAGGGACCAGGCCGGTTCAGGCGAGCGCCGGCAGGCCCTTGACGATGCCGGGCTGCATCACTGCGGGGTCGTAGGGCTTGCGGGCGAAAACCTCGCGCACCAGCGGTTCGAAGCTTTCCAGCGTGTCGCTGTCATAACCGGGATCGAAGGAGGATTGGTCCCAGCGCGCGCAGAAATCGACGCAGGACTGGTAACAGGGGCTGTCCTTGAACGTCTCGCGCTCAAAACGGTTCCAGCCATAGTGATGGGCGTAATAAACCATCTGGAAGGCGGCGTGATGCTCGACCACCCACACCACCTCCTCGCGCATGAAGGGGCGAAGGATCTCGGCCGCGAAGCGATCATGGTTCTGCGGCGCCAGGCCGTCGCCGATATCGTGCAGAAGGGCCGCCACGATCCAGTCGGTATCGGCGCCCTCGCGGCGGGCGCGTGTGGCGGCCTGAAGCCCGTGCTCGAGGCGGGTGATCTTGTAGCCCGGCAGCGTCTCCTCGGCCTGCAGCCGCAACTCGCGCAGGATGCGCTCGGGCGTCATGGCCAGGTGCGGCGCTTCCATCTCGCGCAGCAGCAGATAGTCTTCCCGGGTTCCGTCCTTCATCTGCGTGAAGTTGACCGTCGGCTTGTTCATGGCGCTGTCCTCGTTCGGCAAGGTTGTTCGTGTCGGCTTCATTAGCACGGGTGGCGGCGTCTATGCGCGCGGGAACTGCGACGTCAAGCGGTCTGAAGGCGACGCTCCCGGTGGAAGATGTATGTTCCCGCCGCGATGATCAGTCCGGCACCCAGATAGGTCCAGATGCCCGGAAGCTCGCCGAAAATAACATAGCCGTAAAGCGTCGACCAGATGAGGCCGGCATAGGCGAAGGGCGCCACCGCCGAGGCGGGCGCTGCCCTGAACGAGCGGATGAGGCAGAGATGGCCGATGCCGCCGGCAAGGCCGAGGAAGCAGAACACCGCCCAGTGGGCCGGTGCCTGCGGCGTCACCCATTGGGCCGGAACCGGCAGGGCGAAGACGACCGCCCCCACCATCGCGGTGTAGAACAGGGTGGTGACCGGCTGGTCGTAAACCCTCACCTTGCGGGTGATGATCTGGTAGAGGGCGTTGGTGAAGGCGGCCGCCAACAGGAAGACCGGGCCCGCTGACACGCCATCGATCCCCGGGCGCACGATGACGAGGGCGCCGAGGAAGCCGACCGCCACGCCCGTGAGCCGGCGGACGCCGACCTTTTCGCCCAGCACCGGCACTGACAGGAGGGTGACGAGGATCGGCGCCAGGAACATGATCGAGGTGGCCGTCGCCAGCGGCGTGGTCTGGATGCCGACGAAAAACAGCCCCGTCGTGACGGCGAGCAGGCCTGAGCGCACAAGTTGCAACGACGGCTTGCGGCTGATGAGGTTGCGCCTGAAGTTGGGCGCCATGGCGATGGCGCCGAAGATGAGCGCAACGAAGAAGCGCATCCAGGTGACCTCGAAGGTCGGATAGATTTGGAGCAGATATTTTGCGCTGGCATCGAGGCTGGTGAACCAGAACACCGTGACCAGCATCCAGCCGATGCCGACAACCGTGTTCTCTGTGTGCGCCGGCTGAACGCTTGCCGCCAGGGCCATCGGTTGATCGAGCCTCGGTCAATACCCATCATGCGGCCCATCGCGCGTGGCGCATGGCCCTCATCTGCCTATAGGGGCAACGGGGTCGGGCCACCAGCGCTCAATCGGCATGGAACCGTTGCGTCGCCGGCATGGCGGCGCGGTCTACTTGATCTCGGCCGGTAGCGGCGATTTGCGGAAGGCCTCCAGCGCCTCGCAGCGGGCCGTGAAGGCGGCGAGATGAGGCGCCCTGGCTGCCAGATCGAGGCCCGGGCGCACCGCGCTGGCGAAGGTGAAGGCAACGGCTGAGGAAATGTCGGCCTGGCTCATCGACGGCGTGCCCGCAAGCCAGCCGTCGCCCGCCTCGGCGGCGGCCTCATCGAGATTGGCGAAGCCGGCGACCAGGCGCGTATCGTTGTGTTCGATCCAGGTATCGAGCACCATTTCGGGTGATCTGAGACGGCGCTCGTAAAAGGCCCATTGGCCCTTTTCCATGCAGCCATGGGCAAGCGCGGCAAGCTGCATGACGCGCCGCCGCGCCGGTCCCGAGGGCGGCGTCAGCGCGCGCGCCGGTCCCGCCATCTGGTCGATCTCATCGAGGATGGCGGCACTTTCAATGAGGATGTCGCCGTCATCCAGTACCAGCACCGGGATGCGCACCAGGGGGTTGTAGCGCCCCACCGTCTCGGCCGATTTGAAGACGAAGAGGCTTTCCATCTCGTAGTCCATGCCGAGAACGTCGAGGCTGACGGCGACACGGCGGGTGTAGGGCGAAAGGAAATTGCCGATGAGTTTCATGAAGTGATCCAATCCCGTGGCCTGTCGCGGTGAGCCCGGCTGGCCCAGCGCTGCAAGCGTACCGACCGTGTGCGCGGTATTCCAAAGTGCCCAACGTTTGACCCGTTTCGCCGGTAGCGTCAACGTTCCCATTGCGGCTCCAGAGGCGTGCGACGGCGTGACCCGTCCTGCATCGAAACCGGCCCTTTGTGATCTTTGCCACATACCACCGCAACGAAGCGCGCCACACTGGCATCGTGAAACTCGAGCAAGACGGAGACGATGATGACCTGGCACACGAAGCGGACGAGCAAGCTCCATTGGCGTGATCTGAAGGGTTCGGCCACATGTGTCTTGGCCACCCTGGCGGCGGCCACGTCGTCCGAACTGGCGGCCACGACGGCGGAAAATGTGGGAATTGCCGCCAAGGTATGTCACATTGACAAGAAAGAGCAGGCCGTTGTGACGGCCCCCTGCGGTGCGGCTGGATATGCACGAACGGCGGTGCCGGTCAGGACGTTGATGGCGTCATTGATGATGGCGCAGCGATAATGTTCGCACCGGCTTTTGGGCTTTGGCTGTGGCTTTCCTACTGTGGCGACCAATTCATCGCCCACGCTACGAAGCGCATGGTATTTAAGCATGGTGAACGTACTCTTGAAATATTTAGATCGATTTCTGGAATTTAAAGTTAACCTGTCCGGCGCATTTACTGACCGCACGACGCTCGCGGGGATGTAAACAGGAAGTTCAGGATTGATTGATCCGTTTTGAGTGTAGGGGCGCGAGATGAAAATCCACGGATGCGGGCTCAGGCTGACAGCGGATATTGGTATTGACGATATTTCCAGCTCGATCGAGCGAAATGATGAAGGTCTGGAGCTCGAATTCCATTTCAGTACGATCTTCAGGACGCTCGAAGGGGCCAAACTGGCAATGCAACTCTCGCCTGGTGCTGGGCCGCCGTCGGACCCACCGGAGTTGTGCGACAGGGCGAGAGCCTTCCTGGCCGAGTGTGAAAGCGAACGTGGCCTAAAGTCCGACATCTGCGATGCAGCGCCGATCGACCACATCCGCTTTTTTCGCTGCATGCGCGACGTCTCGCGCGCCGACCTTCCCCGGCGCACTCTACTTTTGCCCTTGTCGCGAGCCATGGCAGATGCACCTGCGGCCGCAGCGTCGTCCGGGATCCCGGTGGAGTTCACCTATCTCGGGCAATTCATCGCACACGATCTCACCCACACGGCCTTCGACGGCAATTTCAGCAACCCGAAAAATTATCGCAGCCAGGCGTTCGACCTGGACAGTGTCTTTGGTGCGGTTCGGGCCGATTTCACCCCACCTGCCGACCTTCCTGAACTGGGCGGACTGCGTTTGGGTCTCACGGCCCCTTCCCAACAGGGCTATGACGATTTTCCGCGCGACAATACCGATAAATTCCGGGGCGTACCCTGCATCCCGGACTTGCGCAACGACAATAATCTGAATGTTGCGCAACTCACGGTCGCGATCATGAAATTCCATTGGTTGCTCGCGCAACTCTACCCGTCTGCGCCCGATAATGAACTCAAGGCCATGACAATGCGGCACGTTCAATCGGTGGTGCTCAATGATTTCCTGCCCCGTATTGTCGATCCCCATGTCTACAACGATGTTCGCAGCCGAGGCCGACCCGATCGACGCCGCGTTATTTTTCCAAAGAGCCTCCCACGTTTCTTCCAGGTCCCGGTCGAATTCGCTGCCGCGTGCTTTCGGTTTGGCCACACGCTGGTCCGCAACAAATATATCTGGAATGCGGCGCACGAAACTGCGCTGTCAGGCCAACTTCGTCTTTTTTCCTTTTTGGCGGGTGTCTACAGGTACGCCCCTCAATTGGCTGATAGCTGGATCATTGATTGGGATAGGTTCAGCAAGAATCAGAAATCAATGGCGATCGATACGCGGATTGCCGAAGACCTGCGCAGACTTGATCGCGACTGGTTTGACGACCCTGATGTTGTGGGGCCGGGAGCGCCGCTTTCACTTGCCTACGTGACGCTCTTGCGAGGCGACAGCATGAAGCTTCCGACGGCGCAACTGCTGCGGACCTATCTGGCCGGACATTTGCCGATCGATGCGCCCGAACTGGAGCCGCTGGCCGCTGACGAAATATTGCCGAGCGGCGCGGATTGGGTGCAACGCCATCTATCCGATGATGATCAGGTCGAGCTTCGAAAACGCACGCCTCTTTGGTACTACATTCTACGTGAAGCAACCTTTCGCGGCGCGTCCGGCAGCCATCTTGGACCGATGTGCAGCCGCATCGTGATGGAGACAATACATGCTGCGATAGAGGCGGCACCCGACAATATCATTTCTGGCAGACCATTCGTTGCCGCCAGCCGCTTACCTGTTCAGCCGGCGCAGCGTGAAAAATTTCTGTTTGCGGATATAATAAAAAACCTATGCCATCTCAGCGTTCCAAACTGACGTCAACACGAGGAGAATCAATACTATGAGTGTCATCATTGCTTATCAGACAACTCCCGTCACATTAACATCGCAGCAGCGCAAAAACGGAATGATCGCGCTGGGTCAACAGATCCGGGCACAAACGAATAATGCGGAAGACGCAAACGGCTATGCCGCAGGTTTGGCTACCGCTCTGCAAGATTTAATCAGCGCATCGGCCCCATCATATAAAGTGGTCTATCAGGCGCTAGCTACCGGTCCTGAATTTCAGATCACTGGCGCAACCGCTTCGGGCAAGGCCGTACATTGTGATCTGCAGGGCCAGCCGAACCCCCTTATCATTAACGTGCGGATGGATAACAAGGCTGCAGCTCTGCGGATGGAGGCCGTCTTCCCTCGACCAGATGAGCGCAACAGCTACATATATGCGGGAGACGCTGCGAATGACTTAAACGAGCTTAACGACGCAGACGCGTGGGATTATCTAATGACCTTCAAGTTCCTCGGGCGCTGCAAATAGCGCCGCCTACTGCCCCCGCATGGCGGCCTCGAGCGAGGCCGCCAGAACCGCGCGGTCGGCAGCGTTGCGCAGCGGATAGGCGCCCACGAACCAGTCGAAGACCGCTTCGGCCGTTGGCTTGTCGGCACCTGCCCACACCGGGCGGACCATGTCGATCAGCTTGTCCACTGCCGCGCGTGCCTCGTCGATCCTGCCCAGACGCACAAGTGCCGCCGCCATCCAGCCCTCGTTGTCGACGATGCGGTCGCCCGAAAGGCGCGCCGCCTTCAGCGCCTCCTCATAGCGGCCCGCGAGGAAATGCACCGAGGCGATGTAGCACCACTGGTATTCGCTCAGTATGGGCGAGATACGCAGCGCGTGGGCGACCAGGGCTTCGCCCCGGCCTGCCTGGCCGACGAAGGCATGACCCATGGCGCAGGAAATCAGCATTGAAGGGTTGTTCGGGTTGAGGCTGGCGGCGAGGTCGAGGTGGATCGCCGCCCGGTCGAACGCGCCGGTCAGCGCCGCCGTCCACGCCACCGCCAGATGGTTGCGGGCATCGAGCGGGTCGAGCTCGACCGCGCGCTGGGCCAGCGCATGGGCCGAGCGCTCGCTCTCGGCATCGCGCGCCAGGCCCGGGCGAACGACATGGCGGACATTGCGGAAGCTCGCAAGGCTCGAATAAGCGGGGGCAAAGGCCTCGTCACGCTCGATGATCTGCCGCAGCATCGCCTCGGCCTCATCCGCTGCCTCGGGCGTCCAGCGTGCGAAGATCTGCTCGGCCTGTAGCCAAGCATCGTGGCTGGTCGCATCATGGCCGGAGCGCCCGATGACATTGGCCAGCCGGTCGGCGGAGATATAGGTCTCAAGATGCGCAGCAATTCGCCCGACGACATCGCGCTGCACCTCGCGCCAGGCCGCCGGGTCCAAGGCGAGGTTCTCGCTCCACACGACGCGTCCGGAGTTGAGATGGCGAAGCTGCAGCCATATCGACGGCTTGCCGCTCGTCCGGCAGGCGCCGCTGATGGCGTAGTCGTACACCGAGTGCACCGGATCACCCGGGGCGCGGCCGGCTTCACCGAGCAGCCCATCGCCCTCGACCACCGACCATTCGCGGAAGCGGGCAAGATTGGCGACCAACTCGCTGCGAAATCGCGATGCGAGCGGAGACTCTCCCTCGTCCGCATCGTCGAATTTGTCGACGGCAACGCGCAGGAATCTCGCAATGACCGGCGCGGCCCTGGCTTCACCGGGCATGGTGGCGGCCAGCCTGATGGCGCCTTGCCGGGCTTCGGCGAGCGCGGCGCGAACCATCGCCGAGGGCTCCAGGCCATACGCAGTTTGCAGATAGCTGCCAAGCCGGGAAAACTCGTCAAAGGCGGCCACGCGATTATCATGGCCCGCATGGTAGCGGATGAGCGCGGCCGAGGCCTGCTCGTTGCCGGGCTCGACGGCGAGGATTGCACGTGCCGCGTCCCGGCATGCATCGCTCTCGGGCGCATCGCGATTCAAGACATCGGCTAGCGCGCTTTGGATGCGGTTGCGCCAGGTCATGCAGGTCACCCGGCGCCAGGCCGAGAACACGGGGCTGACGGCGTCCAGTCCTTCCAGAATGCGCCTGGGCCAGTTCGGCTCATCGATCAGCACGGCTGGCACCCGGCCGCGGCGCAGATCCTTCATGACCACGTCGAGGTCAGTGTCGAATTTCAGCTCGTTGAGGCCGATGCGGCCGTTCTCCGAGAACAGCAAATCGTCAAATCCATCACTGAGGATCTCCGCCAGTCGTCGCCGGCAGTTCGAGAACGCGCGCCGCGCGGCGGCCTCGGACAGGTCCGGCCAAAGCAGGCTCGCCACCTTTTCGTGGCGTTCGCGCATGCCCGGGCTCATGGCAAGATAGCCAAGGAGCGCCGAAGTCTTCCGGTTCGCTCGAAACGAAATCGCAGCGTCTTTGGATTTCACCGCGAGCATCCCAATCACCGGAATGCTGACCGGGGCATCGAGCATGGTCATGCCGCCGCCCGTTGGCGACGGAATCCGGTAAAGCGCCATGCGCTCGCCGATGTTCTTCAGCGGCGGGCTCCCCACGGCCTCGAACTGATGGCCCGACGCAGTGCCGACGGCATCGCGCACGGCCCGCGAGACAACGCAGGTGCCCGGTTGCGCTTCGGTTTCGAGCCGCGCGGCGACATTTACCGCATGACCATGGATGGTGCCTTCGACACGGTGCAATCGGCCGAGGTGAATGCCGATGCGGAATTGCGCTGGGTGCTCCGTTCCGGTCTGGCGCTTGGCAATCAAGCGGTGCAACTCGACGCCGAAATCGACGGCGCCCTGTGCGTCCTCGAACAGCACAAGAAATCCATCGCCCGTTGTCTGGACCAGATCACCGCCATAGCGCTTCGATGTTTCGTCGATCAGGTGCGAGCACCCCACGATGAACTCCAGGGTCCCCAACTCGTCGCGATCCATCATGGCGCTGTAGCCGGCAAGATCGGCAAAGAGGATCGCGCGGTCCATGACTTCGTCGCTGCCGGCCGGTGCAATGGGAGCGCTTGGTGACGTCGACATTAATGGCTGGCTCCTTCGCCCATCCCGATGTCTAATCGTCAATCGCGATGAGCGAGATCATAGATAACCTGGCGGACTCATTCGAGCATTTTCCGCTTTCGCCCCCCGACTGGCCGGTGCACGTCACCGCCGCTGCGGCCGGACCGGCGACCTTCAGGCAATGGCCGGACTTCCCCACGGCCGCGACCATCGATTTTGGCAGGCTGGGCCATGGTCGGGGTAAAGATGCCGCCGACAGCCTGCGGCGGGCACTCGGCGAGATGGTCGAGATCGCAAGCTGCTGTGCCTGGGGCAACGAAGCCGTGTTCGATGCATCGCTTCTCGATGTCGCGGACAAGGCGTGGGGGCCAGAGCAAGTCACCGGATTTGCCGACTGGCAGCGCCGTGATCGGGCGGACTGGAACAACCGGCTGGCCGGGCTGGACTGGATTCCACCAGAATTTCGGCCGCGGACCCCCATTGGCTGGATGAGCGCGAAGAGACTGGACACCGACGCTGACATCCTGCTGCCGGCCGATGCCGTCCTCATCGGGCGGCGGGAGAATCTGGATGCAAATGCATGTGCGGTGGCAGATACCAACGGCTGCGCGGCCGGGGCAAGCGGGCAGGGCGCGCTCCTCGCTGCGCTGTACGAGCTGATCGAACGCGACGCGACCGCCCTGTGGTGGTACGGGCAGCGGCCCTGCCGGCGGATCGATCCGGGGTGCATTGAATGCGGTGAGGCCATCGAGCAAAGTCTGTCGAAGAGGGACCGCATCCTTTGGCTTCTGGATATAACTTCGGACATCGCCGTGCCCACCGTCGCTGCCCTGGCGTCCGATCCGGCAGGACGCCATGTCGGGGTCGGGTTCGCGACCCGTGCCAGCCTGCAAGCAGCCGCTCATGCGGCGCTGAGCGAGCTCATGCAGATCGAGTTGAAGATCGCAGCCGCCATTGCACGTCCGCATCTCGCACCGGATATGGCGCAATGGTTCCGCGAGGTGGAATTCGCTGATTCCGCCCCGTTTGGTCAGATCTGCCCGCAGGATCCCCAATGGTTTGCCGGGGACACCGAATCGGATCTGTCTGCCTGCCGCGCTCGCCTGATGCAATCGAAGTGCAGAGTAGCCGTCATCGAGCTGACGCGGCATCACTTCGGCGTGCCCGTATTCAAGGCGATCTCACCCGACCTCTGCCACTGGAAGCCACGCTTCGGCCGAACCCGGCTGGCGGGCCGCGAGCCTTTCGCACATGATGTGAGCCGGCGTCCGCTCTTGCGCATCTGAGACCGGCCTTGAAAGGCCATCGATGCCGAGCGCGCGCCACCGGCAGATATCTTTGCTATAGTGTGGCGATTGAAACCGTTGTCAGCCCGTTGGCGGTCAGAATGAGTGTGCGAAGCCACCTCGATCACGCGACGGCTCCCGACCGCCTTGCGGCGTTGCGTCGTGTCAGCTTGTTTGCGGGGCTTGCGGAGCCCGAGTTGGGCGCGCTCGCACAACAGTGCAATTGGGGCAACTATCGCCCGGGCAATCTCATCATCGGGCAGCACGACGATTCCCGCGACGTGCTGTTCCTTGTCTCGGGTCTCGCTTGCGTCAATGTGTATTCGGCGTCAGGAAAGCAGGTGAGCTTTCGCGACATCACGCCCGGGGCCGTCGTTGGCGAACTCGCAGCCGTCGACGGCAAGCCGCGCTCGGCGGACGTCGAGGCGGTTGAAGAGTGCACCTTGCTCATCATGCCATTGAGGGTCTTTCGCACCGCAATCGCCGAGCACGCGAGTTTTCGCGAGGCCTTGTTGGTGCATCTGGTGGCGCAGGTGAGGGCGTTGACGGAGCGCGTCTTCGAGTTCAGCACCCTGGCCGTGCGCGGGCGCGTCAGAACGGAGTTGCTGCGGCTTGCCCGGCACCATCAGGAAAAGGAAGGAGACAGCGTCGTCCTGTCTCCTGCGCCCAAGCATGCCGAAATCGCCCATCGCATCAGCACCCACCGGGAGGCGGTTACCCGCGAGTTCAGCCGGCTCGAAAGCCTTGGCGTCATCGCGCGCGAGGGTCGGGCACTGCGCATCGTGGATCTGCCGGCTCTAAGAAAGCTTAGCGAAGATCCCGAAGTCTGACAGTGGCGGTGTCACGGCTGTCAGCCAGCGACTGCGCGCGCGTGGCGATGCCGCTTTCGCACGCGGTGACCCGCACGGATGCATCCGCGTACAGGCCGCCAGCGATCAGCAAGGCCACCAGGAGCCAGGCTGAGGCCACCTGCTTGCTGTCCATCGTTTTGTCCTTCCAGTACTCGTCGGAAAGCATTTTGTCCTCCAACACAACCTCTCTGCCGGGGACAAGTCTTGTGCCGCGCCGCGGCAAAAATCTGTGAGAATTGCCACAGGCCGGGCGTTGCAACGAGACATGCGGGAGTTGCTGCCGGCCAACGGCAGGCGGGAGAATTCGACGTCAGCGCTCCGGAGAACCGCAAAGGCGCGTGAAGGCCGTCGGTGGCTCGCAATCCGATCACTGGAACAACACACTCGCCACGCAGGTCGTGCACGCGCTCTGGACCAAGAATTGCGATGCTGAGACACGCCAAATACAATTGAGCGCCACCATTTCCGCCTTGATCGGCATCGGACTTGAGGACGAACTAGAAGGCATGATGGCAGGGTAACTGATCGCCGCCCACACTCACATCCGAGGGCTGGACCTTGCGCGGCACTTTCCTTGAGGGCCTGCCACCCGCTCTGATTTTTGCCGTCTGTGGCCGATGCTGGCGAACGCCGCCATCACCCTCACCGGCGCCGCCTGGTTATTCTGGAACCGATTGTCCCGAGGTGCGGACCCCGCATGGTGCTCGGCGCTGGTTGATTTAAATCAATGGCAACGGCGTGGTTTGAGGCTAATTGATCGAGAGTGAAATAGCCGACTGTGTTGCCGGGTGTTCCATGAATTCCGTTAGCATGGACGGCTCATTGTGCTAGCGGATTGGATAGCTTACTGGCATTTTTGCGGGAATGTAGATCGTCGTAGCCGATATTTTCCCGGGTCGTTTAGCAGGCATTGTTGTTTATTCGTGGGAAGACAATTGGATTAACCTCCAATTGAGGATTCATGGAAAAGGAGCGTTGGGGCTGTGACCATCTCATCGGGTTCCTCATCTGCAAACGCCACCACGACGTCAAAGGCCAAGCTGGGCCTCGGCGCTCTCGTGGCGCTGGTCGTCGGCTCGATGATTGGTGGTGGCGTATTCAGCCTGCCGCAGAACATGGCGTCCAAGGCGGCTCCCGCCGCCGTGTTGATCGGCTGGCTCATTACCGCTGTCGGGATGCTGGCCCTGGCCTTCGTCTACCAGGGCCTGTCGATGCGAAAGCCCAAGCTCGACTCTGGTCCCTATGCCTACGCTCGTGCCGGATTCGGCGATTTCATCGGATTCAACAGCGCATGGGGCTACTGGCTCAGCGCCTGGCTCGGCAACGTCTCTTATGCCGTCCTGATTTTTGCCACTCTCAAGTACTTCGTTCCAGCCTTCGGCAGCGGCAACACCTGGCAAGCCATTGTCGGCGCCTCGGTCTTCCTGTGGCTCGTCCATGCGTTGATCCTGTTCGGCCTGCGGGAAGCGGCAATCGTCAACATCGTCACGACCATCGCCAAACTGGTCCCTATCCTGATCATGATCGTGGCGGTGTTGATCGCCTTCAACGGGACGACATTCAATCTGGATTTCTGGGGGACCGGCGTTCCCGACCTGGGCAGCGTCATGACGCAAGTCAAGAACACCATGCTGGTGACCTTGTGGGTGTTCATCGGCATCGAGGGGGCGAGCGTGGTGTCGGCCCGCGCGGCAAAGCGCTCTGATATTGGTCGCGCCACGATTTTGGGATTCGTTACAGCCCTTGGCGTTTATGTTTGCGTGTCGCTTCTGTCTTTCGGGGTGATGACGCAGGCCGAACTCGCGCAACTCCCTGACACAGCCTCCACAGCCGATGTCCTGGCACGGGTAGCGGGCCCCTGGGGATCGGTGCTCATCCGCCTTGGCCTGATCGTCTCGGTCGCCGGCGCATTCCTCAGTTGGACCCTGTTCGCTGCGGAAATCCCGTTCGTGGCGGCGGGCGAAGGCATGATGCCAAAACTCTTCGGCAAGGAGAATGCCAAGGGCTCGCCTTCGGGAGCGCTGTGGATCACCAATATCCTGGTTCAGGTGTTTCTCGTCGTGACCTATTTTTCACAGAGCACCTACACGGCGCTGTTCTACATTGCCTCCGTCGCGATCCTCGTTCCCTACGTGTTTTCCGGCGCCTATGCGCTCAAGCTCGCGGTAACCGGCGAGGGCTACGGCAAGGGTGAATCGCGCACCCGCGATCTGGTGATCGGCGCAGTTGCCACCGTCTACGGCGTCTGGCTCGTCTATGCGGCGGGCCTTGCCTATCTGCTCATGGTGGCGCTGCTCTATGCACCCGGCATGATTTTCTACTGGATGGTCAAGCGCGAGCGTGGCGAAGCGCCATTCAAGGGCGTGGAAGGCCTGATTGCCGTTGCCTTGCTCGTTGCCGCCGCCGCCGCTGCATGGTTGATGTGGCGCGGCACCATCAGCCCCTTGTAGGTGGACATAAGCCATGGTCGCGAAATTCGGGGTCCATTCCGAAGTCGGCAAATTGAGGCGCGTGCTGGTGCACCGTCCTGGAACAGCCCTTGCCCGCTTGACGCCGTCGAACTGCGCGGAGCTTTTATTCGACGACGTCATCTGGGTGAAGCAGGCGCGCATCGAACACATGACCTTCGTCGATGCCATGGGGCACCGCGGGGTTGAAGTGGTGTTCCTGCGCGAACTGCTCGAAGAAACCCTGCGCGACCAGGAAGCGCGGCGCTGGCTGATCGAGCGGCGGATCAGTGATGACACGGTCGGCGTCGGCCTCGCGGAGGACCTGCGTGCCCACTTCATGGAGATCGATGCGGAGGTCTTGTCCAGCATCCTGATCGGCGGCATGAGCCGGGCTGAACTGCCTATCAACACCGAAGGCATGCTGGCGCCCATCCTCAAGCCGCAGGATTTCATCCTGCCACCCTTGCCGAACCACCTGTTCACCCGGGACACGACGTGCTGGATCTACGAGGGCGTCACCCTCAACCCGATGCACTGGAACGCCCGCCGCCTCGAAACGCTCAATGTCGCGGCAATCTACCGCTTTCACCCGGACTTCCGCAGCGCCGGTTTCCCCGTCTGGTGGGGCGATCCCGATGACTATCATGGCCTCGCGACATGCGAGGGCGGCGACGTCATGCCGATCGGCAACCGCACGGTGCTGATCGGCATGGGTGAGCGCACCACGCCGCAAGCGGTCGGCCAGATCGCCCGGGCGCTGTTCGCGCAAGACGGGGCGGAGCGCGTCATTGTCTGCCAGTTGCCGCGCGAGCGTGCATCCATGCATCTCGACACGGTCTTCACTTTCTGTGACCGCGATCTGGTGACTGTATTTGCAGACGTATCGGAGCATATCCGTGCCTTTAGCCTGCGGCCCGGAGAACGTGAAGGCACGATTGATGTGAGGCCCGAAGAGCAGCCGTTCCTCGATGTCGTGGCCGAGGCCTTGAAGCTGAAACGACTGCGCGTCGTGGAGACCGGGGGCGATGCCTACGAGGCCGAGCGCGAGCAATGGGACGATGGCAATAACGTCGTCGCCATCGAACCCGGCGTTGTGGTCGCCTATGATCGCAACGTCTACACCAACACACTCCTGCGCAAGGCCGGCGTCGAGGTCATCACCATTCCAGGCGCCGAACTTGGCCGCGGCCGCGGCGGCGGTCACTGCATGACCTGCCCGCTGATCCGCGATCCGGCCTGATCCGGCAAGCCCAGCAATCGAGGTTTTCAATGCCTATCAACCTGCACGCGCGCAGCTTCATCAAGCTCCTGGATTTCACCCCCGACGAGATCCGCTTCCTCCTGCGCCTGGCTACATCCCTCAAGCAGGCCAAGTATGGCGGCTATGAGGAGCAACGCCTGAAGGGCAAGAACATCGCGCTGATCTTCGAGAAGGCCTCGACCCGCACGCGAACCGGCTTTGAGGTCGCCGCCTACGATCAGGGCGCCCATGTTACCTATCTCGGGCCCACCGGCACCCAGATCGGACACAAGGAATCGATGAAGGATACCGCCCGCGTGCTGGGTCGCATCTATGACGGCATCGAGTATCGTGGCTTCGGCCAGGCGCTTGCCGAGGAACTGGCCGCCCATGCCGGCGTGCCCGTCTATAACGGCCTCACCGACGAGTTCCACCCTACCCAGATCCTCGCCGATTTCCTGACGATGCACGAATATACCCACAAGCATCTGTCGGGCATCACCTTCAGCTTCGTGGGCGATGCCGGCAACAACATGGGCGACTCGCTAATGGTCGGGGCGGCGATGATCGGCATGGATATCCGCCTAGCCGCACCCAAGGCCTGTTGGCCGCAAAAAGCCCTTGTCGAGCGATGCCAGGGCATTGCCAGGCAGACCGGCGCCAGGATCATGCTGACCGAGGACATCAAGCAGGCGGTCGCCGGCTGCGACTACGTCTACACCGACGTCTGGGTGTCGATGGGCGAACCGGACAGCGTCTGGGCCGAACGCATCAAGCTGCTCAAGCCTTATCAGGTCACCGCCGACGTTATGGCCGCGACCGGCAACCCGCACGCCAAGTTCATGCACTGCTTGCCGGCGTTCCATAATGCGGAGACCGAAGTCGGCAAGGAGATCAAGCAAAAGTACGGCCTCGAAGCCATGGAGGTGACGGACGAAGTTTTCGAGTTGCCGGCATCGATCGTGTTCGACCAGGCGGAAAATCGCATGCACACGATCAAGGCACTGCTCGTCGCGACCATCGGGAGCTGACCCGATGCTGGTGGTCATCGCCTTGGGCGGCAACGCCTTGCTGACCCGCGGCGAACCTCTCACCGTGGAGAACCAGCGCGCCAATACCAGGCGTGCCGCGACAGCCATTGCCGAGGTGATCGCGGCGGGCCACCGCGTCGTGATCTGCCATGGCAATGGTCCGCAGGTCGGCCTGCTTGCCCTGCAGGGTGCCGCCTACAAGCCCGACGAGGCCTATCCGCTCGACGTGCTGGGGGCGGAGACTGAAGGCATGATTGGCTATCTGATCGAGCAGGAGTTAGAGAACGCCTTGCCGCAGGGCCAACGGGTTGCCACGCTGCTGACCCAGGTGGAGGTCGATGCGCGAGACCCGGCGTTCCTCAAGCCCAGCAAGCCGGTTGGACCGGTCTATGAGAAAGCCGAGGCGGAAACGCTCGCCAAGGCACGCGGCTGGACGATTGCGCCGGACGGCAAGAAATACCGCCGCGTCGTGCCGTCACCATTGCCGAAACGCATCCCGGACATCGCGGTCATTCGTTTGCTGGTCAATCAGGACATCATCGTGATCTGTGCTGGCGGCGGCGGCATACCGGTCGTTCGCCGGCCCGATGGGAGCCTCATCGGGATAGAGGCGGTCATCGACAAGGACCGGGCAGGCGGCCTCCTGGCACAGGACCTTGGCGCCGATGCCTTTCTCATGCTCACCGATGTCGATGCGGTCTATCTCGACTGGAACAAGCCCAATCAGAAGTCGATCCGCAGGGCTTCGCCGCATGAACTCCGAAGCAGAGACTTTGCCGCGGGCTCGATGGGACCAAAAGTCGAAGCGGCTTGTGACTTCGCTGCGGCCACGGGCGGCATTGCCGGTATTGGTACGCTGGAACAGGCGCTGCCCATTCTCGAAGGGCGGGCCGGCACGCAAGTGGTCAACGATGGTGGACAGATGATCTTCTGGTAGGCGGGCGCCGCACTTCCGGAAATGGCCCAACGCCGATGTCTGGTGCCGCTCTGACAACGGCAGCTATCGGGGGCAAAGGCGACGTCGACCGCGATGTGTCGCCTTTTCATGCAGCTGGCTCCGTCACCATTGGCGACTTGCGCCGCGACGGCAAGGCGCTCGAAATCGGTTGCATGAACTGCAACCGACACGGCTATTTCGACCCACACGCCCTGGCGCTGTCTGATACGCTGCCAGTACCGCAAATCACCGACCGTCTCAGGTGTAGCCGGTGTGGCATCAGGAACTCGGCAACATCAATGAAGGTGTGGGCACGGCCCGATGCCAGGCCGCCGGCTGCTGGTGCCTGGCAGCGCAAATAGACCCGTCCTAACTCAGCGGACAGTCAGGACGCGCGAAGCGGGTTTTCAGATATCCTGTGACCGTCCGGTGAAGGCGCTCTGGCGCGATGGATGTTTCGCCGGTTACGCTCAGGCATGAGCGTAACGCCATGGGAGCAGTTCGTCGATACGGGTGATCTTGTGGTCGGCGATGCGGCCGAGGACATCCGTGAGCCATGCCTGCGGGTTGACGCCGTTGAGCTTGGCGGTCTCGACCAGGGTATAGGCGATGGCTGCGGATTTGCCGCCACCTTCGGAGCCGACGAAGAGGAAATTCTTGCGGCCGAGGGCGACTGGCTTCATTGATCGCTCGGCACAATTATTGTCCGCCTCCAGGAAGCCGTGGGCGAGGTAGGGCCGCAGTTTCTTCATCCGGGTCAGGGCATAGCGGATCGCCTTGGCCAGTTCGGATTTGCCGGAGATCTTCGGGAGCTGGGCGTGCAGCCAGGCGTCGAGATCCTCCAAGATCGGTTTGGCCTTCGCCTGACGGATCTCGACCCGTTGATCGGGCACAAGACCGCGGGCCTGTTTCTCCACGCCGTATAATCCGGCGATGCGCCTGATCGCTTCTTCGGCGATGGTCGAGCCCTCGGCCTGGAAGATGTCAGTGAACTTGCGGCGGATATGCGCCAGGCACGCCACCTCGGAGATGCTGCCGGATCGATAGAGCTCGTTGAAGCCGGCATAGCCGTCAGCGTGGATCCAGCCCTTGTAGCCGAACAGGTGGCTGGCGGGGTGTGCGCCCTTTCGATCAACGGTGAACTGATACCACGCAGCCGGTGGCGCCTGGCCGAGCCAGGGACGTTCATCGCGGACATAGGTCCAGATCCGCGCGGTCTTTGTGCGGCCGTTGCCTGGGGCTTGCATCTTCAGAGGGGTGTCGTCAGCAAAGATTGCCTGTCCCTTCAGCACATGCCTGCCGATCGCGTCGGCCAGTGGTTCCAGCAGGGCTGTCGATCTGCCGACCCAATCGGCCAGGCTCGAGCGGTCGAGATCGATGCCGTTGCGTTCGAAGATTTGGCTCTGCCGGTAGAGCGGCAGATGATCGCCATACTTCGAGACCAGCACATGGGCAAGCAGTCCGGGCCCGGGACGCCCCCGCTCGATCGGACGCGACGGCAGCGGTGCCTGGCAGATTGCCTCGCAGCAGGCACAGGCCATGCGTGGGCGCACGATGCGGTTCACAATGAAGCGGCCAGGGACGTACTCCAGTTCCTCGGTGACATCCTCACCCAGCGTTTTGAGCTTGCCGCCGCACTTGCTGCAGGCATCGCCCGGCGACAGCACTTCGGTGTGGCGCGGCAGATCGGCCGGGAGAGGTTTGCGCTTCGGCTTGGCCTTGGGTTCGCTCGCGTCGGCCGGTGCGGGTTTGTCCGCCTTTGCCGCCGCGATCTCCTCGTCTTCCAGGCGCAACTGCAGCTGATCCAATGTCTCGGACGTGGAGCCGAACCGGTGTCGGCGGTGGCCCGCGAGTTCATGCTTGAGCTTCTCGATCTGCAGCGCCTGGGACTTCACCAGGGCAACCAGATTGACCGCTGCCTGGCGCAGTTCGGCGGGGTCCTGGGGCAGCGTCGAGGTGTCTTCCAACATGGCCTTTTATAGCCGAATAGCGCGCCACGGGGAATCCCAACAGGGACCTATCTTCCTGATTTTGTTTAGAGACTATCCCGCCGTCAAAGGCCGCCAGGTCCGTCGCGGTGCCCGCCAGTCGATCCCCTCCAGCAGCATCGCCAGTTGCGCCGAACTCACCGACACACGCCCATCGCCGGCGACGGCCAAACGAACCACCGCGCTCCAGGCGCTTGCAAAACAGACACGCCCCCTGGCCATCCCACAACACGACCTTGATCAGGTCGCCACAGTGCGTTTCATAATGCATCCTCTCGTCAGATCCCGGGCAGCCGGATAAGCTTATCATATTGATAATCCTCGTATATCTTGGGCCCTCTCGATTACGCGCTGCACCCCTATGCGCACCGCTTCGGAGGTGAGCGCTTCCGCCGGGACCAGCCACGGCGAACCCGGCAGGATCTGCGTCGCCGGCAGAATGCCCTTGAGGACAAGGCTCTTTGCGGATCCCACGCAGATGCCGAGCCGTTCGGCCGCCTTCGTCAGGCTGACCATTCGCCATCCGTTTGGCGGGGTCGTATTCGGCGATACCCAGACGCTCGCGCATTTCGCGCACCCGGAACGTCGTCCAGGTCTCGCCGTCGCTGGTCTTGCAGCGCATCCGGTTGAGCGAGACGGCAAGTTCGCGGTCCGGCCAATGGCCGGCAAGCTTGCGGAGCGCATCGACGGCGCATGGCGCCATGTCGGACATCGGCCGGTCTTGACGCGGGGAACCCGCACCTCGGTGTGGCGCCCTCCGGTCCAGTGGATCAGCAGCACGGCCTCGTTGGTCGCGTCGTCGAGGTCGCAGACGATTTCCTGAACCAGGATATGGATGAGGCGCTGCTTGGTGCGCGTGTCGGTCGAGGGCGCGTTCCATACCGCCGGCAGATCATGGGCGAGTTGGAGCAGACGGCGCGATCGATCGTCGGGCGTGTCGCCGACTCGCGGACAGCCGTGATCCGCCGCTCCAGTCGGCACGCGCTCCAATGCGTCGTTCCAGCGCGCCTCGAGCTCGCGGGCGACATGGCGCTTGGCGGGATCGACCAACTCGTATCGGCGCCCGGCCAGCGAGCTCATAGCGCGCACCTTCAAGCTCCCGCTCGACCGCGGCAATGACATCCTTCGTGATCGCTCGACCTGATCGGAGGCGAAGATCGCGGCTTCCACGGCGCGATCGGAGACCGCCTCCAGGATCTGCAGGGCGACTGCCCGGTCGATCCGCACGCCACCAATGCCGATGCACAGCCCTGCGCCGACATGCGCATCGTCGCCGCGGCACTGGTAGCGATGGGCGTTGCCCTTCGCCATGCCGTAAAACACGCGCATCATCCGCCCGCAGCGGCCGCACCGCATCAGGCCGGTGAGCAGCGCGCGCCCGCCGCGCGCCGATTTGCGCGCGCAGTTCTTCTTCATGTGCGCGTTCTCGAGCAGGAGCTTCTGGTTGTCCTCGTATTCCTGCCAGCTGATGTAGCCGGGATGATTGTCGCGCAGCAGGACATTCCATTCCTCCCGCGGCTTGTCGAACCCACTGACCTTGCGGGCGCGCCCATCGACGATCCGCGTGCGCTGCGCCCGCCTGCCGAACGCATAGGCGCCGGCATATAGCGGATTGTGCAAGATCTGCATGACACTGTGATAGGCGGGCGCCTTCCAGACGAGCTTGCAGACTTCGACGTTGCGCCGGACGACGGGCATCTTGAGGCCGGCCGAGCGCAGCCACAGGAAGACCTGCCGTCCGCTGCCCAGCTCGCGGAACTTCGCGAAGACCAGCCGGATCGTGTCGGCCACATGCTCGTCGGGATCGATCTCGATCTTGCCGGCCTCGCTCCAGCAAAAGCCAGGCGGGAGCATGAAGCGGAACTCGCCGCGCCTCGCCTTGGAATTGCGGGCGGCGATGCCGCGCTGTCGCATCAGGCTCAGCTCGTATTCCGACATCGTTCCCTTCAGCCCGAGCAACAGGCGATCGTTGACCAGCCGCGGATCGTAAGCGCCATCCGGATCGATGACCAGCGTGCCGGCCAGTGCGCACAGGTCGATCAGATGATGCCAGTCGCGGCCGTTGCGCGCCAGGCGTGAGGCCTCGATGCAATAGACCGCGCCGACGTCGCCGGAGCAGACCATGGCGACAAGCCGCTCAAATCCGGGGCGTGCATCGCTGCCGATCCCGATCGGCCGAGATCGTCGTCGATGACCGTCACCGATAAAGCCGGCGCTTCCGCCGCTCCCGCCAGGTCATACTGTCGCCGCTGGCTTTCGAGATTGCCGGTGACTTGGCACATCGTCGACTGGCGGACGTAGACGACCGCGGCGCGGCCGAAGTGGTCAAGTGTGATTTCGTGTTCATCCCTGCCTCCCGTGTCCGCGTCGGCCGCAGCGCCTCCAGCAAGAGGTCGGCCAGAGTCTCTACCAGCCCTTCGTGTTCGGCGACTGGGGAATAAGGAATTTGACGTTCCAGCTCGAGGACGAGCTGCGCGCGATTTTGACATGGACTCCTCCGCACCGTCCTTCTCCTTCATCCTCGAAGGACGGCATGTGCGCCTGGCGTCCGATTCGCGCCTATCGACGCGAGAACGGCACAGCCCGTTGAGACCGTCAATGCTGATCTCGGGCGGGCCCAGGGTCATGCCCCAGCAATAGGCCGCATCGAACATCCAGTTCGGAAGCTCTCCGCAAAGATCAGGCCGCTCGTCCGTGAAGATGCACTTAAACGCCTTACC
>CAVYOQ010000005.1:0-35490 GCA_963770075.1 uncultured Alphaproteobacteria bacterium
AGTCCGGTGTCGTAGGTGCATAACACCTTCAACCTGCCCACATTCGACGCATTGATCTCGGCCAGTTGTGAGTAGCGTTGTGAAGTCAGAGTTTTGTTGTAACTGGACCAGTCACCAACACTGGCGCCTTTCTGCGTCGTTAAATCCATGCGAGGCAAGGTGTCCTGAGCACCGCCTTTATAGCCGGCGGCAAGTTCCGTAGTTATCGTGCCCGAAGGTGCGGTCCATGACCGGACATAGTTGACAGCCATGCCCGCGAGAGGGACAGCGCGGTCCCAGTTCAGGTAAACGATCGCGCTGCCGGCTGCGGCGACCGCGACAAACAAACCGGCAGCCAAAATTAGTCTGTTCGTCATATCCAAAATTCCTTGTTGTTCGAGCGGACGTAATCGGAGTGAGCCACGCGACCGCGAAGCTTGACGCGAGCGTCCAGTGGAAGAGACGCACCAAAGGATCCCAAACAGGGATCACGCGTCGCAACGCCCGGATCGTGCGATCCGTTCTCGCTGGCTTCGGCGTTTTCGAGCCTCGCCAGCGTTTCGGCGTTGAAGGCCATGTTGGCGCACGTGCCCGCGTTTGTCGGTGGCGTAGGCCTTGTGGCAGCCGGAGGCCCGACCTTGAACTGCATGACCATGGAGCTATCGGTTTTCAGCTTCGCCTCGAACGGCGCGTTGTGTGGCGGCTGCATAGCGGGCGTCGCCAGATTTTGGCGAAGGCACACTCGGGCCATAAGTCAGGACGCTAAAACGGGCCACTTGATGCCACTGTTCAAAATTGCTCACCCTAACGCGTCAGCGCGTCGCGCTTCATGGGGGCCGGTGATGCAGTGTTGCAAGCTCTCGAAATCGCCCGTCGCCAAGAGTAGCGAGGTCACGAAGCGTGGGCGCTATTCACGCAGGCGCAGATCGAACAAGCCTTAGCGAGCAAGCGGCGTTATCGCACTCGCTCCGGTCATGAGCAAAATTGAACAGATTGCCGCGACGCCGCCAGTTATTCTGATCGAGATACTGGCGAAGAAAACATGGACAGGCTCGATGGATCGGCCAGGCAGATTCAGGGCACCGTAAAGCAACCCGTTGGCGAGGCCGTTGTCGCTTGAACTCTATCAAAGCCAGTTGGCACTTCTCGCTTCATTCTTAAAGGGAAATTGGAGACGATCATGGCAAAACAGAGCAGCATGCATGCTTACCTGAACTGGACCAAGCAGCGAATTGACGAGATGGATGCCACGTTGGCATCGCTCGAAAAGAAGGTGGGCCAGGTCAAAGCCAACTCGAAGAAAAAGGCCGAACAAACCATCGCCGATTTGAAGAAACGGCGTGACGAGTTTCAAGCCAACGCCAAGGCTCAGTCTCAAGCCGGCGAGGCCGCCTTGCAGGCGAGCAAGAGGCAGCTGGAAGCGCAGTGGCGTGACTTCGAAGCGCAGGTCAAGACCTATTTCGACACGGTCGGCAAGCAGATCGAACAGCAGCAGGCTACATTCGGGGAGGTTGCGGCTGCGCAAGCCAAGGCTTGGCGCGAGGCGGCCGACATGCTCCATGGCGAGGCCACCAAAGTCGCAGCCGCGCGGCGCACTGATGTCGATGCGGCAGTGAAGCAGATGAATGCGGACGCGGCGGAGGCTGAAGCAAGATTGCAGAAGCTGAGGCAGGCAGGCAGCGAATCCTGGGCGGCGATGAGCTCTGCCCTGGCAGAGTCGCGCAAAGCCTTCGATCAAGCCAATCAGAAGGCGTGGGACGCGCTCATGCGCGCCACTCCTCCGGCCGCCTGAGTTGATTGCTGTTTGTGGACTATTGATCCCAGGTGGATACCGCCATGGTTGGCCTCGTGCCTGCCGACCAGCACGCCAGCTTGCTTCATTTTATATGTTCGACGCCATGGCGGCTTGACCATCAAGGCGTTCCACCTGGGAATGTTGATTGAGGAAATTAGTCATGGGCAACACTGCCGACAGGATCGAAGACATTGGGCCACAACCGCAATCGTTCGACATTGAACGCGCGACAAAGCAAAATGCAGATTACCGTTCAGTCGCCTGGAGCGGTCGCTACCTGCAAGTGACGCTGATGTCGATCCCGGTTGGCGGCGACATTGGCCTTGAAGCGCATCCGGAGACCGATCAGTTCCTGCGCCTCGAGGCTGGCAGCGGCCGAGCACAAATGGGAGCCGCGAAGGACAAACTGACTTTTGACAAGGAAGTTTCAGACGGCTGGTGCGTCCTCGTTCCGGCGGGGACGTGGCACAACATCACCAATATCGGTGCAACGCCGATGCAGGTCTATGCGATCTACGCGCCAGCCCATCACACGCCCGACAAGGTGCAGTCGACGGCGGCGGCTGCCCTGTCCGACAAAGACGACAAGCCTGCCGCATGGTCAGTGCAGCCAAAACATGTGCCCGACAAGCACGGGTGACCCGATTGATCCACATTGAGATCAGCGAGCCCGGGCCGCCAACGGTAGACACGGCGCAACCATGAGCGCTCGCAGAGCGAGGACAAACAAACCCGAGCGGGGCAAGGACAAGGGCGTTG
The DNA here is from genome assembly GCA_963770075.1 of uncultured Alphaproteobacteria bacterium. Lineage (GTDB taxonomy): Bacteria > Pseudomonadota > Alphaproteobacteria > Rhizobiales > Aestuariivirgaceae > CAVVDT01. Next base: position 2,534 of record CAVYOQ010000005.1, read on the forward strand.
AGCTTGGGCGGGCCACGCAGCAACGCATCGCCGAAGAAGGGACCACCCTTACCAAGGGCGAGATGGTCGACGTGCAGGACCGCCGCCGCCTGCGCGCCGTCCTCATCTATGAGATCATCCGCCAGGAAGGCGAAGAAGAGCTTGCACGCCCAGCGACCAGCCTGTGGTGGTCGGGGCTGGCGGCGGGAATTGCCATGGGTTTTTCCGTGGTGGCGAAAGGACTGCTGCACGCCTCCCTGCCGGCGGCGCCGTGGACCCACCTGGTCACGAGCCTGGGCTACAGCGTCGGCTTCGTGATCGTGATCATGTCCCGCCAGCAGCTTTTCACGGAAAACACCATCTCGGTCATCTTGCCCCTGCTGGCGAATTGCACGCTGGAAAATCTGGCCAAGACCGCCCGCCTGTGGGGCCTGGTGCTGGCCGCCAATCTCGTCGGAACCATGATTTTTGCCGCAGCCCTGTTCAGCGGCTGGTTTCTCGCGCCGGATATTAGCGACGCGATCCGCGCGATCTCGGTGCCCACATTCGAGCTCAGTCCTCTGGAAATGATGCTCAAGGGCATTGTCGCCGGATGGCTCATCGCCACGCTGGTGTGGCTCCTGCCGGTGGCGGAAACGGCCCAATTGTGGCTGACCATCCTGCTAACCTCAATCATTTCGGCGGCCGGGCTCACGCATGTGGTGGCGGGTTCCACCGAGGCATTCCTGCTGCTGTTTCGAGGCGACATCTCCTGGCAGCACGCCACTTTCGGCTTCATGCTCCCAACGCTTTTGGGCAACATTCTCGGCGGAACGGCACTTTTCTCGATGATCGCCTACGGCCAGGTGAAGGAAGAAATGTAAGGCACGCCTCGTGCCGGGCGCGGCGGCGCGACCTATATCAGGCCAGTGCTGTCGTTGGCGTGTCGCTCAGAAAGGGCTCAAGTCCAAGTTTTTCGAACCGGCTTTCCGCAAATTTGCCACGGCAATGTCGCAGTGGACCGGGCGTCCAATCGCCTTTGTTCTGGCGTTGGCTTGCGTGCTCTTATGGGCGGCGTCGGGGCCCGTTCTGGGATTTTCCGATCTGTGGCAACTCACCATCAACACGGCGACGACCATCATAACCTTCCTGATGGTGTTTCTCATTCAAAACGCACAGAATCGCGATACCAAGGCCATCCAGATCAAGTTGGACGAACTCATCCGGGCGACCCGAGGAGCGGAGAATTCGGTCATCGATCTGGAGACACTTTCGGAAGACCAAATCGCCAACGTGGCGAAACGCTATTGTTCGCTGGCTACCAGAGCCCGCAAGACTGTCGGCTTGTTCGAAAGTGGCTCCGACGTCATCGACCGGATGGTGGCCTCGAAGAAATTCAAGGCCAAGGGCCAGGCTCGAGCCACGAAGAAGCCGTCCAGTCGACCTCGTGAACGAGCCTAGTAGGGTATCGTGAAGGAAGCAGACGACAGGACGGGAGAGCTTTTCAGCAATCTCGGCCTGGATCTGTTTGAACGATACGCATCGGTTCTGGCCGCTGGCGCGCCGCCGAAGGTCCGTGACAAGCGGCTATTGCTCGATGAGGACGGCAGCGTGAAGATTTATTACGCGCCGTTCGAATATCTGAATCCCGATGCGCGGATTGTCCTGGTCGGCATCACGCCGGGACCGACGCAGATGGCACACGCCAACGGCGAAGCCCGTCCGGCTCTGATTGCCGGCATGCCGGCTCCAGAGGCTATGCGCGCAGCCAAAGATATCGCGGTCTTCAGCGGTGAACCACTACGCGGTAACCTGATCAAACAACTCAACCATTGGGGCTTTGATCGCTGGCTTGGCCTGAAGGACTGCAGCGAGCTCTTCGCTGGTGCCAGGCACCTAGTCCAGACTACTTGGCGACGGCGACAGGACGATGGCGTTGCCGCATTTGAGCGCGTTGACCACCATGTTGGTCGGCGTTGCCACAGGGGCCGTGGACGGCACGACGCCCAACGGGTCGGCGATCTTCCGTCAGCCCCAGCTCCGGCCGTTCGGCGATGACGCCGGTCGTCGCGACGTCCTGGATGTCGCGCAAGAGCCCCAGCGTCTTGCGCTCGTTCTTGGCGATCTTGTCGGCGAAGTTGCCTAGCCCTGTGGTAGCCACCGCCAGTTCGGACAGTTCGCGGTTGCGGGAAGGCTCCATGAGGGCCACGCCGCCGCCAGCGCCGCCATGTTGTAGCGCTTCTGGTCGAAAAGGTGCTGGGCACTTCGCGCCCGCGCCACGAGGGCATCTACTGGGCTCGCCTCGGTGGTATCGCGCATGTCTTTACCTCCGGACGGCGGTCAAACGACCGCCACGGTCAATTCGCCGGTCCTGCCCGCCCTCGCTGACGCCTTCTGGGGTCCGCGTGAAGATAACGTCACCGGCATACGGGGTATAGAGCGATTTGCCGAAGCCGAGACCACGCCAAACCGGTTTGCATCGAAGCGGTGGATTTTCACCGCAACCTCTGGGCTCAGGACTGGCCGGTCAGTTCCCTGCGCACGATGGCCGTTCCCTCGACAAGCGCCTTGAGCTTGCCGAATGCGACCTGCCGCGGCAGGTATTTCATGCCGCAATCGGTCGCCGCCACGAGCCGGTCCGGCTCGGCGTAATCGAGCGCCGGCCGCAGCCGCGCGGCGACGTCCTCGGGTGTCTCGACCGTCTCGTCGCCAAGGCTGATCACCCCGTAGATGACCGTCTTTCCCGACAATTCCTTGATGATGGTGGGATCGAGTCTGGGCTGCGCCGCCTCGATGGAGATCTGGTCCGCGATGGTGTCGACGAGTTGCGGCAGGAAGGAGTAACCGGCCGGCTTGTCGGCGACGAACTGCGCATAGCCGAAACACAGATGGATGGCGGTCGTTGCCTCGATGCCATCGAGCGCCCGGTTGATCGCCTTGATGGCGTATTGTCCGGCCCGGTCCGGGAAAGCCTGCATCCAGGGCTCGTCGAGCTGGATCACGTCGACTCCGACCGAGACAAGCTCGCGCGCTTCGGCATTGACCGCCTCGGCATAGGCGAGCGCCATCTCCTCCACGTCGGCGTAAAAGTCGTTCTGTGCCTGCTGGGCGAGGGTGAAGGGGCCAGGCAGCGTGACCTTGATCTTGCGATCCGTATGGGCGCGCAGGAATCTCGCGTCCTCGACGTTGACCGGACGGATACGCTTGAGCGGCGCCACCACGCGGGGAACGCTGATCGGCTTGCCGATGCGGCTGATCACGGTGCCGGGATTGTCGTTGTCCAGCCCCTCCAGCGCATTGGCGAAATGGTTGGAATAGCTTTCCCGGCGCACCTCGCCGTCGGTGATGATGTCGAGTCCGGCCCGTTCCATGTCGTCGATGACGAGTTGGGCTGCGTCGTCCTGCGCTTCGCCAAGCAGGTCCGGCGGCACCCGCCAGATGAACGGCGCGCGGATGCGCGGCACTCCGGCCCTCAGCTTGTCGCGGTCGATCAGCCATTCCGGCTGGGGATAGCTGCCGACCAGTGTGGTTGCGATGAGTGTGTTCATAAACGCTATCTCTCCTTTGCCGCGCCTGTCGGCGTCGGATCGCGGCGCGTCAGGGCTGGCAGGTCTTCGAGCCGTCAGGCAGGTCGATGTCGCACAGCGACAGCGCAATCGCACCCGAATGGTAGTGGGCGATCAGCGCCCCCATCTCGACGGCACCGCGTTCGCCGAAGATGCGCTTGACGGCGGCGAGTGTCTCGTCGCTGACCGCGTGGTGTTCAAGCACCTCCCTGGCGAAATCATAAGCGGCGGCCTCATCGTCCGATGCGAACTTCGGCGTGCGGCGATGCTTGATGGCCTCGACGATCTCGGGGGCAAGACCCGCCTTCAGCGCATGCGGCACATGATTGACCCACATGAAGGGAGAGCCGTAGTGATGGCAGGTCACCAGGATAACCAGTTCGGAGATCCGGGTTGCGAGGACCGTGCGCCAGCGCAGGAACTCGCCGAGCTTCTGGGCGTGGCCGGCGAGCTCCGGGCTGTGGAGCCAGGCCCTGACCGGTCCGCGCACGCCGCCGCGCGGCCCCGCCGCCACCGCATCGGCGACGGCCTGCTGTTCAGGCGTCAGATGATCGAGGTCGGGCAGGGAAATGTGGTCTCGCATCATGCCTGAGCCGCCAGGAAGTCTTCCAGCGAGAAGAGCTTCGGGTCCGCATCGGTCTCGCGTACGGGCACGTCACGGAAGGGCGTTACCTCTCTCAGCCAGCGGCGCGACGGTGGCAGGTCCCAGGTGAAGCGGTTGCCGGAATGCCATTTCACCGGGCCGTCGTCGAAATCGATGAGCTGGATGGGCGGCGGCAGGATCTCGACGCGGTGGCCGTCGGGATCGCGGAAATAAACGTAAAAGGCATGGCCCTGCCCGTGGCGGCCCGGTCCGCGCTCGAAGCATTTGGCGAAGCCGATCGCGCCCGCCACATCGAGCGCGCGAAAGAGATGGCTTACCTCCGACACGATATAGGCAAAATGGTGCAGCACCGGCCCGGCGCGCTTCAGGAAGACGATGTCGTGCGGGTTGTTCTTGCGGTAGAGGAACAACCCTTGCGGCTCCTCGTCGGTTTCCTTGTCGACGAAATAGTCCGACACGCGAAAGCCGATATCGGTATAGAAGCGCCCGGCTTCTGTGACATCGGGAGCCAGGCACTGGATGTGGTCGTAGCGCAGCGCCCCGGCGCCGCGATGCAGGTGGGGCTTGTCGTGCAGCCGCGGCAAGGTCGGCATGCTGGCAACCAGCTCCAAAGGAATGCCGCAATGGTCCGTGACGTGCAGCGTGCGGCCCTGGAAAGCGCGCTCCACCCAGTTGCTGGTAATGCCGGCAGCGTCGAAATAGGCCTTGGCAAGGTCGAGATCCTCATCCCGGAAGACGCGGAAGCCGAGCCTTTCGCACGCAGGCTTTCCTCCCGCACGGCGCAGGACGAGGCTGTGGTGGCAACTCTCCTCCATGCCCCGCAGATAGACCTCGTCGCTGTCTTCGTGCGTCACCTGCAAACCGATGACCTCGGTGTAGAACTCTCGGCTCACGTCGAGGTCGGCGGCCGTGACCACGATGTGGCTGGCCCGGGTGACATTGAAGGCAGGTGAGAAATTGGTGGCTGGAACAGTCATGTTTCGAGCTCGTTTCGTGTGGGATCAGCCGGCGCTGGCGACGGTCGGGAATTCGGATGGATGTTGCTGGGGGTCCCCTGTCGGCTTGCCGCCGATAGCGGCCTCGAGGCGCGCCTCATAGCTCTGGAAGACCGGGTCATGCCGGAGTCGTGGGCGAGGTAGGTCGACCTTCAGTTCATGCGAAACCACGGCCGGCCGGCCGGTGAGCACGAGGATGCGGTCCGACAGGTAGATGGCTTCGCGGATGTCGTGGGTGATGAACAGGATGGTGTTCTTCGTCTTTGCCCAGATATCGCCGAGCGCATTCTGCATCGCCTCGCGGGTCTGGGCATCGAGGGCACCGAACGGCTCGTCCATGAGCAGGACCGCCGGCTCGATGGCGAGCGCGCGCGCAAGGCCAACCCGCTGGCGCATGCCGCCTGACAGCCGGCTGGGGTGGTATTCCTCGAAGCCGGTAAGGCCGACAAGGTCGACGTATCTGCGTGCGACGGCCTCACGTTCGCTTCTCGGCACACCCTTGGCTCTCAAGCCGAAGGCGATGTTGCCGATGACGGTCAACCAGGGAAACAAGGCAAATTCCTGAAACACGATACCACGATTGATACCGGGCCCCGAGACGGGCTGATCGTTGACGTAGACCGTCCCGCTGGTGGCCGGGGAAAGGCCGCCGGCAATGCTGAGAAGCGTGGACTTGCCGCAGCCGGACGAACCGATGACGCTCACGAACTCGCCATTCTCGACCCGAAAGGAGATGTCCTCGAAGACCTTAAGATAGCGCGTCCTGTTCCACCCTTCGCGCCGGGCATAGGTCTTGCTGAGATTGTCGATACGCAACTCGCCCATGGTCAGTTGAGTTCCCGCATCGTGCCCCAGCGCTCGACCGTAATCAGTTCGAGCCCGCGCAGCAGGACCCGCTCGATGAGCAGGCCGACCAAACCAACGACGAGCAAGCCGGCATAGACGACGTCGGAGTTGAAATATTCCCGGCCCCAGTAGATCCGATAGCCGAGCCCCGAGCCGACAGAGACGAGCATTTCGGCGACGATGAGAATGCGCCAGCATCTGGAGAAGGCGAGCCGGTAGCCGGCGATGATCGACGGCAGAGCCGCCGGGATCAGCACCCGCCAGAACAGCGACAGGCCACCTGAGCCGAAGGCCCTGCCGGCGCGGATAAGCGAAGCGTCGACCGTCCTGACACCGGTCCAGGTGTTGAGCGCCGCCGTCAGCGCAACCTCGTAGATCAAAATGCTGATGATCGCCATCTCGGTGAGGCCGAACCAGATCATCGACAACGGGAACATTGCCGTGCCGGGTATGGCGAGCAGGAAGTTGAGTGGTGCTGCGAACAACCGCTCGCAGATGCGGAAATAGCCCATCAGCGCGCCGAACGTGGTGCCGATCGCCGCGCCGATGAACACGCTCTTGAACAGCCGCATGAGCGATGCCGTGACGTCGCCCAAGAGCAATCCTTGGTGCGCCATGCGGAAGATGGCCACGAAAATGTCGCTGACGGGCGGCAGCAGCGCCGGCGGCAACCCGGTGAGGCGCGTCGCCAGTTCCCAGACCGTCAACATGACCACGATCGGAATCGCCAGATAGAACAGATTCGTCATCAAGGCCCAGGCACCTCCACCCGTCCGAATTTCCTCGGGCGAGCGGAGCTTTGCCAGACGACTGTCAGCGTCGAGTGCCGTCATCGAACCATCTTTCGGTGAGCAAACGTGCCTTGCTGTCCTGTTATTTCAGCTTGGCCTCGGCCGTGTCACCGAACGATGCGTCCATGACATCCTTCAGCGCAGGCTTCGACTTGATCCGGCCCTGCTCGTAAAGGAAGTCGCGAGTCTCGGTGAACTCGCTCTGATCGCTGGGGATGAAGTTGACCCCGTCGTACTTGGGAACCTCGAACATCATCTTTTTCACGATGCTCTTCTCCAGCTTCGAGCCGGCCTTGGCGATGTAACTGCTGTAAAGATCGAGCGCCTGATCAGGATGCGCGCGGATCCACTGCTGGCCGCGTGCATAGCCGTTCACGACGGCCTGCACCGTATCCCGGTGCTTGGCGACCCAGTCCTTGTTGGCGACGAGAACCAGCGGATAGGTGATGCCGGCCATTTTCTGGAACTGGGCGGCGCTGATGATCTCCTTGCCGTAGCCCGCCTGGACCGTGCGCTGCATCATCGGCTCCCAGCCCAGCACAGCGTCGAACGCACCTTTCGAGGCCATCGCCGTCGGCATGTCAGTGACGCGAACATTGGTAATATTGAAGTCTTTCACGCTGAGCCCCTGCTTCTTCAGAAGCATCAGGAATACGCCGTGCACGCCGGTGCCGACCTGGATACCGATATGCTTGCCCTTGAGATCGGCAAGGCTGCTGACCTCACCCATGTCGGGGGCGCCGATCATCTTGCCGGTGAAGCCGCGCGATCCTGCGCCGATGGCGACCAGCGGAATGCCGTTGTCAACGGCTGCGAACAGGGCGACCGTGGATACTTCGGCAAACTGCATCGAGTCGGCGACGATCGCCTCGATTGCAATGGTGCCGCGCCGCACCGGCTTGATCACGACATCGACGCCTTCATCCTTGAAGAAGCCCTGAGCTTGCGCGACCAGGGACGGTACTTGGTTGACGCTGTTGGCCATGCCGATGGTCACGGTCTCCCCGGCCCGCGTGGCCGTGGTGCCGATCACGGCAACGGCGAGTGCAAACATCACACTCAAGATTTTTTGCATTTGATCCTCCCGTTCTCCATTTCGCCGGACGACAAGGGTCAGGCGCCTCTGTTTTCGCGAACCATAAAATCACAGGCTGACAGGGTCAAGATTTTATCGATTTTTTTCAGAATATTGACCGGAAAGAGTTTTATCGATAATCAGTTTCAACGATTGCGGGAGCGCCGCGGGTGACGGGATGCCGGGAAACGCATGGTGAGGGTTCGATGCGCTATTTGATGTTCGAGGGGGGCGAGGGGCCCCGGCCGGGTGTGCTGGTCAATCAGGACACAGTCGTGGATCTCACCGCCGCAATTGCTGATGCGCCACAATCGATGCGCGAGGTGATTGCCGCGGACAAACCCTTGCAGCAGCGGATTTCGGCGCGACTGTCGCAACCGGACTGCCCGCGCATGCCACTGTCGTCCCTTCGCCTGCTGTCACCGCTCCGTGATCCCGGCAAGGTCGTGTGCCTCGGTCTCAACTATGCCGACCATGCCAAGGAGGGCGGGCACGATGTGCCGGACTATCCCTCGCTCTTCATGCGGGCGACGACCTCGATGATCGGCCCCGGCGAGCCGATGATTGTGCCCAGCTGCTCGGAGCGGCTCGATTACGAGGCCGAGCTCGTCATCGTCATCGGCAGGAAGTGCCGGCATGTGCGCGAAGACGACGCCCATGACGTCATTTTCGGCTACAGCGCGTTCAACGACGGGAGCATCCGCGACTATCAGCGCCGCACGGCGCAATGGACAGCCGGCAAGAATTTCGATGGCACCGGCGCCCTCGGGCCGTGGATCGTGACGGCGGACGAACTGCCGCCCGGTGCGAGTGGTCTTGGCATCCGTTCGCGCCTCAACGGGCGCATCATGCAGGAATCCAATACCGCGAACATGATCTTCTCCGTGGCGAAGACGATCGCCATATTGACCGAAGTCATGACGCTCGAGCCGGGCGACCTGATCGCAACCGGCACGCCGGAAGGCGTGGGCCACGCCCGCAAGCCGCCGGTCTGGATGCGGCCGGGCGACGAAATTTCGATCGAGATCGACCAGATCGGCACACTCACGAATCCGGTACGGGCCGAAGTCGAAGCGCCGCGGGCGGCAACGAGCTGAGCCCCTGGCAGAGGTCAGACAAGCAACAGGTTACGGTTTGGCAGGCTCAGGCACGGAAGACAGCGAAGGCAGAACCCGTTCTCGGACGAGCAATACCTATGTGCGCATCCGCGACGATGTGATCGTCGGCCATTTCCCGCCCGGAACAAAACTGAAGATCGAGGCACTGAGGGAACACTACGGCATCGGCGCAACTCCAATCCGCGAGGCGCTCAGCATGCTCGCGGCCGACGGACTGGTCGAACGGGTGGACCAGCGCGGGTTCCGTGTCGCCAAAGTGACCAGCCGGGAGTTCGAGGAGCTGCTGGGGATCCGTTGCGCTGTGGAGGAACGCGCCTTGCGGCTGGCTGTCGAGCGCGGCGGCAAGGACTGGGAGGAAGGCATCGTGCTCGCCCGTTATCGGCTCACGGCGATGCCGCGCCTCAAGCCTGATGGCAACCTCGATTTGGAGTGGGAGCGCTGCCACAAGGATTTTCACACGAGCCTGTTGTGCGGATGCGGATCGAATCTGCTGCTTCGCCTGAGCAATCAGTTTTACAATGAGAACAATCGCTATCGCTTCATTGCGCGGCTCAACTCCTCGACCCATCGGGATGTTCGCATGGAACATGAGGACATCGCCGATGCGGCGCTGGCGCGCGATGCCGACCTGGCGGTCCGGCTGCTCATTCGTCACTACAAGACGACGGGCGAGAGGCTGCGTGCCGAGTTGCAGCGGGCGGAAGGTACGGCCAAGTCAATGCCTCAAGGTCTCGCTTCAGAAGAAGCGGTCGGCGGAGATAGCGGCGCGTGGAAACCGGCGCGGGTCTGATCACGGTGCCTCAGCCCCTCCAGTCTCCCGATTGCTGCCTTGCGGCCGCTGGGGACGTTTGGCCGAAATGAAGACGCTGACCTTCACGTTCGACAACGGCCCCGTGCCGGGCGCGACCGAAAAGGTGCTCGACTTTCTGGCGGAACGGGGGATCAAGGCGACGTTCTTCGTGGTTGGCCAGCGGCTTGACGACGCCCGCGGGCGCGCGCTCGTCGAGCGTGCCCATGCCGAGGGCCACTGGATCGGCAATCATACGCTGACCCATGGCGCGCCGCTCGGGATCGACGGCGGCGCGGATCACGTGCGACGCGAGATCGGAGAGACGCAACGCCGGATCGAAGGGGTGTCGCATCCGCGCAAGTTCTTCCGGCCCAACGGTGCCGGATCGATCGGGCCGCACCTGCTCTCCCGCCCGGCGCTCAGCTATCTGGCAGAGAACGGCTTTACGGTGGTGACCTGGAACAATGTTCCCGGCGATTGGCTTGAGCCGCGCAGGCGCTGGTTGACCAATGCGCTCTCCACTCTCGAAAACTTGGACTGGTCCGTCTGCGTCCTGCACGATGCGTTCATCGCCGACATGATGGACCAGCTCGAACGCTTCCACGACGAGTTGGTTCGCCGCGACGTGAACATCGTGCAGGAGTTCCCGGCTCCCTGCATCATTCTCGACCGAGGCAAACCGACCTGCCCGCTCGAGCGCTACGTCATGGACGGGGCCAGCGATATTGCGGCCTTGAGCAGCAATTGAAATCGGAGATCCACTGTAATGAAATCCGGCACGGACCAATACGACGACGCGCCAATCAATGTCATCGGCCTTTCCGGAAGCCTTCGCTCGGGGTCCTACAACACCGCTCTTTTGCGCGCGGCTGGTGAATTGGCACCGGATTTGATGCGCATCGAGGCCTACGACATTTCGGACATACCGCTGTACAATGAGGATGTCCGGCTCGCAGGCTTTCCCGAGCCGGTTGCCAAGTTCCGTGATGCCGTGCGTGGCGCCGATGCGCTTCTGATTGCTTCACCGGAATACAATCGCTCTGTACCCGGCGTTCTCAAGAACGCCATAGACTGGGCATCGCGCGGGTCGGATCAACCGTTTGCCGGCAAGCCGGCGGCCTTCATGGGCGTAAGCAGGGGTGCGCTCGGTGCTGCCTTTGCCAACCACCATTTGCGCCAGATCTTCGTCTATCTGGATGCCGTTATGGTGAACGGTCCGGAGGTGATGATCGGTGGGGGAGCGCAAAAGTTCGACGACACCGGCCGCCTGGTCGACGAGGCAACGCGCCGCTTCGTGGCCGCGCATCTGGAAAAGCTCGCAACCCTGGTCAGGAACAGCCGCATCCTTGACCAAGCACGGCGAGGCGCGCGCTGATCGGTGTGGCATCAGATGCGGCAATGGGCTCTTGCCGCCACTATTGCGATCGCGGCCTGGGTTGCGCCAGCCGATACCGAGAATGACCGTCCGCAACCCCTGTCGGTCTTTGAGGCAACGCACCTGAGGCGGTGGGCAGAAGGCCTTTGGTACTACAGATTGTCAGCCGCCATACGAACCGCCATGTCCACATGATCAAAGTCGGCATCATCGAGCGCTAGCGATGGGTAGACCTTGCCTGGCGACTTGAAAATGCCATGCTGCCTGAGAAGGCTGTTGAAGCGGGCGCTTTTTGCGGCATCGGCCTGCATGACATCGCGGTAGTTCCGCACCGGCCTGTCTGTGAACAGCACGTCGAACAGCCACGGCTCACCGACGATCCGGTGGGCGTGTCCGGCCGAAGACAGATACCTTGCGAACGAAGCCATTAACCGTTCGCCGTTTGCCTTCAGCCTGTCGTACTGGCCGTCGCGGCGCAGCACTTCCATGGTCTTGAGTCCCGCCACGGCGGCAACGGGCGCACCCGAGAGGGTGCCGAGCTGCATCACGAAGCCGTCGGTGCCGACCTTTGCCTTGTCGAAGTGGGCCATGATGTCCCCGCGACCCGCAATCGCGGCGAGCGCGAAGCCGCCGCCGATGATCTTGCCCAGCGTGCAGATATCGGGCGTGACGCCATACTGGCTCTGGGCGCCGCCATAGGTGAAGCGGAACCCGGTGACGATCTCGTCGAACACCAGCACAATGCCGCGCCTGTCGCACTCCTCGCGCAACGCTGCCAGAAAGCCGGGTGCAGGCGGCAGGATGCGCTGGAACGGCTCGACGATGATGCCGGCAATCTCGTGCGCGTGCTCGGCGATGAGCGAGCGGGCAAAGTCAATGTCGTTGAAGGGGGCAATCAGCATGGTATCGCGCACGCCTTGCGGGATGCCGGCGGAGTCCGGTATGGCGAGCGGGAAGTTGGCCAGCTTCGCCGGGGCAAGGCTCATCTGCGCCTCGGCGGACATGCCGTGATAGCCGCCCTCGAACTTCAGGATCTTCTCCCGCCCGGTGAAGGCACGGGCAAGGCGCATGGCGTACATGTCGGCCTCCGAGCCGGTGCAGACATAGCGCACCTGCGCAGCACAGGGCACAGCGCGGCAGATCTCTTCGGCGAGTTCGATGCCGGCGGCGTTGTTGGCGAAGAAGGTCTGGCCCTTCGGCAATTGCTCCATTACGGCATCGAGCACTTCGGGATGGCCGTGGCCGAGTAGCATCGGGCCGGAGCCGATCAGTAGGTCGACATATTCCCTGCCGTCCTCATCCCAGACCCGAGAGCCGCGCCCCTCGCGGATGATGATGCCGGGATCGAAGTTTCCGAACCCGCCGCCGGGCAGAACGGCGTTGGCGCGCGAAATCAGGTCAGCCTGTGTCATCGATTGTCTCCTAGAACAGGATGCCGAAGAGTGGTAGCCGATTTTCAGACAACATCATGCTCAACTCCCTAGAATCAATTAACTTTTCTGCAATTGGATGATTCCATCCGATTGCATGCTGATCTAGCTGAACTCGGCAACGGGTTTGCCCAGTTTGTCCGGGTCCGGCACCACACCGAGGCCCGGGCCTTGCGGTGGGCCGATGCGGCCATCCCTTCGCGCCGGTGCCTTCTCGTCGAGCCGTGGCGACACATAGCCGGACAGGTCGCACACGTTCATAAGATTGGCAGGCCGTGTGGCCGCACCCAGGTGCAGCAGGCAGGCGGTGGTGACGTCCGAACCCCAGGTGTCCTCGATGCACATCTTCGCACCCAGGTGCAGGCACAGGTCGCGGGCACGGCGCATGGCGGACAGGCCGCCCAACTTCGACAGCTTCAGCGCCACGGCATCCATGCAGCCGAGTTCGTAGGCTTTCAGCAGCGAGGCGGTGTCGTGAGCGCTTTCGTCTATCTTCATCGCAAGGCCCGTGGCGGCGCGTACGGCGGCGCAGTCCTCGATGGTGCGGCAGGGTTGCTCCAGCATGACGTCGAGATGAGCGACGGCACGGCCCGTGCGGGTGGCCTCGAGCCGGGTCGCGCCGCAGTTCCAGTCGCCGTAGACGAGAGGGACGGGGCCGACGGCCTCGCGCACCTTGATTAGGCGTTCGGCGTCTGCCTGCCAGTCATTGTCGGCGCCGAGCTTCACCTGGAACTGGCGCATGCCTTCATCGTAGGCCTCGCGCGCCATGCGGGCCATCTCGTCGGGCGCCACGCAGGTGATGGAGTGGTAGAGCGGCATCGTCTCGTGCCGCCTGCCGCCGAGCAGGGTGCAGAGCGGCACGCCTGCGGCCTGTGCCGTCAGGTCCCATAGCGCGGTGTCGATCGCCGACTTGGCATAGGCGTGGCCCTGCAGCCAGGCATCCAGCCGGTCCATCAGCGCCTCGGGCCCCACCGGATCGGCGCCGATCAGGACGGGCAGCATATCCTCGATCGCCGGGGCCACGCCGCGCGCATAGGCCGGCAGGTAGTGCGGGATCGGGCACACCTCGCCCCAGCCCGAGTGGCCGCTGTCGGTGTCGAGCCGCACGACGGCGCTCTCCACGGTGTCGCAGGTCTTGCCCCCCGACATGTTGTAGGCGACGTGGCTGGTGAGCGGCACGTACCAGACGGCGATGCGGGCGATCTTCATTGGTAGACCGCCTCTGGTTCGCCGAGAACGTCGAGATCCGCCACCACCCCGAGGCCGGGAACGGGCGGGGGCCGGGTGGTGCCGTGATCGTTTCGCGCGCCCTGGCCGGGAACCGGGTCTACCGACAGGTGGTCGTGGCATAGCCAGGAGGCCAGCCGGTTGGCTTCCGGCGTGGACGAGGCGAGGTGGATGGCGGCGGTGTCGGCAAGCGCCGAGCCGCCCAGGTCCTCGATGTGCATCTGCCAGCCCACCGACACGCCGAAGTCGCGGATCTGCCTTGCCCTGGTCAGGCCGCCGACGCGGTTGGGCTTTACCTTCACGCCCTCGCAGGCGTTGATCTTCCAGGCCTCGAGATGATCCTGCAAGCTATGCATGCACTCATCCAGCATAATCGGGTTGGTGACGCGGTCCGCGACGTGCGCGCATTGGTCGAGCGTCTCGCAAGGCTGTTCCACCCAGTCGCGGGCCTCAACCGAGTTGAGCACCTGAATGGCAACGCCGGGCGTCCAGGCGCGGTTCACATCCAACGTCACCTTGTGGCCGGCGGGCAGGCCGGTGGAGATGGCCTTGATGCGCTCGATGTCGCGGCCGATGTCGTTGCCGCCGACCTTGGCGGAATGCACGCTATAACCCCGGGCGGCGGCCTTGTTGATGAGGGCGAGCATCTCGTCCGGCGTGCCGGTGGAGATGGAGGAGTTGACCAGCACCGGATGGGGTGCCTCGCCGCCGAACAGCTTCCATAAAGGCAGGCCCGACTGCTGGCCGAGAATGTCCCAGCAGGCCATGTCGATGGCGGACTTCACATAGGGATGGCCGGGCAGCTGCACGTCCATGACACGGTTGATGTGATCGAGCGCAAGCGGGTCCTCGCCCAAGAGGGAGGCGGCAAGCGTGGCGATGCCGGCCCGCACTCCGGGGCCGTGGGCGGGCAGGTAGGTATGCCCCCAGGGGCAGGCCTCGCCCCAGCCGGAGAGCCCTTCGTCGGTATCGATGCGCACGAAGGTGGAGTCCAGCTCCTCGAATTTCAGCCGACCGCCCGAGAGCCGGTAGGGCTCGTTGAGCGGCATGGCCAGTTGCCACACCGAGATGCGGGTGATCTTCATTGCATGGTCACCACGATGTTGCCGGTATGCCGCTTGTTGATGAAAGCCTGTTGCGCCTCGCGCAGCTGCCTGAGCGGATACGTCGCGGCCAGCACCGGTTTTACCTCGCCGCGCTCGATATAGCCGACAAGTTTTGCCAGTGTGTCCGGCGGCACGATGGTGGAGCCGGTGAAGGTGAGGTCGCGCAGGTAGAAAGTGCGCAGATCGAGCTGCACGATGGGGCCGGCGATGGCGCCCGAGCAGGTGTAGCGGCCGCCACGTTCGAGCACCTCGATCAGGTTGGGCCAGCAAGGTCCGCCGACGACGTCGGCCACCACGGTGATCTTCTCATCCCCCAGCGCGGCGCGCAGGTCTTGCGGTGCGCGGGCGATGATCTTGTCTGGACCAAGCTTTGCGACGCGGGCGTGTTTGGCTGCGGACGCCATTGCGACGACGCGGGCGCCGCGGCGCCTGGCAAGCTGGATCAGCGCGCCGCCGACCCCGCCCGATGCGCCGGGGACGAGGACGGTATCCGCGGCGGCAACGTTCGCACGGGTGAGCATGCCTTCGGCGGTGGTGTAGGAGCACTGGAAGGTGGCGAGATCGGCGTCGGTCAGGTCCGATGCCACAACCTCGATGGCGTGGGCCGCCGTCCTTGCATATTCGGCAAAGCCGCCGTCGACCTCGGAGCCGAAATAGCGCGCCTTGTCCATGTTGGTGGGCTCGGCGGCATCGCGCACCCAGCCGTCCGTCATCACCCGCTTGCCGATGAGGGACGTATCCACCCCTTCGCCAACGGCGACAACGCGGCCCACGGCGTCGGCGCCCTGGATGCGCGGGAAGGTGATGGGCGAGCCGCCCCAGGCCGGGTCGTCGTCTCCGACCTTGACGAAGGTCCCGCCGGTGGTGCCTTCGCTCACGGCCTTGGAGTACCAGCCGGTGCGGGTGTTCACGTCCGTGTTGTTGAGGCCGCAGGCCGAGACCTTGATGAGGACGCCGCCGGGGCCGGGTTCGGGCACCGGCCAGTCCTCGTGCCACTCGTACTTGTCGAGCCCGCCATGGCCGGTCAGCACCATGGCCTTCATGGTTTTCGGCAGCGCGTTCATTCCGCGGCGGCCTCCATCACGTCGGTGCGGGGTTTGAGACTCTGCGGGTCGTAGGCCGGTTCGGCCAGGACGCGCGCGGTGCGCCACTTTTCGTTCATCAACACCTCAAGCGCCGTGCCGGGTTCGGCCGCGTGGGGCTTCACATAGGCAAAGGCGAGGATCTTGCCCGGCGTATGGCAGTAGGCGATCGACGAGGTCGAGCCCACCACCTTGCCGTCAAGCCGCACCGCCTCGCCGCCGTTGCCGTCCCAGAGGCCGTCGGGCTCGATCTCCACATAGGCACAGACCCAGGCGAGCGGCGCATCGAGGCTCGCCTGTGTCGACTCCTTGCCTAAGAAGTTCTTGTCCATCTTTGCAAAGCGCATGACGCCTGCCTCGGGCAGGGTGACCTCGTTGGTGAGTTCTCCCGCGCCCCTGAAGGCTTTTTCCATGCGCATCGCGTTCATGGCGAAGGAGCCATAATCGGCCACCGCGTGCCTTTCGCCGGTCGCCCACAGGGCATCGTAGACCGCCAGCATGTTTTCGCGGGGGCCGTGGATCTCCCAGCCCAGTTCGCCGGCATAGGACATGCGCAAGGCCCACATCGTGTGGCCGGCGATGCCGATCTCCTTGGCCGACATCCAGCGGAAAGAGGCATTGTCGAGCGCGGCATCACTGCAGGCGGAGACGATGTCGCGGGCGCGCGGGCCGTTGACGGCAATGGCGGCCCACGCGTTCGAGCGGTTGATGATGTCGGCCTTCTCGCCGCGGTGGGCAAAGGTGAGGTGGTCGATCAGGCGTTGTTCGAAGAAGGCGGCGCAGACCACGTAGAAGCGGTCTTCGGCCAGGCGCACGATAGTGATCTCCGCCTCGATGCGGCCGCGCCGGTTGAGCAGGTGGGTGAGGCAGATGCCGCCGGGCTTTTGCGGCAGCCGGTTGGGCACCAGCCGGTCGAGGAAGTTGTATGAGCCAGGCCCGGCCACCTCGATCTTGGAAAAGGCCGAGATGTCCATGATGCCGGCACGCTCGCGCACGGCCTTCGTCTCGATGGCCACCATGTCGAACCAGGCCGGGCGGCGGAAGGAATAATAGTCGCGCTGCTCCAGCCCCTGGCGGGCGAACCAGCGCGGGCGCTCATGGCCGTAGACCTCTTCAAAGACGGCGCCCTTGGCCTTGAGCCGCTCATACAGCGGCGACGGTTTCACCGGGCGGCCGGCGAGGCGATTGAAGTGCGGGTACGGGATCTCGTGGCGCAGGCAATAGTCCTCTTTCGCCTTGATCACCTGCCAAGCGGGCTTTGCGTAATCGCCGAAGCGGCGCGGGTCGAACTCGCGCATGGAAATGTCGGCGGCGCCGTGGACCATCCAGCGGGCGAGCTCGCGCGTCAGGCCGGGACCCCAGCCGATGCCGATCTGGGTGCCGCAGGCGCACCAGTAGTTCCTCGCGCCCGGTGCCGGGCCGATGAGCGGGTTGCCGTCCGGCGGATGCGAGATGGCGCCGTGCACTTCACGCTTGATGCCAAGCTCGGCGAAGACGGGCATGCGCTCCATGGCGTTCTTCAGCCACGGCATGATGCGATCATAGTCAGGCTCGAACAGCTCGTTCTCGGCCTCCCACGGGCAGTGCTCCTCCCACACGGTGTTGGGATTGGCCTTCTCGTAGATGCCGATGAGGCCCGACTTCTGCTCCATGCGGATATAGCCCGACACCAGCTTGTCGTCGCGGATCACCGGGAGTTCCCTGTCCAGATCCATGAACTCGCGGCACCGTGTCCGTCACCAGGTAGTGGTGGGTCATGGAGGTCATGGGCAGCTGCAGCCCAGACCACTCGCCCATCTGGCGGGCATAGGTGCCGCCGGCGTTGACCACGTGCTCGCAGACGATATCACCGTTCTCGGTGCAGACCCTCCATTCGCCGGACTGAAGCTGCCCGATGTCGGTGGCGCGGCAGCGGCGGATGATCTTTGCGCCCAGCCGGCGGGCGCCGGCGGCGAGCGCCTGGGTGACACCTGAAGGGTCGACGTGGCCGTCGTCAGGCGTGTAGAGCGCGCCGATGACGCCGTCGAGATTGTAGAACGGGTGCAGCCCGGCGATGAAATCCGGCTTGACGATATCCATGTTGAAGCCGAGCGCGCGACCGACCGACAGGGTTTGACGCAGCCAGTCGAGTTCGTCGTGTGTGTAGGCGAGGCGGAATGAGCCGCAGCCGTGCCATGTGATGGATTGACCGGTTTCGGCCTCCAGCTTTTCGCAATAGAGGCCGATATTGTAGTCGACGCACTTGCCGAGGCCGAACGACGACGTGGAGTGGGTGATCTGGCCGGCCGCGTGCCAGGTGGAACCCGACGTCAGTTCGGCCTTTTCCAGGAGCACGATGTCGCTCCAGCCCTCATGCGCGAGGTGGTAGGCGGTGGCGCAGCCCATGACGCCGCCTCCGACAATGACGATACGCGCGTGAGACGGAACCATGATTTCACTCCGGCACGGATGTTTGCTCTGGACAAGGGATATCGTACAAATGTACACTCGTCAATCATGATTGATATAAATGTACCATCGCCCAAACAACCCGCATCGCCGGACCCGCTCGGCAGGCTGGGCGAGGCGCTGGACAACCTGACGCCGGAGCTGCGCAAGGCGGCGGCCTTCGTGCTGGAGAACCCGAACGAGGTCGGCATCAGCTCGATGCGCGAGATTGCGGCGGCAGCGGACGTGAAGCCCAACACGCTGGTGCGTATGGCGCGCGTGCTCGGCTTTGATGGCTACGAGGATTTCCGCCAACCGTTCCGCGAGGAAATCCGCCGCGGCACGGCCAGCTTTCCCGATCGGGCGCGCTGGCTGCAGCACCTGAGCGCCTCCGGCGACATGGGTCGGCTTTACGCCGACATGGTGAACTCGGCGCTGCGCAACATCGAGGAGACATTCGCTGCCATCGATGAGGCGAAGCTGACGGCGGCGGCCGACGTCATCTGGGCATCACGCCAGACCTTCGTGCTTGGCGTGGGCGTGCACAATGCGAACGCCCGCAACTTCAGCTATCTCGCGTCAACCGGCATGGATGAGTTCCACGCCATTCCGCGGCCCGGCTCCACCGCGGTGGACGATCTTTCCCGCGCTGATGGTCGAGACGTGCTGATCGCCATGACCATGAAGCCCTATCGCAGCGAAGTGGTGGAAGCGGTTCGCATTGCACGCCAACAGGGCGTCACCATCATCGGCATCTCGGACAGCCCGGCCTCGCCTGTGGTGATCGGGTCCGAGCACGGTTTCGTGGTGGCGGTGGACACGCCGCAGTTCTTCCCCTCGTCGGTGTCGCTGATCGCCTTGCTGGAGACGCTGCTCTCGTTCGTTATTGCCTCGGCAAGCGGCGACATCGTCGAGCGGGTGGAGAGGTTCCACAAGCGCCGGCACCAGCTTGGCATGTACTGGGATGAGGAAAGGTCCTGAGAGATGAGCCCTACGCTCAAACCCGTCCGCACGCTCGCGGCGCGCTACTATACCGACCCCGGCATCTACACCCGGGAAATGGACGGGCTTTTGTCGCGAACCTGGCATTTCGCCGGCCATGCGAGCCTGGTCGCCCGGCCAGGCGATTATTTCACCTTCGAGATTGCCGGCCAGAGCCTGTTTTGCGTCCGCGGCCGCGATGACGGGGTGCGGGCGTTCTACAATGTCTGCCAGCACCGGGCGCATGAGCTTGTCTCGGGCGAGGGTAATTGCAAGGTCGTCGTGTGTCCCTATCACGCCTGGTCCTACGAGCTTGACGGGGCCCTGCGCTCGGGCCCCAACATCAAGGTGGTGCCGGGCTTCGACCGGTCGGACATCTGCCTGACGCAAGTGCGCATCGAGGACTTCCACGGCTTTCTGTTCGCCAACCTCGACCCGGGCGCTGGGCCGATGGACGAATGGTTTCCCGGCGTGCGCGAGGAGTTGGGCCAGTTCGTGCCGCACATCGCCGGCCTCAAGCCGCTTGAGTGGGTCGAGATAGCGGAGGCGTGCAACTGGAAGGTTTCGGTGGAGAACTATTCCGAATGCTACCACTGCGCGATCAACCACCCCACCTTTTCGACCGGGGTGGTCAGGCCCGAGACCTATGACATCCAGCCGCAAGGCTATTGCCTGCGCCACACCACCAAGTGCCAGAACCTGGAGCGGATGAGCTATCCGGTCGACCTCGCCGCGAACCAGCATGCGGGCGACTACTCGTCATGGTTCCTGTGGCCGATGTTCTCGTTCCAAGTTTATCCGGGCAACGTGCTGAACACCTACCACTGGCGCCCCGAAGGCCCGGAGCGGTGCAAGGTATGGCGCGGCTGGTACACGGCGGACGGGGTTGATTCCGACGTAATCCGCCGGCTCGCCATTCAGGACCGGGCGACGACGGTGGAAGAGGACATTCGCATCGTCGAGTCGGTCCAGCGCGGGTTGAAGAGCCAGGGCTACCGGCCCGGCCCGCTGGTGCTCGACCCCAATTGCGGGGTGAACTCGGAGCATTCGATCCAAAGGCTCCAACAGTGGATGCGAGAAGCCACGGCTGGATGACAAGGCGCTCGACTTGAGGATGCCGGATGTGGCAATTCATTTCGCGAGGCCGCATCCAGGGGACCATGACTGCCTGGTGCCGGGCCTTCAGTCGGATCGAACTTGCCCGTATCGCACGGAAGCTCTCGGAAGGCGCTTTGGCGTTGCTAAGCCAGACCGGCCGTCTTCTCGGCAATAGCCAGCCGTGCTTCTGCTGCCGGGATATAGTCCCGCTGGAACGGAACGGCGTCCTGGTGCCGCGCGAGTTGCATCTGGAAGACGAACAGCCGGTCATGGCGGAAAGACGCTTCCATGCCCGCCAGATAGAATTCCCACATTCGCACGAAATGCGCATCATAGAGCGCCTCGGCCTCTGTCCGCCGGGCCATGAAGCGCGTGCGCCAGGCGCGCAGCGTGTCGGCATAGTGGATCGGCCAGATTTCCACGTCCTTGATCAGCAGCCCGGCCCTTTCCGCATGCGGTGCGACCTCGGAGACCGCCGGCACATAGGTGCCGGGAAAGATGTATTTCTCCATCCAGGGATTGTTGCGCCGTCCCGGTTTGGTGTCGCCGATGGAGTGCAGTAGGGCGATGCCGCCCACCCGCACCAGCCGCTCGCACAGGGCCCGGAAGAACGTCGCATAGTTCTTGAGGCCAACATGCTCGAACATGCCGACCGAGACGATCCGGTCAAAACTCTCGCATACGGAGCGATAGTCCTGCAGCTCGATCTTCACGCGGTCGGCAACGCCCGCCGCCGCCACCCGTTCGGATGCCTCGCGCGCCTGCTTTTCCGACAGCGTCACGCCAGTCACCCGCGCCCCGCAAACCTTTGCCAGGTAAATCGCCATGCCGCCCCAGCCGCAGCCGATATCGAGCACGCTCTGGCCCGGCTCGATCATCAGTTTGGCCGCGATGTGGCGCATCTTCTTGCTCTGTGCCGTATCGAGATCCTCGTCGCCGTCAGGGAAATAGGCGCAGGAGTATTGCTTGTTGCGATCCAGGAAGAGGTCGAACAGTCCGCCATCGAGGTCGTAGTGATGTGCGACGTCGGCCCTGGCGCGATCGCCGACCAGCGCATCCTTGGCCAGCCCTGCCAGCAAGCTCACCGTTGCGCGCGCCATCAGCTTCGGCGGCAGCGCCTTGGCCGAGCCGTTGCGCTTCAACAGTGACAGCAGGCCGTAGATATCACCGGTCTCGACGGTGTAGCGCCGCGCGGCATAGAGCTCGCCCATGGCCATCACCGGATTGCGCGTCAGGTCGCCCTCTGCGCTCGCATCATGGAAGCGGACAACGATTTCATCCTCGCTGCCGTCGCCGAACGTCCGCCGCGACCCGTCCTCACGAATCACTGTGAGTGTGCCCTTGCGCACAAGGCGTTCCAGAAACTCGTCTCCAAGCCGGGCCATAGGTGCTCAATCCCTGTCGGTTGAGCAAACCTACCCTCCCGTCAAGCGCATTGCCATGCGCAAATGCCAGCCCGCGTTCAGCGGCCCGATTTCGGCTTCAAGGCGTCCTTGACCAGATCGCCGAGGATGTCGTTGAGGCTGGGAGTGCGGGTGCTTTTCTTGCGCCGCGTCCGGGAGGTGCGGCGGCTGCCGATGCGCGTGCGCCTGCGGCGCGGAACCAGAGCGCGTTTCATGCCGTCCACCAGGCCCTTGACCACGGCGCCGACAAGGGCCGCGACGATGCCGCCGCCGCTACTGCTGCCGAGGGCGGCGGCCGGCATGGCGAGCGTCTTGCTGCGTCGGGTCATGGCAGCGAGCACCAGGGCGGCCGCGAACGTCATGAGGCGCTCGAACATCGCCTGCGTCATGCCGTCGGGCGCACCAATGCGGGCCGCCTCGGCTCGGGCGGCCTCGAGCGAGCCGTAGAGGTAAGTGAGGATGTCCTCGCCATCCTGCACTGCCGACCGGCTCAGCAAGGTGCGCGGGGTATCGAGATAGTCGTCGGCCTCGCTATCGGCGACCACAGCGAGCAGGCGCTCGTGCTCCTCGGAATCGGTGGCCTTTTCGGCGATGCAGCGGCCGATCTCGGGCACCAGCCGGTCGAGGGCGGATCGTGCCGTTTCCTGATCCACCCCGGCAGCCGCTGCAAGATGGGCGATGAGCGCGCCGCCCTGGGACGAGACGATGATGTCGAAGATTTCCATGCAGTCTTTCGCGCCTCTCGGTGGCTGATCGGGCCTCAAGCATTGCCCTTCTCGATGCGGGCGGCAAGGCGGAAGGCGACGGCGGCTGCCGCGACGCCGAACACGGCCGCACCCGCCGCGCTGCCGATCATGATGCCGCGCGCCCCGTCGAGGGCGGCGCCCGCCATGACGAACGGGATGGTGCCCAGCGTCGCCCGGCCCCAGTTGGTCAAGGTGGCCCAGTGCGGCCGGTGGAGATTGTTGAAGGCGGCCTGGGCGACGAACTGGGCGCCGGTAAAGGCCCAGCTCACGGCAAGGTAGGTGCAATAGAAGCTGACCAGCCCCACGGTTGCGCCCTTGGCATGAAACATGCCCGGTATCTGGTGGCGAAAGATGAACAGTAGGAGCGAGGTGGCGAGCGTATAGAGTGCTGCAAACAGCATGGCATCGCGCAAGGCGCTGCGCACACGGCCCATCTGGCCGGCGCCGAAATTCTGCCCGATGATCGGCCCCACCGCTCCCGACAGCGAGAAGATGATGCCGAAGGCGACCGGTATCAGGCGGTTGATGATGGCGACCGCCGCCACCGCCTCGTCGCCGAACGGGGCGGTGGCGCGGGTCATGTAGGCAATGGCGAAGGGGGTGGCGAGCTGGGTGAGTACGGCCGGCAGGGCGATCTTCGCCAGCGCCCGCAGGTCGCCGAGCATGGCCGTTCCCTGTCGGCGCACCAGGAAGCGCTGCGCCCGGATCAGGCCGTTGAGACCGATGGCGAGCGCGGCGCAATTGGCGATCACCGTCGCCACCGCGGCGCCGCGGATGCCCATGTGCAAGCCGAAGATGAACACCGGGTCGAGGCACCCGTTGATGATGGCCGAGGTGAGCGTGACATACATGGCCCGGCGCGGATCGCCGATGGCGCGGAGGCAGAATGAGCAGACAATCGCCCCGGCCAGCAGCGGAAAGCCGACGGCGACGATCTCGACATAGCTGCGGGCATGGGCGAGCACCTCGCCCGAGGCCCCGAGCAGGCTCAGGAACGCCGTGGCGAATCCGCCAAACCCCGCCGCCACCACCGCCATGACCGCCATCGTCGTCACCACCGCCGTGGTGGCGTACTGGCGCGCCCGCTCCTCATCGCCGGCTCCGACATGACGCGCCACCAGCGCGGCGGCCGCGATGCCGAGACCGATGCTGACCGACATGGTGGTGAAGGCGGTGATGCCGGCAAAGCCGATGGCCGCGGTGATCGCCGTCTCGCCCAGAAGGCTGAGGAAATAGAGATCGGCGAAGTCGACCAGGAACATCGACATGAGGCCGACCGCCCCGGTCAGCGTCATGATCACCACGTGGCCCATGGTCGAGCCGGCGAGAAAGCGGGCATGACGGCTGCGCGGCGCCCCGGCCACAGCGCCGGCACTCAAACCGGCGCCGGGCGGATCATCGTCGGGCGTCCTCACACCGCCACACCGAGCCGCGCCAGCTCTGCGGCCAGAGCCCCGGCCCCGTTGAAATGAATGCCGTGCAGGCCGGCGCGACTGGCGCCTTCCGCGTTGTCCGCCTTGTCGTCCACGAACACCGCTTCGCCCGGCCGGCAGCCCAGCACCCGGCACACTTCAAGATAGATTTGCGGATCAGGCTTGGCGAGACGCATGCGGCAGGAAAAGAACACCCTGTCGCCGAAGAGCTGCGGCACCTGGGGAAAGACCTCGTCCAGGGTGTCGGCCAGCAGCGGCACATTGTTGGTGAGCAGCGCGACATCACCGCCCTCGTCGAGCCGCGTAACCATGTCGAGCATATCGGGCCACGGTGTCATCGATGCCCGCCGCGCCTGGATCCATTGCTGGCGCGTCAGGGGACGACCGAGGCGGCGGGCGAATTCCGCCAGATAGCTGTCGCCGTCGGGAAATTCGCCGGCATCGGCGGCATCCTCGAAACCCGAGCCCCACAGTCGGGCGCGGATGTCATCGGCATTGAGGCCCGTGACCCGCGACAGACAGTCGAGCCTCACCGGCAGATCATAGCGGCACAGGACACCGTCGAGGTCGAAGATGAAGGTGGTGGGTCGCTCGAGCATGGGCAATGCTCATGTCGCAGTGCCGCCGACGGTGATGCGGTCGATCCGCAGCGTCGGCTGGCCGACGCCCACCGGCACGCCTTGTCCCTGTTTGCCGCAGGTGCCGATGCCGGGATCGAGCTGGAGATCGTTGCCGACCATGGAAATGCGGGTCAGGGCATCGGCGCCCGAGCCGATGATGGTGGCGCCCTTCACCGGCTTGCCGATGCGCCCGTCCTCGATGCGGTAGGCCTCGGTGCAGGTGAAGACGAACTTGCCCGAGGTGATGTCCACCTGCCCGCCGCCGAAGGAGACGGCATAAAGACCGTTCTTCACCGAGGCGATGATCTCCTTGGGGTCGCGTTTGCCTGCCAGCATGTAGGTGTTGGTCATGCGCGGCATGGGCACGTGGTCAAAACTCTGGCGGCGGCCGTTGCCGGTGGGCTTCATGCCCATCAGGCGGGCGTTCTGCCGGTCCTGCATGTAACCGACGAGAACGCCGTTTTCGATCAGGGTGGTGCAGTTGGTGGGCGTGCCCTCATCGTCGATATTGAGACTGCCGCGCCGGCTTTGCAGGGTGCCGTCATCGACCACCGTCACCTCCTGCGAGGCGATGCGCTCGCCCATCAGGCCGCAAAAGGCGCTGGTCTTCTTGCGGTTGAAATCGCCTTCCAGCCCGTGCCCGATCGCCTCGTGCAGGAGGATGCCCGGCCAGCCCGGCCCCAACACCACGTCCATCTCGCCCGCCGGTGCCGGCTCCGATTCGAGCAGCGTGAGGCTCTGGCGCAGCGCCTCGCGCACCAGGTCCTGCCACTTGTCCTCTTTGAGGAACTCACCATAGCCGCTGCGCCCACCGGCACCGGCAGAGCCGGTTTCCTGGCGCTTGCCGTCCGATGTCACGACGGAGACGTTGAACCGGGTAAGCGGGCGGATGTCCTTCAGCACTTCGCCGTCGGGGCGCAGGATCTCCACCGCCTGCCACTGCCCGCTGAGGGCGACCGAGACCTGCCGCACGCGTGCATCGAGCGAGCGGGCGAACCGATCGGCCTTGGAGATCAGCGCCACCTTGTCGGCAAACGCCATCTCGGAGATGGGATTGTCGCTGCCATAGAGATGGTGGTTGGTGGGGGCAGGCGCCTCGCCGGCAATGCCACCTCCTGATGCCGCGATGGTCCTCACCGTCTCCGCTGCCCTTTTCAGCGCCGCCTCGCTCAACTCGCTGGCATGGGTATAGGCCACCACGTCGCCGCTCACCGCCCTGAGGCCGAAGCCGGCGTTCTCATCATAGCTCGCCTGCTTCAGGCGCCCGTCATCGAACACCAGCGCTTCGGAAAAGCGTTTTTCGATGAACAACTCGCCATCGTCGCTGCCGGCGAGCGCATCGGCGGTGATACGGCGGGCGGCGTCGCGGTCGAGCTCATCGCCGCTGTCGGCGGTATCGCGTACGGGCGAAGGCTTGGCAGCCATGGCAGGAAACCTCTTCGGGACCAGGGCGGCAGGCGCTGATGGCGCTCGCCGGTTGCTGGTGACAGTACACCCGCTCCGGCCGACAAATTCAATGCCGCTGCTTCAAGGCTGATCGGATCATGTTCTAGTTATATTTGTCGAGGCTGTTAAAGGCCGCGGTAAAGCCCGTGAGGGAGACGGCCAGCGGCACGCTCACGCCCGGTGCTTCATAGATGATGAAGTTCGCCGTTGTGCCTTTCTGCAGCTTTTCCAACGTCGTCGGCAGGATTTCCGAAAAGGCGAGGCAGAACTGCGGCAGGCAGCGAGCATAGGGCAGGCGCCCTGCGGCGTTGCCATCGATTTCCACAGCGATGCCGACCGGCAGGTACACGCCGACGGGCGTGATCACCTGGATCGTCGACATGGTGGTCTTATCATCCTTCTTTTGCGTGCGCAGCATCACGGTGAGGCCGATGCGTTTGCTCTTTTCGTCCTGAACGGTGGTCGACATGCCGCAGGCCTTCTTCGGGCCGCCCTGCTTCACCACCGCTTCGGAAGCCTCCTGGCATGCGACCCGCCAGTCGCCGAATGTCGCCATTACTTGCGCATTGGACTGATTGTCGGGCTGTTGCTGCTGCTGTGGCGGCCTTTGCACCCGCGGTCCGAAGTTTCTCAGAACCGGGTTGTTGGGATCATCGGCCTGCGCGCGTGCCGGTGCGGTAGCGGCGATGAGGGCGACGGCGCCCGTGGCGGTCAGGGCCAGGCGGCAAAGTCTCGAATAGGCGATGGTCAATGGATGCTCCTCAACAATTCGCATTGGCGGCCGCGGCATTGCGCCGGAACCCGGCAAGCTGCGGCGGACGTCGTTCCTGCCGGTGGTCCACGAGTTGTCGCGAAAACGGTCGATGACTCGTCTAGCGGCCCTCGCGGGTTCCGTCAATGCATCGGCGGGTATCGCGCTTTCAGCGCTGCGAAAACCGCCTTGGGCCAACCTTGCCCATTGATTTCTTCCGATTGAGGCGGAATTGAGTATGATGATATTGTTCGCTAGCAGCATGTCCGGCACGTCCGGCGCGGGTCCGAAGCGGCGCGAGATTTTGCCGCGCAATCTTTCATTGCAGCCCGGTCTGTAATGTGGTTCACAGTCTGCTGCAGCGGTCCGATGGCGCAAAGGGGGCGGGCCGCGCGTTGCTTGATGGGGCCCGCATCCGGGCAGGCGGCGCGGAGCAAGACCCTTGCGACGGAATGACGGGGTGCCTTCGGCCCGTTAGGGGTGGTTTGGGGGTACGCTCTTGATGGAGAGAGGCTGACGCATGCGTTTCCTTAAGTTGACGGCTGGCCTGGCGGTCCTGATGGCCACCATGGCGGCGGCGCAATCGGCTTTCGCCGAAAGTCTGGGCGAGGCCGTGCCCTGGCAGATGGGGCTTCAGGACGCCGCCACACCGCTGATGGAGAGCATCCGCAGTTTTCATAACCTGCTTCTCGTCATCATCACCGTCGTGGCCGTGTTCGTTCTCGGCCTCTTGGTCGTGGTGATGGTGCGCTTCAACGCGAAATCCAATCCGGTGCCCTCCAAGACCACCCACAACACGATGGTCGAGGTGGTGTGGACGGTGGTTCCGATCCTCATCCTGATCGTTATCGCCATCCCCTCGTTCCGGCTGCTTTATCTCGAGCGCGACATTCCGCCCGCCGACATGACCATCAAGGCGATCGGCAACCAGTGGTACTGGTCCTACGAATATCCAGACAATGGCGACGTCAGCTTCAATTCGTTCATGAAGGCCGACAAGGACCTCAAGCCCGGCGATGCGCGCCTGTTGTCGGTGGACAGCCCCATGGTGGCGCCGGTGGGCAAGATCGTACGCGTCATCGTCACCTCCAACGATGTGATCCATGCCTGGACGGTGCCGTCCTTTGGCGTCAAGGTCGACGCCATTCCCGGCCGCCTTAACGAGGTCTGGTTCAAGGCCGAGAAGGAAGGCATCTTTTACGGCCAGTGTTCCGAGCTGTGCGGCAAGGACCATTCCGCCATGCCGATCGAGGTCCACGTGGTCTCCGATGCGGATTTCAAGGCCTGGACCGCAAAGGCCAAGTCGGCGGGTGTGGAAAAGGCCAACAAGATGCTGGCCCAGATGCATTCCACCCGCGCGAAGCTGGCATCGGTCGATCAACAGGTGAAATAACCGGAAGGCATAGGCGCCGCCGGGCAGGCGGGGCACCCTTCCCTTACGAGCATTGTGCAACGAGGAAAGTCAGAATATGGCACACGCAGCAGCCCACGGCGCCCACGCTGATCATCCTACCGGCTGGCGCCGTTACGTCTACTCGACCAACCACAAAGACATCGGCACGATGTACCTGTGGTTTGCCATCTTCTCCGGGCTGGTCGGCGGCCTCTTGTCGCTGCTTATGCGCTTGGAACTGGCCGAGCCGGGCGTCCAGTACTTCTACGGACTTGCCCAGTTCGTCTACGGGGTTGGCCCCGACGCGGCCGTCGATGCCGGCAAGAACATGTACAACGTGTTCATCACCGCCCACGGCCTGATCATGATCTTCTTCATGGTCATGCCGGCGATGATCGGCGGATTCGGCAACTGGTTCGTGCCGCTGATGATCGGCGCGCCCGACATGGCGTTCCCGCGCATGAACAACATCTCGTTCTGGCTGCTGCCGCCGGCGCTCATGCTGCTGGTCATTTCCATGTTCGTGGGCGGCGCGCCCGGCGCCGACGGTGCCGGCACCGGCTGGACGCTCTATCCGCCGCTGTCTTCGACCACCGGCCATCCCGGCCCGGCGGTGGATTTTGCCATCCTGTCCATGCATCTGGCGGGCGCTTCCTCTATTCTCGGTGCCATCAACTTCATCACCACAATTTTCAACATGCGCGCGCCGGGCATGACGCTGCACAAGATGCCGCTGTTTGTGTGGTCGATCCTGGTGACCGTGTTCCTGCTTCTGTTGTCGCTGCCGGTGTTCGCGGGCGCCATCACCATGTTGCTCACCGACCGCAACTTCCACACCAGCTTCTTCAAGCCTGATGGCGGCGGCGATCCGATCCTGTTCCAGCACCTGTTCTGGTTCTTCGCCCATCCCGAGGTCTACATCCTCATTCTCCCGGGCTTCGGCATGATCAGCCAGATCGTCTCCACCTTCTCCAAGAAGCCGATCTTCGGTTATCTCGGCATGGCCTATGCCATGGTGTCGATCGGCGTGGTCGGCTTCATCGTGTGGGCGCACCACATGTATACCGTCGGCCTCGACGTCGACACCCAGGCCTACTTCACCGCCGCCACGATGGTGATCGCGGTGCCGACGGGCATCAAGATCTTCTCGTGGATCGCCACCATGTGGGGCGGCTCCATCGAGTTCCGCGCCCCCATGCTGTGGGCGCTGGGCTTCATTTTCCTGTTCACCGTCGGCGGCGTCACCGGCGTGGTTCTGGCCAATGCCGGCATGGACCACTCCCTGCACGACACCTACTACGTGGTGGCCCACTTCCACTACGTGCTGTCGCTTGGGGCGGTGTTCTCGATCTTCGGTGGCTGGTACTTCTGGAGCCCCAAGATCTTCGGCTACATGTACAACTCGTTCCTCGCCCGGGCGCACTTCTGGACCCAATTCATCGGCGTCAATCTGCTCTTCTTCCCGCAGCACTTCCTTGGGCTGGCGGGTATGCCGCGCCGTTACATAGACTATCCGGACGTGTATGCTGGCTGGAACCACGTGTCCTCCATCGGCGCCTATATCTCCTCGGCCTCGGTCGTCATCTTCGTTTATTGCGTCATCGACCAGTTCATGAAGAAGCGCGAGGCCGGCGCCAATCCGTGGGGCGAAGGGGCAACGACGCTGGAATGGACGCTGTCCTCGCCGCCGCCGTTCCATCAATACGAGACCCTTCCGGTCATCAAGTAGCTTGGGGCTGATGGGCCGGCCCGTCCCCCTCGGGGCGAGCCGGCACGAAGCGGTGAAACGGAAATGCGGGACTTGACGACAGGAACAGCGAAGCCCTTGGCCGGTGCCGTTGCGGGCTCCGGCTCTGTGGGCGACTATCTGGCGCTGCTCAAGCCGCGCGTCATGTCGCTGGTGGTGTTCACTGCCCTGGTCGGGGTTCTCGTCGCGCCTGGCCACATTCATCCCTGGCTTGGCGCCATGACGGTCCTGGCCATCGCCGCGGGCGCCGGCGCTTCCGGCGCGCTTAACATGTGGTACGACGCCGACATCGATGCGCGCATGCGGCGCACCGAGTGTCGGCCGGTGCCGCGCGGCGTGATCGCGGCAGGCGATGCACTCGGTTTCGGCCTGGTGATGGCCTCGGGCTCGGTGTTCGTGCTCGGGGTGCTGATCAACTGGGCGGCGGCGGCGCTGCTTGCCTTCACCATCTTTTTCTATGTCGTCATCTACACCATGTGGCTTAAGCGCCGCACGCCGCAGAACATCGTCATCGGCGGGGCGGCCGGCGCCTTTCCGCCCATGATCGGCTGGGCGGCGGTGACCGGTGGCATCGATACCGGCAGCATTGCGCTGTTCCTCATCATATTCCTGTGGACGCCGGCGCATTTCTGGGCGCTGGCACTGCTGCGCTCGGACGATTACGCCCGTGCCGGGGTGCCCATGCTGCCTGTGGTGGCGGGTCCGCGCGAAACCCGCAAGCAAATCCTCATCTATGCCGTGCTGACGGTCGCTGCCTCCGGCCTGCCGATGCTCACCGGCCTGGGCGGCGTGGTCTATGCCGCCACCGCCGCAGTGGCCGGCGCTGCTCTCCTGGGGCTCGCGCTGGATATCTGCCGCCTTGGCGATCGGCACGAAGTCGCGCAAGGCGTCCGGCCGTTTGTTCGGCTTTTCCATCCTCTATCTTTTCGTGCTCTATGCCGCCTTGCTGGTGGAATGGGGTTCGAGGTTCTGGGCATGACGGCCATGGAGTTCAGGTCTTTGACACCGCAAGAAGAGGCCCGCCGCCGCCGCCGTTCGATTGCCATCGGACTGGCGCTGGGCGCCTTGGTGGTCCTGTTCTTCATCACCACCATCGTGCGCCTTGCCGGCAATGTTGCGGGGGGATGAGGGCATGCGAGCAGCTATGCCCGGACGTGATCGCCGCTGTCGTGCCCACGGTCTTTGCGCTGACGAGGTCTTGCCGTGCCGGCGGCCCGCCCGTGCCATGGTGCGTAATGCCGGGCTGTCGTACAAGGCGGACCAACCTGGGGAAACTGCAACATCCGGCACGGGTGCCGGTGCCGAATAGCGAGGAGTAGGGGAATGGCCGAAAGCCACGCCAAACATCACGACTACCATCTGGTCAATCCCAGTCCGTGGCCGATCGTCGGCTCGATTTCGGCCTTCGTGCTGGCGGTGAGCGCCATCAACTGGATGCACGGCGCGCACTGGGGCACCTGGGGCATGCTCATCGGCATTGCCGGCGTGCTCTACACCATGTTCATGTGGTGGCGCGACGTCATCAAGGAGGCCAATGGCGGCGACCATACCGCGGTGGTGCAGTTGCATCTGCGCTACGGCATGATCCTGTTCATCGCCTCTGAGGTGATGTTCTTCGTGGCCTGGTTCTGGGCCTTCTTCGATGCCTCGCTGTTTGCCGGCGAGCCCATAAACGCGGCGCGCGCTGCTCTTACTGGCGGCCACTGGCCGCCAAAGGGCATCGAGCCTATGAACCCGTGGCACCTGCCGCTGGTCAACACCCTCATCCTGCTCACATCGGGCACAACCGTCACCTGGGCGCATCATGCGCTGCTGCACAATGACCGCTCGGGGCTGAAATGGGGCCTGTTGTGCACCATCCTGCTGGGCATGCTGTTCACCAGCATCCAGGCCTATGAGTATGCTCATGCGGCCTTTGCCTTCTCCAGCCTGCATGGTGGCAACATCTACGGCTCGACCTTCTTCATGGCGACCGGCTTCCACGGCTTCCATGTCATCGTCGGCACCATCTTCCTGACCGTGCGCCCGTTTGGCGCCATGGCCGGCCATTTCACCCCAAAGCAGCATTTCGGCTTCGAGGCGGCGGCCTGGTACTGGCACTTCGTTGACGTGGTCTGGCTGTTCCTGTTTTCCTGCATCTATGTGTGGGGATCGGCAGGCGCGGTCATCGCCGAATAATTCTGCGGCATTTGCGTATGCGAGGCGCCTCGGCCGCTCTGGCCGGGGCGCTTTTTCTTGACATGGACGCACCCGTCGGCGTTTGTGAATGGCATGAGCCACGAACCCTATTATCCCGATATCTCGCCCGTCTCGGCCGGTATGAAGGGCGTATGCCCGCGCTGCGGGCGCGGCAAGCTGTTCAATGGCTATCTCGAGGTGGCCGAGAGCTGCTCGTCGTGCGGGCTGAATCATCACTTTGCCGACGCCGGCGACGGGGCGGCCTGGTTCGTGATGCTGGTTGCCGGTTTTTTGGCGGTCGGATCGACATTGTTCGTGGAGGTGAACTGGCATCCCCTCCGACTCGGTGCATGCGGTCGTAGCGGTGCCGCTGGCTGTGGGTGCTGCCCCTCCTTATGCTGCGCCCCGTCAAGGGCATTTTGATCTGCCAGCAATACAAGACCCGGGCCGCCGAAAGCCGCTTCGGCGAGAACAAGTGACAGCACGGAGCCGCGCCGGCTGCCGTTGGGTTCGCGCTCGCGGTGGGAAACAGGAGTGGCCTTGCTAAAAGGGCTTCAGGCTTGTCAGGGCGCCTTGCGGCGCAAGGTTAGCGCTCCTCGCCCCCAGATCGCAGCCGGCCTCGTGGCGCAGCCTATCGCCCTCTCCGCGCGCGCTCGAGCGCTTGCACGGCGGCGCCGACATCGATTTCACGCGCGTTCACCTCATCGGTCGCTATCGGCCGGGCCCGCAGTTCCGCCTGTTCAGCCAGTTCAAGGGCATGACCGGCTGGCG
>CAVYOQ010000006.1:0-14984 GCA_963770075.1 uncultured Alphaproteobacteria bacterium
GACCTGGGCCTTTGTCGAGCGCCTCGTTGCCGCCGTCGCCGTCCACCGGGGCGCACGCTGGATCGACCTCGCCGAGGTCATGCAGGCCGCTGCATGATCGCGCTACGCTGGGCCGAACCCACCGAACGCGGCGCGGTGCAGGCCTATATCGCCAGCTGCATGCCAAAGATCCCCTTCGAACGTTGGGCCAATATCCTCGACTGCCGCTGGACGCCGGGCGAGGATCGCTATGGCGTGGTGGTGACGAGAAACGGCGAGCTGGCCGGCTTCCTCGGCATCGTCTTCGCCGACCGCGTCATCCGCGCAAAACCCCGGCGCACCGGCAACATCACCTCGTGGTTCGTGGAAAAGGACATGCGCCGCGGCGGTCTCGGCCAGGACATGCTTGCCCTCATCACCGAGCCGAAAGAGGTCACCTACACCGCCACCAGCCCCAACATCCGCTCTGGCTCGCTGCTCGCCAAGATCGGCTGGGAGTTGATGGACGACACCAAGCTTTATTGGCACCGCACAAACGAAGCCCCGAGCGCCGATGTGATCCCCCTCGGGCCCATGGACCAGGCGGCGGCGAGCCCGCGCCTCAGCGACGACGAGCGCCGCATCCTCGCCGACCACAAGGGGCTGAACGCCACCGCTCATAGTCTCGATGCCGGCCCGGACGGCCGCTGCCTCTTGGTAAACTACGTGAAGCTGAAAGGCGATGACATCGCCCATCACGAAATCCTGCATGTGGGCGACCGCCAGCTGTTCGCGCGCCACGTCCGCACTTACGCCAATGCCGTCCTGCCGCGCGACAAGGCGGTGCTTTCGCTCAATTCCCGCTTCGTTGCCCCCGGCACCCGCGCCGACCGCACAGCGCCGCTGGAGATCAGCCGCTATTTCCGCCCTCACGACCTTGCCGCCGCCGACATCGATTTCCTTTATTCGGAGGTGCTGCTGCTCGATCTCAAGCTCTATTGAGCTCATTCGGGCGGGCCCGTGACCGTCCGGTTTGGCGCCGGCTAGAGGATGCGCTTGCCGAAGGCCGACAGGAGAAAGTGGCCGGCCTCCTGCCAGATGCGCGGCTCGGTCTCAGGCGTAAGGCCGACAATGTCCATTACGGCGAGCCCGCCATTGCGGGCGATCATCTCCATTGCCTGATGGGTCTCGCGGATGGTCATGCCGGCCGAGCCTTCGGCCGTGCCGGGGATGTCGGTGACGGACGGGCAGTAGCTCACATAGAGCCCGCGCGTCCCGGCGCCCGCTACCTTGAGCGCCTGCTTCATCACCTCGCGCAATCCCACGGCATCGATGTCGACCATGGTGAAGATGGAAATGCGCGAAGCCTTGAGTGCTTCCGATTCGAGCGGGTCGGCATGGCGCAGGCCGACGATGGCCACGTTCTCCGGCGACAGCGCCGGCATCAGCCCGCGCGCACCGGCATCGTGCCCGAGGGCGCGGTGCAGCACCGACTGCGCGCCGAATTCGCCTTCGACCGGCATGAACGAGGCGGTGGCATCGAACCAGATGAGGCCAAAATCCTCAAGCGCCCGCGCTGCGCCCGAAAGGCCCGCCCAGGTGGTCAGGTGATCGCGCCCGATGAGCACCGGCACCGCCCCGCGCTTCAGGCTCGCCGCGACCGCATCGGCGCTCGTTGCGCTCCTTGCGACCTCAAATCCGAGGGCTTCAAGCCGGCCTTGCAGCTCTTCTTGCTCGACCGGGGGGAGGAACCCTTCGCCGACCAGCAAGTCGGCTCCTTTGCGCTTTCGCTCCTGCGGCTCGTCATGCATCGGCATCTTCTCCACATAGTCCGATGTCATCGTCGCCAGCATGGCGCCATAGCTCATGCGGAAGTCAATGAGATCGCCTATTTCGGGCTGCGGATCGGCCTCGGTGAGGTCGAGTACCAGATGATCGCTGGAGGCCCCCAGCACCTGGATGCCGGTGGTCACCGGCTCGAGCCCTTCGACGATCACGTCCTCGCGCCCGACATTGCCGATGCCGCGCAGCCGGTCGCCCATATCGACGAAGGTGGGGCGCTGGCCGAAGGCATCGACCCCCGACTCGCCGATGGGCATCGACGGCTTCACCTTCACTTCCAGAAGCTCGACGGTGAGATGGAAGGCATCGCGATCAAGCGCCTCCCACGGCGCTTCGAGGAAGGTATCGCGCCCGCCCTTGAGGATCGCCTCGCCGATGCGCAAGTTGTTGATGCCGGGCGGCATGCGCCCGGCAAGCAGCAGGGGAAGCGAGCTGGAATTACCGCCCGACACATATTTGAGCTTCACTCCGTGGCGCTCTTCCACCGCGCGCACATGGGCGGTGAGCTCGCCAAGGTTCTTTTGCGTCGGGATGATGGCGCCGAAGCAGGTGAGGTTGGTGCCGAGGCCGGCGAGGCTGATGCCGGGAAGCTGCATCACCTCGTCGACGGCCGCCATGAGGTCGCTGGGCCAGATGCCTTCGCGCAGGTCGCCGAGATCGACCATGAGGATGACGTCGTGCACCCGCCCCATGCGCTCGGCCACCCGCGACAGTTCAAGCAGCACGCCGAGCTCGGAATTGAGGCTCACATCGACGTTGCGGATCACCTCTTCCACCCGCGACAGGGGCGGCGAGCGCAACAGCATAATGGGGGCTTCGATGCCGCTTTCCCTGAGACGCCGGATATTCTCGAAGCGCGATTCGGCCAAGCCCACCACACCGCCGCGCAGCATGGCGCGCGCTACTTGCGGCATGCCGCAGGTGCCCTTGGTCACGCCGAACACCCCGATGCCCGCTTCAAGGCATTTCGCCGTCACCACGCGGGCATTGCGCTCGATGGTGTCGAGCCGGATGCTGACCTGCGGCCCGTCCATTCTTTTCTGCCTCAGCCTTTGAGTTCCAGGCCCTCGGGATCGATTTCCGGCTCGCGCCCGGCCAGGCGGTCGGCGACGAATTTCGCCGTGCCGCAGGCCATGGTCCAGCCCACATGCCCGTGCCCGGTGTTGAGATGGACGTTGGAGCCCGGCACCGGCCCGAGGATCGGCACCGACGAGGGCGTCATCGGCCTCAGGCCCGCCCAGTAATCGATGTGGCCGTCCTTGACGTGGTCGGGAAAGACCTCGCGCGCAAAGGCAAGCAGGCGCTCGAAGTCGGCCTCGGTGTGCGAGCGGTCGTAACCGGCGAACTCGGCGGTGCAGGCAAGGCGCAGGCGATCGCCGAGGCGCGAATAGGCGATGAGCTTGTCCTCGTCGACGCCACCGGCAACGGGCCCTTCGACGCCTTGCGGGATGGCGACGGTGATGGAATAGCCCTTGACCGGATAGATGGGCAGAAACTGTCCGAACTTGGCCGAAAGGATGGGGCTGTCGCAGCCCAGCGCCAACACATAGGCATCGGCCGTCACCGGCCCCTTGTCGGTGAGCACCGCGGTCACCATGCGGCGGTCCCTGTCGAAGCCGGTGATGCGCGTGGCATACTGGAACGTGACCTGCGCATGCGCTTCGCACCACTCGGCCAGCCGTTGAGAGAACAAACGGCAGTCGCCGGTCTGGTCCATGGGCGAGAAGACGCCGCCGGCGATCTTCGATCCGGCTTGGGTGAGCGCCGGCTCGCGCCGCACCAGATCGTCGCGTCCGAGGACCTCGATCTCAAGCCCGAGATCGGCCAGCATCTGCATGTGCTTTGCCCCGGCATCGAGGCTCTTCTGGTCGCGGTAGAAATAGAGGATGCCGCCCGAGCCCGCGTCATAGTCGATGCCGGTGACCTCGATCAGCTCATTGATGCACCGGCGCGCATATTCGGCGATGCGGAACTTTCGCGCCGTGTTGATGCGCGCCCGCTCAGCCGTGCACTGAAACAGGAAGCGGATGCACCACGAGGCCAAATCAGGATCGAGCTGCGGCCTCACCTTGATGCCGAGATCGGGCCGGAAAAACGACCTGATGAACATCGACAGGGCCGCCGGTGAGGCCCAGGCATAGGAATCGCCGGGCGAGACGAGGCCGGCATTGGCATGGCTGGTCTCCATCGCCGCGTCCGGCTGGCGGTCGATGACGGTGACCTCGTGGCCGTCGCGGGCGAGATAATAGGCCGTGGTGACCCCGGTAACGCCTGCGCCCAGCACCGCGATCTTCATGGCTCACCACCCCAACGCCGTGGCTTCGTCCACCTCGATCAGCGTGGGGCCGGAGGCTGTTGTCGCCTCTTTCAGCGCGCTCGCCAGGTGATCGAGGCTTTTCGCCACGACGGCGCGGCAGCCGAAACCCCTGGCAATGGTCTGGAAGTCGGGCGTGTAGATGTCGACGCCGATTTGCGGGATGCCGCGCTCGACCATGTAGCGCTTGATCTCGCCATAACCCTTGTTGTTCCACACGAGGATCGGCACCGGCAGGGAAAGCTCCACCGCGGTTGCCAGTTCGGCGATGGTGAACTGCAATCCGCCGTCGCCGATCACCGCCACGACGGGCCGATCGGGCATCGCGAGCTTTGCCCCCAGGGCGGCGGGCAGGGCATAGCCGAGGGTGCCGTAGCCGGTGGAGGAATTGAAGAAGGAACGTGGGGCCTCCGGCTCGTAGAAGAGATTGGAGGAATAGATCGGCTGGGTGGAATCGCCCACCACGATCATCCCCGGCAGCGCTTCGTGCATGGCCGCGAACACCTTGGCATGGATGCGTTGCTTGCCATCGAGCAGGCCGTCGAGCTCGGCCTTCAGCGCTGCGATGCGCGCCTTTGGCGGATTGGGCTTGTGGCCGATGGCGATGAAGGCATCGGCGAGGTCGGCCATGGCGGTCTTGGCATCGGAGACAATGCTGATCGACGGCATGGCGTTGCGCGTCAGTTGCTCGGGGTCGATGTCGATGCGGATGAGCTTGCCGGAGAGCTTGAGCGCGCTGTCGAAAAGGAGAGTGTCGGTCTCGCCCATCTCGGTGCCGATGGCGAGCACAACATCGGCCGTTCCCAAAGCCTCCAGCATCGGCGGCTGCGGGATGGTGCTGCCGAGCGACAAAGGATGGCCGGGCGGCAACAGCCCCTTGCCGTTGATGGTGGTGACGGCGGGCGCCCCCAGCGTCTCGACCAGCCGGCGCGCCTCGGCCGGCCCGTCCTGGGCTCCGCCGCCAAGCCACACCATCGGCGTTTCGGCGGAGGAGAGCAGCCGCGCGGCGGCGTTGATGGCCTCGCGGTCGGGTGCTGCGGCCGCGCGCGTGGCGGTGGTGCTGGCGGGCAGATGGTCGGCATTGGCGATGATGACGTCGAGCGGGATCTCGATATGGACGGGGCGCGGCCTTGCGCTGTTGAACACGCATTGCGCCCGCTCCAGCACCGCTGGCAGTTCATCGGGGCGCAACAGGGTGTGGGAAAAGGCGGTGAGTCCCGCCATCAGGTTGCGCTGGCACGGCAGTTCGTGCAGCCGGCCTTCGCCCAGCATCATCTCATGCGTGTTGTTGACGCTGGAGATAACGAGGACGGGCACCGAATCGGCATAGGCCTGGCCCAGCGCCGTGGCGATATTGGTGAGACCGGGCCCGGTGATGATGAAGCAGGCGGCGGGTCGGCCGCTGGCGCGGGCATAGCCGTCGGCCATGAAGCCGGCGCCCTGTTCATGGCGCGGCGTGATATGGCGCACCGGGGCATTGCCGAGACCACGGTAGAGCTCCACCGTGTGGACGCCCGGAATGCCGAATACCGTGTCGATGCCGTGGGCCGCCAGAATCCGCACCAGATACTCGCCGCAAGTGGCCATGCCCGCTTCCCCCCTTGATTGCTTGTTCTTTCAGGCGTCACCGGGCTCGAGCAGCGCCGTGATGGCGGCCATCGTGATGGCGCGGCTTTGGGTGGCTCCATCGAGCCTCGGGTTCCACGCCGATACCGACAGCGCCGCCACACTAGCGCACCCGCCGATATGCCGGAAGATGCGCTGCACGAGCGCCGCCGAAGGCCCGCCGGGCACCGGGTAGTTCTGCGCCGGGCTTTCGGCCGCATCGACGACATCGCAGTCGAAATGGACATAGAGCGGCCCGTCCGGCAAGGGCCGTTTGAGCAACTCGCCGACGTCGGCAATGTGCGTCATGCGGGAGGCCGCGACCGCCTCGCGCTCGCCCGGATCGAGGTCGCGGGCATCGCTGAGGATGACGCGGGTCTCATCGATGGGTCTGAGGCCGACGGCCTCGATGAGCCGCCGTTCGCCGCGTCCCACCGCCATGGCGAGCGGCATGCCGCCGAGAAAGCCGCTCGGCGTCGTCTCCCAGGTGTTGAAATCGCCATGCGCATCGAGCCACAAAAGCGAGGC
This sequence comes from uncultured Alphaproteobacteria bacterium, assembly GCA_963770075.1. Taxonomy (GTDB): domain Bacteria; phylum Pseudomonadota; class Alphaproteobacteria; order Rhizobiales; family Aestuariivirgaceae; genus CAVVDT01. The sequence continues at coordinate 6,248 of CAVYOQ010000006.1, forward strand.
ATCGACGTTGGCGCGTTGCAAACCCGCCATCACCGCAAGGCTCGACAGGCAGTCGCCGGCAAAGCTCACCGGCCGTTTGCCGGTGCTGAGCGCCGAGGCCACGTGATCCGCAAGTCCCCGGTAGAGAAACCCCATGCGCTCCAGCGGGTCATCGCCGCTGAGCACCGGCGCATTGACGATCTGGCCTTGCCCGGCCACGTCGCGCAGCCCGTCTTCCGGCTTGGCAATGAAGAAGGGCGAGCAGATCCACTGGTCCACCGGCTGAGCCTCCCTTTCGCAGCGTTCAGGCCGCGTATTTGACGCCCGGCAGCACGCAAAGCATTTCGAAAAGCAGGTTGGCACCGATGAGGGCGGTGTTGCCGCTCGGATCGTAAGGCGGCGAGACCTCCACCAGATCGCCACCGACGAGGTTGAGGCCCTTGGCGCCACGGATGATCTCCAGCGCCTGCCAGGTGGAAAGCCCGGCGATCTCCACCGTACCCGTCCCCGGCGCGAAGGCCGGATCGAGGCTGTCGATGTCGTAGGTGAGATAGCAGGGGGCATCGCCGATCTTCGCCCGTACCTCATCCATGAGGGGGCTAAGCGACTTCATCCAGCACTCTTCCGCCGTCACCACGGTAAAGCCCTGCTTCCTCGGCCAGTCGAAATCCTCCGGCGAATAGCCCGAGCCGCGCAGGCCGATCTGGAACACCTTGCCGGTCTGCAACAGGCCTTCCTCGACGGCGCGGCGGAAGGGCGTGCCGTGGGCGATCTTTTCCCCGAACATCTCGTCATTGATGTCGGCATGGGCATCCACGTGGATGAGGGCGACGGGTCCGTGCTTCTTCTTCATCGCCCTGAGGATGGGCAGCGTCAGGGTGTGGTCGCCGCCGAGCGTCAGCGGGATGCAGTCGAACCCGAGGATGCGGTCAAACGCCCTTTCGACGATGCGCACCGTCTTTTTCAGATCGAAGGTGTTGATGGCCACATCGCCGATGTCGGCCACCTGCAGCGAGTCGAAGGGCGCTGCGCGCGTGGCCATGTTGTAGGGCCTCAGCATGCAGCTTTCCGCCCTGATCTGGCGCGGCCCGTGGCGGGTGCCGGAGCGGTTGGAGGTGCCGATGTCGATGGGCACGCCGACGAAGCAGGCATCGAGCCCGCGCGCCGTTCGCTGGATCGGCAGGCGCATCATCGTCGCTGGGCCCGCAAAGCGCGGCATCTCGTTGCCGCCCAGTGGCTGGTTGAAGCTCTCTGCCATGACGCACCCCCCACGATCTGTTTGCCCCTGAGCGGTCATCACCATAGCCGCCAATGCCGGCGCGGTGGAAGGGCGGATGCGGTCGGCCGTCGCCGCTTTGCCTGGCGCGATCGCATGATCTCGATCTGATTGCAAGAGTAATAAGTAAATTTGAAACTATTTTATGGCAATCTTACTAACGTCGCTTTGCAAATTGTACATCAATAGCTCTGGTTAACAGAATATTTAAGTGACAATTATGTTAGTCAATGAATGACTAACGGGAGAGTCGCAGAGTTAGGGGAGCCGGCACTATGAGAGCGGCACCGTCAAGCCTATTCATTTGTTTGCCAATCCTTGTAAGCGCGGGGTTTGTACTGATTGCCATGGCGGGCTCAAACGCGGCGGCCGCAGCTGCCGGCCTCAGCGAGCGCTATGGCTATGGCTTCGGCTACGTCATGAACCAACGCCGCATCGAGGCGCGCCGGAAGGCCCTGGCGCTACGGCGGGCCCACCACGTTCGCTCGACCGCTGCCATCCGCATGGCCCCACAGCGCGAGGCCGATGATGATCACGGCACGCTGTTGAGCCTAGTCGCGCAGTCGATCATCGACGGCGCACGCCGGGTGGCCGCCCTCTTCAATCACCAAATGGTCGAGAAAAGCTGCCTGGCAAACGCGGTCTACTTCGAGGCCCGTTCCGAACCGGAGGTAGGCCAGCGCGCGGTGGCGACCGTCATCCTCAACCGTGTCGAGGCGCGGAATTTCCCCTCAACCATCTGCGAAGTGGTCTATCAGGGTTCGAGCCATCTCAATGGTTGCCAGTTCTCGTTTGCCTGCGACGGCAAACCCGATCTGCCGAGGCCCGGACGGGCCTGGGCGAAAGCTGTGGCGGTGGCCGACGAAGCGTTGAGCGATGGCGGTGAGGCAACCGACAAGACGTTGCAGCTCGTTTCCACGGCCACATTCTACCATGCCGATTACGTCAAGCCGCGCTGGTTCAGGACCCTGACCCGGCTCACCAAGATCGGCCATCACATATTCTACACCCAGGGACAGGCAAGCTGATGGAGGCCGTCATGAGGAAAATCGCCTTGATGCTCATCGCTATCGCCACGACCGGCGCCCCGAGCCCCGTTTCGGCGGACGAAACGCTCGTGAGGGGTGCTTCGCTGCACGGTCTTTTCCCCGGTTATTACGAAGCGAAGGTTCTTGGCGGCTATACCCTCATGATCGCGGCAAGAGCCGACGGCCGCCTCGACGGCAGCGCCTTCGGCAGGCAGGACAAGGGGCGCTGGAGCATCGTCGGAAACCGAGTATGCATCGCCTGGCGCCGCTGGACAAGCGGTGAGGACAAATGCGGCCGGGTCGCACAGGACGGCATCTGGTACATTGCCTACAGCGCCGAGGATGCTGAGATGCTGCGTTTCCGGGTCATTGCCCCCGCGGCGTTCAATCAGGACGTGGCCAGCGTATCGGTCTTCGGGCGCGACTGAGCTCCAGTTCTCTTGGTGGCGGCGTTTCGTTGCCGCCACATCTTCGCCATGTCCATTACCAAAACTTTAAGATTGTTTTCAGCGATCTGTCATCTCGGCGCCGCTACATATTCGCACGTCGCGTTCGATATCGACCTTTCGGATGCGCATCAACCGGGGTAGCGCACCCGCGCAACGCTCCTTCACAAAAGTCACGGAGATTTTCCATGCTTCGCACCGTTTCTACCTTTGCCCTGATGGCTCTCATGACCGGTTCGGCGCTCGCTGCCGGCAGCGCCTGCGCCACCTCGCCTTCATCCATGTGGAAGCCCAAGTCCCAGCTCACGGCCATGCTCAACTCAAAGGGCTACAAGATCCACCGCATCAAGACCGAGAGCGGTTGCTACGAGGTCTATGCCTCCGACAAGCACGGCAAGAAGCTCAACATGGCCTTCAATGCCGAGACCCTGAAGCAGACCAAGAGCGCCGAAGCAGGTGAGAACTGATCTCGACATAAGTACCTCCCAGGGCGCGGGCCGTCGCATGGCGGCGGTCGGCGTCTGGGATCCTTTGGTGCGGCTGTTTCACTGGTGCCTCGCTGCCAGCATCGCCCTGGCCTGGTTCACCTCGTCCTGGCGCGACAGCATCCACAACGAATTCGGCTATGCCGCCGCCGCGCTGGTAGCGGTGAGGCTGTTGTGGGGGCTGATCGGCCCCAGATATGCCCGCTTTTCGCAATTCTGCCGCCACCCTTTGCGGGTGCTGGGCTATCTGCGCGACATCTTTGGCGGCCGCGAGCCCCGCTATATTGGCCACAATCCGGCCGGCGGCGCCATGGTGATCGTGCTGCTCACGATGATATCGCTCACCGCCTTCACTGGCTGGATGATGACCACCGATGCCTATTTCGGCGTCGACTGGGTGCAGATCACCCACAAGGTCTCAGCCTATACGGTGATCGCGCTGGTAGCGGTACATCTGTGCGGCGTGGCGCTGGCGAGCTTCAGGCATCGCGAGAACCTGGTGAAAGCGATGATCACCGGGCGCAAGCGCGAGCCTGCGGAGGGCGATGTCGCCTGATCCTTCCCCCCTCGGATCAGGCGACAGGCCTCTTCGTCGGCCCGCCGGACCTGGAACCAGGCCACACCCGGCTCATGGCGCGGGCTCAGGGGGCCCGGACGATAGCCACCCGATGCATAATTCTTGTGGGTGTCGATGCGGATGCCGAAATCCTCCCGCCCCACGTTGAGGTTGCGCGCGATGGTATCGTCGCGCCTGACCGCCGGTCGGCCACATCGTGGCCGGTATCAATGTCGGCAAGATCATCTCCATGCTGAGCAAGCGAACAACCCCACATTGCATCGTCCGGTGGCATCATTGATCTTGCTTGCAGTTCTAGCCTAAGAGTCCGTTTGAAAATGTGTTCAATGGCTGATCCTTCGCAGCAGCAGGCTTCCCATGGCGACGTGGATCATAGCTTCGGAGACGTCGATGCGCTGCTCGTAGTCGCGCACCAGGCGTCGCCAGCGCGTGAGCCAGCCGAAGGTGCGCTCTACCACCCAGCGCCGCGGCAACGCCTTGAAGCCAGGCTCGTTGTCGATGCGGCGAACGACCTCGATGACGAAGTCGAGGAAAGCGGCCTTGTCCATGAGTTGCGTCCTGTCATAGGCGCCGTCCGCGAACAGGTGCTTGAGCCACGGCCAGCGCTTGCGGACGGCATCGAGGATCATCTGCGCGCCGGCGCTGTCGGAGAGGCCCGCCGGGGTGAGATTGACCATCAGCAGGCGACCGTCGGTATCCACCGCCACATGCCGCTTGCGTCCGACCGTCTTCTTGGCGGCATCATAGCCCCGCCGCGCTCCCGGCGCCGGCGCCTTGACCGTTTGGCTGTCGATGACGCCTGCACTCGGGCTCGCTTCGCGTCCGGCCCGCTCGCGGTCCATCATCAGCGCAATGTCGTGGATGGTGCGGAACAGCATCACCCGCACGAAGCGGCGGAACCACCAATAGACGGTCTGCCAGGGCGGAAAATCCTTCGGCAGCATGCGCCAACCGCCGCCAGAGCGGGTCATATAGCGGATGGCGTTCAGCACCTCGCGCAGGTCCACATCCCGCTTGCGCCCCCGCTTCGCCGGCTTGGGCAGCAGCGGCGCAATCCGTTGCCATTCTTCATCGGTGAGATCGGTCGGATAACGCTTCGTCTTCCGCTCGATCGCGGCCATACGGCCTCGCGTCGTTCGTGTCCACATGGAAATCGTGAATCACAACGCCGCTGATTTGCAAACCCTCATTCTCAAACGGACACTAAGCATCAATGAGCGCGAGATGATTATCATCAGAATACAGAAGACAATTGCGACAACGAGTGGCCCGCCGTAGTTAGCGGTAGAACTGGATCCTCTAGCGGAGATAAGCGAAATGTGCTATCCAGACAGGTGGAGTGGGAAGCATGTTTCGATCTTGTTTATCGATAACTCGCCAAATCGCCATGTTAGCCTCAACGATGGCTTACCTCTCCCACAATGCGCTGTCCGGAGATGGCCGGACTTCGGACTCGGGTTGCGATGCAAATGATTTGGCGTGTCTTGCGAGACAGTACCATAGACGTTTCTCTTCCAAGGCATATAATTCTCATAGTCATTCTTACAAAAAATCCTACAAAAAACAAAGATCTAAAAGTATTTATGGAATCACTGCAACACGTACTTTTGTTGGACCCGAAGACTATCCCCCTCATGAATTTGCCGCTTATGGTGTGGTGGCTTTTCCAACACTAAGTACCACCGCAACGCGCAAGCGCTACCTGGCGGCATGCCAGGCTTATTGGGCCACTTTTGTTGAAGCTTCGCAATCATCTGTTCCGTTCGAACAGCAAATGGTTACTGTATGGCCAGTTGATAGTATTTATGTAGCTAAAGAATTTGTTAATACAAAGAATGCAGATGTGTCATCTGGTTGCAATAAAGCTGTTGATGAATACAGCTTGAAAACCGGACAACTTGCGATAAAGCAAGCTGCTGGGGCCTTAAAATCGAAATTTAGCGGAGCCGGACCATATTTGTTGGCTTGGGCTCCTTCGTCAAACAAGGGCGCCAACAATGTACCGGTATTGGTGTTAGATCTTTCCTCGGCGGAGGAGGAGGAGCATTTCAAGTATTATTTCAGCAAATGGCGTGATGATATTCAAGAGGATTTGTCTTTATGGATTGAATTGGATGGGTGGTCTATTGAAAAAGCAAGAGCAAAATTTCGGGATTTTTTAGATACAGCTGGAGTGCAATTGATCAAATTTATAACCGCAGGAAAATAAGAAAGCTGAGAGTTAACAAATGTGGGAACAAATAATTAAACAACCTATTGCTTTTCTGATAGGTTTGATGGTAATGTATTGGGTTTGGCCTGTGACAGCGCAGGGAAAAATTTTAGTCCTAATCATAGTTATATTGGCAATAAATGGAATGTATTGGTTAGTGAGCAATGTGAAGAGGTCCGCTGGGGTAACGATTAAGAAACTGTTCTCATCTATACGGACCATTGATGAGAGTAAGAATAGGGTGGAGGACGTTAAAAAGAGCGGTGGTCAGCAGGATTTGAGCGGGTAAGATTGTGTCTATTGCCCCAGCGCCCCGGCGATGCGGGCCTGGAACCAGGCCACGCCCTGCTCGTGGCGCGGGCTCAAGGGGCCCGGACGGTAGCCGCCCGAGGCATAGTTCTTGTGGGTGTCGAGGCAGATGCCGAAATCCTCGCGCACCACGTCGAGGTTGCGCGCGATGGTGTCATCGCGTTTCGCCTTCGTCGCGGCGGAGAGATCGGCGAAATAGAAATTGTAGATGAGCTCAGTCTCATCGTGCGAGAGCGGATTGATGCGCGAGGTGTTCATGCCGCCCTCGAACAGCGACAGCGTCCAGTTGGGCCACATCCACAGCCACTTGCCGCGATAGAACAGGCCCTCGCGCGGCGGCGCTGTCATGCGCACCAGGTTGTCGTGCGCGCTGGTCTCGAACTTTTCGAACTCGATGGCCTGGAAGAAGGCGGGGTGGATGCCGGGGATGTGATAGCCCTCGACGAAGTTGTCGGTATAGATCTTCCAGTTGGCATCGAACACCAGCCGCTCGGTGCGGTCATGTGCGAAACTCTCGATGGGTTCGTCCGCCAGTTCGGGGACGGTGGCGCCGAGTTGCCGGGCAAGCGGCTCATCCGGTGCGATGGCCACGAACAGCAGGCCACGCCAGATCTCGGCGAAGATCGGCTCCAGCGGCCAGTCGGCGAGATCGAAGCCGGGCTCCTCGCCGAACCACGGCGCTGTCCTAAGCGTGCCGTCGAGGTCGTAGGCCCAGTTGTGATAGGGGCAGCGGATGAGGTTGCAGCGCCCTGTGCCTTCGGCCAGCAGGCGGGCGCCGCGATGCCGGCACACGTTGCGGAAGGCGCGCAAGGCCCCGTCGCGCCCGCGTAGCGCAAAGACCTTGGCGCCGGCCAGTTCGGCCGCCACATACTGTCCCGCCTCGGCCACCTGCGCCGCCGGTCCCAGAAGCTGCCATGTGCGCGCGAAAATTCGTTCGCGCTCGCGGACAAAGGTTTCCGGGCCGGTGTAAAGGGAGGGATCGAGGTTGAGCATGGCGCCCAGACGGTATTGCAAGTTTCAGGGCCTGCCAAGACCGCCTGGCGCACGCCGCATCAGGTGAACTTGCGGAACATGCGCGTCTTGTCGAACAGCGCTTCCAGCGTCTTCATGCGGCTTCTGGTCTGCGGCCAATTCGAGCTTTCCACCGCGGCGATGAGCGCCTCGACGATGAACAGCAGCACCACCGAGGAATCCCACGCCGATGGGGCCTCGATGCGGGCGCGGAAAGTCTGCACCGCGTGCTTGCCGACGGGCGAGCCCCACTGGTCGGTGAACAGGACGATGCTCACGCCCTTGTCGCCGGCCATTTCGGCGAGGCGCGCGATCTCGCGTTCGTAGCGGCGGATATCGAACACCACCAGCACGTCGCCGGCGCGCATGTTGAGGACATAATGCGGCCAGCCATTGGCATAGGGCGCCACCAGCGTGACGCCGGAGCGGATGACCTGCATGTGGGTGAAGAAATAATCAGCCAGCGGCCGCGTGATGCGCCCGCCCACCAGATGGATGGCCCGTTTCGGATCGGCCAGAAGCGCCGTCACCGCATTGAAGGCGCCGGCATCGAGCTGCCGCAGGGTCTGGCGCATGTTGTCCATCGCCTGGTCGGCGAAGCGGTTGAGGATGTGGGTGTCGGGGGCGTTCTGCGACCACTGCTCATGCTTGGCGATGGGGTTGGAGATGGTCGCCTCGAGTTCGGCGCGCAAGGCCGCCTGCAGCTCGGGAAAGCCGGTGAAACCGAGCTTCCTTGCCATGCGCACCACCGTCGGCGTCGATACGCCCGAGGCATCCGCCAGCGTGGTGATGCTGCCGAGGCCGCAGACCGGATAATTTTCCAGCAGCGCGTTGGCGAGCTGCTTTTCCGCCCGCGTCAGGGCCTCGAAGCCGTCGCGCAGCCGCTCGGCCACGGTCAGATCGCGTGCTGTATCCATGTGCGCTGTCACCCCCGACCGGCGCCTATGACCATGACGACGGGCCGACAGGCCGTCACCGGATTTGCCCACACTACCACAGAATAGCGCTTGACATCCCGGTTGATTCTGAAACGATAATTTCAAGAGCACCGAGGGAGGGGGCGCCTGTGCCAGTGCAGGCAAATGCGGTGACCGGCGGCGAAGGCGTTGTCGAGGTCATCAATCCGCAAGGAACGAGTGACATCGTTCTGGTGTGCGAGCACGCTTCCTCTTTCATCCCGCCCGAATTCCATGATCTCGGCCTCGACGCCGGGGCCCGTGCCAGCCACATCGCCTGGGACCCCGGCGCGCTGGACGTGGCGCGCACCATGTCGAAGGTGTTCGATGCCGCGCTGGTGGCCCAGCGTATCTCGCGTCTGGTCTATGACTGCAACCGCCCGCCTGAGGCTTCCGCCGCCGTGCCCGAGGTCAGCGAGAAATACACCGTGCCCGGCAATGCCGGCCTGACGCCGACG
>CAVYOQ010000007.1:0-15808 GCA_963770075.1 uncultured Alphaproteobacteria bacterium
CGTTTACGTGGAGGACGTGGTGGGCGCTGACGCGGTGGAGGCCGAGCTCAGGAGCGCCCGCTCGGAAAGCGAGCCGCCGCTGGCGGAAGCGGGCGAGGGGATGAGCCTTTCGGCCTTTGCGGAAAACTGGCTGCAGCGCTATTTCGCCTCTTTCGAGCCGGAGCTGCCGCCGCCGGGCGTGCATTTGCGCGTCATCCGCGAAGTGGAGGGGCCCACCATTCTCGCCGCACTCGTCGCCACCGGCGGCAACCAGCTCAAGGCGGCCGAACTTCTGGGGATCAACCGCAACACGCTTCGCACCCGCATCCGCGATCTCGGCATCAACACCCGCCAGACACGCCGCCCGGCGTGAGTTTCGCTCCTGCGCCAAGGCCGTCAAACTCGTCACCCCGGCGCTTGATGCCGAAGTCGATGCCGTAGGCGTTGCCACAAGTGGTGAGGCCAGCGGAATGGATGCTGGCGTCTAGTGCCGGCATGACGGGCGTTGGGGGCGTGGGACTGCTCGCTCGTTTCCCCCTGATGCCGCACCGATTCCCGCCCCGGCGAGCGGTGGGGCTAATGCCCTAGCCTGCCCAATTGCTGTCACACTTTTGCAACAGAGGTGTTGACTATCGGCAACAGATGCCGCCGAATCGGGTGGATTTCGGGAGTGTGTCGGGGTGATTTGCATGCCAGCGGGCTTGCTCCAGCATCGGGTAGCGCCTGAGCGGCGCGCCATGGGGGGAATGCAGTCGTGAGCGTGGCGGCGGTTGAAAACGGGGCCGCGGCATCGAAAGCCGGGGACGAGTCGCTTCCGGCTCGCCATGCCCGCGCCAGTATCCGCTGGTCGACCCGCATCGGCCTGGTGATCGCGGTGCTGGCGGTCAGCACCGGCGTCGGCACCTTCATGATCCTCACCGGCCTGACGCCGATCAAGCCGACCCGCGAAGTCATCATCAGCCTGCTGGCGGCCAACGTGGTGCTCATCGCCATCATGGGCGCGCTGGCGGGCTGGCAGATCATCGACCTGCTGCTGGCCAGGCGGCGCCACAAGGCGGGCGCCTCGATGCATATCCGCATCGTCACCCTGCTCAGCCTGTTTGCCGCCGTGCCGGCGGTGATCGTGGCAGTCTTCGCCAGCGTCACCCTCAACCGCGGGCTCGATACCTGGTTTTCCGAGCGTACCCGCTCCATCGTCGATACCTCCGTTTCGGTGGCCCAGGCCTATATCGACGAGCAGTCGGACATCGCCCGCTCCGATATCGCGGCGGTGGCGGGTGACCTCAACCAGCACAAGGCCCTCTACGACACCGACCGCCAGGGGTTCAGCCAGCGCATGGCGACGCTCGCCGGCCAGCATCTGTTGCCGGGCGCCTTCATCATCGACGGTGCGACCGGGGACGTGGCCGCCAGCGCCACCGCCGGGGAGCGTGTCACCTATCGCGCCCCCAGCCAGAACATGATGGACGAGGCAAAGACCGGCAATCTGGTGGTCGTGGGCCCCGGCGACGGCAACGTCATCCGCGCTCTCGGCAAGCTGCCCAGTTTCCCCAACCACTACCTCTACGTCTACCGGCTGGTGAATCCGGCCGTGGTGGGCCAGCTCAGCAAGGCGCGCGACGAAAAGCGCGAATACGACCGGATGCTGGCCCAGCGGCCGGGGGTGCAGCTCACGTTCGCGGTGATGTATGCCGGCGTCGCCTTCGTCTTCCTCCTGGCGGCGATCCTGTTCGGCCTGCGCTTTTCCGACCGGCTGGTCGAGCCGGTGGTGGGGCTGGTGGCCGCCGCGCGGCGCGTCTCGGAAGGCGATCTCGACGTCAAGGTGGACGTGCGCGAGGGTACCGGCGACCTCGCCACGCTGGGCTCGACCTTCAACCAGATGACCGGACAGCTCAAGGTGCAGCGCGGCGAACTGGTGGCCGCCAACCAGCAGATCGACGAGCGCCGGCGCTTCATCGAGGCGGTCCTTTCCGGCGTCTCGGCCGGTGTGCTCGGCATCGACGCGGAGGGCATCATCCGGCTTGCCAACCGCTCGGCCAGGACGCTGCTCGGCGTTGCTTCGGGGCATCTGATCGGCCGGCCGTTGAGCGAGGTCCTCAACCCCATGAGCCCGCTCCTCGCCCAGGCCCAGGCCAAGCGCGCGGGCACCGCCGAGGCGCAGGTCTCCATGCCCGTTGGCCCCGAGGAACGCACCTTCTTCGTGCGCGCCACCACCGAGCACTCGGCCGAAGAGGACCGCGGCTATGTCATGACCTTCGACGACATCACCGGGCTGGTGGCGGCCCAGCGCAACTCGGCCTGGGCCGACATCGCGCGCCGCATCGCGCATGAGATCAAGAACCCGCTCACCCCCATCCAGCTCTCGGCCGAGCGGCTCAGGCGCAAATACGGCAAGGAGATCGTCTCCGATCCCAAGGTGTTCGAGCAGTGCACCACCACCATCATTCGCCAGGTGGGCGACATCGGGCGCATGGTGGACGAGTTCTCCTCCTTCGCCCGCATGCCCAAGGCGCTGCTGGAGCCCAACGACCTCGTGGCCGTGGTGCAGGAAGCGCTGGTGCTGCAGCGGGTCTCGTCCGGCGACGTCAGCTTCGATGTGCGGGTGCCGGAGGACGAAGAACTCGTCTTCGACTTCGACCGCCGGCTGGTGACGCAGGCGATCACCAACCTGGTGAAGAACGCGCGCGAATCGATCGAGCAGCGCCTGCAGACGGCGCCTGAGCCGCAGGGCGAGATCCGGGTGAGCGTGTCGAGCGACGATGCGGGTATCGTGGTGGCGGTGGCCGACAACGGCGCCGGCCTGCCGAAGGAGAACCGCCAGCGCCTCACCGAGCCCTACATGACCACGCGCGAGAAGGGCACCGGCCTCGGTCTCGCCATCGTTCAGCGCATCATGGAAGAACATGGCGGGCACATTTTCCTCACCGATGCCCCGGCCGATTTCCATGGCGGGCAAGGCGCCCTCGTCAGGCTGGTGTTCCGCCCGCTGCCTGGCAAGGAGCCGCCCGGCCGCCCGCCCAGGCCCAGGAAGAAGCGCGCAAAAGTCGAAACAAACGGAGTGACCGCAGATGGCCGCTGACATCCTCATCGTCGATGACGAAACCGATATCCGCGAACTGATCGGCGGCATTCTCGAGGACGAGGGCTATGAGACACGCCTGGCCGGCGATTCGGATTCCGCCCTCGCAGCGGTAGCCGAGCGCCGTCCCTCGCTGGTCATCCTCGATATCTGGCTGCAAGGCTCGCGTCTCGACGGTCTCGATGTGCTCAAGCGCATCAAGCACGAGCATCCCGACCTGCCGGTGGTAATCATTTCCGGCCACGGCAACATCGAGACCGCGGTTTCGGCCATCAAGCTCGGCGCCTACGACTATATCGAAAAGCCGTTCAAGGCCGACCGGCTGGTGCTGGTGGTCACACAGGGCGCTGGAGACCTCGCGGCTCAGGCGCGAGAACGAGCAGTTGCGCGGCCGCGCCGGGGTGGAGACCGAGCTGATCGGCACCTCGCCGGTGATGCGCCAGTTGCGCCAGACGCTCAAGCGCATCGCGCCCTCCAACAGCCGGGTGATGATATTCGGCGCCCCCGGCAGCGGCAAGGAGCTGGCGGCGCGCTCGCTGCATCAGTGGTCGGCCCGCGCCGATGGACCCTTCGTCATCCTGCAGGCCGCCACCATGGCGCCCGAGCGCATGGAAGAGGAGCTCTTCGGCATCGAGGACCCGAGGGCGGCGCCCGCCGCATCGGGGCGCTGGAGGAGGCCCACGGCGGCACGCTGCTCATCGACGAAGTGGCCGATATGCCGCTGGAGACGCAAGGCAAGGTGCTGCGCGTCCTGGTCGAGCAGACCTTTCAGAGGGTGGGCGGGGCCAAGAAGGTACGGGTCGATGTGCGCGTGATGTCGTCGACCAGCCGCGATCTGGACCAGCTCATCCAGCGCCGGCGCATTTCGCGAGGATCTTTTCCACCGCCTCGCCGTGGTTCCCGTGGAGCTGCCGCCGATGGCCGAACGGCGCGAGGACATCCCCGAACTGGTGAAATATTTCGCCCGTCATTTCTCGCAGAGCTCGGGCCAGCCGCTCAGGAGTATCGGCGAGGATGCCATCGCGGTCCTGCAGATGCACGGCTGGCCCGGCAATGTGCGCCAGCTGCGCAACAACGTGGAACGGCTGCTCATTCTCGCCGGCGGCGATGCCGACAGCGAAATCACCGCGGCGATGCTGCCCTCCGAGATCGGCTCGGCCATACCCGCCGCCGTCAATCCGGCCGGCAACGAACAGCTCATGGCGCTGCCCTTGCGCGAGGCGCGCGAAATGTTTGAGCGCGACTACATCATGGCCCAGCTTTCCCGCTTCGGCGGCAACATCTCGCGCACCTCCAGCTTCGTCGGCATGGAGCGATCGGCCCTGCATCGCAAGATCAAGCTGTTGGGGATCACCGCCGCATCACGCCTCGACGAAGCCGAAGCCGGTTGATAAGGGTGAAGCCGCCAAGCACTGAGCGGGGGGCCGGTCGGCCATGAAGATCATCATCTGCGGGGCAGGCCAGGTCGGCCGCGGCATCGCCGAGCGCTTGTCCGGGGAAGGCAACGACGTCACCGTGATCGACGTCTCGCCGCAACTGGTGCAATCGCTCTCCGACAGCCTCGACGTGCAGGGCATCGTCGGCCACGGCGCCCATCCCGACGTGCTGGAGCGGGCAGGCGCGCGCGAGGCCGACATGATCATCGCCGTCACCTTCACCGACGAGGTGAACATGATGGCCTGCGAAGTGGCGCACGCCATCTTCTCCATCCCCACCCGCATCGCGCGGGTGCGCGCCCAGTCCTATCTGCAGCCGGAATACCGTGATCTGTTCTCGTCCGATCACACCGCCATCGACGTGGTCATCTCGCCGGAACTGGCGGTGGGCGACATGGTGCTGCGGCGGCTGGAATTGCCGGGGGCGTTCGACACCATCTATTTCGCCGAGGAGCGCATCGTCGCCATGGGCATCGCGCTGCGCGATGACTGCCCCATCGTCGATACGCCGCTCGAACAGCTCACCGAGCTGTTTCCCGATCTCAACGCAGTGGTGGTGGGCGTGGTGCGCGAGGGCAAGCTGATGGTGCCGCACGGCGGCGACCAGATGCAATCGGGCGACCAGGTGTACGTCATCGCCGAGCGCAGCCAGGCAACACGCGCGCTCGGTCTGTTCGGCCACGAGGAGCGCCCGGCGCGGCGGGTGCTGATCGGCGGCGGCGGCAATATCGGACGCTATGTGGCGCACAAGCTGGAGGAGCGCGACCGCAACATTCGCGTGCGTATCATCGAATCGAGCCGCGAGCGCGCCGAGATCATCGCCGAGGACCTGCGGCGTTCGATCGTGCTGCACGGCAGCGCCCTCGACCAGCAGGTGATGCGCGAAGCGGGCATCGCCCAGACCGAGGCTTTCATCGCGCTCACCAATGACGACAAGGTGAACGTGCTCTCGGCGGTGCTGGCCAAACACGAAGGGGCGGTGCATTCCATGGCGCTGGTCTCCGGCCTCGATGTCGGGCATCTCGCCGGCCCCCTGGGGGTCGAATCGTTCATCGATCCGCGCTCGGTGACGGTTTCCTCGATCCTGCGCTATGTGCGCCGCGGGCGCATCCGCGGCGTGCATCCGGTGATGAACGGGGAGGGCGAGGTGGTGGAGGCCGAGGCGCTCGAGACCTCGCCGCTCATCGGCAAGCCATTGCGCGAGGTCGACCTGCCGAGGGGCGTGCGCCTGGGTGCGATCGTACGCGACGACAAGGTTATCATCCCGCACGGATCGAGCGAAATCCGCCCGCGCGACCGCATCATCGTGTTTGCCCTACGCGAGCAAGCCAAGCAGATTCAGCAGCTCTTCCGCGTCAGCATGGAGTATTTCTGATGCTCATTCGGCGGAGTTGCCGTTTGGTTGTCGCGGCGTCAGGCGAATTATGCTAGTCTGACGAGTCACAACACGGCCGGAACGAGGCGATCCGAGCCGCGAATTGCACCAAGCAAACGCCTCGCAACAATCGGCAGCGTTGCCATAGCGACGACCGGCCGCAAAAAACCCGAGAGGGCATAAAATGGCACAAGACAAGCCCCAGAACCTGCAAGACACCTTCCTCAACCACGTCCGCAAGAACAAGGTTCCGCTTACCGTATTCCTGGTCAACGGGGTGAAATTGCAGGGCGTCATCTCCTGGTTCGACAATTTCTGCGTGCTTTTGCGGCGCGATGGGCTATCGCAGCTCGTCTACAAGCACGCCATCTCCACCGTTATGCCGAGCCAGCCGATCAGCCTTTACGAAGAGGACTCCACTGGCGACTGATCGGGCATCCGGCCACACCGGACGGCAGCGCAAGACGACAGCGCATGCCATCATCGTGCACCCGGCGCTCAAGGGCGTCGAGGGTGCGCGCACGCCTGAGGCTCGCCTGGACGAAGCCGAGGGGCTAGCGCGCGCCATCGATCTCGACATCGCAAAGAGCCTCATTGCCCCGCTCACCCGCATAGCGCCGGCAACCTATCTCGGCCAGGGCAAGGTTGCGGAGCTGGCACGGCTGGTCGAAGAGACGGAGGCTGGGCTGATCGTGTTCGATTGCGCCCTGTCGCCCGGCCAGCAGCGCAATCTGGAACGGGCGACCAAGGCCAAGGTGCTCGACCGCACTGGCCTCATCCTGGAAATTTTCGGCCGTCGGGCGCGCACGCGCGAAGGGCGCCTGCAGGTGGAGCTCGCCCACCTCACCTGGCAGAAATCGCGGCTGGTGCGCTCATGGACCCATCTGGAGCGCCAGCGCGGCGGCTTCGGCTTCCTCGGCGGGCCGGGCGAGACGCAGATCGAGGCCGACCGCCGCCTCATCCAAGAGCGCATGTCGCGTATCGAGCGCGACCTTGTCCATGTGCGCCGCACCCGGGCGCTGCACAGGAAGGGCAGGGAGCGGGTGCCTTATCCGGTGGTGGCGCTGGTCGGCTACACCAATGCCGGCAAGTCCACGCTGTTCAACGCGCTCACCAAGGCGACCGTGACGGCAAAGGACCTGCTTTTCGCCACCCTCGATCCGACCATGCGGCAACTGGGCCTGCCCTCGGGCCGCAAGGTCATCCTGTCGGATACGGTGGGTTTCATCTCCGATCTGCCCACCACCCTCATCGCCGCCTTCCGGGCGACGCTGGAGGAGGTGATCGAGGCCGACGTCATCGTGCATGTGCGCGATATCTCGCATCCCGACAGCGAGGCGCAAGGCCAAGATGTGAACACGGTGCTGGATGAGCTCGGCATCGGTGCCGAGCGGCGCGAACGCATCATCGAGGTGTGGAACAAGATCGACCTCATGGAGCAGGTGGCGCGGGCAGCGGCGATGAACGCGGCGGCCCGGCGGGCGCTGAGCGTTGCCACCTCGGCGGCAACCGGCGAGGGGCTGGATCAGCTTTTGACAGTGATTGAGGCCGGAGTGGCGGCGGGCGCCGATCTCTACGAGGTGCGGATCGATGCCACGGCCGGCGACGACCTCGCCTGGCTCTACCGCCGGGGCGAGGTGCTGGAGAGGTTGGACGACCCCGACGGCGCGGTTCGCCTCAAGGTGCGCATGCCGCTTGAGCGCGTGGAACAAGCCGCAAGCCGCTTCGGCGCCCGTTGGCAGCGCTTCGTGCCCGGCAGGGCGGCCGGCGAGCAGGCGGCGGAGTAGGCGCACACAGGTATGCGCCTGAGAGGCCGGTGAGTGTCCGGCCAACTGCGGCGGCCAGCCCGCGGTTGGATTTTATTACCTAAGGTAAAGTTGGATTGCGTCACTATCTCCGGCTGTTATACTGACGTCCGTTTGCGGAAATTCCCGTTCGCAGCGGCATGCGAAGACTGAAGGCTGCGCTGACCGGGACCAGAAAATCCGGGGCGCGGTGCGGGCAGTGGCGACGCATCTGGCGGCAGTTCGCGCATCGGCTCCGGCGCACGGCAAGGAGCACGGCGAATGACGGTCATCACAGGCACCTCCGGCAACGACCAAGTCTATAACACCGAGGAAAGCGATTTCATCAGGGTCTTCGGCGGAAACGACACGGTTCTCGGTCAGTTTCTTGGCGGAGATGACACGATCTTCGGAGGCGCGGGCAACGATTCCATCACGGGCAGCAGTCTGTGGGTGCTTCAGGCCAGCGGCGGAATTGGCAACGACACCATCTACGGCGGTGACTTCAATGACACGATTTACGGGGACGACGGCGCGGATTCGCTGTTTGGGGATCAGGGCGACAACTCTCTGGATGGCGGCGTCGGCAGGGACACTCTTGTTTCGAGAATTGGCGACAGCACCTTGATTGGCGGTGGCGGAGGGGACTTTCTTTCCGCCGGCCAATCTGCCGACGGAAATGATCACGGCGGCGCCAACCTCCTCCTCGGCGAAAACGGCAACGATTATGTTTTCGGCTATGGCATCGGCGACACCCTCGACGGCGGTATCGGCAACGATCGGCTTTATGCGCAAGGAGGCAGCAGCACCCTGATTGGCGGTGCCGGCGCAGACTATCTTTCCGGCGGCACGGCTGCTCACACCGGTGCCTACCGGCTCTCCGGCGGAAACGGCGACGACTCGCTCCTCGGGCAAGGGGCCGACGACACCCTCCTTGGCGGCAGGGGCGACGATGAGTTGCGGGTCTACGGCGCCAGGAACCGTCTCTCGGGCGGTTCGGACAACGACACCCTGTATGGCGGTGCCGGAGACGATACGCTGCGTGGTGGTGGCGGTGCAGACTCGCTTGAGGCGGGCGATGGCGCCGACAAGCTGCTGGGTGACAAGGGCAATGACACCCTCCTTGCTGGCGGCGGAAGCGATTTGCTGCGCGGCGGCGGCGGCGACGATATGCTGGAGGCCGATGGCAACGACGTGCTGGGGGGCGAGGCGGACAATGATTTCCTGTCTGCCTCTGGCAGCAACAACTACCTGTTCGGTGGGGCGGGCAACGATACCTTGCTGGCCTCTGGCACCGACATGTTCCTCTTTGGCGACTCGAACGAAGATTCCCTGTCGGCCACTGGCAACGACAACTTGCTGTCCGGGCGGACGGGAAGCGATACCCTGGCAGCCTCCGGCAACGACAACGAGTTGCACGGCCAAGGCGGCAAAGATTCCCTGTCGGCGTCGGGCGACTTCAACGAGTTGTACGGCGAGGGCAACAAAGATTCCCTATCGGCCACTGGCGACTCCAACGACCTGGATGGCGAGGACGGCAACGATTCCCTATCGGCCTCCGGCAACTCCAATAGCCTGGACGGTTCATGGGGAAACGATACCCTGTCGGCCACCGGCGACTCCAACGACCTGAACGGTGGAGCGGACGACGATTCCCTGTGGGCTTTGGGCGCCTCCAACAACCTGTCCGGTGGTAGCGGCAACGATACGCTCGCCAGTAAGAGCGGCAGTCAACTGACGACACTGGACGGCGGCGTGGGACATGACCTGGTCATAGGGGACGAAGGCGACGACACACTGAGAGGCGGAGAAGGCGACGATACACTGAACGGGGGCGCGGGAGCCGACAAGATTAACGGCGGCGATGGCCTGGACGACGCCGACTACCTGGACAGCGCCGAGTCGGTGCGCATCAATCTGGCCGCCAAAAAGGCCGACGGCGGCGATGCGACCGGCGATGTCTTGCGTGGCATCGAGAACCTGGCGGGTTCGAACTCACGACGATGTGTTGATCGGCGATGTTGGGGGCAATGCGCTCACCGGTCGCGGTGGCGACGACTTGCTGTCGGGCCGCGGCAACGACGACGCGCTCCAGGGCGGAGGCGGCGGTGATGTGGTCAGGGGCGATGGTGGCGACGACGTCCTGCTGGGCGAGGTCGGCAAGGACACGCTGCGCGGCGGGACAGGTAGCGACACGCTCGATGGCGGAGCGGGGAATGACAGTCTCTATGGAGGTGGCGGCGCCGACCAGTTCATCTTTTCACCTGGCGGTCGGCATGACCGTATCTTCGATATCGATACATCGAGCGACAAGATCGATCTGCGCGATTTTCACCTTCCCAACGCGGGTGAGGTGGGCCAGCTCGCCAGCGATATCGGCAACGGCGTGCTGATCGACTTCGGCAGCAATGACGATCTCATCGTCGAAGGCATTGCGGTCAGCGACCTGACGAGTGAGCTGCTGATGCTGTAGCGAACGCCGTTGAGAAGGTGGCGGCGCAGGTTCAGGCCTTCTCCTTTGCCTTCACCGCATCCCAGATGGCGTCCATCTCAGCCAGCGTTGAGCCCTCAGGGGCCTTGCCGCGGGCTTCAAGTTCGGCCTCTATCGCCTTGAAACGGCGCTCGAACTTGGCATTGGCGGCGCGTGCCGCGCCTTCCGCATCGAAGCCCATGTGGCGGGCAAGGTTGGCGAGCGCAAAGAGCAGATCGCCGAATTCCTCCTCGATGGCGCGCTTGTCGCCGGCCGCAACGCTCTCGCGCAGTTCGCTCAACTCCTCGGCGATCTTGTCGAGGACGGGGCCGGTGTCGGGCCAGTCGAAGCCGACGCGGGCGGCTTTTTGTTGCAGCTTGATGGCACGGGCGAGCGCGGGCAGGGCGGCGGGAACCCCGTCGAGGGCGCTTTGCCTCGGCGCCTTGCCTTCCCTCGCCTTCATTTCCTCCCAAAAGCCCTTGGCGATACCCGCCGAGCGGGCCTTTTCGTCGCCGAAGACATGCGGGTGGCGGCGCACCATCTTGCTGGTGATGGCCTCGATGACATCGGGCAAGGCGAAGGATCCTTCTTCCTCGGCCATGCGGGCGTGATAGACGACCTGCAACAGGAGATCGCCCAGTTCCTCGCACAAGGCCGCCTTGTCGCCTGCCTCGATGGCCTCGGCCACCTCGTGGGCTTCCTCCAGCGTATAGGGCGCGATCGAGCGGAAATCCTGCTCCAGGTCCCACGGGCAGCCCGAACCGGGCGTGCGCAAGGCCGCCATGATGGCAATGAGGGTCTCGATGTCGCGCGGGTCGAGGTCGGCGGGATTGGTCATGCGCGCCTTTAGAGCACGGGATTGCGGGGCTTGGCACGGGCTTTTTGCCGTGAGGGATGGGCAGGCGCCTGGCATTGCGGATAGAATGCGCCGCGAAACGTCCCGCCGGGAGAAGAAAATGTCGACGGATCAAAAGGTGGCCGAGCATTACGCATTTGCGAACGTGGTGGATCTCATCCGCGACGGGCTCACAGAAATGGGCAAGAGCCCCGAAACGATCAGCGAAGACGACCTCGCCGGCATGGACGAATTCCATATCGGAGGGCGCAAGGCCACGGTCGCGTTCCTCGACCAGCTCGGCATCGGCAAAAAGACGCGGCTGCTCGATGTGGGCTGCGGCCTCGGCGGCGCCTGCCGGGTGGCGGCGGGCCAGTACGGGGCTCAGGCGACGGGCCTCGACCTGACGCCCGGTTATGTCGAGGCGGCGCGGGCGCTGTCTCAGTGGCTGGGCTTCGGCGACAGCATCGATTTCCACGTGGGCAGCGCGCTCGCCATGCCGTTTCCCGATGCGACCTTCGACGTCGCCACCATGCTGCATGCCGGCATGAACATTCCCGACAAGCCGAAACTCGCGACGCAAGTGGCGCGGGTGCTGAAGCCGGGCGGCAAGTTCGGCATCTACGACGTGATGCGGGTGGGCGAGGGCGATCTGGCCTATCCGGTGCCGTGGGCGGCAACGGCGGAAACCAGCGCGCTGGAAAAGCCGGAGACGTATAAGGCCGCGCTCGAAGCGGCGGGCTTTACGGTGATCCACGAGCGCAACCGGCGCGAGTTCGCCATGGCCCATTTCGAGGGCATGATCGCCAAGTTGAAGGCCGCCGGCGGCCCGCCGCCGCTGGGCCAGCACAAGCTGATGGGCAGCGCGCGCCCGGAGATGGTCAAGAACATGATGGCCAACGTCCGGGGCGGCATCATCGCACCGGTGGAAATCATCGGGCAGAAGGGGTGAGCGAGAGCCCGGCACCCGGACGGAACACGAGCCGAGAAAGGATCGAGCGCATGCCGACACGTCTTTGGATCGCCGCGGCCGCGGGAGCGGCAGTCCTCGCCCTTGCCAGTCCGGCGTTTGCCGCCGGCCTGTGCCAGGGCTATGGGCCGCAGACGCCACGCGACATCACCGGCCGCGACGGCACCAATCCCCGCACCTTCTCACTGGCCCCGCCATACCATGAGATGAACCTGTGCAACATTCACTTTCATGCCAACGCCGAGCACAAGGGACCGGGATTTGCCCTGTTTGCCGGCGCGGGCGAACACGGCGGCTACCAGTGCAACCACACGCCCGCTCTGACCGCCGCCGATCTCAAGGCACCGGTTCATGGCGCCTGCCACGGCCTCAAGCCCGGCGATACCATCGAGGTGCACTGGGTCTATTCGTCGTGCGACGTCCAGCCCGGGGAGGGCCTGGGGGCGTGCCTGTCGGACAAGTGCGCCAACCCGGAGCTCAGGGTGGAGGCCCGGGTCTTTCTGGTGGTGAACGATCCCACGGCCCTGAATTTTGCCGACTTCAGCTATGGCGGCACCAAGGTGGATGGCCTTTATCAGGCCAAGGCCCTGCCGGAACGGGTTGGCGATCTGGTGGTCTTTCGCGGCTCCACCACGGGTCCGAAGTACAGCGACGACAAGTGCTCGCCCTTGCAGGTGACGTGGAGCGTCGGGCCGCAATGCGCCAGGATCGACATCAACTCTCTTGACAAGTGGTGCGAGGGCAACGTGTTCAAGGAAGACCACGCCCACGGCGTGCGCCCGCTGGTGACGGCGCCGGAGCTCTTGTCGAAGATCGAATAGGTGTAGGGCGCCGCCGAGCGCATTGGCATCGCATTCGCATAATATATATTATGGAAAATTTATGCGCGCCCCGATGGGCGGATTTATCTGGCCCCGGCAAGGACTTGGGCGTGGCGCTGAAACGTTAATCCGCGGCGCGGCGCTGGCGGAATGGACTCCGCAATCAAGTCCCGGAGTCCAGCTTTCTCCGTCATGGCCGGGCGCAGACCCGGCCATCCTCTTCGTCACCGGCAAGGCTCTTGAAAGGATGCGCGGGTCAAGCCCGCGCATGACGGTTTGGGAATGCGCCAGGAACACCGTGCCTCTGGCGCCGCCAACAGATGAGACACCCGCCATTCAGACTTCAATCGTCACCTGCAGGCCGTCGTAGGCCGGGACGACGGTCTCGGGGAGCCTGGCGGTGAGCGCCTCGTAGTCCATGTCGATGTGGAGATTGGTGAGGATGGCGCGTTTGGGCTTTAGGCGTTCGATCCACGCAAGCGTCTCGGGCAGCGACAGGTGGCTGGGATGCGGCGTGGGCCTGAGCGCATCGACGATCCAGGTATCGAGACCCGCAAGCGCTGCGAGGCTCTTGTCGGGGACGTTGTTGAGGTCGGGCGTATAGGCGGTGTCGCCGATGCGGAAGCCGAGCGCGCGGATGTTGCCGTGCTCCAGCTCGAACGGGCGCGCCGCGATGGGACCGCCGGGCCCGTCGATCTCCACCGGTTCATCGACGATCAGGCGGTGCATCCTGAGGATGGGCGGATAATCGCTGCCGGGCGGCGTGTAGAAGCAATAGCCGAAACGGCCCAGCAGCATGGTGCCGGTGCGGTCGTTGGCCCAGATGGGCACGCGGGCGCGCGTGTTGAGCGCCACGGCGCGCAATTCGTCGATGCCGTGGGTGTGGTCGGCATGCTCATGGGTGAACAGGACGCCGTGGATCTCGCCGGTGCCATAAGCGAGAAGCTGCTCGCGCAGGTCGGGCGAAGCATCGATGAGGACGCGCGTGGCGCCGGTTCCATTGCGCCGCTCCAGCATCACCGAGCAGCGGCGGCGGCGGTTTTTGGGGTTTTTCGCATCGCACGCACCCCAATGGTTGCCGATGCGCGGTACGCCGCCGGACGAACCGCACCCCAGAATGGTCAGCGTCACTGTCATGCGGCTTCGGCCTCGAACACGGCCGGCTTCTTCACCTTCATGAAGAGGTTGAAGAAATTGGCGGAAGTGGCGCGTGCCGCTTCGTCAGGTGAAATGCCCTTGAGGCGCGCCAGTTCCTCCAGCGTGTAGCGGGTATAGGCCGGCTCGTTGGTCTTGCCGCGATACGGCACCGGCGCCAGATACGGCGAATCGGTTTCCACCAGCACCCGGTCGAGCGGTGTGAGGCGCGCCGCCTCGTGGATGTCGGCGGCGTTCTTGAAGGTGAGGATGCCGGAAAAGGAGACGTAAGCGCCGAGGGCGAGGCCGCGCTTCGCCAGTTCCGGCTTCGAGGCAAAGCAATGGAGCAGGGGGTGAAAAGCCCCCTTCCCCATTTCCTCTTCCAGCATTTTCGCCGTGTCGTCTTCGGCCTCGCGGCTGTGGATGACGAGCGGCAGGCCGGTCTCGCGCGCGGCGCGGATGTGGGTGCGAAAGCTCGCGGCCTGAACGTCGCGCGGGCTCAAATCGTAATGATAATCGAGGCCCGCCTCGCCGATCCCCACCACCTTGGGATGGGCCGCGATGCGCACGAGGTCATCGACGGTGACGTCGGTTTCCTCCCTGGCGTTGTGGGGATGGGTGCCGATGGTGCACCAGATTTCCTCGATGCGCCTCGGCGATGGCGCGGATCTGATCGAAGCGCTTCACCCGGGTGGAAATGGTCACCATGAGCAAGACGCCGTTGTCGCGGGCACGCGCGATGATCTCGTCGATCTTGCCGGCGAACTGCTCGAAATCGAGGTGGCAATGGCTGTCGACGATGGCCAGCGGCATCACGAAGCCCCCTGCCCGGTTTCCTCTTCCACGTAACGCGGAAAGACCGGTACCGGCGGCGGAAGCGCCGTTGCGGGCTCGATGCGGCCGGCCGCTGCCGAGGGCGGCGAAGTTGCGCCGGTCGGCGGGTACGCCCAAGAGGTCGAGCAGCTTTGCCGCCGCTGCCGGGATATAGGGCTGGGTGAGGATCGCCAGTTCACGCAACACCTCCGCCGTCACGTAAAGGACGGTGCCCATGCGCTCCGGGTCGGTCTTCTTCAGCGCCCAGGGCTCCTCGCCGGCAAAATAGCGGTTGGCATCGGCAACCACCTTCCAGATGGCATCCAGCGCCTTGTGGATGGCCTGGACATCGTGATGGTCCCGGTTCTCGGCGACGATGGCATCGGCGGCGCCATGCAGCGCCTTGTCGGCTCGGGAAAAGGCGCCGGGCGCCGGCAGCTTGCCGTCGCAGTTCCTCGCGATCATCGACAGCGAGCGCTGGGCGAGGTTGCCGAAATCGTTGGCGAGGTCGGCGTTGATGCGGTTGACGATCGCCTCGTGGCTGTAATTGCCGTCCTGGCCGAAGGGCACCTCGCGCAGAAAGAAGAAGCGAGGCTGTCGACGCCATAGCGGTCGATCATCGACTGCGGGTCGATGACGTTGCCCACCGACTTCGACATCTTTTCGCCGCGGTTGAACAGGAAGCCGTGGCCGAACACGCGGCCCGGCAGCGGCAGGCCCGCCGACATGAGGAAGGCCGGCCAGTAGACGGCATGGAAGCGCACGATGTCCTTGCCGATGACATGCAGATCGGCCGGCCAGTAGCGCGTGCGTGGCGCATCGGGGTCGGGAAAACCGGTGGCGGAGAGATAGTTGGTGAGCGCGTCCACCCACACATACATGATGTGGCCGGGCGCATCCGGCACCGGGATGCCCCAGTCGAAGGTGGTGCGCGAGACCGACAGGTCCTGCAGGCCCGACCTGACGAAGCTCACCACCTCGTTGCGGCGCTCCGGCGGGCCGATGAAATCGGGCTGGCTCTCGTACAGATCGAGCAGCTTTTGCTGATAGGCCGACAGGCGGAAGAAATAGCTTTCCTCGTCCACCCATTCGACCGGCGTGCCGGTTTTCGT
>CAVYOQ010000008.1:0-11724 GCA_963770075.1 uncultured Alphaproteobacteria bacterium
TAAAAGAATGCCGCGGCGATCTTGTCATGCGCCGACAGCCGGCCCAGCGCACCCACCGCCGCCGTGCCGAGGCGGCGGCTGGCGAGCATCGACCCGGCCAGGCGCTGGATATCGGCGGGGGCGACAGCTTCGATGCGGGCGGTGATATCGGCGATGTCGGGAACCCGGCCGAAGGCGAAGGAGACTGACGCGCCATTGGTCGGCGCGCGCAGCGGTGCTCTCGAGACTGATCACCAGACCCGACTTGAGCTGGGCAGCAGCGCGCTGCACCCATCGGCGCCCACCCTTGCGGCAAGATCGGCCACGATGCCGCCGGTCACCCGCCACACCTCATTGGCCCTGTCGGGACTGGTGGCGATGTAGATGTTGAAGAGCCCCGTGTCGGCATAGGAGGCGGCGTAGGAAAAGACCGAATAACACAGGCCGCGACGCTCACGCAGTTCCTGAAACAGCCGCGACGACATGCCGGCCCCCAGGAGCCCGGCGAGAACCTGCAAGGCATAGATATCGGGGCTCAGATAGGGCAGGCCCGGCAGGGTGAAGACGATATGCGCCTGATCGAGCTTGCGCTTGATGCGCACCGAGCCGCCGGCAAAGTCCGGCGTGGTGCGCGAGGGCGGATCGCCAGCCGGCATGTCGCCCAGGAGAGATGGTTGGCTGGGCTTCCACCAGCGTGAAACGTTCGACAGCGGCCGGCGGCCGCCACCACCATGCGCGCAGCGCCGTAATGGCGGGCGCGATAGGCGGCGATGGCCCCGGAGCGGTAATCGGCTACCCGCTCCGGCTTGCCGAGGATGGAACGGCCGAGGGCATGGTCGGGAAAGGCCGCGTCCTGGGCGACGTCGAAGACGAGATCGTCGGGCGTATCCGTGGCTGCTGCGATCTCCTGCAGGATGACGCCCTTTTCGCGCTCCAATTCGGTCGGGTCGAACACCGGGCGGGTGAGAATGTCGGCGAGAAGTCAAAGCGCAAGCGGCCAGTCGTCCTTCAGCACACGGGCATGATAGGCGGTCGATTTGATGCCGGTGGCGGCATTGATATCGCCGCCCGCCGCCTCGATTTCCTCGGCGATGGCGAGCGCCGAGCGGCTCTCGGTGCCCTTGAAGGCCATGTGCTCGATAAGGTGCGCAAGCCCGCCTTGGCTCGCGAGCGTCTCGTCGCGTACACCCGCCTTCACCCAAATGCCGAGCGACACGGTCTCGAGCTGCGGATAGTCCTGCGAGATGACGGTCAGGCCGTTGTCGAGGCGGGTGATTTCAGCGGGCATGGGCGGACAAATACTCCTTCAGCCGGCACGGCCGGCAATGTAGCGGGTAACCTCTTTATAGTCATTGGCGAGCACATCGAAACGTTCGTGGCGCCCATACAGATCTCCTCAAGTCGGGCGGGCAAGGGCGGACGCAACCCGCAAGCAGCTTCCACCGCATCGGGGAACTTGGCGGGATCGGCGGTGGCGAGGGTCACCATCGGCACCTCGCGTCTGCATCTCGCGCCCAGCTACCGCATAGCCCACGGCGGTGTGCGGATCGAGCAATTCGCCGCCTGTCTCGTGCACCCGCGCAATGATGCTGGCGGCTTCGTCGTCATCGGCGCGCCCGGACGAGAACTCGGCCCTGAGCCGTTCGAGTGCTTAGGTGTCGAGAGTGTGAAGGCGCCGGACTGGGCAAGCCCTGCCATCAGGCGCTTCACCGCCGCGCCATCGCGGTCGTAGAGCTCGAACAGCAAGCGCTCGAAGTTGCTGGAGACCTGAATGTCCATGGACGGGCTGGTGGAGGGCTCGACCCCTTGAACCTCATAGCGGCCCGTCTTCAGCGTGCGGTCGAGAATGTCGTTGCGGTTGGTGGCGATCACCAGCCGGTCGATGAAAAGCCCCATGCGCCTGGCGACGAAGCCGGCGAAGATGTCGCCGAAATTGCCGGTCGGCACGGTGAATAAAACCGGGCGCTGAGGCGCGCCGAGCGCCAGGGCGGCCGAGGCGTAATAGACGATCTGGGCCATGATGCGGGCCCAGTTGATGGAATGACGGCGGCCAGGCGCAGCCGATCGCGAAAAGCCTCATCGTTGAACATCGCCTTCACCAGCGCCTGGCAATCGTCGAACGTGCCTTCGACCGCGATGTTGTGGATGGAGGGCGAGGCAACGCAGGTCATCGGCGGCGCTGCACCTCGCTGACGCGGCCATGCGGGTGGAGGATGAAGACGCGGCGCGAGCGACATGGCGGAAGGCCTCGATGGCCGCCCCGCCGGTATCGCCCGAGGTCGCGCCGACGATGGTGACGGTCTCGCCGCGCTCGTCGAGCACCCGGTCCATGAGACGGGCGAGGAGCTGCATCGCCACGTCCTTGAAGGCCAGGGTGGGACCGTGAAACAGCTCCAGCAGCCATTGATTGGCATCGAGCTGGCGCAAGGGGGCGACGGCGGGATGGAAGCCTTGATAGGCTTCGGCGATCATGGCGCGAAAAGCGTCATCCGGCAGGCTGCCGGCAACGAAGGGCGGCATGACCTGAAATGCTACATCGGCATAAGGGTCGCCGGCAAGCGCCTGCCAGTCGGCAGGCGTCAGGCGCGGCCACGCCTCGGGAACATAGAGGCCGCCATCACGGGCAAGACCGGTGAGCAGAAGTCGGCAAAGCCGAGCGCCGGCGCGCTGCCGCGGGTGGACACATAGTTCACGGGTCACTGATCCAGCGGTTGTCCCTAGCATCGAGCGCCGCAAAGTTCGTGCGGGCGTACGTCCATGCCATGACGATGAGCACGATGGCAAGCGCGTACCAGGTGATGGCGTATTGCAGGTGGTGGTCGGGGATCACCGAGAGATCCACGCCCGTGGCACGCGGCCAGGGCGGATCGCCTGCTTGAGCCTGACGGTGCCCACCAGCGGCGGCACGTCGGCGGGCACAAGGCCCGCCGCGATGGTCATGGCGCGCATGTCCCACCAGAACCACTCATTGGCGGCGGGCTTGTTGTGGGAGTGAAGGGGCCTCGCGCGCGGCGATGAAGGCGAATGACGCCGGTCATCTCGACCCGGCCGGCCGGCACGTCCGCAGCGGCGTTGTCCTTCAACTCATCGGGGATGAAACCCCTGTCCACCAGCACATCGCCGGCATCGTCGGTTTCGAATACAGCGACGAGCCGCCAGCCGGTCATGCCCTTGAGCTGGCTGAACAGGTGGAACTGCGGGCCTGGCTTGTAGCGGCCGCTGAGGCGAACGCGCGTGAAGTCGACATCGATGGCGCCGTGCAAGCGCTCGAGGGCGCGCGACAGGGCGACGGGCTGTGCCGCAAGGCCCGTCTCGATGCGGGCGAGGAGCGCTTGCTTTTCGCCCAGCCGCTCTACCTGCCAGGTGCCGAGCGCCAGAAGAACGGCCAGCCCTGCGGCTACCGCCAGCACGAAGCCCAATGGCAGTCGGCGCAGGCTGAGTATTTTCACTTGTTCTCGCCCAGGCGGCCTTCGGCGGCCCGGGTCTTGTATTGCTGACAGATCAATATGCCCTTGACGGGGCGCAGCATGAGGAGCGGCAGAACCACAGCCAGCGGCACCGCCACGGCCGCATGCACCCAGTAGGAGGGTTGCCAGTTCACCTCCACGAACAGCGCCGATCCGACCGCCAGAAAGCCGGCGACCAGCATGACGAACCAGGCAGCACCGTCGCCGGCATCGGCGAAGTCGTAGTTCAGCCCGCAAGACGAGCAGCTTTCGGCCATTTCGAGATAGCCATTGAACAGCTTGCCGCGCCCGCAGCGCGGGCACACGCCCTTCATGCCGGCCGAGACGGGCGAGAGGTCGGGATAATAGGGTTCATGACCATGCCATTCACAAACGCTCGCCACTGTACCCGTGTCAAGAAAAAGCGCCCCGGCCGGGCTGGCCGGGGCGCCTCGATACGCAAATGCCGCAGGTCTATTCGGCGATGACGGCGCCTGCCGAACCCCACACATAGATGCAGGAAAACAGGAACAGCCAGACCACGTCGACGAAGTGCCAGTACCAGGCCGCCGCCTCGAAGCCGAAATGCTGCTGCGGGGTGAAGTGGCCGGCCATGGCGCGGAACAGGCACACGGTCAGAAAGATGGTGCCGATGATCACATGGAAGCCGTGGAACCCGGTCGCCATGAAGAAGGTCGAGCCGTAGATGTTGCCGCCGTGCAGGCTGGAGAAGGCGAAGGCCGCGTGGGCATACTCGTAGGCCTGGATGCTGGTGAACATGACGCCCAGGAGGATGGTGCACAACAGGCCCCATTTGAGTCCCGAGCGGTCGTTGTGCAGCAGCGCGTGATGCGCCCAGGTGACGGTGGTGCCCGAGGTCAGCAGGATGAGCGTGTTGACCAGCGGCAGGTGCCACGGGTTGAGCGGCTCGATGCCCTTGGGCGGCCAGTGGCCGCCGGTGAGAGCCGCGCGCGCCGCGTTTATGGGTTCGCCGGCAAACAGCGAGGCATCGAAGAAGGCCCAGAACCAGGCCACGAAGAACATCACCTCCGAGGCGATGAACAGGATCATGCCGTAGCGCAAATGCAACTGCACCACCGCGGTATGGTCGCCGCCATTGGCCTCCTTGATGACGTCGCGCCACCACATGAACATGGTGTAGAGCACGCCGGTGATGCCGATGAGCATGCCCCAGGTGCCCCAGCCCGCGCCGTGCATCCAGTTGATGGCGCTCACCGCCAGCACGAAGGCCGAAACCGCGCCGACGATCGGCCACGGACTGGGATTGACCAGATGGTAGTCGTGATGTTTGGCGTGGCTTTCGGCCATTCCCCTACTCCTCGCTATTCGGCACCGGCATCGGCGCCGGATGTTGCAATTTCCCCACTTCAGCCGGCCTTGTACGACAGTCCGGCATTGCGCGCCATGGCCCAGGCAGGCCGCCGGCACGGCAAGACCACTTCACCGCAATGGCCGTGGCGTCACGACGGCGACCACGCCCGGGCGCTCCCGCGCTCATGCCTTCAGCCTCCCGCGACATTGCCGGCCAGGCGCACGATGGTGGTGATGAAGAACAAAACCACCAAGGCCCCCAGCGCCAGCCCTATGGCCACGGAGCGGCGGCGGCGGCGCGCCTCTTCCTGCGGTGTCAACGACCTGTACTCCATCGCCCTCATGCCCAGAATCTCAACGCCCATTCCGCCATGAGGGCGGCATAGAGCACGAAGAGATAGAGGATGGAAAAGCCGAACAGGCGGCCGGATGCCGTGCGCGACTTCGTCTCGTCGCCAAGTCGGCAGACGTCCACCGACAGCCCCAGGAGAACGGCGCCGGCCACAGCGGCGGTGGCGGCATAGACCAGGCCGCCGAGCCCGGTGAGCATCGGCAAGGCGCTGGCAGCGACCGTCAGCACGGCATAGATGAGGATCTGCTTGCGGGTTTCGCGCGGGCCCGCCACCACGGGCAGCATGGGCACCCCGGCACGGGCGTAATCGTCGCAGCGCAACAGCGCCAGCGCCCAGAAATGCGCCGGCGTCCACAGGAATATGATGAGGAACAGCGCGATGCCGCCGATGTCGATGCCGCCGGTCACCGCCGCCCAGCCGATCATGGGCGGAAAGGCGCCGGCCGCCCCGCCGATGACGATGTTCTGCGGCGTGCGGCGCTTCAGCCACATGGTGTAGATGACGACATAGAAGAAGATGGTGAAGGCAAGCAGCGCCGCCGCCGCCCAGTTGATCAGCACCCCGAGCACGAACACCGAGCCTGAGGCCATCACCAGGCCGAAGCCGAGGGCATCGCCCGCCGCGATCACGCCGCGCGGCACCGGCCGGCACTCGGTGCGCCGCATGCGCGCATCGATGTCGGCGTCGTACCACATGTTGAGCGCGCCGGAGGCGCCGGCACCGGCGGCAATCGCCAGGACCGTGATGGCGCCGAGCCAGGGATGAATGTGGCCGGGCGCGGCGAGAACCCCCACCAGGGCGGTGAACACCACCAGCGACATGACGCGCGGCTTGAGCAGCGCAAGATAGTCGCTCACCGAGCCGGAGCCCGCAACGGCACCGGCCAAGGGCTTCGCTGTTCCTGTCGTCACGTCCCGCATTTCCGTTTCACCGCCTCGTACCGGCCCGCCCCGAGGGGGACGGGCCGGCCCGTCGGCCCCAAGCTACTTGATGACCGGAAGGGTCTCGTACTGATGGAACGGCGGCGGCGAGGACAGCGTCCATTCCAGCGTCGTTGCCCCTTCGCCCCACGGATTGGCGCCGGCCTCGCGCTTCTTCATGAACTGGTCGATGACGCAGTAAACGAAGATGACGACCGAGGCCGAGGAGATATAGGCGCCGATGGAGGACACGTAGTTCCAGCCGGCATACACGTCCGGATAGTCGATGTAACGACGCGGCATACCCGCCAGCCCAAGGAAGTGCTGGGGGAAGAAAATCAGGTTGACGCCGATGAACTGGGTCCAGAAGTGCGCCCGGGCGAGGAACGAGTTGTACATGTAGCCGAAGATCTTGGGGCTCCAGAAGTACCAGCCACCGAAGATCGAGAACACCGCGCCGAGCGACAGCACGTAGTGGAAATGGGCCACCACGTAATAGGTGTCGTGCAGCGGGTGGTCCATGCCGGCGTTGGCCAGAACCACGCCGGTGACGCCGCCGACAGTGAACAGGAAGATGAAGCCCAGCGCCCACAGCATGGGGGCGCGGAACTCGATCGAGCCGCCCCACATGGTGGCGATCCACGAGAAGATCTTGATACCCGTCGGCACCGCGATCACCATGGTGGCGGCGGTGAAGTAGGCCTGGGTGTCGACGTCGAGGCCGACGGTGTACATGTGGTGCGCCCACACGATGAAGCCGACCACGCCGATCGACACCATGGCATAGGCCATGCCGAGATAGCCGAAGATCGGCTTCTTGGAGAAGGTGGAGACGATCTGGCTGATCATGCCGAAGCCCGGGAGGATGAGGATGTAGACTTCCGGGTGGGCGAAGAACCAGAACAGGTGCTGGAACAGGATCGGATCGCCGCCGCCATCGGGCTTGAAGAAGCTGGTGTGGAAGTTGCGGTCGGTGAGCAGCATGGTGATGGCGCCCGCGAACACCGGCAGCGACAACAAAAGCAGGAACACGGTCACCAGGATCGACCACACAAAGAGCGGCATCTTGTGCATCGTCATGCCCGGTGCGCGCATGTTGAAGATGGTGGTGATGAAGTTGATGGCGCCCAGGATGGAGGAAGCGCCCGCCAGATGCATGGACAGGATGGCAAAATCCACCGCCGGGCCGGGATGGCCGGTGGTCGAGGACAGCGGCGGATAGAGCGTCCAGCCGGTGCCGGCACCGTCGGCCCCGGCGGCGCCGCCCACGAACATGGAGATGACCAGCAGCATGAGCGCCGGCGGCAAGAGCCAGAACGAGATGTTGTTCATGCGCGGGAACGCCATGTCGGGTGCCCCGATCATCAGCGGCACGAACCAGTTGCCGAAGCCACCGATCATCGCCGGCATGACCATGAAGAAGATCATGATCAGGCCATGGGCGGTGATGAAGACGTTGTAGAGCTCCTTGCCCGCATCGACGGCAGTGCTGGGGTCGACACTGTAGATGAACTGGGCAAGCCCGGTGAAGTACTGGATGCCCGGCTCGGCCAGTTCCAGCGCATGAGCAGCGACAGCAGGCCGCCGACCAGTCCGGAGAAGATGGCAAACCACAGGTACATCGTGCCGATGTCCTTGTGGTTGGTCGAGTAGACGTAACGGCGCCAGCCGGTAGGATGATCAGCGTGGGCGCCGTGGGCTGCTGCGTATGCCATATTCTGACTTTCCTCGTTGCACAATGCGCTTGGGGAAGGGTGCCCCGCCTGCCCGGCGGCGCGCGCCTTTCCAGCTATTTCACCTGTTGATCCGCTGATGCCAGCTTGGCGCGGGCCGACTGCATCCGGGCCAGCATCTTGTTGGCCTTGTCCACACCGGCCGACTTGGCCTTGGCGGCCCAGGCCTTGAAATCCGCATCGGAGACGACGTGGACCTCGATCGGCATGGCGGAATGGTCCTTGCCGCACAGTTCCGAGCATTGGCCGTAGAAGATGCCTTCCTTCTCCGCCTTGAACCACACCTCGTTGAGGCGACCCGGAATGGCGTCGATCTTGACGCCGAAGGATGCACCGTCCAGGCATGGATCACGTCGTTGGAGGTCACGATGACGCGCACGATCTTGCCGATCGGCGCCACCATGGGGCTGTCCACCGACAACAAGCGGATATCGCCGGGCTTGAGGTCCTTTTCGGCCTTCATGAACGAATCGAAACTGAGGTCGCCATTGTCGGGATATTTGTAAAAACAGGTACCACTGGTTGCCGATCGCCTTGATCGTCATGTCGGCGGGGGGAATGTCGCGCTCGAGATAAAGCAGCCGGAACGAAGGGATGGCGATGACGATACGGAAGGGACCGGAAGGACCGTCCACAACACCTCGACCATGGTATTGTGGGTGGTCCTGGAGGGCACCGGATTGGATTTTGCGTTGAAGCGCACCATCACCACGACCAGGAGGCCAAGAACGACAAGGCCACCACAGTGATTATGACGAGAAGCAGGTTGTGAAAGCTCCGGAGTGTATCCATCAGCGGTGTGGCCGCGTCCTGAAGCCCCATCTGCCAGGGCACGGCCTCGCCCAGACCCTCGGCGAAAGCCGATTGCGCCGCCGCCATGGCGGCTGCCACGACCGCCAGGCCGGCCGTCAACTTAAGGAAACGCATGCGTCAGCCTCTCTCCATCAAGAGCGGACCCCCAAAA
This sequence comes from uncultured Alphaproteobacteria bacterium, assembly GCA_963770075.1. Classification (GTDB taxonomy): domain Bacteria; phylum Pseudomonadota; class Alphaproteobacteria; order Rhizobiales; family Aestuariivirgaceae; genus CAVVDT01. Next base: position 8,728 of record CAVYOQ010000008.1, read on the forward strand.
TCACCCTCAACGGGCCGAAGGCACCCCGTCATTCCGTCGCTGGGGTGTTGTTCCACGCCGCCTGCCCAAAACCGGGCCCCGTCAGACAACGCGCGGTCCGCCCCCTTTGCGCCATCGGACCGCTGCAGCAGACTTGTGAACCACATTACAAGACCCGGCTCCAATAAAAGGGTTGCCGCGGCAAAACCTCGCGCCGCTTCGGACCACGCCCGGGCCTGCCGGACGGGTGCTGGCGAACAATGTCGTCATACCCGGTCCGCCTGGGGAGATGAAGTCGATGGGCGAGGTCGCCTCACCGGCGGTTTTCGCAGCGCCGAAAGGACAAGACCCGCCAACGCATTGACGGAACCCGTGAGGGCGGCTAAACGGTTCACCAAGCGTTTTCCCGGCGAAACTCACGGACCAACGACCAAGAAAACATGCCAGGCGGGTTGCCGAGGTCCGCTGAATGCCGCGGCCGCCCAATGCGAAATGTTCGGAGACATCCATCTGACCGTCGGCCCTGGGGGACTCGCCGCGCGCCTGGCCCTGGCCGCCGCGGGCACCGCCGCCCTTGTCGCCGCTATCGCACCGGCACTGGCACGGCGGAACAATGCAACAACCCCCAATTCAAAAAACTTCGGGCCCGCGGGTGCAAAGGCCGCCACAGCAGCAGCAGCAGAGGCAGCCCGACAATCAGCCCAAGCCGCGAGTGATAGGGGACATTCGGCGACTGGAAGGTCGCATGCCAGGATGCCTTCGGAGGCGGTGGTCCACAGCGCAGCACAAAAAGGACCCAGCGTCGCGACAGGTCTGACCACCGTTACAAAGAAACGAGAAAAAGCGGCGCGTCGGCCTCACCGTCGTGTTGCGCAAACAGAAGAAGGACGACAGAGCAGCCATGTCGACGGATAGAGGAGTGATCGCGCCGAGTCGGCGTCTACCTGCCGGTCGGCATCGCGGTGGAAATCGATGGCGACGCCGCCGGACGCCTGCCCTATGCCCGCTGCCTCGCAGTTCTGCCTCGCTTTTTCGGAAATACTGCCAACAACGCTGGAAAAGCTGCAGAAGGACGGCTCAGACAAACCCGGTCATGTGGGCGGCTGCAAGCGACGGGCGTGCCGCTGAGCGTCTCGCTCAAGGGGCTCACCGCCGACCTTCGACAGCCTCAACAATCCCAGGGGTTGAGCGGACGGCCTGAGGCCCACGCCGCCGAGTTCGAGGTTCCCGGCCGGACGGGTGTACTGTCACCAGCAATCGGCAGCCAGCCCCAAGAGGTTCCTGTCACAGTGGCCGACCTTCTTCGGCCGAGCGCAATACCGCCGATGGCGCCGCTCGAACTGGACCGTGACGCCGCTCGCCGTATCACCGCCGATGCGCTCGCCGGCAGCGACGATGGCGAGCTGTTCATGGAAAAGCGCTTTTCTCCGAAGCGCTGGTGTTCGATGACGGCCGCATGAAGCGAGCGAGCTCCGACAGAGCGCCGGCTTCGGCCTGGAGAAGCAACCCGCGGCGATGTCGGTGGCCTATACCCATGCCGAGCGAACTGAGCGAGGCGGCGCTGAAACGGGCGGCGGAGACAGTCGGGCCCATCGCCGACATCAGGAGGCGGATACGCCGGCGAGCCGCCTGTCCACCCCGCCCAACCACCATCTCTATGGCAGCGACAATCCCATCTCCGAGATGGCGTTTGCCGACAAGGTGGCGCTGATCTCCGAGGCCAACCGGTTCGCCCGCTCGCTCGATGAACGCGTGCGGCAGGGCCCAGGTCGCCCTCGACGGGCAGTGGCAGGCGGTGGAGATCCCGCGCGCGCCGACGGCGAGGTGCTGAAAGATATCCGCCCGCTCACCCGGCTCAACCGTCTCCATCGTGACCTCCGACGGCAAGCGCCAGGAACTCCGCTCCGCCGGCGCCGGCGGGCGCACCGGCTACGGCGAGTTCCTGAAACGGAGCGGGGGCAGGACCTACTGGTGCGCGAGCCGGTGCGCGGGAGCGCGCGCTGTTTGAATCGGTGCCGGCGCCGGCGGGCGAGATGAACGTGATATGCCGGGGCCGGGCTGGCCGGGCATCCTGCTGCACGAGGCGATCGGACAAGGTTGGAAGGCGATTTCGACGCGGGAGGCCCAGCGCTTTTTTGCAGCCACGATGGGCGAGCGGATCGCCTCGCAAGAGGTGACAGTGGTCAATAACAGCGCCTATGACGAGCCGGCGCGGCAGACCTCAATATCGACGATGAGGGTACGCCCACCAACTGCACCACCCTGATCGGGAACGGCATTCCTTCTCGTCGGCTACATGCAGGACCGGCAGAACACCCGCCTGATGGGCATGAAGCCCACCGGCAACGGCCAGCAGCCAGGGTTTTGACCGACGGGCCCATGCCGCGCATGACCAACACCTACATGCGCGCGGGAAAGCGCGATCCCAAAGAGATCATCGCCTCGGTGAAGAACGGCCTTTGCGCCGTCTCCTTCGGCGGCGGGCAGGTGGACATCACCTCGGGCAAACCCGTTCTTCACCTGCACTGAGGCCTATCGCATCGAGGACGGCCGTATGGGTGCGCCTGGTAGAAGGGCACCACCGTCGTCGGCTCGGGCGCCGATGCCCTGACCCGCATCTCCATGGTCGGCAACGATCTCGAACTCGATCCCGGCATCAGCACTGCCGGCGAACAGGGACAGGACGTGCAGTTGGACGGGAGCAAGCCGACACTGCGGATCGACCGCATCACCGTCGGCGGCACTGCGACATGATGAGCGCCCATGCTCGAGCGGCCCACCACCTTCATCTTCGACCTCGACGGTGTCCTGTGCGACTACGATCTGCCGGCGCGGCTGGACTATCTGCCGCGCATCACGGGTCTCGACGCCGATGACATCCGCGCCCGGCTGTGGGGTTCGGGCTTCGAGGACGCCGCCGATGCCGGCGAATTCGCCGACGGTGACAGCTATCTGAGGGAGTTCGTCCGCCGGCTCGGCTATCCGCTCGCGCGCCAACAGTGGATCGAGGCCCGACGC
>CAVYOQ010000009.1:0-28903 GCA_963770075.1 uncultured Alphaproteobacteria bacterium
CGCTAGTTACTTTCAGGCCCCGTAATCCTTGTCGACGTGGCGCACCCACCGTTCGAACGAGCCCATGAGCGAGGACCTTCCGCCTCGACCTCGTGCTTCATCGAGTGCCAGTCGCCCTCTTTGGCGCTTGTGAGCTTGGCGCGCATGGCCCCGGCCTGCGAACTGATCTTTTCGGCCTCACGGGTGTGATGCGGCTGCAATGAGCCCGCCTTGCTCAGCTTGTCGTGCCTTTCCGCCACCTCGTCCTCCAGTTGCTGCAGCCGCTTGTGCAGTTCGGAAATACGTGCCTCTTCGGCCATGATCGCTTGCCTCCTTCGATGGTCTTTAAGTCCTTGAGGCCAGAAGATGGGGCATCGCGCGCCATTTGGCAAATGCCCGCGACAAGGCGCATGAGCCCCGCTAGAATGTGCGCCATGCGGCAATGGCCGACGGCGTGGGGGCCGCTGGCAGGCGAGCGGAGTGCATGGGCTGAACATGAATTTCTTGCGTCGGTTGCGCGGCTATTTTCTGGCCGGCGTCGTGGTCATTGCGCCCATCGGCATCACCATCTGGCTGGCCTGGTGGTTCGTTTCGCTGGTCGACGGCTGGGTGACGCCGTTCCTGCCGTCTTGTTCAATCCGTCGAGCTATCTGCCGTTCCGCGTGCCCGGGGTCGGCCTCCTCGCCGCCTTCATCACTATCACCCTGATCGGCGCACTCGCTGCCAACCTGGTGGGGCGCACGCTTCTGCGCTACTGGGAGACGCTTCTCGGGCGCATGCCGGTCATCCGCTCGGTCTACAAGGCCACCAAGCAGATTTTTCAGACCGCGCTGGCGCAAAGCGGCAGCAATTTCCGCCAGGTGGGGCTGGTCGAATATCCCCGCCGCGGCGCCTATGTGGTAGTGTTCATTGCGCGCGAGCTGGACGGCAGCGAGATCGGCCTGCCCGAGGGCGAGACCTACTTTTCCGCCTTCATGCCGACTACCCCCAATCCCACGTCCGGCTTTCTCTTCTTCCTGCGCAAGGACGAGGTGCGCATTCTCGACCTGACGGTAGAAGACGGGGCCAAGCTCGTCATCTCCGCCGGACTCGTCACCCCCACCACGGTGTCGATGCACTTGCCCGGCGTGCCCAAGATCGAAAAGGACGTGGTCAACGTCCTGCTCAAGCGCTCACCCGAGGACGAGCCGGCAAACGGTAATAACGTCAAGACCGGCAACGGCGGCAAAGGCAAGTCGGCGAGCAAGGCCAGCAAGACGACCGCGCGCAAGACCAAATCTAGCCGGCGGCCAAAAGCCTGACCGCGTCGTCGCGCCCGAACAGATAGAGCAGGAGTTTCAGCCTCTCGCCGCGCGGCGAAGCAAGCTGCGGATCGCGCGCCAGAAAGGCTTCGGAATCCTTGCGCGCCACCTGCAACAGGTCGCCATGGGCAAGGGGATCGGCGAGGCGGAAACCCGGCATCCCCGACTGGCGGGTGCCCAGAAGCTCGCCCGCGCCGCGCAGGCGCAAATCCTCTTCGGCGATGACGAAGCCGTCATCGGTCTCGCGCAGCGTCTTGAGCCGTGCCTTGGCCATCTCGCCCAGCGGCGGCTGATAAAGGAGAATGCAGGTCGAGCGCTCGGACCCCCGGCCGATGCGGCCGCGCAACTGGTGAAGCTGGGCGAGGCCGAAGCGCTCGGCGTTCTCGATCACCATGACGGTCGCTTCGGGCACGTCGACCCCGACCTCGATCACCGTGGTGGCGACGAGGAGGGAAATCTCTCCTGACTGGAAACGGGCCATGGTGCGATCCTTCTCAGGTCCCTTCATGCGCCCATGCACCAGGCCGAGGGCGCCGGGAAAGCGCTGGTCGAGGGCGGCAAAGCGCTGCTCGGCGGCGGTGAGTTCGCTGAGCTCGGTGTCTTCCACCAGCGGGCACACCCAGAAGATACGTGCGCCCGTCGCCATCGCCCGCCCGATCCCGTCCACCACCTCAGCCAGCCGATCCATGGGCACGGCGCGAGTGTCGACCGGCTGGCGCCCGGCCGGCTTTTCGGTGAGGCGCGAGACATCCATGTCGCCGTAGATGGTGAGGGTGAGGGTGCGCGGGATGGGGGTCGCCGTCATCACCAGCACATGCGCATGGCCGTCCGACTTTGCCTGCACCGCGAGCCGCTGATGCACGCCGAAACGGTGCTGCTCGTCGATCACCACCAGCGCCAGGTCGCGAAAGCCGACGTCCGACTGGAAGAGCGCGTGGGTGCCGATGAGAATATCGATATCGCCCGATTGGAGGCGCTCGGAGGATGTCGTCGCGCACGCGGCCTTTCTCGCGCCCGGTGAGCAGTGCGATCTTCAAGCCCGCCATCTCGCCAAGGGGGCTGAGGTTGGCGAAATGCTGCCGCGCCAGGATGTCGGTGGGCACCATGAAGGCGGCCTGGCTGCCGGCCTCCGCCGCTGCCACCAGTGCCATCAGGGCCACCACTGTCTTGCCGGAGCCGACATCACCCTGCAGCAGGCGCAGCATGCGCTCGCCCGAGGCCATGTCGCGCAGGACATCGCCGACGGCGGCTTCCTGCGAGCGCGTGAGGCTGTAGGGCAGGTGGGCGAGAATCATTGATCGCTTGTCGCCCGTTCCCTTCACCGGCCGGCCGCGAGTGCGTTTCATGTCACGGCGTACCAGCGCCAGCGCCAGCTGGCCCGACAGCAGCTCGTCATAGGCCAGTCGCTGGCGCGGCGGGCTGGCGGCATCGAGGACATCGGCGCCGGCCGGACGGTGCAGCGCCTCGAGCGCCGCCGAAAAGCCCGGCCAGCGGTGCTGCGCCATGAGCGCTGCATCGTGCCATTCGGGCAGCGCCGGCACTTCATCGAGCGCGGCGCGGATGGCCTTGCCCAGCACCTTTTGCGCAACGCCGGCGGTTGCCGGGTAGACGGGTTCGATGCGCGGCAGTCGGGAGAATTCCTCCGCTGCCACGATGTGGTCGGGATGCACCATCTGCGGCAGCCCGCCATACCAGTCGATGGCGCCCGAGACGTAGCGCTCAGCCCCTTCCGGCAGCGCCTTCCGCAAATAGTCGGGATAGGCATGGAAGAAGGCCAAGACCAGCGAGCCGGTGTCGTCAAAACATTCCACCCGGTAAGGCACCCGCTTGTTGTGCAGCGGTGGCGGGCGGTGGCGACCGATGGTGACGAGGATAGTGACAATGCCGTGGCGCGGCAGGTCGGCGATGAGCGGGCGCCAGGAGCGATCGATGACGCCCGAGGGCAGGTGGAAGACGAGGTCGATCAGCCGGGCATCCTCAGCCGCGCCGTCAGCGGCCGGCCTCAGCAGCCTGGCGAAAAGCTTGCCGAGGCGTGGGCCGACCCCGCGCAAGCCGGTGGCGCTGGCGAAATAGCGGTCAAGCAGGCTCGGGCGCATCACCCTTGGCCCCCTTGCCGGCGCTTCGATGGGAAAGGGCACGCCACCAGCTTTGCGCCCGCATGTGGCGGCGCAACGGCGTATCGGTTTCCTCGGGCGCGTATGTGATATAGCGCCAGGCCTCGGCGAGACTTTCACCGCTGAGCGCCCGCAGGTAGGCTTCGGCGGCAACCAGCGAAAAGGCCTGTCCGGTGACGTGGGTGAAATTGCCGTCGAGCTCGGTCCACACCGCGGCATCATAGGGACTGGTGGCCAGCCAGGCTTCCACCGCCGCCAGGGCCGGCGCCGAACGCCCGATGCGGTGGCGGCCGCCCTTGGCGGCAATGCCCAGGCTTTCCGGCCGGCAGCGCTCGCGCCGCGCCAGGTCCGTCACCGCATCGTCCAGGTGCGTGCGCGCCGAGGCTATGACGCTGGTGGGCGAAGGGGCCTCGGCCGCATCATCCACAACCAGCACCAGCGCCTGCAGGCGCTTGGGCGAAATGCGCGAGAACTCGACGGGCAGACACGGGCCCCCGCCGCGCCGCCAGGGCCCGGCGACATGCGCTTCGAGATCGTCGAGATCCCAGATCAGCGAGCCATATCCGATGATCGCGATGTTTAGACCCATGAATGTGCTCCAGCGGCATCGACAGGTCCGGAATCTGCCACTAAAAGGGGCCCGATCCAACCGCCAGCAGATGATGACGCAAATGCCCGTTCCGCTCGATGCCCGCCGCCGCCGGCTCGTATGGCGTGCCAGCCATCGTGGCATGAAGGAAATCGACCTGATTGTCGGCACTTATGCCCGGCGCGAGGCGAAGACAATGGATGAATCCGCGCTTGCCGATTTCGAGACGCTGCTCGATTACGCCGATGCCGATCTCTACGACTGGCTGGTGCGCTGCCTGACGCCGCCGCCGGAGGCGAATCGGGAACTGATCGAGGCGTTGAAGAAAATTCGTTTCGAGACGCAAAGTTACGGCCAACTCTGATGAAAGGACCTGAGCACGATCTGGTGCGCCGGCTGGCGACGCCGGGCCGCAGCGTCCTCGCCGGCCTGCCGGAAGGGCTCGACGGGCTGGTGCTGGGCGACGTCGTGCGCCTTTGTGCCCCGCGCCCGCTTCTCCACATCGCCCGCGACGACCAGCGCCTCAACCATCTCGAGGCGGCGCTTGCTTTCTTTGCGCCCGATATCGAGGTCATCCGCTTTCCTGCCTGGGACTGCCTGCCTTATGACCGCGTCTCGCCCGCCGCCGACATTTTGGCCCAGCGCATGTCGGCGCTGACGCGGCTTGCCCATCGCCAAGACGGCGAAGGGCCTTGCCTCGTGCTTGCCACCGTCAATGCCGCCCTGCAGCGCGTACCGCCGCGCGAGGCGGTGGAAAAGGCGCACTTTTCCGCCCGCCCCGGCAACCGCGTCTCCATGGACGCGCTGCAGGTCTTCCTCACCCACAACGGCTATTCGCGCACCGGCACCGTGGTCGACCGCGGCGATTATGCGGTAAGGGGCGGCATCATCGACATCTACCCGCCGGGAAACGGCGCGCCTGTCCGCCTCGATTTCTTCGGCGACACGCTGGAATCGATCAGGAGCTTCGATGTCGAGACCCAGCGCACCACCGGGCAGATGCCAGCGCTCACCCTCGATGCCGCCAGCGAGGTCTTGCTGACTGAAAGCTCCATCGCCCGCTTCCGTACCGGCTATGCGGCGGCCTTCGGCGGGCCCGGCCACACCGATCCGCTGTATGAAGCCGTCAGCGCCGGTCGACGCTATCAGGGCATGGAGCACTGGCTGGCGCTGTTCCATGACCATCTGGAAACCCTGTTCGCCTATCTCCCCGAGGCCGCGGTGAGCCACGACCACCTGGCCGACGAGGCGGTCGAACGCCCGTCTCGCTCTCATCGCCGACTATTACGGCGCCCGCCAGGCGGCACTCGATGAGGAAGGCTTTGGCGCTGCCCCTTACAAGCCCCTGCCGCCGGACCGGCTCTATCTCCTGGGCAACGACTGGCAGGAGGCGCATCGCGGCCGGCCGCTTCTGGCGCTCACCCCCTTCGAGGTGCCCGGCGAAGCGGCGGTCCCGGCCATTTCCGCCGGTGGCCGCCAGGGACGCTCCTTTGCCGCCGAGCGCGCCGAAGCGGGGCGCAATGTCTACGAGGCGCTGCACGATCACATCGAGGCGCTGCGCAAGGGCGGCAAGCGGGTGCTGGTCGCGGTGTGGACCGAAGGCGCCCGCGAGCGCCTCGAAACCATCATGCGCGACCACCATATCGGGCCGCTCGCCAATGCCCGCGACTTTCCCGCCGTCGAAAAGCTGCCGCGCGATGTGGTGGCGATGGTGGTGCTGGGGCTGGAGGCCGGCTTCGAGACCGCCGATCTCGCCGTCATCGCCGAGCAGGACATCCTCGGCGACCGGCTCATCCGCCGCTCGCGCCGCCAGCGGCGGGCGAGCGATTTCCTCTCCGAGCTCTCCTCGCTCACGCCCGGCGATCTCGTGGTGCATGTGGATCACGGTATCGGCCGCTTCGAGGGCCTGAAGACCATCGAGGTGCAGGACGCCCCGCACGATTGCCTGTTCCTCACCTATCACGGCGGCGACCGGCTGTTCCTGCCGGTGGAGAATATCGAGCTTTTGTCGCGCTACGGCTCCGAGGAGGCGGGCGTGCAGCTCGATCGGCTCGGCGGCGGCGCCTGGCAGGCGCGCAAGGCCAGGCTCAAGCAGCGGGTGCGCGAGATCGCCGAAAGCCTCATCCGTACCGCCGCGGCGCGCGAACTGCGCCCCGGCGAGATCTTTCCGGCCCCGGAGGGCCTTTACGACGAGTTCTGCGCCCGCTTCCCCTACGAGGAGACCGAGGACCAGCTCGCCGCCATCGATGCCGTGCTGGGCGATCTGGCCAGGGGCCGGCCCATGGACCGCCTCGTCTGCGGCGATGTCGGCTTCGGCAAGACCGAGGTTGCGCTGCGCACCGCCTTCGTTGCGGTCATGGCCGGCAAGCAGGTGGCGGTGGTGGTGCCCACCACGCTGCTGGCGCGCCAGCACTTCGCCACCTTCACCGAACGCTTCAAGGGCTATCCGGTGCGCATCGACCAGGCCTCGCGCCTGGTCGGCCGCAAGGCGATCGACGCGGTGAAGGAAGGGCTCAAGTCCGGCGTCATCGACATCGTCATCGGCACCCATGCGCTGCTCGCCAAGGATGTGCGCTTCCGCGACCTGGGGCTGCTCGTCATCGACGAGGAGCAGCATTTCGGCGTCAAGCACAAGGAGCGCCTGAAGGAGATGCGTGCCAATGTGCATGTGCTCACCCTCACCGCCACGCCCATCCCGCGCACCCTGCAGCTTGCCCTGTCGGGGGTGCGCGAGCTTTCCCTCATCACCACCCCGCCGCTCGACCGGCTGGCGGTGAGGACCTACGTCTCGCCCTTCGATCCCGTGGTCATCCGCGAGAGCCTGCTGCGCGAGCTCTATCGCGGCGGCCAGACGTTTTATGTGGTGCCGCGCATCGCCGACCTCGGCGAGGTGGCGGAATTCCTGCGCCGGCAGGTGCCGGAGGTGAAAGTCGCCATCGCCCATGGCCGCATGGCGCCGACCGAGCTCGACGACATCATGTCCGGCTTCTACGACCGCCAGTACGACGTGCTGCTCTCCACCACCATCATCGAATCGGGGCTCGACATCCCCACCGCCAACACGCTGATCGTGCATCGCGGCGACATGTTCGGCCTGGCCCAGCTCTACCAGTTGCGCGGCCGGGTAGGGCGCTCCAAGCAGCGCGCCTATGCCCTCATCACCCTGCCGCCCAACCGCATGCTCACCCCGGCGGCGGAAAAGCGCCTGAAAGTGCTGCAATCGCTCGATTCCCTCGGTGCCGGCTTTTCGCTCGCCAGCCACGACCTCGATATCCGCGGCGCCGGCAACCTTCTGGGCGAGGAGCAGTCCGGCCATATCCGCGAGGTCGGCTACGAGCTCTACCAGTCGATGCTGGAAGAGGCGGTGTCCTCGCTCAGGGCCGGCGGCGAACGCGAGGAGGAAGGCGCCTGGTCGCCGCAGATCAATGCCGGCACATCGGTGCTCATCCCAGAAACCTACGTGGCCGATCTGCAGGTGCGCCTCGGCCTCTACCGCCGCCTTGCCGATCTCGACGAGGAGGCCGAACTCAATTCCTTCGCCGCCGAGCTGCACGACCGCTTCGGCCGCCCGCCGGAAGAAGTGCGGCATCTCCTGGAAGTCGTGTCGATCAAGCTCATGTGCCGCAAGGTGAACGTGGCGAGCATCGATGCCGGCCCCAAGGGCGCGCTGATTGCCTTCCGCGACGACCGGGTCGAGAACCCCGATGCGCTCATTGCCTGGATCACCTCGCAGGGCTCGCGCGCCAAGCTCAGGCCCGACATGCGCCTCGTCATCATGCGCGAGTGGGAAACACCCGTTGAAAGGCTCAAAGGCGCCAAGCGGATCCTCACTGAGTTGGTGAATGTGATGGTGGCGAAGGCTGCGTGAGGGCGGTTCGTGTCAATTCGCTCGCGATGAAAGGCGCGCTGGCTGCCTTTTCGTGTCTTTTCGTTCCTCTCCCCGTGTCATCTCTGGCTTGACCCGACGATGACACCGAGTGGGGGCGTGGGGGCGGTCATTACAAGTGCCTCCATCTCCGGCGGGTGGGACTAGCCCCTTTCCCGTGGCGGAGTTGGATGGGAAGAGCGGAGCGCCTTCATGGTGCAACGCTGTAGTGCAGCAACGGACACCATGAAGGCGCTCCGCACCCGGTCTTTTTTCGCTTACTGCCGTCGCTCTCGCCAAGGCCGGTCTTATGGAGACGCAATGCCTTCAAGCAAAAGTCTCTTGAAGACACCTCGGGCCGGCCCGGCTTGCTGATATGGCGCGCTGGAGGTTTCCCGCCCAGGGTCGACGCGCAGCCCGCCCGGACCTTTCGCAGTGACACGTCAGCACTGGTACTTGGCTCGGGGACCGTTATACCCCCATGCACCGACGGTTTGTGCACACTTCCGCGATAAGGGGGCAGGTGGAGTGACCATAGAGGAATAATTCACCTTTGTCAAGTAAATAATCATATTTCTGTTGCATCCACCTCTACCCACCAGCGTTACCTCGGGACTTGATCCCGGGGGCCATTTCGCTGGCGTCGCAACTGGCGGAAAGGCAGGCGGGATGGATGGCGGGGACAAGCCCTGCCATGACGGAATGAAGCGGGAAGAGGATGGCCGGATCACGTCCGGCCATGACGAGGCGGGGGTGGGGGGTTGTGTCCCGCACTCCTTGCCCGTCATGCGCGGGCTTGACCCGCGCATCCTCTTTGCAGGTGCGTCGGGGTCGATCATTGGTGTTGTGGGACGCTGAGCTGCCAAGGGATTCCTGCTTGTGCAGGAATGACGGGGGGCGGACTGTGATCTTTACCGCTGGGAGGGGACGGGGCGCGGCTGCGACGGGCCTCAGGCGGGTGCGGCGGTTGCGAGCCGTTGCATGAAGGCCTTCCCGATCGACACCTTCACCCGCACACAATCGTCCGGCACTTGGCTGATGCCAACGGCAACACGCTGGCCGTAGCCGCTGCGACGGAGGTGGAGGAGGTCTTGGCCGTCGTGGCCGACGAAATGGCCATCACCGTCACTGCGACCAATGCCGCTGCCACGGCCGCTTCGGCGGCGGTCACGGCGAACGTGGAGGCCAGTCGAATGAGGGTCTCGCGGGTCATGGTGTCGGTCTCCTCTTGAGTGGGCGGTGGCGGGTTGGCGTCACCGTCTATGGAGACCTTTCTAGATCAACCACGCTGAATGAACTCTGAGGGCGCCGTTCATCTGCCGTACATGTTTGTCACGGTGTCAGCACCACGCGCCCGAGGACGCGGCCGGCCCGCAGGTCGTCGAGGGCGGCATTAGCCTCATCGAGCGGGCGCAGGTCGACGGGGATGGGCTTCACCTTGCCGGCGCGCACCATCGCCGCCAGCTCGCGCGCATCGGCGGGCGAGGCAACGAAGGTGCCGAGGATGGCGAGCTGGCGTAACGGGAACATGGGCACCGGCAGCGAAAACCGCCCGCCCATGAGCCCGGCCACCACCACGGCCGAGGCCTTGCCCACCACCGACTGGGCGAAGGTGAGCGAAGCGCCGGAGCCGACGAAATCGACCGCGACGCTGGCCGCGCCCGCTGATTTCAGCACCTGGCGGCGGGCTTCCGGGTCGGCGGGGTCGAAAACCCCTTTGGCGCCCCGCTCGAGTGCGGCCTGGCGCTTTTCGGGGCTGATGTCGGCGGCGACGACGGGAACGCCGTACTTGGCCAGCGCGATCTCCAGCCCCATCATGCCGACACCGCCCAGGCCGACGATCATCAAGGGGCCCGATGCCAGCCATGGCTCGCCCTTCTTCAAGGCGCCGAAGGCGGTGATCCCCGAGCACATGAGCGAGCCGGCCAGTTCAGGCGCGATGCCGGAGATATCGATGATGTGGCGCGGGTGGGGGGCAATCACGTGGCTGGAATAGCCGCCGTCCACGTTGATGCCGAGATGGCGGGCCTTGTCACACAGATGCTCTTCGCCCGCCTCGCAGCGGGAACATTCGCCGCAGCCGATCCACGGATAGACGGCACAGGCCATGCCGGGGGTGATGCCATCGGCCTCTTCGCCCACCGCCTCGACATGGCCGGCGATCTCGTGGCCGAGGGTGAACGGCAGGCTGCGGCCGGAGCGAACGTCGAGCTGCTTGCCGTCGCCCAGGTCGAAATAGCCGTCATGCATGTGGATGTCGCTGTGGCACACGCCGCAATGGCTGATACGCACCAGGATCTCGGTGCCTTTTGGCGTGGGAGTGGCGGCAGTGGTGGGCTCTAGCGGTGCGCCATAGGCGGTCATCGACTGGCGGAACATGGGACCTCATCAAGATGTGTTGCTGGCGGCATGTTGCATGGGCGCCCTCCCGACTTCAACCGGCGAGACAGCGCGCTAGCCGGCAGAAATCGCCGACGTTGAGTTCCTCGGCCCTGAGGGTGGGGGCGATGCCGACCGCCGCGCACAGCGCTTCGGGGTCGGGGGTCGCCGCCTTGAGGCTGGAGCGCAACATCTTACGCCTTTGGCCGAAGGCGGCGCGGGTAACGGTTTCCAGGGCAGCGAGGGCGGGGGCGTCTTCGGGCTCAGAAAGCGGCACGATCTCCACCACGCTCGATGTGACCGATGGCGGCGGTGTGAAGGCGCGGCGGTCGACATCGAAGAGGCGGCGGCAGCGGGCTCGCCACTGGGCCAGGACACTCAGGCGTCCATAAGCCTTGCCGGTGGGCGTGGCGACGATGCGCTCGGCCACCTCCTTCTGGAACATGAGCGTGAGCGAGCGCCAGAAGGGGGGCCACGGCACCGTCAGCCAGTTGACGAGGAGGGCGGTGGCGATGTTGTAGGGCAGGTTTGCGACCACCTTCACCGGACCTTGCGCCAATGCCGCCAGATCGAGGCCGAGCGCATCGGCCTCGATCACCTCGAGGCGGCCAGGATAGGCCGCGGCGATCTCGGCAAGGGCGGGCAGGGCGCGCGCATCGCGCTCGATGGCGATGACCTTGTCGGCCCCCTCCATGAGGAGGGCGCGGGTAAGGCCGCCGGGGCCGGGGCCCACCTCGATGACGCTATGGCCGGCGAGCGGGCCAGCCGCGCGGGCGATGCGGCGGGTAAGGTTGAGATCGAGCAGGAAATTCTGCCCCAGCCCCTTTTGCGGCTTCAGCCCGTAGCGGGCGATGACCTCGCGCAGGGGGGCAAGGCCGTCCTCGCTCAACCGCCGGCCCCCCGGCTGGCGCGGGCGAAATCGCCGGCCAGGGTGAGGGCGGCGATCATGCTTTGCGGATTGGCGGCTCCCGTGCCGGCGAGCGTCAGCGCCGTGCCGTGGTCGGGCGAGGTGCGGATGAACGGCAGGCCGAGCGTGGTGTTGACGCCGTCGTGAAAGCCCACCGTCTTGACCGGGATCAACGCCTGGTCGTGATACATGCACAAGACGACGTCATAAGCGGCGCGGGCATCTTCGTGGAACAGCGTATCGGCAGGAAAGGGGCCCTCGATGGCGAGCCCTTCGGCTTTGAGTCCCGCAACGGCAGGGGCGATGATGTCGATTTCCTCATGCCCCATGGCGCCATTTTCGCCGGCGTGCGGGTTGAGGCCGGCAACGGCGATACGCACCCTCGCAATGCCGAGAAGACGGGATAGATCACGCGAGATTACCCTCGCCTGGGTGACGATGAGATCACGGGTGAGGGCGGCGGGCACCTCCTTCAGGGCGATGTGGACGGTTGCCGGCACTGTGCGCAAGGCTCCCGCCGACAGCATCATTACCGGCTCGGCCGTGAGGCCCTTGGCGCGCGCCAGATGGGCGAGATAGTCGGTGTGGCCCTGATGGCGGAAGCCCGCCTTGTAGAGCACGTCCTTGTTGATGGGGGCGGTGACGAGGGCACCGGCCACGCCTTGAAGCGCCAATCCCGCGGCCTCGTCGATCCAGGCGATGACGCGCGAAGCCGCGGCCGCATCGGGCCTGCCGGGGATCGCCGGGCGATCAAGCGGGCGCTCGAGCACTGGCAAGGCATAAGGGAAAACCGCGGCAGCCGCCGACGGTTCGGCGATCGGCTCGATCAGCGCCTTGAGGCCGAGAAGGCCGGCGCGCGTACCGAGCAGTTGCGCATCGCCCACGACGAAGAAGGCCGGTCCCGTCTCCTTCAGGGCCTCGTGGGCCATGAGCACCACGTCCGGCCCGATCCCTGTGGGCTCGCCCAGGCTTACGGCAATGGCTGATACCATAGGAAGCAATTATTGACCTATCTGATGGAGTCAAATCCGCTCGCTCGGGCAAGCGCCGGAACGACGCCGGCGGGCGGATTTGGCCCACCGCAGGCCGCATTTTCGCGCCCACTGGACTTCGTTTTGGTCCGCTTGTGGTCAGCCAGACCACGGCGCGGCCCATGCCTCGCCAGCAGACGCGAAAATGCGGTCAGATGGGTCAATAATTGCTTCCTTTGGTATGGGCCGTCATGGGGCATGATCGAGCAATACCGCAAGAAAGGGGTCAGTTCATTGCCTTGTAGTCGATAAACACCCGGCGCCTCAAGTCACGCAGGATACGCTCCGAGGCAACTTTGTATTTCTCGTTCTTCAGCAAGGTCTCGACCATGTCGCGCGTCGGCTTGGGCGGCGAGACGGTGGAGTGGCCGCAGAAGGCGACAAGCTGGATGCCGTCCTTGGCCCGCATGGGGCCGACGACGCTGCCCGGCCCCCGTTTGTCGAGCGCCGCCCTGAGCCCGCCGGGCACCTTGTCGGCGGGCACCTGCAGGGGCTTGGAAATGCGCACGTTGTAGATGCCGGAGACCGCCTTGTGGGCGCTGGAGCAGCCCTTGAATCTCTTCATGATCTGCTGTGCCTCGATGGCGCGGGCATAGAGGATCTGGGTGGTGTTGGCCTGCGACGCCGATTCTACCGGCAGCGAGATCTCCATCAGGTCATAGACCCTCACCGGCTTCAGGCGCGGATCGGAGCTGAAATGCGTCAGGCGGCGGTCGACCTCGGCGGGATCCACCTTCACATGGATCTTGTATTTGCTATCCAGGAGCCAGTTGAAGCCCATGCTCGCGGCGACCTGCTCCTTCAGCGTTTTTATGCTGATCCCCTTGGACTTGAGCTTGGCTTCGAGCTTGTCGCGGCTGGTGCCGGAGCGCGCGGCCATGCCGTCGATGGCCTTGTCCACCTGCTTGTCGCTGGGAGCGAGATTGTTCTTCTTGGCCTCGATCCGCTTGATCACATCGTCGATGAGGTCTTCGAGCGCTGCCTTGCGCTGTTCGGCCTCGCTGCCCTGCACGGGATAGCCAATAGCGGCATCGAGCCTGAGACGCTGGGTGACGTCGTAGTCGGTGATCGGACGGTCGCCCACCACCACCAGCACGCGCTGCGATTGAGCAAGGGCAGAAAGGCCGAGCGGGCCGACAAGGCTCAAGACCAGCGCCGCGGCTGCGATGAGCGCCTGGGCCCGACAAGGTATCTTCAACTGAAACATCAAATCCAATTCGTCGTTATTGCAGCGGGTGGCGCCCGCGTTTCACCACCGGGGCGGCTGCTCTCACAGCCCGCCACCCAGCGTCGCCGAGCCCAGTGTCTTGAATTCGATTGACAACATCAAGGCACGGTCGACCGAGATATCGCGGTCGTGGGCATAATCCTCCTTATAGTACACCTTGAAGGCGAAGCAGTCGCAATCGTAACCGAAGCCAATGAGCTGCTTCACCGGGCGGTCCAGCGCCAGGTCGTAGCGGATGCCACCGAACACTTTCCAGCCCTGCCCCAGTTCGAGGTCAGCGGTCGCCCATACCTGTTCCTGCGCCTGCGGACGGCCGTAGAAGGGTTCGGCGTCAACATTCACATAATCGGCCGACAGGGTGAGCGGCCCGTACTTCAAGTCAACGCCGGTCTCCATCGAGTTGAGCGCCAGCGTCGTCTGGTTGAAGCGGCCCTGCCAGTAAAGGCGCAGGTTGTCGGTAGGCTGGAAGGCGGCGGCGGCGACGAGGTCCGAGCGCGGCTTGTTGAGCCCGGATCCGGTGAAAAAGGCGTTCTGTCCGGCCACATGCAGGCTCTCGCCGAACGAGGTGCGCACGAAGCCGCCGGACGGCAGCATGAGATTGTAGAGAAACCCGATATTGGCGCGCGTGCCGGTCTCGAACTGGTCGTAGCCGGTAAAGCGATCGTGCAGGAACAGGCTGGTCGAATCGAAGTTGAGCCCGATGGCGTCCTCGTTGCCGATCTTGTTGAGGCTGTTGCTGTCCGGCGAGGTGATGACCTGGGCAACGGGAGTGAGCACATGCGAGCCCATGGCATCGGCCCTGACCAGCGGATAGCGAGCATCGATGCCGGCCGTGGGGAGCACGGTGGCGGTGGTGGTGGTGCCGCTGACGATGCCCGTTATCGGGTCGGGCAGGTGCTCGGTCATGTCCACATAGCCGCGCGCCGAAGCAAACGGTGTCATGATCAGCCCGAAGTCGGACACCATGCGCCGCTGCCAGTGCAGGTCGGCGACGCTGCGGGTCTGCGAGGTACCCTGATTGAGGGTCGAGAAGGTGGGTGTAAAGACGGCTTGGTTGCGGAACAGGCTGTAGAAATCGGCATCCAGCCCCATTTCGCCGCCCAGCACCGGCTGGTCGAAGGTGTAGCTGTAGCGCACATGCGGCAGGACGACGGGGTAGGTGCTGTTGTCGTCGGTCGACAACAGGCCCTGGAACTGGAACAACTCGGCGCGGAAGTAGTTGCGGCCCTTGAGGCCGGTCAGATGCACGGTGTTGTCGATCTCCGTGCGGTTGGAGATGTTGTATTTGCGCATGAAGGTTTCGTCACTGGTCAGGGTGCCGTCCCAGCCCCAGTTCCAGTGACTGTTGATGTCGAACTTGCCTTGCGTGCGCACGAAGCCACGGAAATGCCGGTCGCCCGGCGGTGGCAGCGAGGTATCTAGCTGATAGATGCCGCCGGCATCGATGTTATAGGTACCGTTGGCGGTGCGATGGCGGAATTCCGCCCGCGCCAGCGGTCCCTGCCTGGTGGTGAACACCGGCCTCAGCGTGAGGTCGTAATTGGGCGCCAGATTGATGAAATAGGGCACCTGCACGCCGAAGCCGTATTCGGTGGACAAGGCGAAGTTGGGAATGAGAAACCCGGTGGCACGCTTCACCGTCGGGTCCGGATGGCTGAGATAGGGCGTGTAGAACACCGGCACGCCGAGAAATTCGAAGGTGGCGTCGCGGTGGTAGATGAGGTGCTTCGTCTCGTCGTGGGTGACCTTGACCGAGCGAATCTGCCACAACGGCGCGCCGGTGCTGGTCACGCAGTATTTGCAGCGGGTGTAGGTGACGTGGTCGAACACGGTGATGTTGCCGTCGCGGCGCCTCGAATAATCGGCCGTTATGGTCGCATCGTTGGTCAGCAGCAGCCGCAGGTGCTGGGCAAAACCGTCACGGAAGTGGTTCTCGAGCTGGGCGATATCGGCGGTCAGCACGTTGCCGCCGGGCTCGCGCAGGCGCACCTCGCCATTGGCGCGCATGCGGTCGCTCTTCTGGTCGTAGACGACCCTGGTCGCCACCAGGACGTATTTACCGTAGACGATGATGACATGGCCGGTCGCCGTCGCCACCTTGGTGCGCGAATTGTAGGTGAGGTGGCTCGCCTCCACATGCATGCGGGTGCCGCGCGGCGGGGTCTTCAGGTCAGGCTTGATCTTCCTGGGAGGGGTGGTGGCGGCAAGTCCGGGCCCCGAAGGAGCAAACGCCACACCCGCGGCAATGGCGAGGCTCACCACGACAAGCGCAAGGCTCACCACCCCACGGGTGGCGCCCGAGGCTCGATCCAACCACCTCTGTCTACCCCTGCCTATCATTGTCCCTGCACAAGGGAGGCGCAACGCCGTGAACTCTTCAACTCTTCACGATCCTTTGCGAAATGTTTAGCCGGTTCGCCCGCCCATTAGAAGGAAAAACAACTGACCATCCGATAACGATCTCCCCTGACGCCCGGGCAGGCGGGACGCGGTGGCATCGCTCACCGGTGACGTGCCATTGATCCCTCACCGCCAAAGGGCTAAAGGGCTGGTTTTCAATGGCCTTCAAGTGGCCTCACTGGATTTTTGCGCAAAGGAAGGATGCTCATGAAGGTCACGTTCGACAAGCAGGCCCCGGCAAAATGCGATGTCATCGTGGTGCTGGCGGCTGAAGGCGCCAGGCTCGGTCCGGCGGTCGCGGCGCTCGACAAGGCATCTGGCGGTCACATCGGCCGCGCCATCAAGGCGTCTCGATTCGAGGGCAAGAAGGACAGCGTCCTTGACATTGTCGCGCCGCCGAAGATCGGGACATCCCGGGTGCTGGTGATCGGCGCCGGCGATGCCGAAAAGCTCACCCCCCTCGATGCCCAGATGCTGGGGGGCGCAGCGGCCGCCCAGCTGAAGACCGCCAAGGCGAAGACGGCTGCCGTCATCGCGGAAATCGGCGGCAAGCCGACGCTTTCGCCGGTCGAACTTGCCGTCAATCTCGGCTATGGGGCGCGGCTCAGAGACTACAGCTTTTCCAAATACAAGACGAAAAAGAAGGACGAAGCGCCGGAGATCGCCTTGCTGGCCTTCGTCACCTCCGAGACCGCCGCGGCGCGCAAGGCGTACAAGCCGCTGGACGCGGTGGCCGAGGGCGTACATCTGGCACGCGACCTGGTGAACGAGCCGGCCAACCATCTCTATCCGGACGAATTCGCCAGGCGGGCGCGTGCTCTCACCAAGCTCGGCCTCACGGTGGAGGTGCTCGATCCGCGCCAGATCGCCAAGCTCGGCATGGGTGCGCTCCTGGGCGTGGCGCAGGGCTCGGCCCATCCCGCCCGCGTGGTGGTGATGCGCTGGTCGGGCGGACGCCGCGGCGCCAAGCCCGTCGCCTTCGTCGGCAAGGGGGTGACCTTCGATACCGGCGGCATCTCGATCAAGCCGGCCTCCGGCATGGAGGACATGAAGGGCGATATGGGCGGGGCCGCCTGCGTCACCGGCCTCATGGCCGCCCTTGCCGGGCGCAAGGCCAAGGTGAACGCGGTGGGCGTCATCGGTCTCGTTGAAAACATGCCAGACGGCAATGCCCAGCGCCCGGGCGACGTCGTGACCTCCATGTCGGGCCAGACCATTGCCGTGCTCAACACCGACGCCGAGGGCCGCCTCGTGCTGGCCGATACCCTGTGGTACACGCAGGACCGCTTTTCGCCCCAGTTCATGGTCAATCTCGCAACCCTCACCGGGGCCATCATGGTGGCGCTGGGCAAGGAGCACGCCGGGCTCTTTTCCAACAATGACGAGCTGTCCGGCCGGCTCACTGAATGTGGTCTGGCGACGGGCGAAAAGGTCTGGCGCATGCCGCTGGCGAAGGAATACGACAAGCTGATCAATTCCGACGTGGCCGACATGAAGAACATCGGCACCCGCTTCGGCGGCGCCATCACCGCCGCTCAGTTCCTCCAGCGCTTCGTCAACGATTGCCCGTGGGCGCATCTCGACATCGCCGGCGTTGCCCTCGATTCGCCCAAGACGGCCGTCAACAAGTCCTGGAGCTCAGGCTGGGGCGTGCAGCTGCTCGACCGGCTGGTGGCGGAGCACTACGAGAAGTAAGGAAGAGGGCGGGGCACTTGCGCTCATCGTTGAGGGCGCTGTGCATCCACCCCCAAGACGTCATGCGCGGGCTTGACCCGCGTATCCTTTTGAGGCCGGAATGCGGGCAATGGGATGGCCGGGTCTGCGCCCGGCCATGACGGAGTGTGGGAGGCAGGGGGAGCCCACTACACCACGCGCAAGCGGCGGCGGACGGCGAGGAAGAACAGCGCTTGACCGCTGGCTGCCCCGCGCGCTTCATGGAGTCATGACCGAGGTCTTTTTCTATCATCTCGAGCGCCGACCGCTGGAGCGGGTGTTGCCGCAGTTGCTGGAAAAGACGCTGCAGCGCGGATGGCGGGCGGTGGTGGAGACGGCGACGGCGGAACGGGCCGAGGCGCTGTCCACTTTGCTTTGGACCTGGCGCGACGAAGCTTTTTTGCCCCACGGCACGCGTGAGGACGGGCATGCGGCCTTGCAGCCGATCTGGCTCACCGACAGATATGAAAACCCCAACGGGGCGCAGGTACTGTTTCTTGTGGACGGTGCGGCAGCGGAGAGCCTTGAGGGGCTGGAGCGGGCGGTCTATCTGTTCAACGGCAAGGATGCCGAAGCGGTGGAGGCGGCGCGCCGGCACTGGCGCGAGGCCTCCAGCGCAGGGCATGACGTCACCTATTGGCGCGAGGATGAAAGCGGTCGATGGCAAAAACAGGCGTGAACGATGACGAATTCGCCGAACGGCGCGCCAAGGCGCGCGAGCGGGCAGGCTCGTTGCAGCAAGAGTTCGAGCAAAAGGGCGATCCGGGCGGTTGGTTCGATGCTCTCTACAAGGCGGCGGGCGATGATGCGGCGCAGGTGCCGTGGGCCGATCTCCAGCCGCATGCGCTGCTGTCGCGCTGGCTGGTCGGCTTTTCCGGGCGGCACGAGGGCAGGGCGCTCGATATCGGCTGCGGACTGGGCGACAACGCCGCGGCGCTTACGGCTGCGGGCTATCGGGTGACGGCCTTCGATCTTTCCGAGACGGCTATCGGTTGGGCGAAAAAGCGCTTTTCCGGCAATGGGATAGATTTTCGTGTGGCCAATCTGCTGGAACTGCCGCCAGAGCTCACCGGCGCCTTCGACCTGGTGCACGAAACCTACACCATTCAGGCGCTGAAGGGCGAGATGCGCGAAAAGGCCTTTGCCGCCGTGGCTTCGGCGGTGAAGCCCGGCGGGCGGCTGCTCGTCATCTGCCGCTCGCGCGGCGACGGTGAGGAAGTGCAGGGCCCGCCATGGCCCTTGTCGCCGGGCGAGCTTTCGCGCTTTGCCGCGCTCGGCCTCGAGGCGGAAAGTTTCGAGACCCATGATGTGACGAAGGATCGGGTGATCCCGCATGTCGTCGCCACCTGGATCAAGCCCTGAAAGACCCTGAAGGCGCGCCATGACCGAGGAAAAGCTTGCCTACCGCCTGCTCACCGGGCCGGACGACCATGCCTTTTGCGAGCGCGTGTCGAAGGCGCTGGCCGAGGGCTATCAGCTCTACGGCTCACCCGCCATCACCTATGACGGCGAGCACCGCATCGTCGCCCAGGCGGTGGTGCTGAGGACGTAGGGCGCGCCCGCTGAAGGGTCGTGCCGAGGGCTCTGGATACCGGCCTTGGCCGGTATGACGGCATTTGCGCCGGTCAATCGGCCAGCAGCTTGCCGGTGCGCGCTTTGAGCGGCTTTTTGCCGTGGATCTTGCCGAAAGCGGCGTGCGGGCGGGCGAGGTGGTGGGCGCTGCGGGCGAAAAAGCGGCCTTCCGTCTCGGCCTTGACGAGCACGGGCGGCGCGCCGGGCGGGGCGGCGGGATCGATGATCTCGGCGATCGCATCGCCCGGCTTCACCATGGCGCCCAGCTCCTGCAGATAGACCAGGAGGCCGCCTGTCGGGGCGCGCAGCACCTGGGTGGCGGAAAAGGGCGCGGCAATGCCGGAAAAGGCGGGCACTTCAATGGCTTCGCCCTGAATGATGCCACGGTGCACTAAGAAAGCGAAAAGCGCGGCGGCATCCTTGGCCGCCAGCTCGTGGGCAACGTCGCCTTCGCCACGCAGTTCCACCACCGCGGTGAGGGGCTGGGCCACGTCGATGCCCCTTGCTCGGGCCTCGATGGCTGGCTGGGCGGCCGTCTCTTCGAAGGGATGATCGCCTGAGCCGCGTGCGAACATGACGACCGGTGCGCCGAGCAGGCCGGCGAGGTCGGCCGCCGCCGGCCACTGGTCGGGATCGACATAAAGGTGCAGTTCGGCTTCCGAATCGGTGTGCAGGTCGAGAACGATATCGGCATCGCACGCCAGGCGCATGAGCGTGAGCTGCAGCATCTGCGCTTCGTTCTCAGGCGTGCGGGCGGCAAGCGCCTTGGCGACGGCGGCCTTGAGCAGGCGGATATTGGCGGCGGCATCGCTGCCCACATTGCCGGCGATGGCGGAAACCGCCTCGGGCGCCACGTTGGGCCAGCCGCGATTGAAATTCTGGCCCGTCGCGGCGAGATAGCGGCCCATGTGATCGCCCATCATCACATTGGCCAGGCCCACGGGATTGGCCATCGGTACCAACACGATCTCGGCCTTGATGCGGCCGGCCCGGTCGACCACCTCCAGAAGGCCCTGCAAGTGATGGGCGACGAGATTGGCCGGCAACTCGTCGGCATGGATGCCCGCCTGGATATAGACTTTCGGGCCCGATCCTGCCTTGCCGTAGCGATAGATCGCGAGGCAGCGATGGGTTCCGGGCGACCAGCTTTCCAATTCGACAAGGTTGCAGGTGCTCAACGTGACGGGCCTTTCATGCAGCGGGACAACGGCAGCTTCCGTTGTTCGAGGCGATGTGCGAGCATTGCTGCCCCGCTTCAACCGGCGGTGCAAGGGAGAAAATAGTATGGATACATGGAAGCCGGCAAAGGCGCTCATCGTGGGGGCGGGCTCGGGCCTTTCGGCCAGCATCGCGCGCACCTTTGCAGGGGCCGGCATGAAGATCGCGCTGGCGGCCCGCAAACCCGAAAAGCTCGGGGCCTTGTGCGAGGAACTTGGCGCCAAGGCCTATGCCTGCGATGCCAGCGATGTGGGCCAGGTTGAACACCTGTTTACAGATCTCGACAAGAGCGCCAACGGCGCTCCCGACGTGGTTGTCTACAACCCCAGCTTCCGCGTGCGCGGGCCGCTCATCGAGCTCAAGCCCGACGATGTGGCGAGAACGCTGATGGTCACCGCCTTCGGCGGCTTCCTGGTGGGCCAGCAGGCGGTCCGGCGCATGGTAGACAAGGGCAGGGGGGCCATCGTCTTCACCGGCGCCTCGGCCAGCGTCAAGGGCTATGCCGGCTCGGCCCCGTTCGCCATGGGCAAGTTCGCCCTGCGCGGCCTTGCCCAGTCCATGGCGCGCGAGTTCCAGCCGCACGGCATCCACATCGCCCACGTCAACATCGATGGCGGCATCCGCAGCGAGGCCCGTGGTGTGGTCGACAAGCCCGGGCGGCCCGACGGCTTCCTCGACCCCGAGGCCATTGCGCAGACTTATCTGCACCTGGTCATGCAGCAGCGCTCGGCCTGGACCTTCGAGCTCGAGGTGCGGCCGTGGCTGGAGACGTTCTGAGCCACCGGCATCTCCGGCATAAAGGCTTTGGCAATCCTTTAATGCGATGGTTCAGTGCCCCATTGGGCGAGTGCGCCTGAATGCACGAGGTGGTGAGGACATGGACGCAGAAAACAAGCGGCAAGCTCCGCGCAAGCGGGTCCTGCGTGGAGGCAAGATCATCTTCGGCAATCTGATGTCGACATTCGAGTGCAAGATGCGCAACGTGTCGGACACCGGCGCCTTGCTCATGGTCGACAATGCGGCCAACATTCCCGACGCCTTTTTCTTGGCCATCGACTTCCAGCCCGGCCGCCGGCCCTGCCGCGTCGCCTGGCGCAAGGTGAACCAGCTCGGCGTGGAATTCATCGACCACGTTTAGGGCCGTCGCTATCAGCTACAGGAGCCGGTGTTAGCGACCGCGAAGCCATGGCGCCGGGGCTTCAGGTGCCGGCAGGTGCACCCCCCGCCGATGCAGATGCGCTCGATGCGCTCATCCAGCAGCAGTAAATCGCCGTCCCAGCGGTAGAGATCGCTTGCCGGGGTGCGGCCGTGGCGCTTCACCACAATGCGCTGCAGGGCCGCATCGACGCGCGGGTCGGGCAGGCCAGAGAGAGCCCTGTCGGCCGCGAAGCGCTCTTGGGCAGGGTGGAAGATGAACCATCGAAACGTGCCCTGCGGGCCGGCTACATCGGTGGTCAGCACGCCGAAGTCGATGAACCCGTCGAAATTCATGTCGGCAAAGCGCATGCCGACATCGCTCCGCGTGATGGGCGGGGCGGCCTCGAGCGCCAGTTCCTGGAACGGCGGCGCGCCGTCGAGCGACAGCCTGACGGATCGGACGCGGTTGGGCGGATCGCCCACCAGCGTCACGGTGAGGGTGGTGGCCTTGAGCGGATGGCCCGTGGGAAGCAGGCGCGCGCAGCGGGCAAGCTCGCCGTGCGGGGTGGGATAGAAAACGATGCAGTTGGTGCCGTCAATGGTGGTCTGGGCGGTGGCCTGCGGTGCGTTGAAGGCGATGAGAGCGAGCAGCGCTGCCTGAAGGCTATTTCGTCTTGAACGCCTCATCCACCGGGACCTTGTAGGCATTGGCCAGCCGGTTGGTCATGTTGGCGAGGCCGACGACCGCATAAAGCTCGTTGAGCATTTCATCGCTGGCGCCCTTGGTGCGCGCCGAGGCTGAGTGACTGGCGATGCAGTATTCGCAGTTGTTGGTGATCGAGATGGCGACGTAGACCAGTTCCTTGGTCAGGGGATCGAGATGGCCGGGGCCCATGATCTCCTTGAGGCTCTGCCACACATGCCTGAGCATGCGCGGCTCGTTGGCGAGATACTTCCAGAAATTGTTGACGTCATCGACCTTGCGGGTCGCCATGATGTCGTCGAAGACTGCGCGTACCTCGGGGCTCGCCTGATCGTGTTCAATGCTGTTCATGTGCGGTTCATCTCCGTTGGTTCAATAGATCCGTCCTTCATCGTCCGGATTCTTGCCGCAATGAAAGAGCAAGATCCAGACTCGAGAAGTCACGCGAAAATCACCCCCCCATGAGGAGTAACGTATTTATGTTGACCCCCCGCACCGCGGCAGCTTCGGCTGCGCTGGCGCTATTCATGCTCACCGCCGCTCCCGTGCCACAGCTTCTGGGGCCGGCGCCGGCCGCCGCCCAGACGGCCGATCAACTTCTGTCCGACCAGACGCCGGTCTCGTCCATGGACAATAAGGCCTTGCGGGAACGTATCAAGGCGCTCAAGTCCGCAATCGACGGCGGCACGCTTTCAGGCGCCCAGAAGAAAGAGGTGAGAGCACGCATTAAAGAGGCGCGCGGGGAACTGAAGTCGCGGCGCGCGGCCAAGCAGGCCGATCAGGGCAACCAGCAGAAGCAGCAGAAAGACGCCCAGCAGGAGCAGGCCGGCGCGAAGGATCAGGGTCTGCCGCCCGAACTCGCCGCGGCGATGAACGATCAGCGGCCGCTCAGCGATCTGGCGAACGCCGATCTGCACGCGCGCATGAAGATGGGGCGGGAGGCGATCAAGTCGGGAAGCCTGTCGAAGGCGCAGAAGAAGGAAGTCCGCCAGCTTATCGTCGGTGCGCGTGACGAGCTCAAGAATCGCCGCAACACCAAGAAAGAGCCGGCCGCCGAGACGCAGAGCAAGGACACCAACGCGCCTGCGAACATGGACATGGCCGATGCCGGCAAGCTCCTCAGCGACAAGCGCCCGGCCGCCTCGCTGTCGGACAAGGAACTGCGCGCGCGCTTGCATGCAACGCGCGGCCAGCTCGCTGACAAGCAAACCCCGCCAGAGACCGTCAAGGCGCTACGCTCCATGCTGGTCGAGGACCGCAAGGAGCTGCGCGGCCGGGTGGCTGAGGAAAACGCCAAGCAGTCGACCAAGGCCAGCAACGAGACCGGGGTCGACAACCAGACGAGCTTCAAGAACTCCGACAACAACGTGGTCAACAACGAGACCACGATCATCAACAACAACACCACGGTCAACCAGATCGTGCAGCGCCAGACCCCGTCGGACAAGCTCTCCGAGCGCGATCTGAACCGGCGCATCCGCATGCTCGAAAACGCCCGACGCGAGAACAGGCTGCGCGGCCCCGACCTGGAGATCGCCAGCCGGCTGATCATCGCCGACCGCCTGGTTCTGAGGACGCGCCTCGTTAACGACCGCCATCGCCGCGTGGCCTGGATCAAGCAGAACCGGGCCGGATTCCATCTGCGCATCAACGTGGGGGTGGCGCCGCGCTTCGACATCACCGCGGCCGAGGCCGGGCCGATCCAGATCCAGGAGCAGCTCGTCGCCGCCCCGCGCTGGAAGCCCAAGAGGGCCTACAGCTATGAGGAGATTATCCGCGACGACAATGTGCGCCGCGCCATGCCGGGCATCGAGATCGATACGATCACCTTCGAGACGGGCTCGGCTGAACTGGCCCCGGAGATGGTCGACCAGCTCGAGAACGTCGCCATGGTCATGGAGAAGATCCTGGCTGTCGGTCCGAAGGAGGTGTTCCTGGTCGAGGGCCACACGGACGCCGTGGGCTCGACCTGAGTCCAACCAGGCACTGTCCGAGGCGCGCGCGGAGTCGGTCAAGCAGGCGCTGGTGGAGTATTTCGCCATCGACCCGCACAACCTGCGCACCGTGGGTCTGGGCGAGCGTTTCCTCAAGATCCCGACCGATGGTCCCGAGCAGGAAAACCGTCGCGTGACC
The DNA here is from genome assembly GCA_963770075.1 of uncultured Alphaproteobacteria bacterium. GTDB lineage: Bacteria > Pseudomonadota > Alphaproteobacteria > Rhizobiales > Aestuariivirgaceae > CAVVDT01. The sequence continues at coordinate 24,270 of CAVYOQ010000009.1, forward strand.
ATCCGCCGCATCACGCCGATGCTCACCGGACAGGTGAACTAGTCGCGGCTGAAGGGCCTTTGCGCAAGGGGCGGCTCCGCAAGGGCGGGGTCGCCCCCTTCGTCTGCTTGAAGGCATGGGCACCTGCGGCTATAAGGCCGCTCTCCATTCACTGAGACAAATCACGAATAAGGATAAGATTTCCATGGCCAGCGAGCGCACGCTCTCCATCATCAAACCCGACGCCACCCGCCGCAACCTCACCGGCAAGATCAACGCCATGATCGAAGGCGCGGGCCTCAGGATCATCGCCCAGAAACGCGCCAAGTGGGAAAAGGCCGATGCCGAGGCCTTCTATGCGGTTCACAAGGAAAGACCCTTCTTCAACGACCTGGTGGCGTTCATGACCTCCGGCCCGATCGTGCTGCAGGTGCTGGAAGGCGACGATGCGGTGGCGCGCTACCGCAAGGTGATGGGGGCCACCAATCCGGCCGATGCCGAGCCCGGCACCATCCGCAAGGAATGCGCCGAATCGATCGAAGCCAACTCCGTGCACGGCTCCGACAGCGCGGAAAACGCGCAAAAAGAGATCGCCATGTGCTTTTCGGCCGCCGAAATCGTCGGCTGAAAGTCCGCGATACGTCGATGATGTGGGTTGCGTATTACATCGCCTCCATCGTGGCCGTGAACTGGCTGTTCGTCACGCTACCCTATGTGCCCACGCCGTGGGGCGACTGGACGGGGGCCAACATAATCGTCGGTTTTGTGTTCGTGCTGCGCGATCTGGCCCAGCGCAAGGTCGGCCATTACATCTTGCTGGCGACGCTGGCGGCGGGTGCTATGACCTACCTGACGGTCGATCCCGTCGTGGCGCTGGCCTCGGTGACGGCGTTCATGGTGTCGGAGACGACCGACTGGGCGGTCTATTCCTTCACCAAGCGGCCGCTGGAGGCGCGCATCCTCTTGTCGAGCGCCATATCCTCGCCGCTCGACACCATCGTTTTCCTGTCGATGATGAACTTCCTCACCCCCGCCTCCTTCACCCTGGAGACGGCGAGCAAGATCGCCGGCGCGGTGCTGGTGTGGGGGATGCTGCGCCGCCGCATCCTGTTGCAGCGGGCTTAGACGGCGATTGAATGGCGGGCATTGCCCTTGCGCAAATAGGGATCGAGGCGGGCGCATACCGAGCGCACGAAGACCGCGCCACGCGGGGTGAGGCGAAAAGTGTCCTCGTCCTCTTTCACCAGGCCGTCGGTGTCGGTGGCGGCGACATCGTGCAACTCTGCGATGACCTCGCCGGCGGCGGCGCCGAAGCGGCGGTCGAGATCGCCGCGCGACAGGACCCCGTCGCACATGAGGCGCTCGACCACGTAGCCGCGCAGCTCATCGTCACCATCGAGAGCGATGCCGCGCACCGTGGCAAGGCCGTCGGCGATGATGCGGCGCATGTAGTCGCCGGTGGGGGTGGCGTTCTGCACATAGCCTTGCGGCAAACGGCCGATAGCGGAGGCCCCGAGGCCGATGATGGTGTCGGCGGGGGTGTCGGCATAGCCCTGGAAATTGCGCCTCAGGCGGCCTTCATCGGCCGCGCGTGCAAGGCTGTCGGCGGCAAGCGCGAAGTGGTCGAAGCCGATGCGGACATAGCCCGCCGCGGTGAGCAGGCTTGCCACCCGGTTGGCCATGGCGAAACGCTCCTCGGGGCCGGCGAGCAGGGTCTCGTCGATCATCGACTGGTGCTTCTTCATCCACGGAACATGGGCATAGCCGAACAGGGCGATCCGGTCGGGCTTCAGGCCCACCACTGCCTCGGCGGTGGCGGCAACGCTGTCGCGCGTCTGGTAGGGCAGGCCGTAGACGAGGTCGATGTTGATGGAGGGAACACCGGCCGCGCGCAGGGCGCTCACGGCGGCGGCCGTCTCGGTGAGGCTCTGGTGGCGGTTGATGGCCGCCTGCACGGCGGGATCGAAATCCTGCACCCCGATGCTGGCGCGGGTAAGGCCGCACTGGACAAGCGATTCCACCCGCTCGGCATCGAAGCCGCGCGGGTCGATCTCCACGCCGAAGGCAAGTTCGGGCGAGACGGTGAAATGGGCGCGCACCGTTGCAACCAGCCGCTTCGTGTCCGCGGCGCTGAGGATTGTGGGCGAGCCGCCGCCCCATTGCATCTCCACCACCGGGCAGCGGCCGGCGAGCCGTTTGCCGACGGTCTCCACTTCCTTCAGCAGGCTTTCGAGATAAAGGGCGACCGGATCGTATTTCAGGGTGTGGCGGGTGTGGCAGCCGCAAAACCAGCACAGGGAATCGCAGAACGGGACGTGCATGTAGAGCGACACCGGCTCGCCCTCGGGCATCGAACTCGAGCCAGCCGCCATAGGTTTCCGCATCGATGCCGGCATGGAAATGCGGCGCCGTCGGGTAGCTGGTGTAGCGCGGCACCGGCTGAGCGTACTTGCGGACCAATTCCTTGCGCATGCTAATATACCTTATGTCCCTACCTTACCCATGCATGGCGCTGGCGCCTGCGTCCTTGATCTGCCTCAAGTTTGCGCGCCGCGCCGCAGGGCCCGCATGATCGTCCTTGCCCGCATCATGGTGGCGCCCAACGGAGCGCGGCGCGGCAAGGCCGACCATCCCGCCCTTCCGGTGACCATACCCGAAACGGTCGAGACGGCGATAGCCTGCCACGCCGCCGGGGCAGGGGCAATCCATGCCCATGTGCGCGACGCGGAGGGCCGGCACGTGCTCGACGCCGGGCTTTACCGCGAGCTGATCGCCGAACTCGCGCGCGCGGTGCCGAATATGATCGTGCAGATCACCACCGAGGCGGTCGGCCGCTACTCGCCCGCCGAACAGCGTGCCGTGGTCGACGAGGTGGCCCCGGCAGCGGTTTCCGTCGCCTTGCGCGAAATGATCCCGGATGCCGGCGAGGAGGCTGAAGCGGCGCGCTTTTATGCCCGCTGTCGCGAGCGCGAAATCGCCGTGCAGCATATCCTCTACGAGCCCGACGAGGTTACACTCCTCGGCCGCCTCGTCGCGGCGGGCGTGATCCCGGCGGAAGATGTCTCGGTGCTTTATGTTCTGGGGCGCTATGCGGCGAACCAGGAGAGCGATCCGGCCGATCTTTTGGGCTTCACGGCGGCCGCATCGGACCTGCCGGCGGCGCCGGAGTGGATGGTGTGCGCTTTCGGTCATAGCGAGACGGCGGCACTGGCGGCCGCGCTGAGGGCCGGCGGCAAGGCCCGCGTCGGCTTCGAGAACAGCCTGTGGAACGCCGACGGCTCGCTGGCCAGGGACAATGCCGAGCGCGTGGCAGCCATCGCGACGCTGCATGGCTGATAGTTGGAAAGGCTCGCCGCGGATGCTATAGGCTGTCGCCAGTGCATTCGCCCGAGCCGGAAATGAGGACGATGGACAAGCGAGTCGATCGCTGCAAGAGCGCAGGTCTGGAGCCGGCACCGAACCTGTGCGAGGCCTGCACGGCCAGGCATCACGGCATTTGCGGTGCCTTGAACGATGTCCAGTTGCACGAACTGGCCGCCCGCACGGTAAAGCGGCGCATCGAGAGCGGCCGTACCCTGCAGGCCGACGGCGAGCAGGTAGCAGGCTATGCCAATCTGCTGCAAGGGGTGGTGAAGCTGTCGAAGGTCATGGCGGACGGGCGCCAGCAGATCGTCGGCCTGCAGTTTCCGCCCGATTTCGTCGGCCGACCCTTCGAGCGCGAGAGCCGCCTTTCCGCCGAGGCGGTGAGCGCGGTGGAGCTGTGCACCTTTCCGCGCTCGGTGCTGGAAGACATGCTCCAGCGCTATCCCGAGCTTGAGCGGCGCCTGTTCGAACAAACGCTACTCGAACTCGACGACGCGCGCGACTGGCTCCTGGCCCTGGGCCGCAAGACCGCGCGCGAACGGGTCGCCTCGCTGCTCTACATGGTGGCCAAGCATGTTCCGGTCGAAGCGCCTAGAAAAGGCGACGAGCGAAGCCTCGTGCGCTTCGATCTGCCCCTGACGCGGGCCGATATGGCCAACTTCCTCGGCCTCACCATAGAGACGGTCAGCCGCCAGATCACCAGGCTCAGGCAGGAAGGCATCATCGACCTGCACCCGAGCCGGCAGATCGAGGTGCCGGACTTGCAGCGGCTGGCAAGCGCGGCGGAAAACTAGGGCACAATGCCGAAAAGTGTGCACCACTTGGCGGACAACATCATGCTCAGGCGCTAGATGCTCAGGCCGGCGAGCCGGCGTCGGCCATTACGGATGCGCTCGAGCAACTCACTCAAATCCTCGGCCGTCAGCCGTGCCCTGGCGAGTGGCAGCACCACCATGTTCTCAAACGCGATATGGCGCCGGTAGCTCTCGAAGAATCCGCGAATCATATAGCCGGCCATTTCGGGATTGCGCGGCGATTGCCCGTCCGCCAGGGCCCGCAGAACGTCGATCAGGTCGTCGCAATAAGTGTCGTCCGCCACATGCTCGCGACAAAGTTGGCGAATCACCGCATCGATATTGTCTTCCGGTCCGGCCCGCCGGCACAGCAGCGGAAACAGACCTTCCTCCTCGTCTCTGTGATGAAGCGGCAGGTCGACCCGCAAGGCGTCGATGACCATGCCCGCGAGCGCGCATTCCAGCGTCCCCGGCAGCCCGTCGGCGATGGTTTCCAGT
>CAVYOQ010000010.1:0-16284 GCA_963770075.1 uncultured Alphaproteobacteria bacterium
ACATCGCAAAGCCACTCCTGACGTACGTGCTCATGCACCAATAAGTCGAGCGGATCGTCGATGTTGCGCGCATGCCGCGGAGGCGGGGCTGTTTTGCCCATTGGTCTATCCTCCTCTCAGGGCAACCATCATTTATCGTTCAGGTACAGGTGTCGCGGCCCCGGAGTTGCGAATATTGAGTGCATCGTTCGCTATAAACATTGATCGAGATCAAGGACGGTGGCATGACCACATGAGACGCGAATACCCGTGTTTGCGATCTGGCTGAAGCGGAGGGGGACACATGGCCGCACTCGGAAAGCTAGCCATATACGGGCTGGCTGCACTCATCGCGATCGTCCTGGCGGCGAAGGCGCATGACCAGATCTTTGCCATTCAAATGGTGATCTTTGCCATCGCGGCGCTGATCGGGCTGGTGGTGACAGCCAAGCGGACGGATTTCGATGCGCCGCCGCCTTAAACCAGGGCTATTTCGACAGCGTCATCCGCTATGGCACCATCGCGACGCTGTTCTGGGGCGTCGCCGGCTTCACGGCCGGCGTGACCATCGCCCTGCAAATGGCGTGGCCGGTTTTCGACGTCGAGCCATGGCTGAATTTCGGACGTCTGCGGCCGCTGCACACCTCGGCGGTGATCTTCGCTTTCGGCGGCAACGCGCTGATCGCCACGTCGTTTTACGTGGTGCAGCGCACCTGTCAGGCGCGCCTGGCCTTCGGCAAGCTGGCATGGTTCGTGTTCTGGGGCTATCAGCTCTTCATCGTGCTGGCGGCCACCGGCTATCTCATGGGCATCACCCAGTCGCGCGAATATGCCGAGCCGGAATGGTATGTGGACCTGTGGCTCACCGTGGTGTGGGTGGCTTACCTGCTGGTGTTCCTCGGCACCCTCTTCAAGCGCAAGGAACCCCACATCTACGTGGCCAACTGGTTCTACCTCTCCTTCATCGTGACCATTGCCATGCTGCATGTGGTCAACAACCTGGCCGTGCCGGTATCGTTCCTCGGCTCCAAGAGCTACTCGCTGTTCTCCGGCGTCCAGGACGCCCTGACGCAGTGGTGGTACGGCCATAACGCGGTGGGCTTCTTCCTCACTGCCGTTCCTCGGCATGATGTATTATTTCATCCCCAAGCAGGCGAACCGGCCGATCTACTCCTACCGCCTGTCGATCATCCACTTCTGGGCCCTGATCTTCCTCTATATCTGGGCCGGACCTCATCACCTGCACTATACCGCGCTGCCCGACTGGGCGCAGACGCTGGGCATGGTGTTCTCGGTGATGCTGTGGATGCCCTCCTGGGGCGGCATGATCAACGGCCTGATGACGCTGTCGGGCGCCTGGGACAAGGTGCGCACCGACCCCATCATCCGCATGATGGTGCTGGCGCTCGCCTTCTACGGCATGTCGACCTTCGAGGGTCCGATGATGTCGATCAAGTCGGTGAACTCGCTGTCGCACTATACCGACTGGACCATCGGCCACGTGCATTCGGGTGCTCTCGGCTGGGTCGGGATGATCTCGTTTGCCTCGATCTACTACATGGTGCCGAAGCTGTGGAACCGCGAGGGGCTCTACAGCCTGCGCCTCATCAACTGGCACTTCTGGCTGGCCACTCTGGGCATCGTGATCTACGCCGCCGTGATGTGGGTGGCCGGTATCACCCAGGGCCTGATGTGGCGCGAATACGACCCGCAGGGTTTCCTGGTCTACTCCTTCATCGAGACCGTCCAGGCGATCCACTGGGCCTATGCCGCGCGCGTGTTCGGTGGCCTGCTGTACTTCCTGGGAGCGCTGGTGATGGTGTGGAACGTCTACCAGACCATCAAGGGCCGCAAGCGCACCGAAGCGCCCATGGCAATTGCGTCGATGGCTTGAGCCGGCACTCGAGAAGGATCAACGATCATGATCAATCATGCAACCATCGAGCGCAATGCCACCCTGCTTCTGGCGCTCAGCTTCATCGTCGTCACCATCGGCGGCATCGTCGAGATCGCACCGCTGTTCTACCTGCAGAACACCATCGAGAAGGTGCAGGGCATGCGGGCCTACACGCCGCTCGAACTGGCCGGACGCGACATCTATGTGCGGGAAGGCTGTTATCTCTGCCATTCGCAGATGATCCGTCCGTTCCGCGACGAGGTGGAGCGCTACGGGCATTATTCACTGGCGGCGGAAAGCATGTACGACCATCCCTTCCAGTGGGGCTCCAAGCGCACCGGGCCCGATCTTGCCCGTGTCGGCGGGCGCTATTCGGATCAGTGGCACGTGGAGCATCTGAGGGATCCGCGCTCGGTGGTGCCGGACTCGATCATGCCGACCTATGCCTTCCTCGCCAAGACGGACCTGAGGACCGACGACATCGCCGATCACTTGCGCGCCAACGTCGATGTGGGCGTGCCTTATACCAAGGACATGATCGCCAATGCCGAAGCCGACATGAAGGCGCAGGCGCGTAACGACGGCGAGGGGGCCGATGCCCTTCAGAAGCGCTACAAGAACGTCAACGTCCGCGATTTCGACGGCAATCCCAACCGCCTGACGGAAATGGACGCCCTTGTCGCCTATCTGCAGATGCTCGGCACGCTGGTCGACTTTTCCAAGTACAGCGCCAGCGAAAATTTGAGGTGATCCGCCATGGACTACAACGAATTGCGCCATTTCGCTGACAGCATCGGGCTCGTGTTCCTGGTGGTATTCTTTGTCGGCGTCGTCTTCTTCGTCTTCAGGCCGGGTTCGCGCAAGCGCTACGAAGATGCCTCCCGCATTCCCTTCAAGGAGGACTGAGATCCATGTCCCGCAAGCACATCGACGAGATCTCCGGCACCGAAACGACAGGGCATGAATGGGATGGTATTCGCGAGCTCGATACACCCCTGCCGCGCTGGTGGGTGTTGACCTTCTATGCCTGTATCGCCTTCGCCATCGGCTATGTGATCTGGTATCCGGCCATTCCCCTCATCCACGGCGCGACGCCGGGGCTGTCGGGGTGGTCCAGCCGCGGCGCCTTGCAGCAAACCCTGTCGGCGGCCGAGGCGGCCCAGGCCGGCAATCTCTCCAAGCTGGCCAAGCTTTCGCTTGCCGATATCCGCAAGGACCAGGCGCTCGACCAGTTCGCCGTCGCCGGCGGCCATTCGGCCTTCAAGGTCTATTGCAGCCCCTGCCACGGCTCGGGCGCGCAGGGCTCGCCTGGCTATCCCAACCTCAACGATGATGACTGGCTGTGGGGCGGCACGCCCGATGCCATTCTGCAGACCATCACCCACGGTATCCGTTTTACGGCGGACGAGGACACGCGCTCATCCGAGATGCCGAACTTCGGTGCCGACCAGATCCTCACACAAGAGCAGATCGTTCAGGTGGCCAACTATGTGCTAAAGCTGTCGGGCAGCAAGTTCGACGAGGCCGCCGCCACCGCCGGTCAGCAGATTTTCGCCGACAATTGTTCGGCCTGCCATGGCGATGACGGCAAGGGCAACCGCGATCTGGGCGCGCCCAATCTGATGGACAAGATTTGGCTGTACGGTGGCACCGAAAAGGACATCATCGCCCAGGTCACCAGGCCGCGCCATGGCGTCATGCCGGCCTGGGGCGCCAAGCTGAGCGAGGCGACGCTCAAGGAGCTTGCCTTGTATGTGCATTCGCTCGGCGGCGGCGAGTAACAAGAAAAACGAGACTGTATGATCACTGTGCACGAAAAGGTTGACCGCATCGAGGCCGAAGCGGTCAACAAACCTGAGCAGCGCTCTCTCTATGCCGCCCGGGTAAAGATCCATCCCAAGCGGGCGCACGGCACATTCAGGACGTTGAAATGGTGGGTGATGGCGATCACCCTCACCATCTATTACGTCACGCCGTGGCTGCGCTGGGACCGCGGCGCCTTTTCCCCGCACCAGGCAGTGCTGGTCAATCTCGCCGACCGGCGTTTCTACTTCTTCTCCATCGAGATCTGGCCGCAGGAGTTCTATTTCGTCGGCGGCTTGCTGGTGATGGCCGGCGTCGGGCTCTTCCTCATCACCTCGACGGTGGGCCGGGCCTGGTGCGGCTATACCTGCCCGCAGACCGTGTGGACCGACCTGTTCCTGGTGGTCGAGCGCTTTGTCGAGGGCGATCGCAATGCCCGCATCAAGCTCGATGCGGCGCCGTGGACCTTCGATAAGCTTTCCAAGCGAGTGATCAAGATCGCCCTGTGGCTCTTGATCGCGATGGCGACGGGCGGTGCGTGGATCTTCTATTTCGCCGATGCCCCCACGCTGGCGCGCGAGTTCTTCACGCTCAATGCGCCTCCGGTTGCCTATTCCACCGTGGCGGTGCTCACCGGCACCACCTTCATCTTCGCCGGCTTCATGCGCGAGCAGGTGTGCACCTATATGTGCCCGTGGCCGCGCATCCAGTCGGCCATGCTGGACGAGCATTCGCTCACCGTCACCTATAACGACTGGCGCGGCGAGCCGCGCGGCAGCCAGCGCGACCGCCGCCACGATCCCGCCACCGCCTATGGCGACTGCATCGACTGCAACCTGTGCGTGGCGGTGTGTCCGGAAGGCATCGACATCCGCGACGGCCAGCAGCTCGAATGCATCACCTGCGCCTTGTGCATCGATGCCTGCAACTCGGTGATGGACAAGATCGGCAAGCCGCGCGGCCTCATCTCCTACTCGACCCTTTCCGACTACACCGCCCACAAGGCCGGCACCCGCGATCCCGAACACTGGCCCAGCGTGGTACGGCCGCGCACCTTCATCTATATCTTTGTCTTTGGTATGATCGGTGTCGCAATGCTCGTGCTGCTTGCCGTGCGCGACCGGCTCGAAGTCAATGTCCTGCATGACCGCAATCCGCTTTTCGTGCAGCTCTCCGACGGTGATATCCGCGAAGGCTACACGGTCAAGATCCTCAACAAGCGGGCCGAGCCGCGCACCTTCCGGCTGTCGATCGAGGGCCTCAAGGGCGCCAGTATGTTCCTGGCCGGGAGCACCCAGGAGACCAGCGACGGGCTGACCGTCGATGTGGGCCCCGACCGGCTCAGGGATTTGAAGGTCTATGTGAAGATGAACCCCAAGAATTTGCACCACCGTGAAACCGACTTCCGCTTCGTCGCCGTCGACGTAAACGGCGGCGAGAACGCCGACAAGGCGGTGACCACGGCCCATTTTCACGGGCCGGGCAAGTCCGATCACAACGAGGAGCACGACTGAGCCATGCAAGCGAACGGGGCAACGGGCGAAAAGGAATTCACCGGGCGGCACATGCTGGGCTGGCTGATCGCCTTCTTCGGCGTGGTGTTCGCCGTCAACATGGTGCTGGCCTTCATTGCCAACTGGAGCTGGACCGGGCTGGTGGTGGAGAACGGCTATATCGCCAGCCAGCAATACAACAGCTTCATCGCCGCCGAGAAACGGCAGGAAAAGCTGGGTTGGGATGCACGCTTCAGCCACGATGCCATCGGTCTCATCTTCAAGGTGAAGGACGGGGCGGGAAGCCCTGTCACCGGTCTCGATGTGGTCGTCACCATGGGCCGGCCGACGCATGAGGGCGAGGACCGCGTGGTGAGGCTTCCCGAGACGGGCTACGGCGTCTACAGCCTCGACATGGCGCTGCCCGCCGGCCTGTGGGAGGCCAAGCTGGTGGCGAAGGGCAATGACGGCAGCGAATGGCGGCGCGATTACCGCTATGTGAATTCGAAGAGCGCAATGACATGACCGCATGCTGCCCGGAACCGCTGGTTCCGCCGCCTCAGGACGGCGGCGAGCGCGGCGGTCTCGGGCGCTGGGTGCGCGAGGTCGAGCCGGGCCGGATGCGGCTCGAGGCGCTGGTGCCGGGGGTACATTGCGCCGCCTGCATCAGCCGCATCGAAGGCGCCTTGCGCGCCTTTCCCGCCGTCATCACGGCGCGCGTAAACCTGTCGACGCGGCGCTTCGTGGTCGAATGGCTGGCCGACAGGGCGAGCCCGGAAGAGCTGGTGGCGGCCGTCACCGGCCTCGGCTACGAGGTGCGGCCATGGCTGCCGTCGGCCGATGCCGATGAGCACAAGGCCGAGGGCCGCGCGCTGTTGATGGCGCTGGCGATCGCCGGATTCGCCGCCGGCAACATCATGCTCCTTTCGGTCTCGGTGTGGTCGGGGGCCGAGGCGGCCACGCGCGACCTGTTCCACTGGATTTCGGCGCTGATCGGCCTGCCGGCCATCGCCTTTGCCGGGCGGCCGTTCTTTTCCTCGGCCGTGAAGGCCTTGTCGCGCGGCGCGCTCAACATGGACGTGCCGATCTCGCTGGCGGTGATCCTGGCGGCGGGCATGAGCCTTTACGAGACCATGCATTCGGGCGCCGATGCCTATTTCGACGCCGCCGTCACGCTGTTGTTCTTCCTGCTTGTCGGGCGTTATCTCGACCACATGATGCGCGCCCGTGCCCGCTCGGCGGTGACGGGCCTGCTGGCGCTCAATGCCACCGGCGCCACGGTGATCGATGCGCTCGGTGGCCGCAGCTTCGTGCCGGCGACGCAATTGCAGCCGGGCATGGACATTCTTGTCGCCGCCGGTGAGCGCATCGCCGCCGACGGCGAGGTGGTGGGCGGCGATAGCGACGTCGACCGCGCAGCGCTCACCGGCGAACCGCTGCCCGAGGCGGTGAAGCCCGGCAGCAGCGTCAATGCCGGAACGCTCAATGTGTCGGGCCCCTTGCGGGTCAAGGTGACGGCGGCCGGCGACGACACGCTGATGGCCGACATCGTGCGCATGATGGAGGCCGCCGAAGCGGGCAGGGGGCGCTATGTGAGCCTTGCCGACCGCATGGCTCAGGCCTATGCCCCGGCCGTCCATATCCTCGCCGGGCTCACCTTCCTCGGCTGGATCCTGATAACGGGTGACGGCCATGCCGCGCTTCTCGCGTCCATCTCGGTGCTCATCATCACCTGCCCGTGCGCCCTCGGGCTGGCGGTGCCGGCGGTGCAGGTGGTGGCGAGCGGCATCCTGTTCAAGCGCGGCATCATGGTCAAGGACGGCACGGCGCTGGAACGCCTCGCCGGCATCGACCGGGTGGTGTTCGACAAGACCGGCACCCTGACGAAGGGAGTACCCAGCCTCATTCCGCCGTCGGCGGCCTCGACGCGCGATCTCGAACTGGCCTATGGGCTGGCCGAGCACTCGCGGCACGTCCTGGCGCGCACCTTGGCGAAGTGGGCCGCCGGGCGCGGCCTCGAGCCGGCGCAATTCGATGCCATCGAGGAAAGGCCGGGCGAGGGCCTGGAAGGGCGTATCGCGGGCACAGCAGTGCGCCTCGGCTCGCGCGGCTTTTGCGGCGTCGATGCCAGGGCGGTGGACGGTGGCGGCGGCGGGCTTTCGGAAGTGTGGCTGGCGCGCGACGGCAAGCCGGTGGTGCGCTTCGGTTTCGAGGACGAGCCGCGCGCCGATGCCGGCGCTGTGGTCGCAAGCTTTGCCGCGGCCGGGATCGTGCCGGAGATCGTATCGGGCGACCGCGAGGCGGCCGTTGCGGCGCTGGCGCACCGGCTCGGCGATCACTGCCTTCCGCTCGGGCTGGCTGCCGGCCGGCAAGGCGACCTACGTGGAGGCGCTGGAAAAGGGCGGCCACAAGGTGCTTGATGGTGGGCGACGGCATCAACGATGCCCCGGCCCTGAGCGCGGCGCATGTGTCGATGTCGCCGGCCTCTGGCGCCGATATCGGGCAGGCGGCGGCCGATTTCGTGTTCACCGGCGAAAAGCTGTCGCCCGTGGTCTTCGCCTGGCGTCTGGCACGGTCGGCCGAGCGGGTGATCAAGCAGAATTTCGGCCTTGCCCTTCGCCTATAACCTGGTGGCCGTTCCGATCGCCATATCGGGCCATGCCAGCCCGCTGATTGCCGCCATCGCCATGTCGTCGTCGTCGCTGGTGGTGACCGGCAATGCCTTGCGCCTGAGACTGACGGCGCCGCGGAGCAAGACGGCATGACGGTCCTCGGCATCCTGATCCCGGCGGCGCTGCTGCTCGGCGGCCTCGGGCTGGGCGCCTTCCTGTGGAGCCTCAAGTCGGGCCAGTACGACGATCTCGACGGCGCGGCGATGCGCATCCTCGACGACGAGCGCGACAAGGCCCCGCCAAGCGAGCCCCCGCAGCACAAGGCGCAGAAGAAGCCGCGCCCGAAGACCTGGCGGGCTCGCAAGGCCGGATGAGGGTTGACGTCTAGCCACAGGCCCCGGGGACACGACAAACGGAGACGAGGATTTCACGTGCCTCCGAACCGTCATGGCGGGACTTGATCCCGCCATCCAATCCGCCAACGCCGAAACGAGTGGCGTGACCTGCGGAATGGTCCCCGGGATCAAGCCCGGGGTGACAATGGAAAGGGCGTTGAGATTCTCGGCCCTCACCCGATCTGCCGGTCGATCCAGTCGCGCACACGGAAATAGCGGCCCAGCCAGGGAACGAACCATGGGTTGCCGCGATAGGCCCAATGGTCGGGGAAGTGGGGTGCATCGAAGGCGCAGGAATAGTTGGCAGCACCCGCTAGCTTTCTCGCTGTCTGGGTGCCGAGATAGGTCATCATGGCGACCCCTGAGCCGTTGCAGCCCATGGCGTAGTAAAGCCCGCCCATTTGCCCCATGTGCGGCACCTCGTCGAAGGTGAAGGCGACGTTGCCGGTCCAGGCATGGGTGATGCGCACGCCCTTCAATTGGGGCAGGCGGTCGGTCATGAAGCGGTAGAGGATGGGGGCAGTTTCCTCTGGCGAGTAGATGCCGAACTTGGCGCGTCCGCCGAAGATCAGGCGGCGGCGGTTGCCCGACATGCGGTAATAGGTGAGCACCCGGCGGGTGTCGTAGATCGAGCGGTTGTTGGGAAACAGGCTGTGGGCGAGGTCCTCCGGCATCTCCTCGGTGGCGATGATGTAGCTGCCCACCGGCAGGACGCGGCGCTGCAGGGCGGGAATGAGGGGGCCGGTATAGCCGTTGGTGGTGACGATCACATCGCCCGCCAGCATGTCGCCGCGCGCAGTCGAGACCATCCAGCCCTTGCCGTTGCGCTTGAGCGCGGTGACCGGCGCCTTGGCGCACAGGGTAACGCCGCGTTTATTCGCGACTTCGAGCAGGCCGCGGAAATATTTGGCCGGGTGCAGGTGCGCCGCGCGCCCGATGACGATGCCGCCGCGATAATAGTCGGAAGCGATCTCCTCGCGCTGGCGCTCGGGCGGTACGAGGACGGCATCGGAACGGGCATACTGGTTGAGCGTCTTTACCTTGTCGGCAAGTTTCCTGTAGTGGCTGGTGCACCAGGCGCCGCCGAAGCGGCCGGTCTTCGTCCACTCGCAGTCGATCTTTTCCCGCGCGATCAGATCCTCGATGAGGGAAAAACTGTCGGCGGCATCGCCATAGAGGGCGGCAAGGCGGTCCGGGGCCTCGGCGCCCATGTAGCGCTTGCCCACCGCCACGCCCGCCCGAAACCATGCCGCCCGAGCGCGAGGAGGCACCGAAGCCGGGAAACTCGGCATCGAGCACCACCGCCTCGATCCCGTGACGGCTGAGTTCTATAGCGGCGGCGAGGCCGGCATAGCCGCCGCCGATGATGGCGACGCGCGCTTCTTTCGGCACATCTGCGAGGTCGCCGGCGGAGGGTTCGGCCTCGTCCCACCAGAACGGTTTGCCTGGAAATCAGGATGAAAGATACCGCCCATGCCGCCATGTCTCGCCCTCCGATGCCGGGCGCGAGCCTAGCGCAGGGTCGAAGGCGCCGAAAGGGGTCTTGACGGCCCTGCGGGTGGGTGGCGATCGGGCGACAGTTGCGGGCGGCCGTGCGCTCAACGGAGATGGCGATGAATCTCAGGCTCGTGGTGACTGTATTGTTCTGCAGTGGTGGCGGGCGCTAACCCGGCGCTGGCGGCGCGCTGCGGCGACACGGGCGCAGGCTTTTCCGCCTGGCTCGATGCCTTTGCGCGCGAGGCGGAAGCGCACGGCATTTCGCCCCACGTGGTGTCGGCGGCGCTGTCGGACGTCACATACGATACCCGCGTCATTCGCCTCGACCGCAACCAGCGGCACTTCAACGTGCCTTATGACGAATTCATCGCCAAGCGGGTGACCAAGGGGCGCATCGTCAAGGGGCGGCGGATGATGCAGCGGCATGCAAAGCTCCTGGCCGCCATCGAGAGGCGTTTTGGCGTTCCGGGCGAGATCATCGTCGCCATCTGGGGGATGGAGACCGATTATGGTGCCAACACCGGCAATATGAACGTATTCCGTTCACTGGCGACGCTTGCCTATGACTGCCGGCGCTCGGCGTTCTTCACGGATGAACTGATGGCGGCCTTGCAGATCGTGCAGAGGGGCGACATGCGCGCCGACCAGATGCGCGGCGCCTGGGCGGGCGAGATGGGGCAAACCCAGTTCCTCGCCTCACGCTATCTGCAACTGGCGGTCGATTTCGACGGCAACGGCCGGCGCGACCTCATCCGCTCGGTGCCGGACGTGCTGGCCTCCACCGCCAACTATTTGCGCAACTTCGGCTGGCAACGCGGCGGCAACTATGACCAGCCTGCGTTGCGGGAATGGAACAAGTCCGGCAATTACACGCGCGCGCTGGCCTATTTCGCCGGGCTGCTCAAAGGCGGGTGAGGGGAGGGCTCACTGCCCGAGCTTTGCCCACCCCTTCGACGGCGCGAAGCGGGGGCCGAGGCTCTCGTCCAGCGCTTCCAGCCGGGTGACGATCTCGTCGACGCCGCGCTTTTGCGCATAGTGCAGCGGGCCGCCGCGGAAGGGGGCAAAGCCGGTGCCGAAGATCATGGCGGCATCGGCGGCGTCGGTGTCCTCAACGATACCGGCAGCCATGCAGTCGGCGACGGCATTGAGCAAGGAAAGCACGAGGCGCTCTTCCAGCGCCGGGTCCGGCCTGGCCTCGCCCTCGGCCTTGACCGGCTTGCCGTCTTTCCATTGATATACACCCTTGCCCGTCTTCTTGCCGAGGTTGCCGGCCTTCACCAGCGCCTCGAAGCGAGCCGGGATGTCGGCGATGACGCGATCCTTGACGTCGCGCTTGAGCACATGGGCGACATGCAGGCCGACATCGAGACCCACCTGGTCGGCGAGTTCCATCGGCCCCATGGGCATGCCGAAGGCTTCCATGGTGGCATCGATCACTTCCGGCGATGCGCCTTCGTCATGGGCAAGGAAGGCCTCCAGCATGTAGGGCGTAAGCGCGCGGTTGACGAGGAAGCCGGGGGCCGACTTCACCGGCAAGGGTAGCTTGTCGAGGGCATCGATGAAGGCTAGCGCGCGCGCCGCCACCGCATCATCGAGCTTGGCGTGGGTGACCATCTCCACCAGCATCATCTGGGCCACCGGATTGAAGAAGTGGATGCCACAGAAGTTCTTTGGTCGCTTGAGGCCCTTGGCGAGGTCTTCAAGCAGGATGGAGGAGGTGTTGGAGGCGAGGATGGCGTCGGGCTTCATCGCCGCTTCGGCGCGGGCATAAACCTGCTGCTTGATCTCCGGGTTCTCGGGTACGACCTCGATGACGAGGTCGGCCTTGGCGAGCCCCGATCCGGCCACGTCGGGCATCAGCCGGTCGAAGGCGGCCTGGCGGTCGCGGGCCGAATAGGTGCGGCGCGAGAAGAGTTCGCCCGCCCGTGCCATGGCGGGGGCGATGAATTTCATCTCGCGGTCTTCCAGCGTGACGCGGAAACCGCGCAGCGCTGCCCAGGCGGCGATATCGCCGCCCATGACGCCGGCACCGATGACATGCACATGCAAGATGCCGTGCGCGGCGCCCTTGGCGTAGGCTTTGAGCTTTTCGCGCAGGAAGAAGCAGCGCACCAGGTTCTGCGAGGTCTCGCCCACCAGGAGGCTGGCGAAGGAACGCGTTTCGGCCTTGCGCAGCGCGGCCACATCGTCGCCGTGCGCCTTCCACATATCGATCATCGCCCAGGGCGCCGGGTAATGCTCGCGCCTGGCCCGCTTGGCCGTTTCCTTTTCCATGCGCGAGGCGATGAGGCCGCGGAAGGGGGGCCTGTTCATCATCCGGCCGACAAAACCCTTGGCGTCGGCCTTCTTCACATCGCCCCTGACCGCCCAGCGCACGGCCTCGGCGAAGTGGCGCTCCTCGGTGACGGCGTCGATGAGGCCCTGGGACTTGGCCTTGCGGGCAATGAGGGTCTTGCCGGTGAGCATCGCGGTCATGGCATCGACCGGCTTCATGACGGAAAGCGAGCGCCAGGTGCCGGCAAGGCCCGGATGCAGGCCCAGCATCACTTCGGGAAAGCCGAAGCGGGCATCGCTCGTGGCAATGCGGTAGCGGCAGCAAAGCGCCAGTTCCAGCCCGCCGCCGAGACAGAAACCATGGATGAGGGCGACGGTGGGGGCGGAAAAGCGCGCCAGCTTGTCGAAGACGGCAAGGCCTCGCTCGATCATCGCGCGGATGGCCGCTTCATCGCTCTGGCCGACGAACTCGCCGATCTCGGCGCCGGCGATGAAGCCGGATTTCTTGGCCGAGCGGATGATGAGGGCCTTGGGCGAGCGTTTGGCGGCCAGGTCGAGCAGGCGGTCGAGCTCTTCCAGCACCGCGTGCGACAGGGTGTTGGCGCTTGCCCCTTCCTTGTCGATGATGGCCCACAGAACATCGCCCTCGGCGACGAGGCGCCAATTGTGGAAGGGCGGATCGGCGGCGATGGACTCGCCGGCGGGCAGCGTCAGCGGCGCCTTGGTGAGGGCGATATGGGCCTTTTCGTTGCTGTTGGTCATGGCCGGCCTCACACGATTTCCAAAAGCATGGCACCGCCCATGCCGCCGCCGATGCATTCGGTGGCGATGCCGAGACGGGCGCCGAGACGGCGCATGACATGGATGAGATGCAGGGTGATGCGGTTGCCGCTGGTGCCGACGGGATGGCCGAGCGCAATCGCCCCGCCGTCCACATTGAGCCGATCCTCGTCGATCTCGCCGAAGGCTCCATCCATACCGAGAAGCTCGCGGCAGAAGTCCTTGTCGTTCCACGCTCTCAGACAGGCGAGAACCTGGGCGGCAAACGCCTCGTTCAGCTCCCAGGCGCCGATGTCGGCGCGCTTGAGGCCGTGCCGCTTCATCACCCGGTTCGAGGCGAGCACCGGCCCCAGCCCCATGACGGAGGGGTCGCACGAGCCCCACTGGCAATCGATGATGCGCGCCATGGGTTTCAGGCCATAACGCTTCACCGCGTCCTCGGAGGCGACGATGGTCCACGAGGCGCCATCGGTGATCTGCGAGGAATTGCCCGCCGTCACCTTGCCGAAGGGGCGCTCGAAGGCGGGCTTGAGCTTGGCCAGTTGCTCGGACGAGTTGTCGGGGCGCACGCCGTTGTCGAAGTCGAAGACGGTGCCCTTGCGGTCCACAATCGCTTCCAGTTCGGGCAAGCGGCCTTCGGAATGGGCGGCGGCGAGGCGGTGGTGACTACGCACGGCATAGTCGTCCAGCTCGCGGCGCGACAGGTCGAAGCGGTGGGCGAGGATTTCCGCCGTCTGGCCCATGTTGATCTTCACCACCGGGTCGGTGAGGCCGGTGAGGATGGAAATCTCCGGCTTGATGAGGCCCGGACGGAAGGCGGCGAGCGCTTCAGCTTGTCGCCCATGCTCTTTGCCGTCATGAAACGGGCGAACCAGGCGGCACCCGGCTTGGAGAAGAGGAGAGGGGCATGCGACAGCGCCTCGGCGCCGCCGGCGAGGATGAGATCGGCATGGCCCGCCGCGACATAGCGCCAGGCGGTGTCGATGGACTGCTGGCCCGAGGCGCAGTTGCGCTGCACCGTCCAGCCCGGCGTCTCGGTGCCGCATCCAAGGCGCAAGGCGGCGACGCGCCCCGGGTTCACCTCGGCGGCCGGCACGTTGACGCAGCCGAGGATCACTTCCTCGATGTCGGAGGGCGCAAAGGGCTGGCGCGCCAGCAGCGGACGGCCGCACTGGACGGCGAGATCGACGGGCGAGAAGGGGCCCGGCGCCGATCCGGCCTTGAGGAAGGGCGTGCGGGCGCCATCGACGATGAAGACTGGCCGTCCGGTGGACTCCAGCGCTTTGGCGGCGCTTTTCCTGCGTGCGGGCGTTCTGGCCATGGGTGTGTCCTCACGCCGCCTTGGACTTGCGCGCGGCCGGCTTCTTGCCGGTCAGTTCCTCGGGGGCGAAATCATCGACTTTCGAGACCTCGCGCACCAGCTCCATCGCCTCTGAGAGGCGGGCGGCCTCGTTGCCGGTGATGAGGCCTTGCTTCTTCGCCTCGTCCACCGAGCGCACGCGCGCCTTGCGCATGACGGCCCTCACCGGCTCCAGCTCGACCATCAGGCGGAAGGCATGATCGATCTTGCCCAGTTCGATGTCGGGGGCGGCATAGATGCCTTCGGTCAGGCGGTCGCGCGCCGCGGTCGGCTCGGAGATGGTGTCGGAGACCTTTTGCGCCAGCCGGTCGAGCGGTTTCGAGCAGATGACACCGAAGGGCTGGATCTTCAAACGCAGATACCAGGCGACGGGACGCATGGGGAAATTGTCGATCACTTCCTTCAGCGCCTGATCGGCGGCATTGAGGCTCACCCGCACCGAATGGTCGCACAAGGGCCAGTCCTCGGCCGGCCGCCCGGTATCGGCGAAGCGCTTGAGCGCGGCGCAGGCGAGGAAGAGGTGGGAGAGCATGTCGCCGAGGCGGGCGGAGATCATCTCCTTGCGCTTGAGCGCCCCGCCCATGGTCACCATGGAGAATTCCGAGACGATGGCGAGCGCTGCCGACAGGCGCTTGATCTGGCGATAATGCGGCGCCTCAACGCCGTTGACGGGCGCGCGCGAGAGAAGTCCGAAGGTCCAGGCGCGCCATGCGGCGCGCACCAGCGTCGTGATGGTATAGGCGGCGTGGCGATAGAGCACCTTGTCGAAGGCTTCGACCGCGGCGTCGTCATCGGTCATCTGGGCGGCGGCGATCTCCTCCTGGATGAAGGGATGGCAGCGGATGGAGCCCTGGCCGTAGATCATCAGCGAGCGGGTCATGATGTTGGCGCCTTCCACCGTGATGGCGATGGGGATGGCGCGGTAGGCCGATGAGAGATAGTTGCGCGGCCCGTCGATCACCGCCTTGCCGGAATGGATGTCCATGGCGTCATTGGTCGCCCGGCGCATGGCCTCGGTGGCGTGGTACTTCATCACGGCGGAGATGACGGCGGGCTTTTCGCCCGCATCGAGGGCGGCAAGCGTCAGGCGGCGGGCGGCGTCCATCTTGTAGGTGTCCGACGCGATGCGGGCGGCTGCCTCCTGCACCCCTTCAAAGCGCGAGACGGGCATGTTGAACTGCTCGCGGATGCGGCCATAGGCGCCGGTGGAAAAGGTCGCCACCTTCATGCCGGCGACCGACATGGCCGGCAGCATCACCCCGCGCCCGGCCGCCAGCGCCGTCACCAGCATGCGCCAGCCTTGCCCGATGCGCTCCTGCCCGCCGATGATCCAGTCCATGGGCACGAAGACGTCGGTGCCGGAGTTGGGGCCGTTGGGGAAGGCCTGCATGCCGGGATAATGGCGCCGGCCGATGGAAACGCCCTTGGTGGTGGTCGGGATGAGGGCGAGGGTGATCCCCAGATCCACCTCGATCGCCCAGGATGTGGTCGGGATCGGAGAGCTTGAAGGCAAGGCCGAGGACGGTGCAGATGGGCCCCAGCGAGATATAGCGCTTGGACCAGTTGACGCGCATGCCGAGCGTCTTTTCACCGTTCACCTCGCCCCAGGTAACGATGCCCTGATCGGTCATGGCAGCGGCATCCGAGCCGGCATCGAGGCTGGTGAGCCCGAAGGCCGGGATCTCGCGCCCGTCGGCGAGGCGCGGCAGCCAGAAGCTTTTCTGCTTGTCGGTGCCGAACAGCATCAAGAGCTCGCCGGGCCCGAGCGAATTGGGAACGATCACCGTCACCGCCGCCGATGGCCCGCGCGAGGCGATCTTCATGACGATCTCGGAATTGGCGGTGGCGGAAAAGCCCTTGCCGCCATATTCCTCCGGGATGATGAGGCCGAGGAAGCCCTCGGCTTTTGACGCAATCCCAGATCGCCTTGGGGATGTCGCGCTCGGTAAAAGTGATCTGCCAGTCGTCGATGAGGCGGCACAGCTCTTCGACGGGGCCGTCGATGAAGGCCCGTTCCTCGTCGCTCAGGCGGGGGACCGGCATGTCCAGGATCTTTGAGAAATCGGGATTGCCGCGCATCAGCTCGGCGTCGAACCAGACGGTGCCCGCCGCCAGCGCCTCGCGCTCGGTGTCCGACATCGCCGGCAGGACCGAGCGCACCCATTTGAGAAGCGGGCGGGTGATATAACGTTGA
>CAVYOQ010000011.1:0-8516 GCA_963770075.1 uncultured Alphaproteobacteria bacterium
AAGGTCGCGGCCGCGCTCGCCGCGCTGGTCGTCGCGGCCGGTGCCACGCTGGCGGTGCCACTGGCGGTGCGGCGGGTGATCGATCACGGCTTTTCCGTCGCCAACGCGCAATTCGTCAATCAGTATTTCGCCATGATGATGCTGGTGGTGGCGATCCTCGCGCTTGCCAGCGCCTGCCGCTACTATTTCGTCACCTGGATCGGCGAGAAGGTGGCGGCCGATCTGCGCGACATGGTGTTTCGCCATCTCCTGTCGCTGAGCTCGGCCTTCTGGGACGCCAACGACTCGGGCGAGGTGATGTCGCGGCTCACCGCCGACACCACCCAGATCAAGACCGTGTTCGGATCGTCGGCCTCGGTCGCCCTGCGCAATTCGGTGATGATGGTGGGCGCGATCGCCATGATGGTATGGACGAGCCCGAAACTCTCGCTGCTCGTGCTCATCGCCATTCCGCTGATCGTGCTGCCGCTGGTGCTGTTCGGACGCATGGTGCGGCGCCTGTCGCGCTCGGCCCAGGACACGCTCGCCACCTCGGCCGCCATGGCCCAGGAGACGCTGCAGGCGATGCCGGCGGTGCAGGCCAATACCCAGGAAGGCCGGCTCGATTTGACCTTCTCCGCCGCCACCGCCATGGCCTTCGATGCCGCCCGCCAGCGCACCGGCGCGCGCGCGCTGCTCACCGGCGCCATCATCTTTTTGGCCTTCGGCGCCATCGTGGCGGTCTTGTGGTACGGCGCCCAGGATGTGTTGGGCGGGCGGCTGACGGGCGGCGCGCTCGGTCAGTTCGTGCTCTATGCAGCACTTGCCGCCGGTGCCATGGGCTCCTTGTCGGAGGTCTGGGGCGAGATACAGCTTGCCGCCGGCGCGGCCGAGCGGCTGTCGGAAATCCTCGGCACGCAGCGCCTCGTCTCCTCGCCCGATGAGCCAGCGGCGCTGCCTGAACCGGCGCGCGGCGAGATCGCCTTTGAAGGCGTGAGCTTTTGCTATCCCACCCGGGCCAATGTCTCCGCGCTCGATGGCGTCGACTTCGCGGTCAAGCCGGGCGAGACGGTGGCTATCGTCGGCCCGTCGGGGGCGGGCAAGAGCACCATCTTCAACCTGCTCCTGCGCTTTTACGATCCGGACGAGGGCGCAGTGCGGCTGGACGGCATCGACGTGCGCCAGGCCGACCTCACGGCGCTGAGGAGCCGGCTGGCGCTGGTGCCGCAGGATCCGGCGATCTTCTCCACCTCGATCCGCGAGAACATCCGCTTCGGCCGGCCCGATGCTTCCGATGCCGAGGTGGAGGAGGCCGCCCGCGCCGCCCGCGTCGATGAATTCGTGCATCGTTTCCCCGACGGCTACGACACCAGGGTGGGCGAGCGCGGGGTCACCCTGTCGGGCGGCCAGAAGCAGCGCCTCGCCATGGCGCGGGCCATCCTGCGCGATGCGCCGGTCCTGTTGCTGGACGAGGCCACGAGCGCGCTCGATGCCGAGAGCGAAGGCTATGTGCAGGCCGCGCTCGAGCGCCTGAAGAAGGGCCGCACCACCCTCATCATCGCGCACCGCCTCGCCACCGTGCGCAACGCCGACCGCATCGTGGTGATGGAGGCCGGCAAGATCGTGGCACAAGGCTCGCACGGCCAGCTCATGAAGACCGGCGGCCTCTATGCCCGCCTCGCCAAGCTGCAATTCTCCGCCGCGGCCGAATAGCATCTTTCGCCGCCAGGGGCATCATTGCGGCGCCGGCGGGAGGTGTCTCTCATCGTCTCTTTTGGCGTCATCCTCGGGCTTGACCCGAGTACCCAGAGGCACACGGCAAGGCTTGCGCGGTCGGCTCCTGGGTTCCCGGGTCAAGCCCGGGGATGACACTGTGTGAGGGAGTGGGGACGGCGACAATCTCCTCACCGCTGGGTGAGCTTCAACTCGATGCGGCGGTTGCGTGCCTTGGCTTCGGGCGTGTCGCCGGTGTCGATGGGCTGGTATTCGCCGAAGCCGGCGGCCATCAGGTGCTTGGGCGAGACGCCGAGGCTGATGAGATAACGCACCACCGCGATGGCGCGGCCCATCGACAGCTCCCAGTTGGAGGGGAACTGAGAGGTGTTGATGGGATCGTTGTCGGTGTGACCGTCCACCCTCAGCACCCATTCGATGTCGGGCGGGATCTCGCCTTCGAGCTGCTTGACGGCGTCGCCGAGTTTTGTGAGCTCTTGCTGACCGGCCGGGCTGATGTCGGCGGAGCCCTTGGGGAACAGCACCTCCGACTGGAACACGAAGCGGTCGCCGACCACGCGGATGTCGGAGCGACTGGCGAGGATGCGGCGCAAGCGGCCAAAGAATTCCGAGCGATAGCGCGTCAGCTCCTGCACCCGCTGGGCAAGCGCGGCATTGAGGCGGCGACCGAGATCGGCGATCACCGTCTTGGAGTTCTGGTCGCGTGCTTCGGCCGCCTGCAGGGCCTCGTTGAGGGCGGCGATCTGGCGGCGCAGGGCGGAGATCTGCTGGTTGAGCAACTCCACCTGGGCGAGGGCATCGGAGGCCAGCGATTTCTGCTGCGCAATCTCGCCTTGCAGGGTTGCGAGGCGGTCGCTGGCCGAGCCCGTCTGGTTCTGCTGCTCGTCGAACAGGCCTTGCAGGCGCGCGGTCTGTGCCCGTGCCGCCTTGAGATCGTTGGTGATGGCCGAAAGGGTGATCTCCAGCTCCTGCTTGTTGGCCTTTTGCAGCGCCAGCTGGTTGGTCAGCTCGGCGATCTGGGCGCGCAGCTGCGACAGCACGGTGTCCTGACCGGTGATCTGGCGCGCCAGCAGGAATTGGGCGATCATGAACACCGACAACAAGAAGGTGATGACCAGCAGAAGCTGCGCCATCGCATCAACGAAGCCCGGCCAGTAATAAGCGGTGTCGCGCGAGCGCCCATGGTGGCGGCTGGATAGCGCCATGGACTAGTCCTCGTTGCGGCGCGGTGTACGTACGTTGGCGCGCAGCCGGCCGCTGGCCGCGGTGGGTGCGACGGGCCGCCCCTGGCCGCCGAGGGCGCGCTTGAGATCGGCGTTCTGATCGGCTTGCGACTGGGCCAACTGGCGCACCATGCGATGCTCCTCGCGCATCTGGTGGACGAGGTCCTCCACCGCGCCGGCGAGCTTGTCGAGGGCAACCGAGTTCTCCTCGCTCGGCTCGACGTTCCCCGGTTCGGTGAGCGCCGTCTCCAGCGTCTTGTTGATGCGCTCGATGCCGCGCTGCATATTCGACATATCCAGGCGCAGATATTGCGGCACGGCAAGCTGGCCGCTGTCGCCGGCGGCGATATCGGTGATGGAGGACAGCCAGTCTTCCAGCTCGTTGTAAAAACGGTTCTGCGCCTGGCTCGCCTGCAGGTCGAGAAAGCCCAGCACCAGCGAGCCGGCAAGGCCGAACAGCGATGACGAGAACGAGGTGCCCATGCCCGCCAGCGGCGCCTGCAGGCCCGATTTCAGCTGTTCGAAGATGGTGCTCAATTCGGCCGTCGTCACATCCAGCGCCTTGATGGCGTCGCCCACCGAGGTGATGGTCTGCAACAGGCCCCAGAAGGTGCCGAGCAGCCCCAGGAAGATGAGCAGGCCGATGAGGTAGCGCGAGATGTCGCGCGCTTCATCGAGGCGCGAGGCGAGCAAATCGAGCAGCGAGCGCATGGACAACGGCGACAGGATGGTCGCCCCCTGGCGGTCGCGCAGAAGCGTCGCCATGGGTGCGAGCAGGCGCGGCGTATAGGGGATCTCCAGCCCCGGATCGGCGATGCGGAAGTGGTTGATGAAGTTCGCCTCGGGAAACAGCCGCCAGACCATGCGGAAGCAATAGGCGATGCCGAGCATGAGGGTGAGGACAATGAGGCCGTTGAGGCCCGGATTGTTCATGAAGGCATGGCGGAATTGCGGATAGAGCACCGCCGCCAGGATGGCGACGAGGAGGATGAACACCACCATGCGCACCAGATAGACGCGCGGCAGGGAGAGAACATTGTTGTCCTTGCCTTCGGCCATGGTCGTTCTTTCGCCTCTGAGGTTGCCTCGATGCTAAGGATACCCGATCCGGGGGTGCTGTCACCAGTGGGGCACTGTCAGCAGCGCGCGCGCGTCCTCAGGCCGCAGTGCGCCAATCAAGCCGTCTCACCGGGCGCTGCCGGCGTTTCCGTCGCGGCGGCAGCCAGCTCCTTTTCGAGCTGGCGGTAAAGCTCGTCATTGCCGGCCAGCACGTTGCCGGTCGCGAGCACGTTCGCTGCGCCGTCGACATCGCCGACGGTGCCGCCTGCCTCACGTACGATCAACAGGCCGGCAGCGATATCCCAGGACTCCAGGCCGCGTTCCCAGTAGGCATCGACGCGGCCGGCGGCGACCCAGCACAGATCGAGGCTCGCCGCGCCGAAGCGGCGCAATCCGGCGGCGGCCGACTGCACGCGCGCCATCTCGGCGCGGAAGCGCTCGTGGTCGCCGCGGCCGTGATGGGGAATGCCGCAGGCGACGACGGCCTGCGACAGCGAGCGGCGGGCCGCCACGCGCAGGCGGCGGCGGTCGTTGAGGAAGGCGCCGCGCCCGCGCTCGGCGGTGAACATCTCGTCGGTGATGGGGTTGTAGACGAGGCCGGCGATGATCTCGCCCGCCCGCTCCAGTGCGATGGAGATGGCGAAATGGGCGATGCCGTGAATGAAATTGGTGGTGCCGTCGATGGGATCGACGATCCAGCAGTTCTCTTTATCGCTGCCGGCCTTTGCGCCCGATTCCTCCATGAGGAAGCTGAAGCCGGGCCGCGCCTTGTGCAACTCCTCGGCCAGGATCTCCTCCACCCGCTTGTCGGTGCGGGTGACGAAGTTGGCAGGACCCTTCATCGAGACCTGCAGGTTCTCCACCTCGCCGAAGTCGCGCCGGATAGCACGGCTCGCCTTGCGCGCCGCGTTGGACATGACGGTGAGGAGGGGTGATGGGGCCATCAGGTCAGTCGGCCCGCCGGATGTAGGTCGCCTCGTTGGTGTCGACCACCACCCGCTCGCCGGCGCCGATAAAGGGCGGGACCATGATACGCAGGCCGTTCTCCAGCTTGGCGGGCTTGTAGGAGGACGACGCCGTCTGGCCCTTGACCACCGGGTCGGCCTCGACGATCGCAAGCGTCACCTGGCCGGGCAGCGAGATGCCGAGCGGCTTGCCCTCATAGCTTTCCACCATCACCTGCATGCCGTCCTGCAGGAAGGCGGCGCGCTCGCCGACGAAGTCGTGCGCCAGCTCGATCTGCTCGTAGGTCTCGGTGTCCATGAACACCAGCATGTCGCCCTGCTCGTAGAGGTACTGATAATCCTTCTGCTCGAGCCTGACGCGCTCCACCGATTCGGAAGCGCGAAAGCGCTCGTTGTACTTGGTGCCGGAGACGACGTCGCGCAGCTCCACCTGGGCGAAGGCGCCGCCCTTGCCGGGCTTGACGTGGTCGCATTTCACCGCCAGCAGAAGCATGCCGTTGTGCAGGATAATGTTGCCCGGCTTGATCTCGTTGCCGTTGATCTTCATTCACAAACCTTGGTCAGATTGTTCGTGCCATCCGGGCCCGGCGGTGCGCTGAAGCCTCGCTGCCCGGTCGTCGCGGCGTTACTAGCAAGTCTCTCGCAGCCGTGCACTCAAAATCTGCCGTGGCCGGGGGCGGCGCAGCGCGCTTCAGTTCTTCGATGACTCGACAGGCTTGAAGGCATCGGCGCGGACTTGCGCCTCGGCCTGCTGGTTGGGATCGAGCTTGGCGAGCAGCTGATCGAGCTCGGGGTCCTTGCGTCCGGCGCGGCTGGCGAGGATGTTCCACTTCATGGCCTCGACCGGATCGGAGCGGAGGCCGCGACCCATGATGAGCAGGCGCGCCACCCGGTTCTGCGCCACGGGGTTGCCGCGCCGGGCCGAGACCAGCAGCCATTCGGCGCCGATTCTTTCGTCCTTCTGCACGCCTTCGCCGCGAAACACCATGACGCCGTAGTCGAGGGCGGCATCGGCGAGCCCTTGCAAGGCGGCGCGCAGATAGAGGTCGGCGGCCTTGACCTCGTCCTTGTCCACGCCCTTGCCCTCGGCATAGAGGATGCCGAGATTGTACTGCGACTGGGCAAAGCCCTTGTCTGCCGCTTTCCCGAACCAGTAGACCGCCTGCTTCCAGTCGGGGGTGCCGCCGGCGCTGCCGACATAGACGAGGCCGAGATTGTGCATGGCCGGCGTATAGCCGGCATCGGCGGCCTTTTGCAGCCACATGACCGCCTTGTCGCGGTCGAAATGGCCGGCCGCGCCGTCGAGATAGATGTTGGACAAGGCGAACATGGAGAGCACACGGCCCTGCTTGGCGGCGGCCTGGTACCAGTCCGTGGCCTGGCCCAGATCGGTGGCGACGCCACGTCCGAACTGGAACATGGCGCCGAGCATCTCCTCGGCGCGCGCATCGCCCGCGTTGGCGAGGGTGGAGGCGATGTCGTAGGCGGCCTTGTAGTTCTTGTCCTGGTAGAGGGCGGCGGCTTCATCGAATGTCGCCGCCGCCGTCGCCGTCAGCGACGAAAGAAGCAGGAAGCCGGCCGCCAGCACGGCGCGCTTCGCCGTCATCATCGCTCCACCTCCGCAATCGCCTGCATCAGCTTCACCACCTCCTGGCGCGCCGCATCGGGCGAGGCCCACATGGTATCCGGCACCACGGCGAAATCGGCGCCGTCCCCGATCGCCCCCGCGGCCGCCTCGGCCACGCAAGGCACCTCGAAAAGCTCGGCCCACCAGCCAATGAGGCTTTCATCGCCGTCGCCGCGATCGAGCCGCACATAGTCGGCGCCGGCCTCGGCCATTTCCATGGTGCGATGGCGCGAGGTGCCGCAGCGCGCGCCCACAATCGCCCCGGCGCCGAGACGGCGGCGGGCGGCGGCAAAGCGCGCCGCATCGGCGTCGATCTCCACCCCGTCCGCCTTCAGCGCGAAGGCAAGCTCCGCATCGTCCTCGCACAGGACCGCGACGCCGGCGTCCTGAGCGGCGGCCTGAACGGCATTGAGCAGACTTGACTGTTGCGACTTGTTTCCCGTCACCTTGAGCGCCGCCACATCGCCGGTCGCCAGCGCTGCCTTGAGGCAGGCGCCGGCCGTCCCGGCATCGAGTCCGGAGGGAACGACCAGAAAAAGGCGGCACTTTGGCATAGCGGTCTGGACCGGCTCCCCATCTTTTCGCTCTCTGCGCTCGAAACCCGGTGTCATCCTCGGGCTAGACCCGAGGACCCAGGGCGCACGGCAAGGCTTCAGTTCTTGGCCCCTGGGTGCCTCGGGTCAAGCCCGAGGATGACACCGGGGTCGGGCGCGGCAAATCCCCTCAGGCCGCCTTTTCCAGCGCCTTGGTCCACTTGCCCGCCGCCGCCAGGCCGTTCATGCGGGCGCGGTGGGCAAAGGCGGCCTGCGCCTTCACCACATTGCCGTTCTTGCCGGCCCAGGCCTTCAGCGCCGCGGCCTGCAGGGCGCGGCCATAGGAGAAGGTAAGCTTCCAGGGCAGCGGCCCCATCTGGTTTATCAGCGAGAGATGCTCGGTCGCCTCGACATCCGACTGGCCGCCCGACAGAAAGGCGATGCCAGGAACCGCCGAAGGTACACAGCGCTTAAGGCATTTCACCGTCATTTCCGCCACCTCGGCGGGCTTTGCCTGTTTCGCGGCGTTCTTGCCGGCGATCACCATGTTGGGCTTGAGCACCATGCCTTCAAGGTTGACGCGGGCATCGTAGAGCTCGCCAAAGACCGTCTTCAGCACCCACTCGGTCACCTCGTAGCAGCGCGCGATGTCATGGGCGGCGACCGGCCCGTCCATCAGCACCTCGGGCTCGACGATGGGCACGATCTTGTGTTCCTGGCACAGCGCGGCGTAGCGCGCCAGCGCGTGGGCGTTGGCCTTGACGCAGGACCAGGTCGGCAGCCCGTCGGCAATCTCGATGACGGCGCGCCATTTGGCGAAGCGGGCGCCGAGCTCGTAATACTCGATGAGGCGCTCACGCAGGCCGTCGAGGCCTTCGGTGATCTTCTCGCCCGGATGGAAGGGCATGGCCTTGGCGCCGGTGTCGACCTTGATGCCGGGCACCGCGCCCGCGGCCTTGATGATGTCGACAAGCTGCTTGCCGTTGTCGGCCTCCTGGCGGATGGTCTCGTCGTAGAGGATGACGCCGGAGATGTGCTTCTTCATGCCGTCCTTGGCGCTGAACAGCATCTGGCGGTAGTCGCGGCGGCTGGTGGTGGTCGATTTACGTCGACGGAATTGAACCGCTTCTTGATGGTGCCGCCGCTCTCGTCGGCGGCGAGAATGCCCTGCCCTTAAGGAAACCATGGCCTGGGCGATGTCTTGCAGTTGTTCAGTCATTGCTCGTTTCCTCGTTCAATCAGGCCGCCGCTCCGCCCGCGCGGCCGTCAAGACACCTATACCCCTACGTCATCAGGATAGCCACGCCGGGCAGGGCCTTGCCTTCGAGCCATTCGAGAAAGGCACCGCCAGCCGTCGAGACATAAGTGAAATCATCCGCCACGCCGGCCCGGTTGA
>CAVYOQ010000012.1:0-20674 GCA_963770075.1 uncultured Alphaproteobacteria bacterium
ACTGATCGATGAGGCCGACGTAGTTGCCGTTGGCCATGAGACCGAATGGGCGGGCCCGCCGGCCAGTCGGCATCGAAGCTTGCCGACCAGCCGAAGCTGGGAGCCGGCGAGCGAGGAGCCCGGATCGGCGGGCGACAACTGGTGATCGCGCCACACGCCGCCTGCCATGAGCGCCAGCCGCGCCCCGAAGAGCTGCCATTGCCAGCCCGCTTCGCCCTCCAGCCCGACGCCGGAAACATCGATGCGCTGGTTGGGTCTTGCCGGCAGGTCGGTGCGGTAGGAAAAGATCGCGCCCTTCGACCAGGCGCGGATGATGGGCCCGGCATCGTTGAGCGGGTTGAGGGGTGTCCAGATAACGCCGCTGAAGCCGTAAAGGCTTTCAGGACCGCCCAGATGCCGCTGACGAAATACAATCGGCCGCGGCAGGCGCCGTGGACCAAATGAAGAGGACAAGCACTGCGGCACAGGGCAAGGCACAGCCGGCAAGCCCCGCCTGTTCGCGGTGTTGCCACTTCGCTTTGAGGGCGCTGCCTTGTCCCCGCGCGGCCACCATGACCTGTCCCCCGCTGGCAGGCCGATGCAACGACGGTCCTTGCAAGGACCTGTTGCGGCCTGCACGCGCCGGTTGATGCTAGCGGTCACCTGCGAGCGTGGCCAGTGGAAAGGGCAGGAAAACGGAGGTAATTTCAACACACGGCAATGATGCGGGCGCCGGTGACGGCGGCGGCGGGCCGGATCGAGCGCCATCACGCAATTGGGGGTGCCGGCGGCGGCCCACACGGTTTCGTAGCGCGTGAGCGCCCGATCCATAAAGGTGGCAAGCGGGCGATCGTGGCCGAAGGGCGGGATGCCGCCGATGGCAAAGCCGGTCTCGGCTCTCACCAGTCGGCGTCTGCCCGCTCGATCGCCTCGCCGATGTCGCTCGCGACGCACTTGACGTCGACGCGGTTGTCGCCCGAGACGAGAAGGAGAACCGGCCGGCCGCTCACCTTGCCCCGGAACACCAGCGATTTCACGATCTGGCCGACCCGCAGCCGCAGGCATCAGCCGCCTCCTCGGCGGTGCGGGTGGAAGCCGGCATCGCGACGATTTTCACATCGAGCCCGGCTGCGGCCGCCCTTTCGGCCACCTTTTGCGCGCTTTTGGGGAGTTGGTCATGCATGGCGGCCTCGCATCATGCAGATTGGCATCATTGCTGCAAGAGGCAGGCGAGTTGGCTATGAAAAACCGCAGAAGCGGCGGAAAATGGCACACTTTTGCTGGAGGAGTGCGTCCGGATGACGTCCGAGACCCCCGACACCGAGGCCCCGCTCGCGCCCGCCATGAGCGCTGCGCTGCGGCAGGCGCGCTTGGCCGAATCGGCGCATTTCGACGCCGTTTCCGATATTCGCGACGCCAAGTCGCTGCGCCTCAACGTGCTGCTTGACGAGGTGCGGCCGCAGCTCGCCAGCCTTTCCAGGCGTGGCGAGGGCTTCATCGATCCGCTGGTGGCGCCTGGCGAGCCGCCGCGGCTGTGGATCGACATGGTGGCCTATGTGCTGATGGAGCCCGATCCGCGCACCTACAGGTTTCAGCGCGACACCGCAGGCGGCCACGAAATCCTGCTGGAAACCCGTGACCGCGGCGAAATGCGCGACAAGATCATCACCTATGCCGCCCACCGCATCGTCGAGCGCGAGCGTCAGTTCGCCAGCGACGAGCGGGTCCGGCAACCGGCTTACCGAACCTACGGCGGCACTGCGCTGTTCCTTGCCTGGCTGGCGGGCTTTTGCCTCGGCGTGCTTGCCCTGTTCGCGCTTGGCGTCTGGCTGGCCAAGGGTCCCGTGTGAACGGTTTTTTTGCCGTAAACCCGCCACGTTACAATTCGAAACACCTTTTGATTTTGTGCCGCAGAACCTAGCTGCTAGGTCAGAGGTGCACCCGGGCGGGGCGATTCCCGGCCGGAGGCTCGGGGCTTAGGGCCGATGCGGCTGGAAACAGAACCGGGGCGTGTTCTGTCAGGGGGAGCGGAGTTCAGCTTTGAAAATGGAAGTGATCACCGGTGGACGGACCCGGCGCGGTGAGGCCGGGGACGTGCCAAGACCAGTGCCACGGGCAACACCTGGCTGGAATCAGGTGCTGGGCGCATTCGATACTCTGGCCGAAGGCTTGGACTATGCCGCCGGCGGGGTGACCGGGTTCAACTTCTATTCGCCGCGCGGGGAGCTGGCGCATGTCCTGCCCTATTGCGTGTTGCGCGAGCGGGCCATGGCAGTGGCGCTGAGGCTTCTGGGTCTCGGCCTCGAGCGCGGCGCCAGGGTGGCGGTCGTGGCCGAGACGGGCCCCGAATTCATGACGGTGTTCTTTGGCTGCCAGTATGCCGGGCTGGTGCCCTGCCCGATGCCCTACAGCATCCATATCGGCGGCCGCGATGCCTTCGTGGAGCGCATCCGCGGCATGCTGACGGCGGCCGCCGCCACGGTCGTGGTGACCCCGGAGGACCTCGAGGGTCTGGTGAGCGAGGCCGCTGGCCGGGCCGGCGTCGCCATGGTTTTCACCCATGAGACGCTCCAGGCCCTGCCCGAGGGCGAGGCCGAGATCAAACCTTTCACCGCCGACGAGGTCGCCTATATCCAGTATTCCTCCGGCTCCACCTCAAGCCCCAAGGGTGTGCTCATCACCCAGAAGGCGGCGACATCCAATGTGCGCGGCATCCTGCAGCACGGCCTCAAGGTTGGCCCCGACGATCGCGCCTTTTCGTGGTTGCCGCTTTATCACGACATGGGGCTGGTGGGTTTCTGCCTCTCGCCCATGATGGGCCAGGTGACCGTCGACTACCTGGCGACCGCTTCGTTCGCCCGCCGTCCGGTCCTGTGGCTCAAGCTCATGTCGGACAACCGTTCGACTATAAGCTATTCTCCCACCTTCGGTTACGATCTCGCCGGCCGGCGCATCAACGGCGGCGCGGAAAGCCTTGATCTCAGCGCCTGGCGCGTCGCCGGCATCGGCGGCGACATGGTGCGCGCCGAGGTGCTGGATGCCTTTGCCGGCAAGCTGGCGGCGGCCGGGTTCGACCGGCGGGCGTTCCTGCCGAGTTATGGGATGGCCGAATCGACGCTTGCCTGCACCTTCGCCGACGTCGATGAGCCGTTCAGGACCGACGTCATCGATCGCGCCCAATACAAGCTGTCGCGGCGCGCCGTTCCGGCCAAAGCCGCCTATGCGGCGCCGGAACGGGTGCGCAGCTTCGTGGTGTGCGGCCGACCGCTGCCCGGGCATGTGGTCGAGGTGCGCGACGATGCCGGCAAGGTGCTCGGCGAGCGCGAGATCGGGCGCGTCTTCGTCAACGGCCCGAGCCTGATGGCAGGCTATTTCCAGTGCGCCGACGCCACCGGCGCGGTGCTCGGCGGCGACGGCTTCCTCGACACCGGCGACATGGGTTACATGGTCGATGGCGAGGTGGTCATCACCGGGCGGGCCAAGGACCTCATCTTGCACAATGGCCGCAACATCTGGCCACAGGATATCGAGTGGGCAGCGGAACGCATCGCGCCGTTGCGCAGCGGCGATGTCGCTGCCTTTGCCGTGGAAGGCGAGCACGGCGAGGACGAGGTGGTGGTGCTGCTGCAATGCCGGCTCAGCGATACAGAAGCCATGGAAGCCCTGCGCCACGAGGTGAGCGCGGTGATCCATCACTCTGCCGGGGTCGAGTGCGAGGTGGTGCTGGTGCCGCCCAGGAGCCTTCCCTTCACTTCCTCGGGCAAGCTGTCGCGGGCGGGCGCCAAGACACGCTACCTGATGGGCGAGATCGGCGAGATTTCCGCAGCGCGCGCCGCCCGGCCGGCGGAGCGCGCGCTGATGGCGGCCGCGGGGGCGGGGTGAGGCCGACGGCCGGTGCGGCATCGCGTAGCGCCCAGGCATTCCAGGATCGCGCAAAGGGCCTGTTGCCCCGCCACCGCAACGGAACTAGAACCGCGACCAATGGCCGATCACGGAGGCAAGGCGCGATGACCGCAACGCGGAATGACATCTTCACCAAGCTTTGCGAATTGCTCCAGCCCTTCAACGCCGACAAGGTTGAGCTGAAGGGCTCAACCGACATATCGACCGACCTCAATATCGATTCGGTGTCGGTGATGGACTTCGTCATGGAAGTGGAGGACCACTTCGACATCGACATTCCACTCAATGTGTTGTCGGAAACCCGTACCATCGACGATCTCTGCGTCGTGGTGGCCGAGCGACTGGAAGCGAAGTAGCCGCCGATGGCTGATCTGTTCGACAAGCATCGTGGTATTGCCGAGCGCGTCCAGCGCATGATGGCGATGGGGGTGAACGCGGTCGGCGTCACCA
Source organism: uncultured Alphaproteobacteria bacterium (assembly GCA_963770075.1). Classification (GTDB taxonomy): domain Bacteria; phylum Pseudomonadota; class Alphaproteobacteria; order Rhizobiales; family Aestuariivirgaceae; genus CAVVDT01. The sequence goes on from CAVYOQ010000012.1 coordinate 4,333, forward strand.
ACGAGGTCGATTCTGTCGCCGACGCGGGCCATCATCAACGGGCGCGAGACGATTCTTGCCGGCACCAACAACTATATGGGCATCACCTTCGATCCCGATTGCATCGCCGCGGGCAAGAAGGCGCTGGACGACTTCGGCACCGGCACCACGGGCTCGCGCATCGCCAACGGTACCTATGCGCTGCACCGCGAGCTGGAAGGCGAAATCGCCCGCTTCCTGAACCGCGAGCACTGCATCGTGTTCACCACCGGTTATCAGGCCAATCTCGGCATGCTGGCGGGGCTTTGCGGTCCCAAGGACACCATCTTCCTCGATGCCGATTCGCATTCTTCCATCTATGACGGCTGCACCCTGTCGGGAGCGAAGCTGGTGCGCTTTCGCCACAACGATGCCGCCGACCTGGAGCGGCGGCTGAAGCGCAGCGAGGATGACGGCGGTGGCCGGCTGGTGGTGGTGGAAGGTATCTATTCGATGATGGGCGACAGGGCGCCGCTGGCCGACTTCGTCGAGGTGAAGCGCCAGCACGGCTTCCAGTTGCTGGTGGACGAGGCCCATTCCTTCGGCGTGCTCGGCCCCAACGGGCGCGGGCTTGCCGACGAGACGGGGCTGGAGGACGAGTGCGACTTCATCGTCGGCACCTTCTCCAAGAGCGTCGGCGCCATCGGCGGCTTCGGTGCCGGCAATCATCCGCTGTTCGAGACGCTGCGCTATACCACCCGGCCTTATATGTTTACCGCTTCACCTTCGCCCACATCGGCGGCAACGGCGCTGGCAGCGGTAAAGAAGCTGGCAGCCGAGCCTGAGCGCCGCGAGCGCCTTGAAGCGAATTCCCGCCGCCTGCATGCCGGCTTCAAGGCGCTGGGACTGGACCTGGGTTGCGACGAGCCGAGCCCGGTGATCGCCGTCAAGGGGGGCGATGAGGTCTCGACCATTGCCATGTGGAACGCGCTCCTGGCGGCCGGCGTCTATGTCAACATCGCCCTGCCGCCGGGAACGCCCGGCAAGCTGTGCCTGTTGCGCTGCTCGGTCTCGGCGGCCCACACGGTAGACGACATCGACCGCATCATTGCGCTGTTTTCCGAGGTGGTGGCGAGCCGCGCCGGCGGTTTCAGGCAAAGCGCCTAGATCAGCCTGCAATTGGGTTGAACCACCCAATTGCAGAAAAGCTGATTGATTCTAAGAGCTTGAGCATGATGTTATGCGAAGAGTGGTGCCCACTTTTCGGCATCATGCTCCAACGGAACGGCTCAACGCCTGCACAGAAAGGTTAGCTCCGGGCCGGTCTCGAGCCTGAGCGGGCCTTCCTCGGGTGGGTCGAAGAACTCTCCGTCGATGACGAACTGCGATGCCGTGACGACGTCAATGCCGTGGGCGGTGAAGCTCACGGCGCCCGGCGGCGCGCGCCGGTCCTCGCCGCCGTAGAGGGCGGGCAGCAGCCAGCGCAACGGATTGGGCGGCGGATAGGGGAATAGGCTGGCCCGGATCGGGGCGCCGGTCCCGCCCCAGAACGGACGGGCGCCAAGAACCAGCCGGTTGAGGGTGGTGGCGAGGAAGGCCAGTTGCTCGCCCTCGCTCACCAGTTCGCCGTCAGCGCTCACCCGCATGGCGTGGGGCCGGTCGAGCCGGTCGGGATTATCAGGATCGGGCGGCAGGAAGACGGCGCGCGCAAGGCCGGCGAGAAGCGTTGCAAAGCTCGCCCAGTCGCCCATGAGGCCGGTGCGGTGCACCGCCTTCTGGCAGAAACGCGTCCCCTCACAGGGCACGCCGGCGCCAACGAACATGCCGTGGCGGATCTGACCGTCGCGCGCGTTGGCGACGCGCACGGTCGCGCGCTGGCGCTTTTCCGTCGCGTTGGCAAGAGCCACCCGGTCGGTGATGAGGCGGGCCTGTTCATCGAGGCTGGTGATGCCGAGGCCGAGGTCGGCGGCGCTCATGTTGGTGGTGCCGTGGGGCAGGAAAACCAGGCGCGGCAGGCGAGCGAACGGCTTCGCCTCGGCGAGTTCTGTCAGAATGGCCTGGATGGTGCCATCGCCGGAGCTGATGAACAAGATGTCGACCCCACTGCCGGCGAACCCGGCGAGCATGGCCGGAAGAGTGTCGAAGTCGTCGATGATCGCGGTTTGGGCGGTACGGGCGTTTCTGATCCTCTCGGCCAGCGCGAGACCCTTGCCGCTGCCTTTCCCGAGCGCGGGTTAATGACGAGCGCGGCGGTCGCGGCATTCATTGCGCGCGACTTGCTCCTCGGGTCGCCAGGCGGCGGGCAAGCGATCCTGGGCCCTCTTTCTTTCGTCTGGGTGGTCACGGTTTCCGGGTGCGGCTGGTTACTGATGGCTGCGTTGTGACGGCGCAGGCAGCGGCCGTCAACGATTTGTGACAATTAAGATGAACTCTCAACTCTCAAGAGCATGGTCGCGGCGATGCTACTGTAGATCATGAGCGGCAGCCATCCAGCCATCCATGGTGGCAACAGCCCCAATTCGCCCATGGTCAGCGAAATGCCGTCGATGATGAAGAACACGAAGCCCAGCGCCACCCCGAAAAAGAACAGGATGCCGATGCCTCCGCCGCGGCGGAAGCGGGCGGCCAGCGGCACGCAGATGGCGACCATCAGGCAAGCGGAAAAGGACTTCGCGATGCGCTTGTGCCACCAGGTCTCGTAGACGTGCGCCGGGCGGATCCCAAAGCCGGAATTTTCGATGAAATAGCTCAGATCGCTGAGCGTCATCTTCTTGCGGTCGCCGGAGCGGGCGCCGGTGGCCGCCGCTTGAGGTTACCGCTGTAGATGAGCGTGTCGATGCGGTTGGGCGGCAGGTTCTCCTGATAGTAGACAACCACGTTGTGCGGCCAGCGCCCACCCACCTGGCGGGCGCTTTCGGCGAAATCCTGTTCGGTCAACTGGCCGGCGGCGTTGCGGCGGAAGATGATGACGTTATGCAGGACGGTGGCCCGGGGGTTGTAATCGACCGCGCGCAGGATGTCGTTGCCGGCGCGCATCCAGATGGGGTCCTTGTCGCTGATATTCAGCCGCTTGTTGCGATAGTAGCCGATGCCCCACTTGTAGAGCGTCGGAATGGTCTTGGGCACGGCGATATCGTTGATGCCGAAATTGATGACGCCGAGCAGGAGGCCGACCGGCACCAGCATGGCGATCAATCCAAGAGGCGAGATGCCGGTTGCCCAGATGGCGGTCATCTCGGAGCGGTAGGAGAGCTCCATCAGGGTCAGAAGCAGCGCCAACAGCACCGCGATGGGCAGGAAGGTCGAGGCGTTAGACGGCAGGATCAAGAGGGCATAATAAGGAATGCCCCACCACTGGCCATCATTGACGTGCAGGATGTCATCGACATTGACGGCGACATCCAGCGTGGTGACGAAGATGACGATCCCCGACAGGATCGCCAGGAAGCGGTAGGTCACCATGCGGGTGAGCAGCCAGGCGGTCGGCATGATCTGGACCATCCCAATTGGCCGGCAATGCGATGGCGTATTGCGCGCACTACATCGCTGAGGCGCTCGACCAACGGCTCGAGCCGGTCGGCCTGAGGCGGAAGCAGGTGTTGTGGTGGCGCCATGCGGAGAAGGCGACCAGCAGCGCGAACGGCAGCCAAAGCGTGAGATCGGGCGAGGTGCCGTTCAGGCGCGAGGCCAGCGCTCCCTGATCGAGGACTTCGTGATAGCCGACCAGAATGGCAAGCGCGATGGCGAAGCGGTAGGCGCGATAGCCGCGCCGGTGGCCGAGAGCGAACGGCAACGCCAGCATCGGGAGGATGAGCACCGTCAGGACGAACACCACGCGCTTGTGGAACTCCGAGCGCACGGCGTTGTAGGGCACCGCGGTGTGGTCGTGGTCGAGATTGCTGTAGAGTTCGCTGAAGGTGAGCTCGCGTTCATCGTTGCCACGCGGGCGGAAAACCTTGTTGGAAATGCGCCCCAGGGGCGTATCGACGGTCTTGAAGGAGCCGACCACGGCTTTCGGGGGTTTCGGCACAGGCGGTGAATTGCGGCCACGCATTAAGGTTCAGACGGTTGCCGTCGTCGAGGCGCAGGACCGGGCGCGGGTCGCTGGGCTGGTCGATGAGGGCGCCGCTGCGGGCGGTGACCGTCTCGGTCCCGTCAACTCCGCGATTGTCGAACAGGAAGATGCGCTCGAAGGAGTTGTGGGCGCGCGACAGCTTGTCGAGGATGAAGGTGCGCGAGCCGGCCTGCATGAACACGCCTTCCTCGGCCAGATAGAACACCTCCACGTTCTTCACCGCGAACAGTACCGAGCGATAGGCATACCGGGTCTGGGGCTGGAACCAGCCGAAGATCAGCAGCGAAATGAGCCCCAGCACCACCGCCATGTAGCCCACCGGCCGCGCCAGCCGGTTGATGCCGATGCCGGCCGCCATGAAGGCGTCGATCTCGGCGTCCTTGGACAGCTTGTTGAAGCCGAAAAGCAGGCCGATGAACATGGCTGTCGGTATGGCGAGGCCAAGATAACCGGGCACGAGGTAGGCCAGAAGCTGGAATACCACGCTCAGGGAGTTCTTCTTGCCCAGCGCGACATCGAGCAGATGCACCATCCGCTCGGCCATCGAGCACGGACAGGCCGATGATCATCGCCGTCACCAGGGGCTTGAGCACCTGACGGACGATATAGCGGTCGACGACGGTGATGCCGAGCATGATCTCAGCCCCGGCCCCGGCCCCGGCAGCGGTGTGCCGGTGTCCGCGTTTTCCGTCTGCCTGTTACGCTCGCCTTCATGCGCTGATGTCCGGTACCTCGTCTTGGCCGGCCGGAGGCCCCGTGTCCGGCCCGCTGAGCTGGAAGCGGCTGTTGTCCACCATGGCGCCGGCATCGGCATCCCAACTGCGCACCGATGCATCGATGCGCCAGACACCTGCCTGGCGCCTGATGCGATAGAGATACCATGCTGCGGCAGATTTATGACCCCTTGCAATAGCCGAGGCCGACGGCGCGCCGATCACTGGCACCGGGCCATGGCGGCTTTCGAGGACGTTGCGCATGTGACGGTGATTGTGGCCGTGAAGGACAGCTCTGCGCCTTCGCGCTGCAGCACGGCCTTGAGGGCTTCTGCATCCTCGAGCGCCTTGCGCGGCTCGGCCAGACCCGGCAGCGGCGGATGGTGGATCAGCGCGACGCCGACGAAGCCGCGCCGTCGCAAGTCGGCGAGGGTGCCGGCAAGGGCCTCGATCTGGCGCGTGCCGAGACGGCCCGACGCTCGGCCCCAGCCGGCCGGTACGGCACTCGACAGGCCGATGAGCGCCACGTTGCGGCGCAGGCGCACGAAAGGAAAGCCGCGCGGCAGCAACGGGCCCCGCTGACTGCCGGCAACGCGCATGTCACCGGTCATGTAATCGGCCCAGTTGGCGAGGCCTTCCTCCCATGGGACCTCGACATAGGCATCATGGTTGCCGGGCACCACGGTGATAAGGGTAGGTGGGCCCACGCCTTCGAGCCAGGCGCGGGCACGCGTGAATTCTGCGGCAAGCGAGAGATTGACGAGATCTCCGGTGAGCGCGATATGCCCTGGGGCAAAGGCGGCGATGTCGGCCATGACGGCCGCCAGCACCCGTGGCTGGTGAATGTGCTTGCGCCGGTAGTGCCAGGAAAGGTAACCCACCAGGCGCTTGCGCGGAGCTCGGACGGGTGCGGACCGGGCAAGGGGCCAAGATGGGGATCGGTGATATGGGCCAGGGTAAACATGATCTTTGGCGCTCCGGCTGCGATTGACTGTCCCGGACGGGTGCCGCTGCGGGAAGCTGCCGCTGTTTACGCAATCAGGCCGCTGTGGTTCAAGCCTTGCGCGCGCGCATCAGGTGATGCGCGGGTTCTCGCACAGGCTGCGATTTGCCAGAGCTGTTGTGCGGCCGATATGTTATCAGCGAACGCTGTTGAGATTTTTCGATCCTGAGACACTATGGCGCGTGACAGACCCGATCTGAGCCTTCTTACCTATGATCTGAAGGCGAGCGGCGTGGTGCGCAATGCCTTGCGGCGCGCTGGAGCGCCAGGGCTGCCGGCCTCAGGACGGAGGTGGGTAGCTCGCGACGACGGGTCCCTGCCAGAAGTCCCGGCTGGCTGGAGGTGTACACAGCGGACGTAAGGGGCGTGCCGCTATGCCCGAGGGCCCCGACTGGCGAGCTCGCATGGGCGCTGGCGTCCTATTTGCGTGAGCGCCGACCGGCGATCGCCCTGTCAGCCGGTAACCACATAATCTCGCAGCGAACCTCGCCTACCGCCTGGCAGGCGCGCCGCGCGGGTGTCGCTGTGGGCGAGAGCGAGCAACGCCACCCTGGCGACGCCGCTTGAGGCCTATCTCGGTCGCCCGCACCGCGCCTCGCCGGTGGGTGGTCAATGCCGTGAACGGCCTTCACTATCGCGGATTCGAACGGGTCATCGCCGTCAGCCGTGAATTGGGCGAGACCTCACCGGCAGCCTCGGAGTGGACAGCCGACGCCTGACCGTGATTCCCAATGGAGTAGATGTCGCCGCGGTCGAGCGCCTGGCGGCCGCGCCATTGGACGATCCCTGGTTCGCGGCAGGCGAAAAGCCGGTCATCGTCTCTGCCGGACGGCTTTCGCGGCAGAAGAATTTCGCCGACCTCATCCGCGCCATGGCCAAGGTCCGCAGCTGCACGCCGGCACGTCTGCTCATTCTCGGTGATGGTCCCGCGAGCGAGCGCCGGGCGCTGGAGGGAACCGCTCGCGCCCTTGGCCTTCAAGATCACTTTCGCCTCGCTGGCTTCGATGCCAATCCCTATCGCTACATGGCGCGGGCCTCGCTGTTCGCGACATCATCGCTATGGGAAGGGGCGAGCAACGTGGTGCTGGAGGCGCTGGCGGCGGGCGCACCGGTGGCGGCCTATCGCTGCCCGACCGGCATCGGCGAGGTGCTCGATCCGCTCGCAAGCGAACCGTCGGTGCCGCCGCATGACGTCGACGGGCTGGCGGCGGCCATCGAGATGCGCCTGGCCCGCCCGCGCGACGGCAAACGGCTGAAAGATTACGCCGGGGGTTTCCAGCTCGCACGTACGCTCGAATCCTATGTGAACTGCTTCACCGCCGCCCTCGACCCGGCGCGCATCACGTAGAGCTCAGCGGCGAGCGAGAATCTCTTCGATCAGGGCTTTGTCCTCGGATCTGGTGATGCCGATGGCCGCCTCGGGATAGGGCATGAAAACGGGGCGGGCGGTGATGCCGATGCGGCGCGAGGCGAGTTGAAAGGCGGTATCGAGATCGAGGGTGCCGGTGAGATGGCGCACCAGCGAGGTCAGGCCGAAGGCGGTCGCCAGCCTCAGGGGCTGCTGGTGGTTGGCTTCGATGTCTTCCCACGCATCGATGGCGTCACGGCCGCGGGGCGTGAGGATGCCATAGAGATTGCAGGCCAGGACGCTGTCGTGCGCGAATGTGAGGACCGTGCCGGTGGCGTGCGGATAGCGCTCAGGCACGGTCCCGGCGCGGGCAAGGCCAATGGTCGCATCAGCTCTGGAGGCTTTTGATGCTGCAAGAAAATGATCGATCATCGCCTTGTCGAGCAGGGCATGATCGGCGGTAGTGACGAGGACGCTAGCCTCCTCGTCCAGCAGTTCCAAGGCCGCGGCAGTGGAGCGGGCGATCGTCTCTCGCGGCTCGACGATCTCCACCCGGCGCACCAGCGAGCCCAATGCGGCGGTGAAGGGCACATTGCCGTCGATCACCAGGAGGATGCGCCCGATGAGCGCATGGCGGGCCAGGGTGCGCGCTACACGCGCCAGCATCGGCTCGCCCGCCACCGGCAAAAGGCATTTGTGAGCAAGCCCGAGGGCACGGCACACCGGATCCCCAGGGCGCGCGGTGGCCAGCACCACGGCATGCCATTGCCGGCTGGGGGCAGGTTGCGCGCTCATAGGCCGCGCTCGTAAATCCGGTAGGTCTTGTACGGCCTGGCGCCCAGCGCATCGAGAATGCGGCGCATGGGCCAGTTGTCCTCGAGAATCCAGGACAGTTCGGCCCTGTTCGTGCCGCGTTCAAGATGTGCGCGCCTGATGCGGTCGATCACCGCCAAAGCCAGCGTGGCACCGAGCGGCTGGCCGTGAAAGGCGCGCTTGACGCCCATGAGCGGCATGCGCACCGCCTCAGGGGGGCGGGCCAGCAGATGCCACAGGATGCGGGCCCAGCCGAAGGGAACGAGCCGTCCGTCGAGACCCTTGACCCACTGGTTGATGTCGGGAAGCGTCACGGCCATGGCCACAGGCTCACCCTTCCACGAGGCGATGGCGATATAGTCCTCGCGCACCAGGACCTTGAGATTGTTGCCGAGGGCGGTGATTTCCTCAGGCGTGAACGGCACGAAGCCCCAGTTGTCGCTCCAGGCATCGTTGAATATTTCCATGATTATGGAAAGATCGCGCGCCAGGTTCTTCTTCGACAGGGCGCGCACCTCCAGATCGCCCGAGCCATAGGCCTTGTCCACCATGGCCTGCATGGTGCGCGGCAAGGGTTTGCGGGCGTCGTAGTCAAAGGCCAGCACGTCCTTGGCCTTGGCGAAGCCCAGAGTGTCGAGGTGGCGGGCGAACCAGGGGCGGGCATGGCCCATCATGACGCGCGGCGGGGTATCGAAGCCGTCGATGAGCAGTCCGGTCTCGTCATTGATGGAAAAGCTCATCGGGCCCGTCATGCGATGCATGCCGCGTCCTTTAAGCCAGTTGGCGGCGGCTTCGGTCAGGGCGGCGAAGATCTCAGGGTCATCGACGGCATCGAGGAAGCCGAACTGGCCGGTTGCGTCGTGATAGCGATCGATATGGAGGTGGTTGACCTGGGCGGAGATGCGGCCCGCCGGCTCAGCGCCCTTGTAGGCGACGAAAAGCTCGGCCTCGGCATGGCGGAAGAATGGATTGCGCTTGCGGCTCAAATGGTCGAGGCGTTCGAGAAAGAGCGGGGCGATCCAGTTGGGATCGCCGCGGTAGACAGCGAAGGGCACGCGCAAGAATGCGCGCAAGTCTGCCTTGTCGTTGACCGGGCGAACGGTGATGGCATCGGCGCTCGTCGTCATGCGGGGTGGGCCCGGCGTTCACGGGTTGCGCTGCGCCGCCCGCTGGCGACCGGGCTCACCTTGCCGGCCTCGACCTTGTAGAGATGGGTGGCAATGCGCGCCCAGGCCGGGCGGTGGGTGATGGCGATGATGGTGTAGCGGCCGGCGAGACCCGCCACGCCTTCGCAGATCAGGTTTTCGGTGGCGGGATCGAGCGCGCTCGTCACCTCGTCGAGAATGAGCAGCGCCGGGTCGTGGACGAGGGCGCGAGCGATGGCGAGGCGCTGGCGCTGGCCGCCGGATAGCCGCGTTCCCATCTCACCGACATCGCTGTCGAGCCCCTGCGGCAGGGAGCGCACGAAGTCGAGGGCGCCGGCGCGTTCCAGCGCCGCCTCGATTGCCTCGGTTGAAAGGCTCTCGTCGCCCAGCGCGATGTTTTCTTTCACCGAGCCGTGCAGGAGGCTCAGTTCCTGCGGCACATAGCCGATCATGCGCCGCCAGGCGCCGAGCGAAATTTCTTCCAGTGGCACCTCGTCGATGAGCACGCGGCCGCTGTCGGGCCGGTTGAGGCCGATCATGAGGTCTATCAGGGTGGTCTTTCCGGCGCCCGAGGGTCCTTGCAGGACGGTGATGCCACCGGTGGGCACGGTGAAGCTTGCGTCCCTCACAACCGGCTTGTCGGTGTGGGCGAAGCTGACATGATCGAAGCGGCAACCCTTTTCGAGGGTGGGCTGGCGGGTGCCGGCATCGGGCTCGCGGTTGGCGATGAGTTGCTCGGTGAGATCGTGGGTGCGCCAGAAGGCGCTTTCCAGCACCACGGCCTGCTGCAGGTAGGACTGCAACTTGCCGGTCAGCGACATGATCTGCATGAAGATGACGCCGGCTACCACCAGCTCCGGCAGGGGAATGTGCCAAAAAGCCGAGGCGAAGTAGACGGTGATGCCGATGGCGATGACCTGGATGATTTCCTGGCCGCGCTGCAGGCCCTGCTGGACGACGGCGCGGGTGATGAGGGCACGGCGCAGCTTGCTGATCTTGGCGCCGAAATAGACAGCGAAGCGGTCCTGCCGGTCCATGGCCTTGATCGGCTTGATGTTGTTGAGCGCATCGGAGACCAGGACCACCAGCTCGGAGGTGCGGTCGGTCTGGCGGTATCCGGCCTTGCGGCCGACGCCGATCAGGCGGCCCAAAATGATGATTAACAGCACGCCGCCGACGATACCGGTCAGGGCGAGCTTCAGCGATACGAACAGCGCCACCATGACGTAGACGACGGCCTGGATGGCAAAAGCCACGCAACGCGCTGCCAGAAAGTAGGCATCGCCAGCGCGGGTGCAGTCGTTGGAAATGGCATTGGAGATGTGCCCTACCTGGCGGTCGACGAAATAGCTCCAGCGGGCATCGAACAGGGCTGTCAGGAGCGTGGTCCTGAGGCGGGTCGCCACGTTGGCCACCGCCACCCCTGCATAGGTGAGGGCTGCAAAGGTCAGAAGGTTCTTCAGGGTGAAGGTAACGATGGCGATGATGACGAGCACGCCGAGGCCGGGATGCATATCGAAGCGGGCAAACACGTCCGTCACAGCGCGGCCCAGCGGGGTCGAGCCCGTGCTCTCGCTTCTTTGCAGCAGAGAAATGATGGGCACAAGCATGCCGAGGCCGATGGCCTCGCAGGCACCGCCCAGCAGCAGGCATAAGAGCACCAGCGACGGGTGGGTACCCTGGGCCCCGAAAAAGATACGCAAGATCCGCTGCATGGTGCCTCGAATAGCGCGAGTGGGCGGCGAACTCAACGGGCGTCCGCAGCTTCGCCGTTGTATTGTTTGTGCTATGGGAAAGCCATGTGGAAGCGAGCCGCCTTTAGCACAGTTTCGCGCCTGTTGCTGCATCCATGGTTCCGGCTGCGGCGCGGCCTGACGCTGGGCGTCAGGGTGGCGGTGCGCGATGGCGAGGGGCGCTTTCTGCTGGTGCGCCACAGTTATGCGCCGGGCTGGCTGTTCCCGGGAGGCGGGGTTGAACGGGGCGAGACGGCGGACGAGGCGGCGCGGCGCGAATTGATGGAGGAGGCCGGCGTCGAGTTGAACGGCCGGCTCAGACTGTTCGGCCTTTACGGCAATGATGAGAATTTTCCCGGCGATCATGTGGCGCTTTATGTGCTGGACGATTTTGCGCAGCGACCGCGGCCGGCTTCGCTGGAGATTGTAGAAGCGGGATTCTTCTCACCCGAAGCACTGCCTGCGGGTGTCACCGCCGGGACTCTGCGGCGCCTGGAGGAGATCGCCGGGTTGCGTTCCGCCGACACGCGCTGGTGAGAGGGCACAAGGAAATGTGGACGGGCATGGCGATTGGTGTTATAGCGCCCGCCGGTCAATTGGCTCTGAATGTAGCGACAGAAGCGATACGACAGACATGGGCGCGCCTTCTTACCTGATCAGCTTGCGACGACGCATGGTCCCGACCGGTGCACGCCGGTTCGCCCACCGCTCCTGAGGTCGGAGATCCTCGTCGGCCGCAGGGAGCAGCGTTTCAGGCTTTCTGCGGAAGATCAGGTCATGTCAGCTCCAAAATTTCATATCGTGCCGGAACGGCCCGGCGATCAGCCTCTTATCGAAGGCCTTCTCGACCAGGCGTTCGGCCTGTCGCGCCGCGCCAAGACCTCCTACCGGTTGCGTGAAGGCGAAAAGCCGGTCGATGGACTGTCTTTGGTGGCGCTCGATGGCGGCGGCGCGCTCGTGGGCGCCGTTAGCTTCTGGCGTCTGTTCATCGGCGAGGCGGGAACGCTGGCGCTGCTGCTCGGCCCACTCGCTGTGTCACCGGCGCTGCAGGGCAAGGGCATCGGGCGGGCACTCATGCACCATGGGCTCGATCTGGCCAGGGACATGGGCCATCGCCTCGTCGTCCTGGTGGGCGATGAGCCCTATTACGCCCGCGTGGGCTTTGCCCGGCTGCCGCAGCAGCGGCTGATCCTGCCCGGCCCGGTGGATCCGGCGCGCTTTCTCTATCTCGAGCTTCAGCCCGGTGCCCTCGCTGCGGCGGAAGGCCTGGTGCTGCCGCCGGCGCGCTTTGCCGAGCTTCACCGCCCCTCGCGGTACCACATGGACGAGACGGCAAGCAGCAGGACGGCTAGCGCCAGCAGGGTGGAGAACAGCGGCAATTCGCTCACCGCGCGCACCCGGTAGGCACCGTTCGCCCTCAGGCCCAGCCAGCCGGGACCCGACATGGCGCGCCCCGGCCTCACCTTGGTCAGACGCGGCAGGTTGACGGCGGCGGGATCGCCATCGGCCGAAGCCAGCCATTTCACCGCGCCGCCCGAAGCATCGACGATGGGCTTGAGCAACTGGTCGGTGGCGGCGATGCTCGCGGTCTCGCGCGGATCGGGGCTGCCGACGGCGGCAAAGGCGTTGAGCGTGCCGTCGCTGAGCCGCCAGATGCCGGCCTCGCTCACCGGGATACGAGCGGTGAAGCGGCCTGGTTCGGAGGGCGCGAGATCGACGGTTGCGACCTTGCCGGTGGGCGAGGTGACGGTGACCGGGGCCGGCTTGTCGGCCATGGTCTGGCGGGTGACGGTCAGGGTCTTGCCGTGCTGCAGGCCGGTGAGGGCTTCTTCCTCCAGTTCCGGCTCCTTCATCAGCCAGTGGGCGAGGCGGCGCAGCAACTCGGCCTGCGGCCCGCCGCCGTCATAACCGCGCGTCCACAGCCACAGCTGATCGGACAGGACCGAGGCGACGCGCCCCTTGCCCTGGCGCGAGAGGATCATCAACGGCTTGTCGCCGGGCCCGTCCATGATGACATCGCCGCCATTTGCGTTGGCGTCGATGAGGCGGAACCAGCGGCCCCAGCTCGGCTGGCCGCCGACAGGGCCGGCGCCATCGAGACCGCGCGTCACCGGTTGGCGGCGACCGGCATCGGTCAGATGGGGGCGGAAGGGTTCGGTCGTCACGTTGCCCGTGGGGACGGCCGCGAGCACATCCGACAAGGGCGTGCGATAGATGCTCAAGGGTGTGGCGTAGTCGGGTCCGGCAGCCACCAGCACGGCGCCGCCCTTCTTCACATAGTCGGCGATGTTGGCGAGATAGGCGAGCGGCAGGACCCCGCGGCGCTGGTAGCGGTCGAAGATGATCAAGTCGAACTGCTGCAGCTTTTCCACGAACAGCTCACGCGTCGGGAAGGCGATGAGCGAGAGCTCGCGTATGGGGGTGCCGTCCTGCTTTTCCGGCGGCCTGAGGATGGTGAAGTGCACCAGATCGACGGAAGCATCGGCTTTCAGGAGGTTGCGCCAGGTGCGCTCGCCCGGATGCGGCTCGCCCGAGACCAGAAGCACCCGCAAGCGTTCGCGAATGCCTTCGGTGACGATGACGGCGCGGTTGTTGTGGGTGGTGATCTCGCCTTTCAGCGGCCCGACGGCCACCTCGATCAGGGTCTTGCCGCCATGGGTGACCTTGAGTGGCAATTCGACCGGCCGGCCGACGCGGGCGGGGAATGGCTCGGGCGTGCCGCCGTCCATGGCAATGGTGACTTCGACGGGGGTGCCTGCATCGTTGGCGCCGGTGTCGACTACCCTCACCCTGACGCTCTGGTCCTGGCCAACAATGGCATAGCGTGGGGCGTTCTCGACGATGATGCGGCGGTCGCGCTCGCCCGGCCGGCCGGTGATGAGGGCGTGCAAGGGGCCGCCATGGTCGAGGGCGCCGATGGAAGCCGGCACGTCATGCACCTCGCCGTCGGTGACCATGACGGCACCGGCATAGCGTTCCGGCGGAACATCGGCGAGCGTGCCGGCGAGCGCGGTGAACAGGCGGGTGCCATCCTCGCTGGCGGAAATGCCGGACTTGACCGTGACGATGCGCAGTTCGGTGTTCTTGAGGGTACGTGCCTGCTCTCGTAGTCCGGCGAGAGCTTTGGCGGTCTGCTCGGCGCGATCACCGATTTGCTGGCTCTGGCTCTGGTCGATCACGGCGACGGCGATGTCGCTCAAGGGGTCGCGCTCTTCCTCGCGCATGGTGGGATTGGCGAGCGCGGCGAGGATGAGGAGGGCGGTGGCAAGGCGCAACACGCCGCCCCGAGCGCGGGCCACGATCCCGGCCGTAGCCAGCAAGAGAAGTACCGCAGCGGTCACCCACAGGGCAGCGGGCGGCAGGAGCGGGGCAAAGTTGATCGACCAGGTCCAGTCCATCTATTGGCCCAGCCTTTCCAGAAGTGCCGGCACATGCACCTGATCGGCCTTGTAGTTGCCGGTGAGCGCGTACATCACGATGTTGATGCCGGTTCGGTAGGCGAATTCACGCTGGCGCTCGCCGCCGGGCACGGCCGGGAACATGGGCTGGCCGGCGCTGTCCACGGCCCAGGCGGCAGCATAGTCGTTGGAGCCGATAATGATCGAGCTCACCCCGTCGGCGTGTCTTTCGCCGCGCGCCTGGCTGTCGGAAGCCTCCACCCACAGCCGCCCGTCGGCCCAGCGGCCGGGAAAAGCCTGCATAAGATAGAACGCCTTGGTGAGCACATGATCGGGCGGCACCGGCTCGAGCGGGGGAATGTCGAGGGAGGCGAGAAGGCGCCTCAACGCCAGCACCGACGGCGTCGGCTGGCCGGTGAAATCGGTCATGTCGCCATTGTCGTCGCGGGTATCGAAGAAGATGGTGCCGCCGTTCTTCATGAAGGAATTGATGCGGGCAAGGGCGGCCTGCGAGGGTACCGGTGTCTGCGGCGTGATCGGCCAGTAGATGAGGGGGAAGAAGACGAGCGGGTCCTTCTCGATGTCGAGGCCCATGGGGGCTGCCGGCTCGACCGCGGTGCGTTTGATGAGGGTATCGGTGAGGCCGCTGAGCCCCGCAAAGCTCACATCGTCCACCTCCTGACTGCCGGTGATGACATAGGCAAGGCGGGTATCCAGCGCGGCGCGCATGGCAAAGCGGTCCTCGGGCGAGAGATTCGCATCCTGGGCGCGGGCGAGATGGGGGACGGCCGCCACGAGAAGGGCGAGGGCAATGACGGCGGTGGCTGAGCCGGTGCGGCGCAGCAGGCGGCGCCAGGCGCCCGAAAGCTGCATCGCCGCCAGGCAGTCGGCGACGAACAGCACCGCGGCAAGAAGGAAGAAGACGGCGGCCAGATCGCGCGGCGGCCGGGCGGCATAGCCGGCAACGGTGGTACCGAGCGGCAGACCGGAGATGGCCTTGAGCCCGTCGCCGGCAAGCGTGAGGTTGAGGGAACGGGTGGCGCCAGAGTGCTCGTAGAGGCCGGGCGGGTGCAAGGGGCTCGGCTGAATGGCGGCAAAATCCTTGGCTTCGACCGGCTCGGCCGAGGCATCGGGGGTGGTCAGCTCGCCGCGTCCGTCGAGCACCAGCTTGGGCACGAAGGCACCAGAGCGCGCCTTGGCGTTGTCGCCGCCCGCCAGGGCGCCGGGGCCCAGCTCGACGACGCGTTGCAGCATCTCGACGAAAAGCCCGGTAAGCGGCAGGTTGGACCAGTCGGCATTGGCGGTGACATGGAAGAGCACGATGGTGCCGGAGCCGCGACGGGCGGCGGTCACCAGGGGCGTTCCATCCTCGAGGCTCGCCCAGGTGTGATCGAACAGGTCGGCGGAGGGTTCGGCCAGCACCTGGCGCGAGACCGTCACCGAGGGATCGACCTTGAGGCCGGCAAAGGGGCCCTTGTCGGGAAAGGCGGCGAGGCCTTGCGGGCGCTCCCAGCTCAGGGCGCTGCCGATGGTGCGATCGCCGGCACGCAGCTTGACTGGCACCAGGTCGTCATTGCCGGCGGCGAGATGCGGGCCGGCAAAGCGCAAGAGAAGGCCGCCCGCGGCCACCCATTTGTCCACCGCCTCGCGGTCGGCGGCGCGCAAGACGCCAATGTCGGCCAGCACCAGTACCGACAGTGAGGGGCCCAACATGCTGGAAACCGGCTTGTTCGGCTCCAGTTCGCGGATCTCGGCGACGGGTTGAAGCGCGCGGCTGGCGTAATAGAGCGGCGATAGCAGCGGCTGGTCCATCTCCAGCGAGGCGCCAGAGACGAGACCGACCGTCTTGCGCTTCCAGCGGTCGTCGAACAGGTGTACTCCGGCGGCCGAGCGTGCCGCACCCAGATCGATGCGGTGAGCCTGGTTGCGCAGCTCCACCGGCAGATCGAACGACAGGTCGGCCTTGCCCTTGCCGGGCGCGAAATGCGCGTTCGCCGAGGCGAGGCTGCGGCCATTGGTGGCGAGGATGTCGACGGGGGCCTCGGCGACGGTGGCCTCGGGTACGCGCAGCACCGTGACCTCGAGCTTGCCGTTCACCAGTTCGGGCTTGCCCAGCGCCATGGCGAGACGCGACTTGTCGGGAAGGATGGTGGTCA
>CAVYOQ010000013.1:0-12286 GCA_963770075.1 uncultured Alphaproteobacteria bacterium
GCTTTTGACCCAAGGCGGAAGTCTAGGACTCGCTGTTGTGGTGTTGCAAGTTGACCGTGAGCAATCAGAATTTGCCATACTTGAGATAGGCCTCCTTCGGATCCATGCCTGAAAGGATGGCCTGCCGCATGGCGCTCTCGGTTGCGAGCGCGGCTCTGGCTTCGGTGAGGATCTCGGGGGCTACGGCTTGCGGGACGACGACGATGCCGTCGCGGTCGGCGATGATGAGATCGCGCGCCGAAACCGTCACGCCGCCGATCACCACCGGCCCGCCGAGCCTGGTCCAGGTCCAGCGGGCAACGATGTCGCGCGGCGTCAGGTGGGTGCAAAAGACCGGCAGGCCGCTTTCCTCGACCAGGTCGGCATCGCGGCAGGCGCCGTCGACGACGTAGCCGCGCACCTGCTTGACGGCAAGCGCACGGGCTGACAGTTCACCCATCAGGGCGATGGCATGGGTGTTAGGCTGGCACACGGCGACGGTTTCGGCCGGAATACTCGACAGCAGTTGCGACCACCTGAGCAGCGTATCGTGGGCGGTGAGGCCGGCTTCCTCCTGGCCCTCGATCGTGAAGGCCGGACCGCAGGCATAGTGATGCACCGCCAGACCGCGAAGGCTTGCTGGCAGCACGCAGTGCTCCATGCCGCGCGCCTTCATGACATCGTAGACGACACTCGCGGGCACGCGATCGTTCATCGCTTCCTCCTCATGCCGCAAAGCGCCGCAAAGCGTCCCAGTTCATCTGGATGCCAAGCCCGGGCGCCTGCGGCAGGGCGATCTCGCCGTGGCTCATGGTCAGCTCCTGCGCCAACAACTCGCGGCGCAAGGTCTCCTCCGAAAGCTCGGGCGGCAGAAATTCGATGAACGGGCAGTGCGGGGTTACGAAGGCGAGATGAGCGGTGGCCGAAATCGAGATGCCGGTTTTCCAGCAATGGGGCACGATCAGGCGATTTCGTGCCGCCGCCATGTCGCACACGGCCTTAGCTTCCATGAGACCGCCGACCCGTCCGATATCGGGCTGGGCCACATCGATGTGCCCGCGGTCCATTAGTTCCTCGAATTCGTAGCGCGTCGCCTGCCATTCTCCGAAGGCGATGCGCATGGGCGCTTCATCATGCAGGCGGGCGATATCGTCGATATTGTCGACCCACACCGGCGTCTCCAGGAAGTAGAGGTCGAACTCGCCCCAGTCGCGCACCGTGCGCAGCGCCGTTTCAGCGTCCGGCCACATGTACTGGACATCGACCATCAGCGCGATGTCCGGGCCTAGCGCCTTGCGCACCGCCGCGACCACCTCGGTATGGCGGTCATAGCGTTCATTGAGGCCGGCATGGGCGTAGGGACCGTTCATGGTGACCTCGGCCTTGACGGCGCGAAACCCCAGTTCCTTGGCCTTGATGGCCCAATCGACCAGACTGTCGCGATAGGCCGCAAAGCTTCCGCCGTTGGGTTGTAGCGAGGCATAAGGCAAGACCTTCTTGCGAGCGGAACCGCCCAGCAGGGCGTGGACCGGCTTGCCCAGGGCCTTGCCCTTGAGGTCCCACAGCGCCATCTCGACGGCACCAAGCGCGTGGATGAAGGCGCCACGCCGGCCGTGCATGGCCGTGCCGATATAGATCCGGCGCCACAGCCCCTCGATATCCAGCGGGTCGGACCCGATCAGCAGATCGCGCGCGCACAGACTCATGGTGTGGGTTCCGCGCGCTTCTATGCAGGCCCGGGCAATCCATGGATTGATGTCGCTCTCGCCGACCCCGTAGAGGCCCTCGTCGGTGCGCACGATGACCACGAAGGAATCCTGCGCTGATGAGGTGAAGGCGGCGTTGTAGTTGGGCGCCAGCAGGGTGTGGCACTCGATATCGGTGATCTTCATGAACCGACCTTGCGCGACATGCTGCCAGGTGCCGTGGTGCCCATCCTTGGGGGACGCCGCAGGCGCAGGATATGGTCCTCGATCTCGCGCTCGATGTCGCCCTCGCCCCGCTCGAACAACCGCACCATCTTCTCGTGCTGGCGGATCACCACGTCGAAGTCACGCTCCGAGGCCAGTTCGCGTCCGAAGATGATGGTGGTGCGCCGCGCCAGGGCGGTCCACAGGCTAAGCACCACCTCATTGCCCGAGGCCCGGCACATCTCGTGATGAAAGGCGACATCGGCCTTGCGCAACTCCACCCAGTCGGACCAACGCGCCGCCCGCTGCATGCGCTGAACGATCTCGCGCAGGCGGTCGAGCAGGCGGGGATCGCGCCGGTAGACCTCGACGGCATCACGCACCGCAATGCGCTCCAGTGCCACGCGGGCCTCGGTCACCTGGTCAATAATGGGCGCGTCGAACGCAGCGACGCGGGTGCCCTGATTGGGCGTGACCTTCACGATGCCTTGCGCCTGCAGCATCTTGATGGCCTCGCGGACCGGAACGCGGCTGACCTGAAGCTGGGCGGCAAGCTCGGCTTCGATGAGCCGCTGGCCTGGCTGCAATATGCCCTGGGCAACCGCGTTGACGATGGCATCGGCCACGGATTCGCCAAGCGCACGGATGCCTTCGACATTGCCGATCGGAGCAAGCGCGGCGGGCGTGTCCGGCTTGAGCGCCGGATCAGCCGCTTGCAAAGGGGCTTCACGCCGGCTGGCTGTCGCGGATCGCTCCTGAGGCTTTTTCATAACCTGGAAACCTTAAACCCTTCGTGATGCATTGTATACTAGTATGCAAACTGGTACGTTAGCCTCTTACGACACCGGCGGGGGCTGCATTATCGCCGGTGAAGTGCGCCTATCCAAGGGCAGCGGGCCCGTCATCCCGCTTCTGCCACTGGTCCGGCGACGGCTTCAAATCAGGCCAGCGCTCGGCTGGCAGCTATACAAAGGGAGGGACCCATGAAGAAACGTAATTTCCTGTTTTCGGCCGCCGCGGCGATGATGCTGACAGCAGGCCTCGGCGTTGGCCCGACATGGGCCGCGGGCAGCGATGTTCCTGCTGCGGGCCAGAGCGCTAAGATCGACGCCATCAAGGCCCGCGGCACGCTCAAGGTGGCGGCCATCGGCGAGTTCCCGTGGCTACCGGAAAATACCACAGGTAGCGGCGAGCAGTTCTCGGGACCGGCCTGGGTCCTGGCCAAGGACTATGCCGACCGGCTCGGCGTCAAGCTGGAGGTGATCCCGGTCAGCCATGAGACCAAGGTGCCGATCCTGGCGACTGGTGAAGCCGACATCACCATCGCGCCGCTGTCGGTCACCCCGTCGCGCCAGAAGGTGGTCGACTTCATCGTCTATTCGGTGTCGAGCCTGTGCTTCTTCGGCCTTGCTGACAATCCCAAGCTCAAAGACCTGAAGTCGGTGGACGATCTCAACTCGCCCGACATCACGCTGGCCTACTTCACCGGTACGCCACCCGAGACCTGGGCGCCGACGCGGTTCTCCAAGGCCGTGCTCAAGGGCGTGGCGGGTTCCGGCGCCAATGCTCCGGTCGAGGAGATCATGGCCAAGCGTGCCGATGTCGCACCCATCGACAACGTTGCCTGGCCGCAGCTTGCCAAACAAGTGCCCGGCCTGATGGTATTTCCGCTCGGCGACGATTGCCTGCAGAGCCACGAGATGGCGACCGATGTCGGCATGGCCGTCGACAAGGCCGATACCACTTTCCGCGACTGGTTGCAGGCGGTTTATGATGAGGACAATGCCAAGGTGACGGCCGAGGAGGTCAGGGTTCTCAAGGGCAACTGACAACCGGCATGCATGAACGGGGCGGAAGGCTGCGGCCGGCCGTCTTCTGCCCTGTCTTGAGCACAACCGCAAACCTGCGTTCAGGCTTGGTGTGATGTCGATCAGTTTTACGCCGTTCATCACCAGCTGGCCCTTCCTGCTGAAGGCGGTGTGGGTCACGCTTGCGCTTTCTCTGGCGTCGATGGGCCTCGGCTTCGCCATCGGCGTCGTGGTGGGAGCCTTGCGGACCTATGGCGGGCGAGCCTTCGACATCGTGCTCGGCCTCTATGTCGACACCATGCGCTCGGTCCCCCTGCTGGTCGTGCTGGTGTGGATGTACTTCGCCTTTCCGCTGCTGATCGGACGCTCGCTCGACGTCATGACGGCGGCCATCATCGGGCTCGGCGTGCATCTCGGCGCCTATATGGCCGAGACCATCCGGGCCGGCTTGACCTCGGTCAGGAAAGGCCAGATGTCGGCCGCCCTGGCGTTGGGCATGAGCTGGCCGCAGGCGATCCGGACGATCATCCTGCCGCAGGCGCTCATACGCATGTTGCCAGCACTCGGCTCGCTGTTCGTTTTCGCCGTCAAGGACAGCGCCATCGCCTCGGTCATCGCGGTGCCGGAATTGCTCAGGCAGACCCAAGTCGTGGCCGGCAATACCTACCGCCCCTTCGAGCTCTACACCGCGGCCATGCTGGTCTATTTCGTTCTGTGCTTTCCGGTGGCACGCATCATCGATGGCATCTACCGGCGCGTCGCCCATCTGGGGGCGTCATGAATTTCCACTGGGATGTGGTATGGATGAGCCTGCCGCGGCTGCTGCAAGGCGCCGAGATGACCGTGTGGCTGGCGGTTGCAACCATGGCGCTGGCCATACCCGGAGGCCTCGTGCTGGCTTTCATGCGCCTTTCCGGCATCCGGCCGATTGCCTTCGTTGCGACCTGCTTTGTCGAGTTCTTCCGGGCAACCCCGCTGATCCTGCAGATCTACTGGGTCTATTACGTGCTGCCCGCCTATTTCGATATTCAGTTCTCGCAGCTTTCCACCGCCATTTTGGGCCTTACCTGCAATGTCTCGGCCTTCAACTCGGAGACCTTCCGGTCGGGCATCGTATCGATCCGCGCCGGCCAGTGGAACGCCGGCCGGGCGATCGGCATGGGTGACGGTCAGATCATGTGGTACATCGTCCTGCCGCAGGCCGTAATGCGGGTCTTGCCGGCGCTGGCATCCACCTGGGTGTCGCTGTTCAAGGACACATCGCTGGTATCCATCATCTCGGTAGCCGACCTGTCCTACGTGTCGTTGAAGATCCGCTCGGAGACCTACCGCATTCTCGAAGTGCTCTCGGCAATGGCCGCCATCTACTGGCTCATGGGCTACCCGCAGGCCAAGTTCGTAGACTGGCTGCACCGTCGCTACAAGGTCGCCGAATGATGCACGAGCCACAAGCACAGTCCCGCGTCGGCAGCAAGGGCAGCGCCATCCTTGCCTTCGAGGCGGTTTCCAAGCGCTACGGTCCGGTGCACGCGCTCGATGAGGTAAGCCTCACGGTCAACCGCGGCGAGGTGGTCTGCCTCATCGGACCCTCGGGCTCGGGCAAGTCGACATTACTGCGCTGTGCCAATGCGCTGGAGACGCTGGATGGCGGCCGGGTGCTGTTCGATGGCGCCGAGGTGCGCGCCAGCGATCCTTCGGATGCCCGCAAGGTGCGGCGGCGCATGGGCATGGTATTCCAGAACTTCGAGCTGTTTCCGCACCTGACGGCGCTGCGCAACGTGACCATCGGCCTGACGACGGTGCTCAAGCTGGACACGGCCGCGGCCGACGACAGGGCGCGCAGGCTGCTGGCCAAGGTCGGCCTGTCGGACAAGGCCGCCGCCAATCCGGCGATGCTCTCGGGCGGCCAGCAGCAGCGCGTCGCCATTGCCCGGGCGCTGGCCATGGAGCCCGACCTGATGCTGTTTGACGAACCGACCTCGGCCCTCGATCCCGAAACCATCGGCGAGGTGCTGAGCGTCATGAAGGCGCTAGCGGATGAAGGCATGACCATGGTGGTGGTCACCCATGAGATGGACTTTGCGCGCCGGGTCGGCGACTGGGTCGTGGTCTTCGACAAGGGCCGCGTGATCGAGGAAGGCCCGCCGAAGCAGATATTCGAGGCGGCAACCGTGGAGCGCACCCGCGAATTTCTTGGCCACCTTGGCTGGCACGGAGAGAGCGACATTGCGGCCGTCGCCACCGGCAAGCCGGTGCGGGGCGAAACCGCGAGGAGGGAGACAGCGTGAAGGACGAGCGCATAGACAGGGCCGAGGTCTTCGTCGTCGGACCGGACGTGGAGCGCTACACTTGGGCCGAAGGGATGACCGACCAGTACATGGTCAACATCATTCTGCGCCTGACGGCGGCCAGCGGGCTTAAAGGCATCGCCGGCGCGACGATGATCACCGCCAACGGCTTCGACCGCTCGGTCGGCGAGACGCTGCGCTACCTCTTGCCCAACCTCATGGGCGAGACGCCGGCCGAGCGCGAGGCGATCTGGCAGCGCATGCGGAACCTCGGAACCCCGCAGGTGCCGCAGGCGCAATCGCTCATCGACATCGCGCTGTGGGACATGACGGCTTGTCATGCCGGGCTGCCGCTCTACCAGTTGCTCGGCGGGGCCCGTCACAAGATCCTCTCCTATGCCTCGACGCCGCTGCTGGCCGACAATGACGCCTATATCGACTATGTGGCCGAGCGACAGGCTGAAGGCTTTAAGGCGGTCAAGTTTCATTGCTGGTGCAACCCGGCGCGTGATCTTCCCATGTGCGAGGCAGCGGCCGGGCATTTTGCCGGCACCGGAATGCGGCTAATGCTCGACGTCGAACAGCGCTACGATCTTGCCGGCGCCATGAAGGTCGCTCGTCGGCTCGGCGATCTCGACTTCGAGTGGTTCGAGGCCCCGCTCGTCGACACAGATGTCGAGGGCTACAGGCATCTCAGGCAGCACACCAGCGTGCCGATCATCGCGGCCGGCAATACCTGGACCGACCTGCAACAGATCCAGTGCGCGTTGCGCGCCGACTGCTGGAGCGCGCTCCGGGTCGATGCCACCATCTGCGGCGGCATCACCCCGATCCGCAAGATCATGGGGCTGGCCGAGGCCTGGGGCAAGACAGTCGAGGTGCAGTGCTGGGGCTATACCCTGACCCAGGCCGCCAACCTGCATGTCATGTTGGCTTTCGGCAACTGCACCTATTTCGAGCAACCGGTACCCTATCCCTCCTTCGAGTATGGCGTGACCGACGTCATCCGCTCCGACCGCGAGGGCTTTGTGAATGCACCGGCGGGCGATGGCCTGGGCATCGGCATTGACTGGAAGGCGGTGGAGAAAGCTTCGATTCTCAAGTTCGAGGTCAGGACATAGGCCGGCCTGGCGGCGGCAAACGGAGGGTTCGATGGCAGACAGACTCAACGGCAAGAAGTGCCTGATCTACGGGGGCGGCACCGGCATCGGGCTGGCGATCGCCACGGCGCTGGCGAACGAGGGCGCGGCAACCTTCATTTCCGGCCGCCGTGCCGAGGTGCTGACGGCATCCGCGGCTAAACTTGCCGCGATCGGTAAGGCGGGGTGGGCGGTGGGCGATGCCACCTCGGTCACCGACGTCCAGCGCGTCACGGCGGCGGCCGATGTCTTCATGGGCGGTATCGATACCCTCGTCATCAGCGCCGGTGCCGGCGGCCGCACCCCAATTTTCGATACCGATCCGGACGAATTCCAACGCATCATGGACAACACGCTGCGGCCGGTTTTCCTGGCGGTGCGCTATGCCTGCCCGCAGCTTCTCGCCGCCGGCGCCGCCTCGGTGATCGCCATTTCCTCGACCTACGGCCTCGTCGGTCACAAGGAACGGCTCGCCTATTGCGGCAGCAAGGCCGGGGTGATCGGCATGGTCAAGGCCATGGCGCTCGACTTCGCCGACAAGGGGGTCAGGGTCAACGCCATGTGCCCGGGCTACGTCGAGACCCCGCTGTCGATCGAGGTTGCGAGCCTGGAGGCCGATCCGCAAGCTGCCCTTGCCGCCAAGCGGCTGATGCATCCGGTTCCGCGCGCCGGCCGGCTGGAGGAGATGGGCGAGCTTGCCGTCTATCTCGCCTCCGATCTCGCCGCCTTCACGACAGGGCAGGCCATCGCCATCGACGGCGGCTACAGCACCCGCTGAGGTCCACGGGCAACAGGCCGCCGGTGCAATGAAAGGTGACCGGAATGCATCCCAGGGCGAACTCATTCGAAGACGTCAAGGCCCTTGCCGGCCGGCTGCGGATCAAGGAGGTACGTGCCCTGGTTTCGCAGGTGGAAGGTTATGGCGCAAGCGACGTCCATGACACGCCGGAGACCCACTGGATCCTGGGGCAGACCGCCAAAGACGGCAGTTGGGATCACGAACGGACGCATCCGCCAATCGCCAATCCGATGTCGATCTTTCCCCGATATTCCGGCTCGCGCAAGTCCTGGGGCGTCGCCAACATTGCTTCCGTCATCGTCGAGATCGAGGATGAAGACGGCCGCATCGGCATCGGCCTCAGCACCGGGGGAGAGGCCGCCGCCTTCATCATCGAGCAGCACCTGGCCATGTTCGTCGAGGGCCAGAGCGCCTGCGATCGCTCGCACATCTGGAATCAGATGTGGCGGGCCTCGGTTCATTACGGCCGCAAGGGGCTGGCGCTGCATGCCATCAGCGCCATCGATCTGGCGCTGTGGGACCTGTATGGCAAGAGCCTCGGCGAGCCGGTCTACAACCTGATGGGCGGGCGGACCAAGCAGCGCGTTCCCGTCTATGCCACGACATCGCGCCCCGACCTGGCAAGAGACATGGGTTTCCGGGGCGCCAAGATCCCGCTGCCGTATGGACCGGCCGCCGGCAGGCGGGGCATGAAGGCCAATGTCGCCTTCCTCAAGGATTGGCGCGACAAGGTCGGGGATGATTTTCCCCTGATGCTCGATTGCTACATGGCGCTTGATGTCGACTACGCCGCCGAACTTGCCTGGCGCTTGCGACCGCTCGATATCACCTGGATCGAAGAACCCTTGCTGCCGGACGACTATGCCGGGCACGCCAGGCTGGCGCAGAAGCTGCAAGCCATGGGCGGGACCGCCGTCTTCGCCACCGGCGAACACGAATACGCGCAATTTGGCTATCAGCAGCTCATCGATGCCGGCGTCGGTCTGCTGCAGCCCGACGTGATGTGGATGGGCGGGCCGACCGAGTTCGCCAGAACAGTTGCCCTTGCCAGCGCCCAATCGGTGACTGTCGTGCCGCACGGCTGCGGGGTCTACGGGTATTATATGGCGATGGCTTTCGATCACATCAGACTGGCGGAGTTCATGATGATGAGCGAAAGGGCCGATGCGATCGAACCGAACTTCGGCGTGATGTTCACCAACGAGCCGTTGCCGGAGCGCGGCTTCATCGCGCTTCCCGACACCCCCGGATTCGGGCTCGAACTCAATCGCCAGGCGCTCAACCTGACCCGCCCCTACGCCAGAAGCCGCTGACAGGCAAGCCGCATGCAGGTCGGATCAATCCAGTGCGGGCGAGGTATAGAGCGGGCGGCCCTTTATCCTGATCTCGACTGGAACCAGGTAGCGTTGCAGGGCCGCCTTGTCGATGTCGATGCCAAGGCCCGGGGCCTCCGGCACGGAGATTTCGCCGGCCGCATCGGGAACGATGTGGTTGAGGCTCAGGTCGCGGGCGAGGGCCTTGGGGGCGAACGGGTATTCGCAGATCTTGTGTTCGGCGAGACCGGCGAACGGCTGCAGCGAGGCGCTGAGCGCCAAGTGCGAGGTAAAGGTATGGTTCACATAGGTCACGCCGCGCGCCACGGCATAGTCGGCCACGGCCTTGGCCGGTGCGATGCCGCCGATGCGGCCGCAGTCGATCTGGATGAACCCGACATGGCCGTAGTCGATGAGATGGCGCGCCATGGAGACGTTGTGGGCGCCTTCGCCGCCGGCCATGCGCACGCGCGGACTGCGCTCGGCGAGCGCCGCATAGGCCTCAAGCGCGCTGGCATGGAAGGGCTCTTCCAGCCACACCGCATTTGCTGCCTCGAGCGCCGGCAGGCGCGCGGCGGCAGCCTCGACATCCTCGCCCCAGATCTGGCCAGCGTCGATCAGCAGCACGCCATCTGGACCGATGCCTTCGCGTGCCGCCACCAGGTGGTCGGCATCGCGCTCCGGCGTGCCACTGCCGAACGGGCCCCACCCGAATTTCACCGCCCGAAAGCCCTTGGCCCTGGCGTTGCGCGCGGCGCTCAGCGTTTCCTGCGGCGAGTGGCCGAAGAGTTGCGATGCGTAAGGTGTCTTCTTGTGCGCCTTGTCGTAGCCGAGGAGGCGATAGACCGGCTCACCCCTGGCCTTGCCGATGAGGTCCCACATGGCTGTCTCGACGCCGGACAAGGTATGCGGCGCCTGCAGCAGGTCCATGCTGTCGTAGCTCACGCGGGCGGCAATGCGGCGCGATGTCGCCCGCATCGTCCAGTGCCGCTCCAATGACCGAGGCGCCCACCGGCCGGCAGGCTCCATGCGACATCGGGCAGACAAAGGCGGCAATCGACACCAGCGGGGACGCCTCGCATTCGCCCCACCCGACATGGCCGCCGGCCGCGACCCGGACAAGCAGCGCGTCCTGGCTGCCGTCGGCATCGGTGGTGACTTCGGGCATCGACAGATAAAAGAAATCCACGGCCTCTATTCGCATTCGCGCACCCCCCAAAAATCTGCGCCTACCATAGGCTGGATATACGGTGTTCCGCATCAGCAATTGTCGTGTCTGGCCGCGAATCCAGATGAGCGGCGCAAGCAATTGGAGTCCTCATGAAGATCGTTTCCATCAAGTGCGTTGGCCTCGTCGGTGAGACACCCAAGGGTGGCTGGAGCATCGAACTCACACCCAAGGACAGCGTTCACACCTTGATCGCCGTCCACACCGACGAGGGCGTCATCGGCTATGGCAGCGTCTTCACCAACCATCTGCTGGTCGAAGCAGCACTCGGCGTGCTTGAACCCATCTATCGCGGAGAACAGCCTCTTGAGCCTGAGCGGGTCTCCGAAAAGCTCGCCCAGCACAGCTTCTGGATGGGGATGGGTGGTACGCTTACCCATACCATCAGCGGCATCGACATCGCGCTTTGGGACATTCTCGGCAAGGTGACCGGGCAATCGGTCGGGCGCCTGCTCGGCGGGCGCTGCCGTGAGCGGGTACAGCCCTATTGCTCGTTGTTGATGGAAGAGCCCGAGGCGATGCACGCGGCCGTATCGCGGTTCAAGGCGTCGGGTTTTCGAGCCTTCAAGATCGGCTGGGGTCCGTTCGGACGCCGCAACGACGACGGGCTGGACGAGGCCATCGTTGCAGCGGCGCGCGATGCTGCCGGTTCATCGGCCGAACTCATGGTCGATGCGGGTGGTAGCGATGCCTACTGGCCCAACGGCCTCAAGTGGGCGCAGCGCACCGCCATAATGCTGGCGCGCCACCGCGTCTACTGGTTCGAGGAGGCGCTCAAGCCGGAAGCCATCGAAGACTATGTGCAGTTGCGCCGCTCGAGCCCCGTGCCGATTGCCGCCGGCGAGGTCCTCACCCGCCGCCAGACCTTCCGCGCGTGGTTCGTGCAGGGTGCGCTCGACATCGTGCAGCCCGATGTCACCAAGGTCGGCGGCATCTCCGAGCAGCGCAAGATCGCCTGGATGGCCAACGAATTCGGCATCCGCTATATCGGCCATGGCTGGAACACCGCGCTTGGCGTGGCTACCGATTTGCAGCTTGCATCGGTATTCCCGGAAACGACTTATGTCGAGTATATCGGTGCTTCGCCTATGTCGACGGGATCACCAAGGGCGGGTTCAAGATCAACTCCGAAGGCTATCTGGAAATTCCGGCGCGGCCCGGTTTGGGTGTCGATCTCGACCGCGACAAACTGGCGAAATACACCCTCGATCCGACCCCCCTGTTCGAGCTCTGACAAACCGCCGGCAATGGTCGGCACCGGGTTCATCGGAAAGCCGCCGGTCAATGTGCCCAGGAGCCTTTGCCATTGATCAAATGCGCCTGACCAGGCAATTGTCTATTGATCCAATGATAAAATGTTGGTAGCATAATACAGCATCAGGCCGGCGGGGTGGTCTGACCTTGTGCACCTATGGCCGCTAGCGGTGTCGTCGGTCGGGGTCGCACAAGGAATTGGGGTGTGCATTTGCCTTACTCTTTTTTGTCGACCTGCGTGTCTGGAACAATGACGTCATTTGCGCGGACAGTCGGCCTTGCACGGCTTCAACGGTGAAATTTCGTTCGAGCGCGGGAGCCCGCGCCCGTCCGGGCGCACGGATTCCGGACGGAACCATAATGCGCGCTGGCATAACCAGGAGTGGAGGACCCAGATCATGAGAGCGTTGCTTACACTTGCAGTTGCTGTCGTCAGCCTGGCGCTGAGCGGCGGCGCGTACGCAGAAAAGAAATACGAGGCGCCACCGTTCGTTGGTGCTTGCGGCGACGGCGCGGGTGAAAATGCCAAGGCGAACGGCATCACGCTCGGAATCGGGCCGAGACCGCC
>CAVYOQ010000014.1:0-63525 GCA_963770075.1 uncultured Alphaproteobacteria bacterium
ACGGTCATGATGATTGACCGGTATGGGCCCAATCTCGCATACCGATCGAGGTGATCTTGTCCGGCTGGGCGAGGAGGTTGCGCCATGCCTGGCATGCGGCCTCGATGATGTCGTCGTAGCCATCGAAGACACGGTTGGAGAGCCAGTTGGCACGCAGGTACTGCCAGATGTTCTCGACCGGGTTGAGCTCCGGGGCGCGTGACGGCAGAAAGATCGGGGTGATGTTCTTGGGCACGTTCAGCTTTGCGGTGGTGTGCCATCCGGCACGGTCGAGCAGAAGCACGGCGTGTGCGCCTCTGGCGACATGGCGGCTGATTTCTTCGAGGTGAAGCTGCATGGCTTCGGTATCGGCGAAAGGCAGCGCGAGCGCTGCACCGGTTCCGCGTGCGGGGCAGATGGCGCCGAAGAGATAGGCGCTCTCGTAGCGCTGGTCGGCAGGCTGGCGGGGTCGCGTGCCGCGGCGTGCCCACTGCCGCACGAGGCCGTTCTTCTGCCCGATGCGGGCTTCGTCCTTACATGAGGGTTCGGCTGTCAACACGATTATTGCATGGGCTTCTCCGGGAAAGGATGATCCTGCTGCAGCAAGGCTAGGGTCCGGGGCGTTTGTGTCTCGCAGCGACAGCCGCGTCACCTTACATGCGGTCGTGCCACAGTAATGGCACGCACCAGAATGCCTCTTGCACGAGGCGGAGCCCCTTCGAGCAACGGGCTGCCGTCATCATCGAGCGGTTGTTCCGGCGCACAGGTGAAAGGATCTCCTGGACATGACAGAAGTAGCAAGATTGATGACGCCGATAGGTGAAAATGACGGCACGGCGCTGACCCGCTTCAATGCCCTGAGGCACGGCATCCTGTCGCGCTATACGGTGCTGCCATGGGAGGATGAGGGAGAAGACGCTGCCCTGATTACCTCATTGGCCGCAGAGCACGCGCCAGAGGGTCCGACCGAGGAACATCTGGTTGAGGAGATCGCCGGCATCCTATGGCGCAAGCGACGCCTGCGCATGGCTGAGGGGGCAGCGCATCGGCGCGGGCTCGACAAGGCGCTTGACAACTACAGCAATACCGCAAGGGCGGCGCTGACGCATATCACCGACAGTGCCCGGTCTGAAGAGGCTGGCGATGCCGTTCGTACGTCGGTATCAGACGATGCGGACGATCTCGCCGATCTCGACGCGGACGAGGCCATGACCCGCAAAGCCATTGGGATTCTCGGCACGTTACGCAACGATGCCTATGAGGCGGCACTGGCCGAACTGCGCGATGATACGCGCGGATGGTGGGCGGACATGATCGCGCGCGATCCGACGACCTCGAGAGGACGAGGAACCCCCAACAGCCGACACCGAGGGCCTGTGCCGGTTCCTCGAAAACGAGGTGTTGCCGTGGTTCGACAGGCAGCGAAGGAGCTGGCCCATCGGCCGTTGATCCGCGTGCAGGCCCTGGGCGAGGCGCTCGATCCAAATAGGCTGGAAAACTCGGGCCGTTACGAAGTGCATCTCATCGAAGCTCGAACGCATGCTCGCCATGCTGATCAAGCTGCGGGATCTGCGCCAGGCCCCGCAACAAGCTGATCCGTATGGCAAAAAGGCAAACAAGACGGGAGGAGGACAGGGTGAGGAGCGGCAAGGGAGCCCGACCCATTCGATGGACTGCGGCCCTGTTGTCGATCGTGCTCACTGCGGCGTTTAGTGGTTCTATGGTCGCACAGGACCGGTTCAGCATTGATCAGAAAACGCATGAAATGCAGGGGTGGACTATCGGTCTCAACCAGACGGTCTCCGCATGTCTTGGTACGTCCAGCTTTCCCGATGGCACACGCATTTGAATCGGCTTAGGTGGTGCACTTGGCAGGGCCTATCTTGCGCTTGCCAACAAGAGGTGGGCAAAAATCGTCCCGGGCAAGAACTATAGGATCGTCGGAATATTTGACAGCAGACAAATTTGGAACGCTCTAACCACGGGCTTCGAACATCAGGATATGAAAG
Organism: uncultured Alphaproteobacteria bacterium; assembly: GCA_963770075.1. Taxonomy (GTDB): domain Bacteria; phylum Pseudomonadota; class Alphaproteobacteria; order Rhizobiales; family Aestuariivirgaceae; genus CAVVDT01. The sequence continues at coordinate 1,989 of CAVYOQ010000014.1, forward strand.
GTGTGGATGGCCGCGATCTCAAGATGCAGTTCATCGAGGATATCGCGCGTTCCAACAGCATGGTGGTCGCCAGCGATGGGCTCCTTAGTGCAGATCTGTCACTTCGGGGGATCCGTGCAGCCGCCGACGCCATAGACGCTTGCCTAAAGCAACTGCCGAACACCGGAATTGGACGGGATGCTCGTCCCGCAAAAAAACTGTCCGCCGATAACGAAAACGCGTTGAGAGAGGCGACGGATATAAGCAATGAGGCAGAGGACCTCTATAAGAGCGGGAATTATGCTGCAGCCGAACCACTCCTTCGCAGGGCCTTGGCCATCACCGAGAAAGTGCTGGAATCCCACCATCCCGACATCGCAACGAGACTTAACAATCTGGCTAAAATGTTTGAAGCCAAATATGATTATATCGCAAGCCTGAACCGCTCCTTCGCCGTGCCTTGGCCATCGATGAGAAATCTCTGGGACCTGACCATCCCGACACCGCCACGAGACTGGCAACAATCTGGCGGGTATTCTTGAGGCCAAGGGCGATTATGCCGCAGCCGAACCGCTTTACCGTCGCGCTCTGGCCATCCGCGAAGAGGTGCTGGGACCCGACCATCCAAATACCTCCTTTAGCCTCAACAATCTGGCGGTGCTGCTCCTGCGTAAGGGCGATTATAGCGCAGCCGAACCGCTCCTTCTGCGGGCCTTAATCATCAATGAACACGTGCTTGGAACCAACAATCCCGAAACGGCCTCGATTTCTAATAGTCTGGCGGAGGTGCTGAGAACGAAAGGTAATTATTCTGCGGTCGAGCCGCTTTATCGCCGCGCCTTGACGATCCGCGAGACGACGCTGGGACCAAATGATCCCAATACTGCCCAGAGCGTCAACAACCTGGCGGCATTGCTTAAGGCCGAGGGCGACTATGTAGCAGCGGAGCCGCTTTACCGCCGTGCTCTAGCCATTTGGGAGAAAGTGCTAGGTCCTGAACACCCTGAAACCGCTATAGCCCTCAACAATCTTGCGCTATTGCTCCAAGACAAGGGCGACTATGCTGAAGCGGAGCCGCTTTACCGCCGCGCTTTGACCATTTGTGAGAGGGTGTTGGGTCCCGAACACCCTCGAACCGCCTTAGCCCTCAGCAACCTAGCATCGCTGCTAGACCGGAGGGGGGACCATGCCGCGGCCGAACCACTTTACCGTCGCGCTCTGGGTATTGAAGAAAAGGTCCTGGGGCTCCAGCATCCCCTGGGCCGGCATAACCCTCAATAGCCTAGCCGATCTCCTTTACCGGGATGGCAAACTCACCGAAGCCTTAACCTTGGCGCAGCAGGCGTCGCAGGTAGGTTACCCATCGCGGGAAACCTACCTGGCTATTCTTCAGGCCATTCGTGAGCGGGACTCCACCAAGAGCGCGGCTGCAACCAAATATAGCTTCGCCGTCATCCAGCGTGTGTCCGGCAATTCAGCGTCTGCCGCCCTCAGCCAGTTGGCTGTGCGTTTTGCGGCCGGCTCCGACCGGCTTGCCACGCTGGTGCGAACCGAGCAGGACCTTTCCGGCGAACACGATGCACTTGACAAGGCGGTCTTGGCCGAACTGTCAAAACAGCCAGCCAAGCGGAGCAAGGCGCGCGAAGATTCGCCTGCGCGAGCAGCTGGGCGCGGTGAATAAGCGACTGAACAAGGCGCGCACTCGGCTATCATCTGAGTTTCCCGACTATGTCGAACTGTCGAGGCCCCGGGTGGTCCGCCACGCAAGGTCTCTCAAGCTACTGCGTCCTGATGAAGCCCTTGTTGCTGTCAACATCGCCACTAAAGAGAATGACGGCGCCGACTATGTTTGGGCCATCACCCAAAACACCGCTGACTGGCAGAAGCTAAGACACCAAGTTCAGTGACGTCGCACACAGCGTAGCGCGCGTGCGCAAGTCGCTCGATCCCAAATCTGGTGCTTCGAGTTTGATAGGGCGGCGGCCTACGGCCTCTATCGCAAGGTGCTTGGACCTGTTGAAAGTCTGACCCGCAGCAAGAAACACCTTATCTTCGTGCTTAACGGTGCGCTGACCAAGACTCCCACCGCAGCTCCTTGATCGAAACCGATCCAATTGGCAAAAAGTTCAAGGATGTCGACTGGCTGATCCGTAGGCATTCGGTATCGCTGCTGCCATCCGTGTCGAGCCTCAAGTTCCTCAGAAGCCAAAGTTCGGGAGAAGCTTCCAAGCCCCTGATCGGCTATGCCTTACTCGGTGTTCAATCACGACAACGCCACATCAAGGACCCGTACGGCTTTGCGTGGTTATAGCAACTATTTCCGCGGTGCGATCGCCAATCTCGATGCGCTCAGACAAGCCTCTGGCACCTCTGCCGGAGACGGCCGACGAACTGAAGGCGGTGGCCAAGTACTTAGTTGCGCCAATCAGTGATATCGTTCTTGGCGCCAAGGCTACCGAGACCGCCGTAAAGCACGCCGATCTGAAAGATTATCGCGTCATCTATTTTGCCACCCACGCATTAGTGGCTGACGTGATCGAAAAGTATGCGAAGTTGAAGGCTCTAACCCGCTCTTGTCCTTTCACTGCCGGACAAGCCTACCGAATTGGACGACGGTTTGTTGACAGCGTCGGGAAGTTGCCCAGCTCAAGCTCAATGCGGATTGGGTGGTGCTTTCGGCCTGCAGCACTGCGTCCGGTGACAAGCCGGGGGCCCAATCTCTTTCCGGACTGGCAAGGGCGTTCTTCTATGCCGGGGGCCGCTCGCTGCTAGTGTCCAATTGGTCCATATTCAGCAGGCCAGCTGTAGTGCTAATGACTACGATGTTCGACCAGTTGTCCAAGCACCCAGACATTGACGGCCCAGAGGCATTGCGCGAAGCTATGTTGTCCATGATAAACAACGTCCACCACCCTGCTTGGGCCGATCCCACCATCTGGGCCCCCTTCGTCATCGTCGGAGAGCCGCAACTGCATCATTGAATCAGTTTCGAAGTTATTTTGGAGGCCTTTTCACGGTGCCCTGATGCATAAAAGGCTTCCATCAAACCTTTTTGTTGAATTGTCGCTAAGATACCGTCTCTTTTCTGTAGGCACTGCTGTTGGGTGGGGAACGGGTTTCGGTTTCCATCTTTCCGACCTGCGCGCAGGAAAAGTTGTGCCTTTCCTTCAGAAACAGGACAGTTTGCACAAAAAATGATACCCCAAATATTCCAGTGCTTACCATCAGCGACCTCAATTTTCTTGGAAAGGCAATGAGAAAAGGCATCTAAAAAATAAAATTGTTTTATATTAGATTGTCGACTTAAAAGTACTTGTGGGAGTAATTTAGCAAACAAGTCACTATCATATGTTTTTTCAATTGACATATGAACGAAAAATCCATGACGGCCAATTTTTAAATCAATCCACTTTCCTGTCCACAAGCGTTCAAGTAGCTCAAAATCTGATTGATTCAAATCAACGTAAAATTCATTTTTAAAATACTCTGCAATATAATTGTGATTCAAAATGTTATTACCTATATAAAAATTTGTTTTGGGGACTGGTATATTTGTATCAAATCCGGTTATTTTGTAATAAACTGGAAAATGTAGTGTAAGATATAAATTATCTGATTTGCATGTTAATAAAAAAATATTTGGAACGTCGAGCGGGTTGCCGTTGGCGTCAATTGCTATGGCATAGGCGCGCGAAAAATGCCTGTATCTGCGTCGCCCATTAACTGGAACCAGTTTCTTGATACCATAAACTCAATTTTATTGACATCAACAGTTTCAGAAATTGCATTTCTGCAGAATAGTGGTGATGTAAACATAACTATTATTAATATTATATTTATACAAAAGACATTTATATTGAATCGTTGTTTTTCAATCATTGCATCTCTCCAGTTTCCTTCGAGCCCGGTAATGGGCACCGACACCCGCACCGGATTGTCCTCGCAACCCAGTCTTCCAACCGCTCCGGGAACAACGTGCCCTGGTCCCGGTCAATGCCTGTGATAAACCGATTTATGAAGACCTCCCCGTCCGTCGGGGACTATACCGCGGTCAGGCGTTTTCACAGAGGCAGGGTCACAAGGAGCCGAATTGAAGAGCGGACATTCATGGCTGCTATACCTCCAAGAGCGGACGAAAAACGGGGGAAGGCGGACATTCGGCTCGCCTGTCACTTCTGCCCACCTTGAATGCGTGCAATCTCTACCTCGAGACGGCCAACAAGGATAAACAGATGCCCGGCCAATTCCCAATTCCTTGGCGATGGCACTGGCACCCATGCCCTTGCCCTTGAGGCGAAGAACTTCAATGCAGTCAATGCTGGGCTTTTCCCCTTGTAGACACCGCGCGCCTTGGCCTTGGCGATGCCTTCGATCTGGCGCTCGCGCCTCAGGTTGGTCTCGAACTCAGCGAACACTCCCAGCATGTCGAGGAACGCCTTGCCGGCCGCCGTCCAGGTATCGATGGGCTGCTCTGTCGCCTTCAGCGCCACGCCCTTGTCCTTGAGGCGCGCACGATGTCCTGAAGTCCCACCGAGCGGGCGAGCCGGTCGATGCGGGTGACCATAAGGGTGTCGCCAGGCCGCACGAATCCAGTAGTCGTTCCAGTTCCTGTCGTCCGTTGCGGCTCGATCCGCTCACCTTCTCGGAGCGGACAATATCGCAACCGGCCGTTCGGAGGGTCTCCTCCCGCAACGAGGCGTCCTGGTCGAGGGTCGAAACGCGGGCGTAGCCATAGATGGCCATGGCGTGGGCTTCCGTCTCGTTAGACTCTAGATCTTCAACCCTATCGTCTCATATAAGCCCAAGTCAACCCAAATAGGACTCAAAATGTGTCTCATGTTGATGTCGCGCTGGGGTATACTTAAAACAGACAGCATGCACAGGACCAAAACTAGCTTCACGGATTTTGCGGGAGACATTCAGCCGGTTATCGCGTCAAATGGAAATAGTGCTCTATCCATGAGCACCACCCGATGACCGGACAGCTGCCACGATGCGACTGGAAGACCTCACTCCCAACGCCACCATTCGCGGCCTGCTGCCGACGGGTGTCGCCACAGTCGTCAATGTGCAGTGGTTCGGTTCCGAGGCGCTGGAGCTGACCTACAAGGACGCGGCCGGTCACGTGGCCACCCGCCACGCAGCAATCTTGTCGCTGCGCTGGTTGCCATCGCCGGACGGCGGCTGGATCGATGTTGACAAGGCCATTATCCACCGCAAGGGGTTTGGCGAGCGGGAGACACACAAGCGCCGCTCGCCAGCTCGAATACCCGATAGGCTCATGGCTCATTTGCGCCGCTGGCATCGATATTCGGCTCAAGGCATCGTCGGTGTTTACATGGGCGGGAAGCAGTTGAAAAAGGCGCCGCGCTTGGAGCGACAGGCGAAGGTGGCCGCCCTCGGCCCCGAAGTCACTCCTCACGCCTGCGTTACACCTGCGCAACATGGCGCTCAGTAGCGGCATGAACTATTGGGACGTGGCGGCGCTTCTGGCTACGTCAGTGCAGATGATTGAAGCTACCTACGGGCACCATTCGCCGGAATTTCAGACGGCCGCAAAGAGCGCTTTTGCGGGACCTAGGGTCCGGACCCATAAAATGGCTATGCAAATCAGTTGAGGTTTGATTCAAACTCCGAAACGGCAGAGGAGTTTGATGATGGACGATATCTTCTGGTTGAGCGATGCGCAGTTTGCCCGACTTGAGCCGCTGTTGCCCAGCGATACACGCGGCGTTGCCCGGGTTGATGACCGGCGGGTGATCAGCGGCATCATTCATGTTCTGAAGTGCGGTGGGCGCTGGGTGGATGCGCCGGCGGTCTATGGGCCGAGAAAAACACTCTACAACCGGTTTGTGCGGTGGGCGGCGAAGGGCGTGTGGATGGACGTCTTTCATGCCCTTGCTGCCGCAGGCGGCCCGCCCGCCGACGTGCTGATCGACAGTTCTGCGGTCAAGGCACATCGCTGTGCCAGCGGCGGAAAAGGGGGGAGTGCCGCCAGGCGATTGGCCGCTCGCGCGGTGGGCGAACGAGCAAGATCCATGCCCTGACAGATGCTGCTGGCCGTCCGCTGCTGTTGCTCTTGAGCGGCGGCAATGTGGCGGATTGTCGGGTTGCTGCGGAGTTGCTTGATGACCTGCCGCGGGGCCTCATGGTCCACGCTGACAAGGGCTATGATAGCGATGCCATCCGTCGCCAGATCGAGGCGGCAGGGAGCGTGCCGAACATCCCGCCGAAATCCAATCGCAAGTGGAAGAACTGCTTCTCGCCCTACCTCTATCGTGGTCGCAATGCCATCGAACGCATGTTCGGCAGGCTGAAGGACTTCCGCCGTATCGCCACCAGATACGACCGGTTGGCCAGGAACTATCTCGCAGCCGTCCACATCGCCGCCGTCATCTGTTACTGGTTATGAGTCCGGACCCTAATGCGGGACGCAAATGAGAACAGTGAGGCAGCACCATGGCTAAGTGTTTGAAAGAATTGGTGGTGGGTAAAGTCTGCGGCGAACGCGTCTCCATTAACTTATGCGAATTTTTGGCGAAAACCCTGCTTTTTGCGGTTTTTCGGTCAACACCACGCGTCGTGTTCGCCGATTGGCGCAAGAAAAGGTCTATTTTCCAGCAATTTAGGTAAGTGAATGGCCGCTCAGGCAAGCAAAAATAACAGGCCGAAAACAGGCCAATAACAGGACAGAAACAGGGCCGGTTCAGGCCACATGCATGAGCGTTGCATGGTCAGAACTGGAGCGAAATGCGCGTGATTTGTCCGACTCTAGATCGATATGTGAAATATGCATCGTTTGGCGAAGGGTCGTGAACTACGCAGTCGAGATCTTCACGGAAAACTCGCATCAATTGTTGTGAATGACCTCGTGGCAGCCTCCCGCTATCTACTTGCAGCATCGGAACCGACATGAGGTTCAGAGTTAGGAGGTTCAAAGTGAGTAAGAGTTCGTCCCGCGGGCGGAAAGGTCGCCGTGGCGACCGTGATGAAAAAGGTCGTTGGATGCCTGGTCAAACCGGCAACGCCAAGGGTCGGCCTCGAAAGCCGCCGCCGCTTGATATGGGCAATCCCTACCATTTCGCCATGCAGCCGATTGAGATTGTTATCAATGGCGAGAAGCAGGTCATGACCCGGCAGGAGGTGGTCTCGCTGAAGATCTTCGAGAGCGCCGTGAAGGGAAAAGTTACCTCCCTCAGATATCTTGATAAGAAATTTTCTGAGGAAATCCTAACCCGCCAAAGCCTCGAATTCGATGTCGGCAAATGGCTTGATCGCCTCGTCAGAAATCCGGAGGGCGTTTCCCCAGAGGCCATGACGTTGGTGAGAATGGCACAAGAAGCACTCGCGCGAGACCGTGCGGCCGTTGAGCAGTCGAGGGAGGAGTTTGAACGCAAGAATAAGAGGTCGCGGCGCCAGTAGCAGTTTACCGTGCGCCTCTTCGTGCGGCAGTTCAGCGACATGCCGTTGACCGCTGCAGACTATGGTGGCGAAATTGAAGGAGCATCAATTGTCCGAAACGAGGCCCAAAAAGGCCAGGATAAAAAAGGCGACCAAACGGGAAACCACGAAAGCTGCGCTGCGCGCCGGCAATGCTAAGGCCCGTCGGGGGAACAAGCAATCGGTGCCACAGTTGCAACGCTTGGCCGTTACTGAGACAACTGGTGTCCCGATCGTGGCTGTCAAAACCCGCGACCCAACCAAGTATGCGACGCTAGTGGCGCGGATCGAGGCTGGCGAATACGTGTCGCCTGAAACAATTGCTTCGCTCATGAATTGGAATCGTCAACGCGAACCAATAATCCCGGATGTGCTGTTCAATTACATCATCGCCACCTTACGCGGCGAAATCAAAGCCCCGACCGGGCGCCCCAAGGGCTCGGTGAGCGCCAAGAGGCAAATCCGATGGCTGGAAATGGTCAGGCTGTATAAGCGCTATTTCGCCTGGCTGAAAAAGCGACAGCGCACGCAAGGCTTGAAGGGTTGGAAGCAAATCCGTGACGCCGAATGGTGGGATGGATCGCCGAGTGACCGGGCCGCCCGCATGACAAGCCGGCGGTTCGAATACACGGTTGAGTGGCATTCTGTTCGAAATATTGTCAGCAGACAAAGATAGAAGATCACCCGCAGGTGCTGGCTTCGTAACGATTGTCAAGTCGACCGCACCGTACATTGCGGGTGTCATCCGCCGATGTTTCTCTCAAGCCGGGGCTGAGAGCATTTTCTTCACAGAAATCGCGGCGCGTTTGCTGTGAATGACTGAGGCCGTAAGCCCCGCCATATTCTCCACCGTATCAATCCTGACCGGAGGAGATTATGAGTATGCCTTCGGCGAGGGCCGTCTGACGGATTTCTGGCGGCGGTGATAGGTCCGGCCTTATGGCCGACCTTACGTTCAGACCCGAGATCGAAGTTCTTTCCGCGGCGGATGGCGTGCGTCGCCGGCACTGGAGCGATGCGGACAAGCTGCGGATTGTCGAGGAGAGCTTCCTCGGGCATCGGCAGGCCAGCGCCACGGCGCGGCGCCATGGGATTTCGCGGTCGTTGTTGACGACATGGCGGCGGCAATTCCGGAATGGTGAACTCGGGGCCATGCGCACGCCGATGTTCACGCCGCTCGCGGTTGCTGCGGCGCCTCCGGCGTCAGCCTCGGAAGCGTCCCGAGCGTCGATCCCGGATGACAGGCTCGAGATCGTGCTGGGGAACGGGCGCCGCCTTGTGGTGCCGGTCGACGTGGACCCGGAGGCGTTGGCACGGCTGCTTCCGGTGATCGAGGGCCGATGATCGCCTTCCCGGCGGGGGTGCGCGTGTGGATCGCGGGCGGGGTGACGGACATGCGGCGCGGCATGAACACGCTGGCGCTCCAGGTTCAGCAGGGGCTCGGGCGCGATCCGCATGCCGGCGAGATCTTCTGCTTCCGCGGGCGCAAGGGCGACCTGGTCAAGCTGCTCTGGCACGACGGGGTCGGCATGTCGCTCTACACAAAGCGGCTCGAGGCGGGGAAGTTCATCTGGCCGGCGAGCGGAAGCGGCGAGGCGGTGCAGATCTCCGCGGCCCAGCTGGGCTATCTTCTGGAAGGGATCGACTGGCGCAATCCGCGCTGGACCCAACGCCCTGCAAAGGCGGGATAAATCGGCCTCATCAGCCTTATTTTCATGGGCTTTCCGATGTCGGCGTGGTAGGTCTCGGCCATGTCAGAGACCGCCTCCGAGATCGCCAGATTGCGTGCCGCGCTCGCGGCCTCGGAGGCCCGTGCCGAGGCCGCCGAGAGCGAACTGGCGCAGGCCCGGGCGGTGGTCTCGACCTCCGAGGCGATGATCAAGCATCTCCGGCTCGAGATCGCCAAGCTCCGGCGCGAGCAATACGGCCACAGCTCGGAACGCCGCGCCCGCCTGATCGATCAGATGGAGTTGCAGCTCGAGGAACTCGAGGCCGCCGCCACCGAGGACGAGACTCGCCGCCGAGAAGGCGGCAAAGACCACGACCGTCGCGGGGTTCGAGCGCCGCCGCCCGGCGCGCAAGCCCTTCCCGGAGCATCTGCCGCGGGAGCGGGTGGTGATCGAGGCGCCGACCGCCTGCTCCTGCTGCGGCTCGGACCGCATCGTGAAGATGGGCGAGGACATCACCGAGACGCTGGAGGTGATTCCGCGGCAGTGGAAGGTGATCCAGACCGTCCGCGAGAAGTTCACCTGCCGGCACTGCGAGAAGATCAGCCAGCCGCCGGCGCCGTTCCATCCCACGCCCCGCGGCTGGGCCGGGCCGAACCTGCTGGCGATGATCCTGTTCGAGAAGTTCGGGCAGCACCAGCCCCTGAACCGGCAGGCCGAGCGCTATGCCCGGGAAGGCGTCGATCTCAGCCTGTCGACCCTGGCCGACCAGGTCGGCGCCTGCGCCGCCGCGCTCGCGCCGATCCATGCGCTGATCCGCGACCATGTTCTCGGGGCCGAGCGGCTGCACGGCGACGACACGACGGTGCCGCTGCTGGCGAAGGGCGGGACGCAGCACGGCGCGGCTCTGGACCTATGTCCGCGACGACCGCCCTTCGCGGGCGGCGCGCCGCCGGCCGCGCTGTTCCACTTCTCGCGCGACCGGGAGATGGCCCACCCCAACCGGCATCTCGCCGGGCTGGCAGGGCATTCTGCAGGCCGATGCCTATGGCGGCTACAACGACCTCTATCGCGGCGACCGTGATCCCGGCCCGGTGAGCAGCGCGCTCTGCTGGAGCCATGCCCGGCGCAAGTTCTTCGAGCTCGCCGACATCAAGGGGAATGCCCGCAAGGGCAAGCCCGCCCACGACATCTCGCCCGTGGCGCTGGAGGCGGTGACGCGGATCGATGCCATCTTCGACATCGAACGTCAGATCAACGGTCTGGATGCCGCGTCGCGGCTCGACGGCCCGGCAACGGCTGTCCCGTCCGCTGGTCGAGGAGCTTCACGACTGGATGCGCGCCGAGCGCGACACGATGTCGAAGCACAACCCCGTCGCCAAGGCGATCGCCTACATGTTCAAGGCGGACCGCTGGGAGGCCTTCACGCGCTTCCTCGAGGACGGCCGGATCTGCCTGACGAACAATGCCGCCGAACGGGCGCTGCGCGGCGTGGCCCTTGGCCGGAAGTCATGGCTCTTCGCCGGCTCCGAGCGCGGCGGCGACCGCGCCGCCTTCATGTATTCCCTGATCGTCACCGCCAAGATGAACGACATCGACCCGCAGGCCTGGCTGGCCGATGTCCTCGCCCGGCTGCCCGACATGACGGCTTCGCAGGTGCCGGACCCTGCTCCCATGGAACTGGCAACCCTCGGAAGCTCCGCCAAGCCGCCTGACCGCGGCCTACGCCGGATGCTTACGATTATGAAGACCCTGAGTATCGAGTACCGCACTCTTAAATCCCTAGCCCATCTTATTCACGAGAGCCGCGGTGAACGGCTGGCGGATGTAGCCTAAACGATTGATGTGGCGTAGGATTCGGTTGCGAAGCGCATCCCTTTCCACCGCATCAAGCGTGCCACATCCGCCATGACCTACGATACAGTCCTGCCATTCCTGTTTCCAGCCGTTCAGCGCAAGAAAGTGACGGCCGCCTTCGATGGCGGACGGATTACCTCGGACGGCGGTGTCATGCTGCTGGCGGCGGCGGATCGGCGTCTTGGGCTGGCCGATCGGCTCGCCGCGGTGATGCGCGATCGGCGTGATCCAGACCGGGTCACGCACGCCATGGCCGACATCCTGCGTGCCCGCATCTTCGCCATCGCCTGTGGTTATGAGGACGCCAATGATCTCGACCGGCTGCGCAGCGATCCGGCCTTCAAGCTGGCCTGCAGTCACCTGCCGGATAGCGGCCTTGACCTGTGCTCGCAACCGACGCTGTCGCGGATGGAGAACCTGCCGGACCTGCGCACTGTCATTCGTCTCGGCCATGTCCTGGTCGATCTCTGGCTGTCGAGCTACCGCACGCCGCCTGATAGCGTGGCGCTCGACATCGACGACACGCTCGACGTCGTTCACGGCCACCAGCAGCTCTCGCTCTTCAATGCCCATTACGATGAACGCTGTTTCCTGCCGATCCATATCTACGACACCGCGACAGGCCGCCCGGTTGCCATGATCCTGCGTCCGGGCAAAACCCCGACCGGTCAGGAGATCCGCGGCCATGTCCGGCGTCTCGTGCATCGCATCCGCCGCCAGTGGCCGGACACCCGCATCAGCATCCGCGGCGACGGCCACTACGGCCGCCCGCAGGTCATGCAGTGGTGCGAGAACAATGGCGTCACCTATGTCTTCGGATTGCCCGGCAACCGGGTCCTTCACCGTCTCGTGGACGAGGCCGCCGACGACATCCGCACCCGCCGTGCGCTTGAGCACAAGCCCGTCCTGCGCGGCTTCACCGAGACGCAATACGCGGCAAAGTCCTGGAAGAACGAACGCCGCGCCTGCGCCCGGATCGAGGCAACTGCCCTCGGCCTCGATATCCGCTTCGTCGTGACCAACATCGCCAAAGGCTCGCCCGAGCACATCTATGACGTGATCTACTGCGCCCGCGGTCAGGCCGAGAACCTCATCAAAATGCACAAGAGCCAGCTTGCCTCCGACCGTACAAGTTGCAGATCGCCGATCGCCAACCAGGTTCGCCTCGTGCTCCATACCGCCGCCTACTGGCTGATGCTCACTGTCCGTGACACCATTCCCAAGACCCATGCCCTGGCCAAGGCCGAGTTCGCCACCATCCGGCTCAGGCTGCTGAAGTTGGGCGCTCGCGTCATCGAAACCATCGCGCGCATCCGTTTGGCCTTCGCCGCCGCCTGCCCCGAGGCCAATCTGTTCCGCCAGATCGCCATCACGCTGCAGCCTGCCGGCCCATAGCCCACGGGGCCAAGTCGCCCCGCCGAGCCGCTCCCTCCAACCCCCAGCGCGTTCCACAAGTCCAACCCCAACCGCGGTGAAAAAGACGCCTCGATCCCGCACGCCTACGCGCCGGAAATCCCCGTCAGCTTCAAGGTTCATGAATAGGGCGGGCTAAGGGCAGTCGCAGGATGTAGTGGGCGAACGCTAGGAGGCGTTGACCCAGTCGAATAGAGGTTGCCAATCGGCCAAAACTAATGGCCGTGATAATAGCCTATGAGCGGCGGATGGTCGGGATTGTCCTTTGTCATGAGGCGCTCAAGACGATCCCCAAGGCTGGATGGAGGTTCGAATAGCGTCTGGTCGATCATAATGCATTGCCATGACTTGAGATCATCCTCTAGCAGCCGGTAAAGCTCGGCATAGAAATTCCTGAATATCTCCGGATTGATATCCGGTGTGATGTTCTTCATCGGCGAGTCGATGACGATAAGCCTTGGCAAGGACAGTTCCCGCTGTGCGGCTGTCTGATGTAATGCAAGCGCGAAGCATATCTTGAAAAGGACCATCTTCCCGCCGGAGCCGGCGTCGCTGAATGTCCAGGCGAGGGATTCATTGCCCTTCGGAAGCACGTAAGGAAACCAGGTGCGCTGATTCAGGAAGACCTTGTCGTCGGCCTTAATTTCGGGAAAGTGGATGGCGCGAAGTAGCGCATGGAAATTCTTCTCCAGCGCATCGACGTTCTGCCGGCCGGCTTCGAAGCGTCCCTGTTCGGTCCGGATTTCTCGTTCAAGCTCGCTGATCCTTGCCGACAGCGCATCGCCTTCCTTCAACTTTGCTTCGACCTCGCCGGGCATACCCATGATGCGCACCAGCAGGCGGCGCCGTTCCCTGATCGCGCCGCGGCGGCTCTCAAGCCGTCGTGCTCGTTGCATGTATTCGGACTCGACCTGCCTGCGGATGAAATCCACGCGTCGCTGCGCATCGGCGCGCTTGGTCGTCAGCGCACCCAACTCTTCGCTCTGGCGGTCATGCGATCTCTTGAGGCGCTGCACGGACCGTTTTAGGTCGTCGATGCGGTCGGAGAGATCGCGCTTCATCACGGCACTGTCGCTTTCAAACCCGCCGGGTGCTACCGCGAGGTCCGACTTGCACAATACGCAGTGCTTGCCGTCGCTCTTCTGGCTGACTTCGGTTCCGCAGGCGGGACAAGCGTGAAACGCCGCGCCTTTCAGCAGTTCTGACGCGGTCGATGATCGGGCGAGCTTGAACTTCATCGTGATGAATTCAGCGATGAGCAACTCCTGCTCCTTCAGGCGCTGATCGATATCTGCGATCGCTTCCGTCTTCGATGCGATCGCCTCCGAAAACGCGCTGATCATGGATTGGTCTTCTTCGGCCACGGTTGCAGCGGGGAGATCGTCGACGCCTTGGTTTTCAATCTCCTCGTCCAGCTTTTCTTCCTCGTCGTTGAGCTTACCGATCTCGGACTCCATCGCCGCTTTCGAGGCAAAGCCGTACCGATGGAGAAACTCGTCGATCTGTTTAGCCGCCTCGCGTATAGTGCGCTGCTCTTGGCGAACTTCGGAGAGTTCGGCCTGCAATTCATTCAACCTGTCGCTGTGAAATCCCAGGACGTATCGCAGCACATCCTTGGACTTCTCCTGCCGGATGGGCTGTTCGAGCAGGAAGAAACTGGAAGTCCAGATCAGGCTGGTCAAGATAGCAAAATCTGTAGAAATCCCGGAAGCTCAGACGCTGGAGCGCCAATTCCGGATCGCCCTTGCGTTTGCGGACCTTGAGCACTGGCATGCCGAGGCTGCGCAGGAGGAAATCGCTGTAATTGTAGATCTCGTCGCCGATGACCGGCACTTCACCGGCCTGAAGGGGAAGGTTCTCTCGTCCAGCCTGGCCTTCACGTTCCCAACTCACCTCAGCCGAGGTGGTGGTATTGGGGTTGCGCTCGATCAGCAGGGTGGTGTCGCCAGCCAATGCCTGGAGCTGAACCCCGACAAGTTCGCTCTGGATAGCGGGCGTCTTTTGCAGTGAGCCGCCAAGGCAATAGTCGATTAGCTCTGCGATCGTGGATTTGCCTGTCGACATCTCGCCGTGGAAGAATGAAAACCGGCGGCCGAAACGGACACGCTCGTCGCTCTGCTTGCATAACAGGACAAGCGATTCCATCATCAGGTTCATCGGACCTCCCCCGTAATCGCGATCCCCTCGTTGAACTCCAGCGAAGTCAGTTCAGGGAATTGTTCGTAGATGAACTCCATCAACGCGCGTGCCTTCAGGTTGAGATGCTTGCTCAACAAGACCGCCCGTTCGTACACCCGCGAGAATCCGGGCGATTCGATCAGCTTCCCCGCGAGGTCACTCCCCCGCGGCGTAAGGTCGATCTGGATTGTGCGTCCGTCGGTGCGAACTACGGCAAGGCGGCGGGCCACCAGAATGTTGAGGAAACGGCGATAGCGATGATCCCACGGGCCATAGCGGTACCGTATCATCCGGGCTTCGATCGTCAGTCGCTCGAAGTCGTCCACCGGGATGTTTCTGGCCGATACCCCTCGCGCGATCAGAGCCTTCTCGAGGCATGAGGGATATCGGAGTAGGAAATCGAGCTTTGCCAGCTTGGTGATGCCTTCAATCGCCGGCGCGTCGGGTCGCGAGAAAGCTTTGAGCAAGACGATAATGCGGGCGAGATGCACGTCCTCATCCCGGTCTAGTGCTGTGACGATCTCGACGAGGTCCAGGCTCATGGCATGCCCTCGGCGACATTGAACTGCGGCGACCACCAGGTCTTGCAATGTTGCGTGAGGACTCCCGCCGCGCCGATCAAGTGTTCGGGCCGACATCCGTGGAGCTGGTCGCGATCGTCCCTAGCGCGCGCCATCAGGCGCTCGGCAAGCGCGCCGTACATTGCTGAGCCGTATGGCACCGCACCCTTCTCCGCGCTGGCATGCGCCTCGGCGGCTTCGAATTGCACCGCTGCTAGAACATTATTGTAGTATTTCTTGGCCTCGTCCGCTCCGTACTTCCGGCTCCATACGATGAACAAGGCTTCGAACGAACGGACACGATCCTCGATGTTCGTTACCCGCACGGCCTCGACGCCGCCCCTTGCCAATTTGCGAAACGCCACCACCAAATCGGACGGAGCGTCAGCGGGCGTGATAAGCGTGGAGACGTCGATATCCTGGTACGGCTTGCAGCCGCCTTTGAATTGGTCGATGACCGCGAGAACATCGGCCTTACAAATGCGCTTTCCGGCGAGGAGATGGTCATCGACCGCTTTCTTCAGGTCAGTCCCCGGGGCGAACAGTTCCGTTATTGGCCCTCGGAGAGCTTTGGCCGAAGCGTCCCGCGCAAGCTGGATGACCGCCTTGGCGATCGCAGCGACCATGGCATAGGGCAGGTTCTTTATGCCCGGACACTCGCAAAGTGCTTCCTGAACGCTACTGCGAATGTGGGTGATTTCCGATTCGTGACCGCGAACCGTCGTCCTAATCAGCGTAGCGGCCACATCCTGAGGGCTGAGACCGGTACTGCTTGCGATCCCTTCGACAAACTGACGCAGCGGGTTGTTCTCGCGCAACCCCTTAATGCCACCGCGCTGCCGGAGCGTGGCCAGAAGCCATGGAAGGTTGCTTAGGGACTGTTCATTCTCCCAGAATGCATAGTTGGTCGTGAAGTCAAAACCTTCGAAGCAGCCCGGGAACTTCTGGTCCATCAGGCAGAACTTCCCCAAGGCTTTCGTGACCTGCTGCTCTCCCGCCTTAAACGGCGGTAACGTGATCTTCCGCGTCTTGATCTGGGTGCCGATGAATTTCCCGACACTGTTCTTCAGTAGATAATCTTCATGGTTCTCACAAATAATCTCAACGTATTCACATTCGCCGATAATCAGCCGAATGGCGTTTATTGCTGCGTATGAATGTTGATAATCAAAGCGCGCAGCGACATCGTCGCCGGGATCGGTTTTGTCAAGAATTTGATCAGGAGACATCGCGACCTCGGCTCGTAATCCACCTTCACAACCCAAGTGAGCACACTACCCCATCAGACCGAACCGCAAGTACTTTCGCAAGGTGAAAATCACGTCGTCCTTATGCCATTCGATGTGAGAATGACGATCCGCTATAAACTGCAGACAGGGAATATTTTGAAGAAGGACGTGTGAATGTTAACCTATCGGTCAAATGCAACGAGTGCTCCAACCAGATTAACTGCCGCGTCGGCGTGAGCAACCGCGACGTCCAGCCACTAAAGTTGTCGTGCAAAGGTTGCGGCTCGTTCATTGGGCCATTGTGGACAATACCACTGGACTTCGCGCGCAAAGGAAGCGTTGCTTGGTGCGCCGGCATGGCCAAACCGACGCCGGACAAAAGGTCGCCACGCATCTCCGCCCGCCCACAACGCGGGCTTCAGCCAGTACAGACGCCGGATGGTCCGGAGTCTGATCTGAAGGAGAACTCAAATGGCGAACAATACCCTTGCAGCCTCGACGAACGCCGATGCGGCTGATGTTGGATTACCGACGACATCGAGCGACGCCGAACAGCAGAATCCTGCAAAACGTAACCGCAAAGCTCCGGCAGGTGCAACCAACTCTGCCAGGAAGGGAAAGGCCAGCAAGGTCGCCGAGACCAAAGCGGATGTTGTCATCAAGAAGCTTCGATCCGCCAAGGGCGCGACGATCGATGCCTTGATGGAGGCAACGGGCTGGCAGGCTCACTCGGTGCGCGGATTTCTGTCCGGGACGGTGAAGAAGCGGCTTGGGCTGACCTTGTCGAGCGAGGTCGGCAAGGATGGCATCCGCCGATACCGCATCGACGGCAGATCAGGCTGCTGCATGATCCGTTCCGATGAACAGGAACGACAAACTGAAGGGAGAGATCGCCGCACTCGGCGATCTCTCCCGAAGCGAACTGGTGGAACTGTGGGTGAAGGCCTATGGCTGCCCTCCGCCAAAGGGGATCAAGCAAGGCCTGCTGGTAAGGGCGGCAGCCTGGCACATGCAGCAGCGCCGCCTCGGTGGACTTTCAGCAGAGTCCCGGCGGATGCTCAAATCGGCCATGCGCAGATTGAGCTCCGACCATGCAGAGCCAGCCGTCAGGTCTGGAGCTGCCAATGCTGTCTCTGATCTCGCTGGTGATGCATCTGCTCATGACCCCGCTTCGGTACGGGAAAGTAGGGCTGACCCAGCCAATGCGGTTCGTCTCATGCCGCAGCCTGGTGCCCGCCTGATGCGCGAGTGGAACGGCAGGATGAATGTCGTTGATGTCATTGACGGCGGCTTCAGCTTCGAGGGAAAGACCTACCGCTCCCTGTCGGCCATCGCGCGTCGGATCACCGGTGCCCGATGGTCGGGACCAAGGTTCTTCGGCCTATGAGCACCTCCCGCAGGCTGCGCTGCGCCGTCTATACGCGAAAGTCCACCGAGGAAGGGCTCGAGCAGGAGTTCAATTCCCTCGATGCGCAGAGGGAGGCCTGCATTGCGTTCATTGCATCCCAGGCCGGCCTTGGGTGGAAGCTGGTCCCTGACCACTATGATGATGGCGGCATCTCCGGTGGCACCATGGAGCGTCCGGCCCTGCAGCGCCTCCTCACCGACATCCGTGACGGCTCCATCGACGTGGTGGTGGTCTACAAGATCGACCGCCTCACGCGCTCGCTCATGGACTTTGCCAGGATCGTCGAGGTGTTCGATGCCAATGACGTCTCCTTTGTCTCGGTCACCCAGGCGTTCAACACCACGACATCGATGGGCAGGCTGACCCTGAATGTCCTGTTGTCCTTTGCCCAGTTCGAGCGTGAGGTCACGGCCGAACGGATCCGCGACAAGATCGCCGCATCGAGGAAGAAGGGCATGTGGATGGGCGGGACGGTGCCGCTCGGCTATGAGGTGAGGGAAAAGAAGCTGGTCATCAATGAGGCCGAAGCGGAGATCGTTCGCCATCTCTTCAACAGGTATCTCGAGTTGCGCTCGGTTCGGGCTCTGGTCGATGAGACGGCAGCATCCGGCCTGACGGGAAGGCCGACCACGCGTGGCAAGAGCTCCGGGATCAAAGCCAGGCCATTCGGTCGGGGCGCTCTCTACCACCTGCTGTCCAATCCCGTCTATGTCGGAAAGACCAGGCACCGGGATCAGCTCTATGAGGGCGAGCATCAGCCGATCATTGATGATGACCTCTTCGCCGAGGTTCAGGCCCTGCTTGCAGCCCAGGCGCCGCGCCGGTCAGCGAGCACCAACACGCCTGACATCCATCTGCTGACCGGCATCGTGTTTGACGAGACAGGCGATCGTCTCAGTCCCGTTCACGCCAACAAGAAAGGCAAGCGCTACCGCTACTATGTCTCGAGCCGCCTGACGCGGGCGCGCAAGAAGGGAACCGATGGCTGGCGCGTTCCAGCAAACGAGCTTGAGTCGCTGGCCGAGCATCAGCTCGCCGAGACTCTCAGCGAGACGACACAGCTGGCGGACTGGATAGAGGAATGGCAAGGCTCGACGCTTGCCATCATGGACGCAGTTCACACCGCGCAGCATTATGCAGCATCGATAAAGATGATGCCGCAGCCGGAGCGCAAGGCGATCATGCAGCGCGTGTTCAGGCGAATAGAGCTGCGACCCAACTGGATCCACTTCGAGATCGACAAGGCGGGGCTGGTTGAGTGGCTGGTCGGTTCGCAGACGAGGAACCATCGATGCGTGATGGAATGACCTCGCTCCGAAAATCAGTCAAGGCCGGTGCATCCAGCATCCATATCGTGGAGCGGCCGATCTCAATGAAGCGGCGTGGCGTTGAATCCCGCATCGTGTTGGTGAACGGTACCGTGCAGCCGCGCTCGCCTGACCGGGGTCTGATCGACCTGATCGCCAAGGCTCACTTGTACCTGGATCAACTCACCAATGACCGGAATGCAACACTCAGCGATGTGGCCTCGAACTACGGCACCGATCCCGTCGAAGTGAGCCGTATCCTGCCGCTCGCCTACCTCGCGCCACGGATTGTTCATGCGATTATGAAGGGCGAACAGCCGGTGGAACTCACTGCGCAACGACTCTCCCGCATGTCGGATCTCCCCGTTGCCTGGCACGATCAGATCGAATCGCTCGGCCTCTGATCTTCCCGGCTTTTAGCCTCCAATCTGATCTTGCTCTGCCTCCTGCGCGAGCAATATCCGCTATTGAAGGCGCGCCAGCGGGCAAATCACGCCTGCATCAAGGCGATGCGCCAACCATCACTTTGCCAAACACTTGGATACGAAAATGGGCGGACAGAGACGCGAGGCCAGTTTGGCGCCCGAAACGCCAATACATGGCGTCTCTCCGCCAAGCCTTCCTCGCAGCCCCGACCTAACCCACGGAAATGTCGGGGTTATTCGGAGACGCGGAAGCCCGACCAGAAAAGCCAGGACTGAATGGTGGGCCCGGCAGGACTCGAACCTGCAACCAGAGCGGTTATGAGCCGCCAGCTCTGACCAGTTGAGCTACAGGCCCACCTGGCGACGGCCTATAGCAGAAAGCGCGCCGCCGCCAAACTGTCTCGATACGCCAGGTCCGCCGTTCAGGCGCCGGGCGGTGGCGGCAGGAAGTGAACCTCGTGTGCTTCGGCCAGGCGCACTACCTCGGCCGGGTCGGGTACGTTGTTGATCTTGGTGAAGAGGTCAAAGAGCATGCGGGTGGGCGATACCCAGAAGAAGCAGGTCACCGGCTTGTCTGACTTGTTGAAGATGCCGTGCGGGATGCCGCGCGGCAGGCGGATGAGGTCGCCGCCGTTCGCCACCACGTCCGCGCCGTCGAGAAACAGGTCGAAACGGCCCTCGAACATGTAGATGAACTCGTCCTGCGTGGGGTGAACATGGGGCGGAACAAAGGTGCCGGGCGGGAATGTCGCGTGCCAGGAGAACGAGGCCTCGCAGAGCTGCTTGGGCACATAGGTCTGGCCGAGGATGTTCCAGGCGATGCCATCCATGCCTTCGCCCTTGGGCATCACGCCCGCTGTCATCTCTTTCATGCTGAGTTTCCTCCTCGCTCGAAACTGGCCCACACGATAGGGTGAAACGCCACAGGCCGCAAAGCCTGCTTTCACAGGACGGGGCGGCCGGCAGCGTCGTGGTACCAGCCGCCGATGGCCGCTTCATAGGCTGCGGCGACGGCAAAGACGCGGGCATCGTCAAAACTTCTGGCTACGATCTGGATGCCGGTCGGCACGCCATTCGATGTCTTGCCCGAAGGCACCGACATCACCGGGCAGTTGTGCAGCATGTTGAACTGGTGGGTCATCACCCAACCCCATTCGCCATCGACGCGCTGGCCGGCGACACGGAAATCAGGATCGTAAGGATCGTGATCGGCCGCGACGGCGGGCAGGTTGAGGGTCGGGCAGACCAGCACGTCATGGGCGGCGAGCGCCGGCCCGAGCGTTTGGTACATCTCATGCGCCCGCACCCAGGCCTTGTGGACGTCGTCGATACCGGTCGCCTTTTCCGCCGCCTCGGCGAAGCGCAGCGCATAGTCGGTCATCAAGTGGCGGTGCTCATTTGCCTGCCAGATGGTCTGCCGGCCGAAGTGCATGGTGTTGTACCAGTGCATGGCGTCGGCCTCGACATCGCCGCTCCAGCCGAGATCGACCTCGTTCAGCGTGGCACCGAGGTCGGCCAGGCAGTCGAGGGCGGCGAGGGTGTTGCGGCGCACCTCGGCATCGACCGGCACATAGCCGAAATCCATCGACCAGGCGATCTTCATGCCCTTGAGGTCGCGGCGCGAGACATCGAGGCGCACGCGGGCCCTCAGGCTGTCATGGTCGAGCGGGTGCGGACCGGCGGTGACCGACTGCATGAGGGCGGCGTCGGCGACGGTGCGGGTGAGGGGCCCACAGTGGTTGTAGGGGTCGATGCAGGCAGGGGGGCCGTCGGGATTGCGCCCATGCGGGGGCTTGAAGCCGACGACGCCGCAAGCGGACGCCGGTATGCGGATGGAGCCGCCGATGTCGGTGCCGGTGGCAAGCGTCGTCATGCCGGCGGCCAGCGCCGCACCCGAGCCGCCCGACGAGCCGCCGGGGCCGAAGGCGAGGTTGTGGGGATTGCGGGTAATGCCCCAAAGCTTCGAATGGCACACGCCGGACAGGCAGAACTCCGGCGTGGCGGTGCGGGCATGGATGATGGCACCAGCCTTTTGCAGGCGCTCGATCATTGGGTCGGAATGATCGTCGACGTGATGCTCGAAGATGAGAGAGCCTTGCGTCGTGCGCTTGCCGGCGACGCGCTGGGCATCCTTGACGGCAAGGGGGAGGCCCTCCAGCTTGCGTGGAGGCCTGCCTTTCCCGCCATAGCGCGCCTCGGCCTTGTGCGCGGCCTTCAGCGCCTCGTCGAAATAGGTATCGGTGAAGGCGTTCACCTTCGGCTGCAGCCTTTGCGTGCGTGTGATCTGCGCCTTGAGGAGTTCGACCGGCGACAGCTTGCGCGATGCGAAAAGCGCCAGCACCTCGCCGGCGCCGAGATAGCAGAGATCATCTTCGCTCATGGATGCCTCACAGGCTGGGGCGGCGGGAAGGATCAGCGTACCAGGCGCCTGCCGCTGTCTCAAAGGCCATGCCGGCGCGGAACACGTCCTCATCGCCATAGGTGCGCCCGACAAGCTGGATGCCGGTAGGAACGCCGGTCTTGGCCAGGCCCGACGGCACGGTGAGCACCGGGCAGCGGCTCAAGGTGTTGAAGGGCGAGGTCATCACCCAGCCAAGCATCGGGTCGACTGGCTTGCGGTTGATCTTCACCTCGTCGCTCGACTGGTCGAAGTCGGCCTTCACCGCCGGCAGCGCGGTGGTGGGGCAGACGAACAGGTGGTAGCGCTCGAAGAGCGGCCCCAGGGTGGCATACATGCGGTTGGCCATCTCGAGGCTGGCGATGAAGTCGGTCGCCTTCGATTTCGCACCCTTTTCGGCAAAGGCGCGGGCATAGGTGGTGAGGTCCTTGCGGTGGGCCTTGAGCAGGCGCGACAGCGAGCCGCCGAACAGGTGCTCCAGATAGGCAAGTCCCGCCTCCACCACGTCGGGCGGCCAGCCGAGATCGACCTCATCGACCGTGGCGCCCAGCGAGCGGAAGACATCGATGGCAGCAAGGGTGTTGCGCCTGACGTCCCTGTCGACCTCGTAGCAGCTCAGATCGAGCGAATAGGCGATCTTCCAGCCCTTGATCGGCCGGTACTTCAGCGGCAGCGTCAGCTTGGGGCGCAGGGTGGAGATGTCGAGCGGGTGCGGGCCCGCCATGACGTTCTGCAACAGGATGGCATCGGCCACGGTGCGCGCCAGCGGGCCGGTATGGCAGTAGAAATCGAGATTGAAGGGGCCATCGTCGGGATTGCGACCATAGGGCGGCTTGTAGCCGATGAGGCCGCAGGTCGAGGCCGGGATGCGGATGGAGCCAGCGATGTCGGAGCCGGTGCAGATGGCCGAAGTGCCCGCCGCCAGCGAGGCGGCTGAGCCGCCGGAGGAGCCGCCCGGCGTGTAACGCTTGTTCCACGGGTTGCGCGTCACCCCCCACAGGCGCGACCAGGTATAGCCGGCGCAGGAGAATTCGGGCGTTGCCGTACGCGCATGCACGATGCCGCCTTCGGCCATGATGCGCTCGTTCATGGGCGAGGTGAACTCGCCCATATAGTCCTTCATGATGAGCGAGCCGTTGGAGGTGGGCTTGCCCTTGATATAGCTCTCGTCCTTGATGCCGATGGGCAGGCCCTCGAGCGCCCCGGTGCGGCGGCCCTTCATGTATTTGGCTTCCGCCCTGGCGGCGAGGCCGAGGGCTTCGTCGAAATGGGTATAGGTGAAGGCGTTTATCTTCGGCTGCACCGCCTCGGCCCGCGCTATGCTGGCTTGCATGAGCTCCACCGGCGACAGCTTCTTCTTGGCAAACAGTTTCAGCGCCGCCGTTGCCGGCATATAGACGAGATCGCTGTCGGTCATGGCTGGCCCCCCAAGGTCAATGCCCGTTCAGATGCGTGGCAATGGCGCGCAAGGCCGTCAGGGTCAGAATGTTGCGCGGCACTGAAATGAACTCGGGCCAGCTCGACAGCTTGACGGCGACCATCTGGCGGTCCGGGTCGATATGGACCATCTGCCCGAACACGCCGCGCGCCAGATAGGCGCGGCCGCGGCTGTCCTCGATCCAGAAGCAGTTGCGGTAGGCCCCGTGCGGCAGGGTTTCGGTGTAGGGTGCGCCGAAGAGCGCCGGATTGCCGTTTTGCGTGTCCGCGATCCACGCCGCCGGCAGCACCTGACGGCCGTTCGCCATGCCGCCATAGAGGTGCAGCAGGCCGAAGCGGGCATAGTCGCGCAAGGTGGCGTTGAAACCGCCGTCGGCGAGGCCGAAGCCGGTGGCATCCACTGTGAAACTGGCGCTTTCCTCCGCTCCCAGCCGTGACCACAAGCGCTCGCTTACCAGATCGACGAAACGCTTGCCGGTTGCCGCCTCGAGGGCAAAGGCCAGGACGTCGGTTTCGATCGAGCGATAGACGAAGAGGCTGCCGTGCTCACGCTCCTTGACGGTGAGCCCCATGACATGCTCCCACATCGATCGGGGATAGGTCCGGCCCGGCTGCGGCGGCTTCCAGCCGCTGGCCACATCGGTGGCGGCGATGTCGGAATTGAGATCGGTATAGTCCTCGATGAAGCGCACGCCGCTCGTCATGTCGAGCACATGACGCAAGGTAGCACCTGCATAGGCGGTGCGGGCGAGGTCGGGCAGGTAGTCGGTGAGCGGTGCGTCCACGTCGATCACGCCCTCGCCGGCAAGGATGCCGGCCAGCGTGCCGGCGACCGACTTGGCCACCGATTGCGACAGGTGCAGGGTGCGTTCGTTCATGCCGTTGAAATAGCGCTCGTAGACGATACTGCCCCGGTGCACGACGATGAAGCCGTCGGTGAAGCTGTCGGCGAGCCAGTCCGCCACCGTCATCGGCATGCCGTCGGGACCGAGAAAGATCAGGCTGTCGAGATCGGCCAGGCGTCGTTCGAGAAGGCTTGCCGGTCCATCCCCGCGCCACACCTCGGCCGTCGGCAGAATCTCGCGGATATGCTGGAAGGCCCAGCGGTTGTGAGGCGCGCGGTCCCAGTCGGCGCGCGGCAGGCGCGGTGCGGTCGAAACGGGTCCGCCGATCTTGTTCCGGGCAGTCATGCGATTCCTTCGAGGTGGAAACGAAAAGAGCCCGGAAACCTGTCAGCTTCCGGGCTCCGAAGTGTCAAATGGCTACTTCTGCAGCTCTGTCCAGATCTTGGTGTAAAGCTGCGTGGCTTCCGGCGGGCAGGTGGTCGAGAACGAACCCATGGCCTGGAACTGCTCGGGAATGTTCACTTCCGGCGCCGTCTTCATGTCTTCCGGCATGTACTTCTCGGAGCCCATGATGCCGTTGGCATAGCGGGCAAAGGCCGAGATCATCGCCGCGTTCTCCGGGTCCATGATGAAGTTCTGGAACAGCTTGGCGTTGTCGGCGTTCTTGGCGTCCTTCAGCACGGCTACGTTGTCCATCCAGACCGGATAGCCTTCCTTGGGATAGCCGTAGACCACCGTCGGGTTTTTCAGCCGGGCGCGGAAGGTGGAGCCGTTCCAGTTGACGCTGGCCACCCACTCACCGGAGGCAAGCTTGTTGGTTGTGCCATAGTCCATGGACAGCCACTTGGGCTTTGCCGCCACAAGCGCGTCACGCACCTTCTTCAGCACCTTGAGGTCGGTCGTGCACCAGTCGCCGCCCTCATACTTGATGGCGAGGAACATAACGTCGGCCATTTCCGGCACCACATTGACCTTGCCGGCCAGTTCGGGCGGCGGGTCCATGAAGATGGCCGAAGTGTTGACATCGCCGCTATAGACCTTGGTGTTCACCGCCATGCCGGTGGTGCCCCACTGCCACGGCACGGTGTAGTGACGGCCGGGATCGAACACGACGTTGACCCAGCGCGGATCGACGTTCTTGAAGTTCGACATCTGGTCGGGGCGCGATTCGAGCAGCAGGCCCTCTTTGACCCAGATGGGAACGAAGCTCGCCGATGGTACGACGATGTCGAAGCCCGAGCCGCCCGCCTTCACTTTTGCCAGCGCGGCATCGTTGGAATCATAGTCCGTCAACGTCACCTTGACGTTGTAGGTCTTCTCGAACTTCTTGATCAGGTCGGGGTTGGTGTAGTTGCCCCAGTTGTAGATGTTGAGCTCGCCGTCGGCGCGTGCGCCTGCGGCACCGCCCAGAAGCATAGCTCCCGCGGCGATGGTTGCTACCATTTTCCACTGCATTGATAATCCTCCCATGGGTTCAGTGGTGTTGCAAAAAAATCAAGTCAAGCCCTCCGCCTGTTGAGCAGGAAGAAGATGGTCACGAACAGGATTCCCGAAAGCAGCAGCGCCGTCGCAATGGCGTCGACCTCCGGGGTAATGATACGCCTGAGCTGGCCCAGCATATAGGTCGGCAGGGTATCCTGGCCCGCCGACTTGACGAACTCGGTGATCACCACGTCATCGAGCGAGATGACGAAGGCGAGCATGGCGCCGGCGAGAATGCCGGGCCACAGAAGCGGCAGCGTCACGTAGCGAAAGGTCTGCCAGGGCGGGGCATAGAGATCCGCTGCGGCGCGCTCAAGCGAGAGATCCATGTTTTCCAGCCTAGCCCGGATCGGCAGATAGGCAAAGGGGATGCAGAAGGCGGAGTGGGCGGCGAACAGATAGGCAAGGCCGGTATAGCCGGTCCATACCTTGATCATGGCAAAGAAGATCAAGAGCGCCACTGCGGTGACGACCTCGGGCACCATCAGCGGCTGGTTGATGATGGCGTAGATGAAGGTCATGCCGCGGAACGGGGCCGTGCGCGTGGTCGCAATGGCTGCCATGGTGGCGGCGCTGGTGGCGATCAGCGTGGCGAATGAGGCGATCGTCACCGACCTGAGCGCCGCGGACTGTACGGCATCGTTGTGCCAGGCCGAGACATACCAGCGGAAGGAAAAGCCGTTCAGGGTGGCCATCGAATCGGCGGCGTTGAAGGAATAGATGACCAGCGTGATGATGGGGGCATAGAGGATCACGAACACCAGCATCGCCACGGTGGCGAACCCGGGGATGCGCTTGATTTTGAATGCGCGGCTAGCCATAGTTGCGCCTCTCCGCCGAGGTGACGCGCACATAATAGAGCAGCGCGATCATCACGATCACCATCAGGGTGATCGACAGGGCCGATCCCAGCGGCCAGTTGCGCCCCTGCCCGAACTGCAGCTCGATGAGGTTGCCCAGCATCATGTTCTTGCCACCGCCCAGCACGCGCGGCGTCACGTAGGCGCCGAGCGAGGGTATGAAGACCAGGATCGAGCCGGCGATGATGCCCGGCTTCACCAGCGGCAGGATGATGCGCCAGAACATGTGCCAGCGGTTGGCGTAGAGATCGTAGCCGGCTTCGACCAGGCGGAAATCGAGCCTTTCGATCGAGGCGTAGATGGGCAGCACCATCAGCGGCAGGTAGACATAGGTCATGCCGAAGCCGATGGCGAAGTCGGTGAACATGAGCTGCAAAGGCTTGTTGGTGATGCCGAGGTCAAGGAGCACGGTGTTGACCAACCCGTCGTTGCGCAACAGGTCCATGATGGCATAGGTCCTGATCAGCAGGTTGGTCCAGAACGGGATGGTGATCAGGAACAGCCACACATCGCGCCAGCGCCCGGGACGCGTGGCGATGAAATAGGCGGTGGGAACGCCGACCAGCACGGTCGTGACGGTGGTCAGGATCGACAGCTTGAGGGAGCGCCAGAAAATGGTCAGATGCGCATCGACCCATTGCCACTGGTCGGAGAAGATATCCTTCTGCAGGACGACGCCGACCCAACCCTCGGTGTTGAAGTGCCACACCACATTGCCGTAGTCGCCGGGCGTGAGGAATGAATAGATCACCACGATGAGGAGCGGGCCCGAGGCGGCGAGCGTGATGATGACGAGCGCCGGCGTGGACAGGAGCCAGCGGTTGCGAATGTCGCGGCGCCCGGCTTCGGCGGCGATCTCCGCGGCACTGCGTCCGGCAGCGGCAAGGTCTGTGCGCTGGGTTCCCGCGAGCGCCATCTTCAGTCCCTCAGCGCCTGCACGGCGTCGGGCTTGAAGGCGATGCCGACCTTGTCGCCGACCTCGAAGCCGCTTTCGCTGCCGCGCAGGTTCTGCATGCGCACGATGAAGGTGCCGCCGGTGTCGAGAGCGACGTGATAGTGGGTGTCGGTGCCGAAATAGACGATGTTGTCGAGGCTGCCCGACAAGAGGCCCGCAGCAGGCTTGGCCAGCACCTCGGCGTGCTCGGGGCGCACCACAATGGAGACCGTTTCGCCGCGCGCAGCGTCGATGCCCTCGGGCAGGCTGGTGCCGACCGTCTTGCCGGACGGCAGCTTCACCCGCGGCCCGCCTTTGGCGGGCGCCAGCAGTTCGGCCTGCAGGAAGTTGGTGTCGCCGATGAAGTTAGCCACGAAGCGCTCAGCCGGCCGGTCGTAGATGTCGCGCGGGGCACCCACCTGCAAGACCCGACCGGCGTTCATGACCGCGACGCGGTCCGACATGGTGAGGGCCTCTTCCTGGTCGTGGGTGACGAAGATGAAGGTGATGCCGGTCTGGTGCTGCAGGCGCTTCAGTTCGATCTGCATCTCCTTCCTGAGCTTGAGATCGAGCGCCGACAGCGGCTCGTCCAGCAACAGCACTTCAGGTGCCGGGGCGAGAGCGCGCGCCAGCGCCACGCGCTGCTGCTGGCCGCCGGAGATCTGGCTGGTCTCACGATTCTTCAACTCGCCCATGCGCACCAGGCGCAGCATCTCGTCCACCCGAGCGTCGATTTCGGCGCGCGGCTTGCCCAGCATTTCCAGGCCAAAAGCGATGTTGCCGGCGACCGTCATGTGAGGGAACAGCGCGTAGCTCTGGAACACCGTGTTGACCGGCCGCTTGAACGGCGGCAGGGCCGAGATGTCGTTGCCGTGCAGGAGAATGCGGCCGTCGGTGGGGTGATCGAAGCCGGCGATCAGGCGCAAAAGCGTAGTCTTGCCGCAGCCCGATGGTCCGAGCAGGGTGAAAAACTCGTTTTCGCGGATGGCGATGCTCACGTTGTCGAGGGCGACCACGCGATCCTCGCCGTGACCGAACACCTTTGTGACGCCAACCGCCTCGACTGCGACAGCCGTCTTGGCACGATTGCCGGTCGCGCCGTCAGCGGCGCCGTTTGCAACCCTCAATACCCGCCTCCCAGTTGGAGTACCTCACCCGCAAGCAACAGCATATTTCGCGCGGCGGGCTTTGCCAACAAGTCATTTGCACTGCAAAACAATTGCAGCACCGCAACGGCCGGCTGCGCAACCTGCGCCAAGCGTCAGGTGGTCCAGCCGCCGTCGACCACAAAGGCCTGGCCGGTGATGAAGCTCGCCTCGTCGCTGGCGAGGAAGACCACCAGATTGGCGATTTCTTCCGGCGTGCCGAAGCGCCCCGAGGGTTGGCGCGACATGAAGGCCGCTCGGGCCGCTTCATAGCCGCCCGAGGCCTCACCCAGGGTCTCGATGCGCTGGCGCAGGGAGGGAGAATCGACGGTGCCCGGGCAAACCGCGTTGCAGCGGATGTTCTTGCCCACGAAGTCGGAGGCGATGGCCTTGGTCATGCCGATGACGGCGGCCTTGGTGGCACCGTAAACAAAGCGATTGGGAGCGCCTTTGAGAGAGGACACCACCGAAGCCATGTTGACGATCGAGCCGCCGCCCGCCTCGATCATGCCGGGCAGGAACGCCCTGATCACGTGGTAGTGGGCCTTGACGTTGAGATCGAAGGAGAAATCCCAGGTCTTGTCGTCGCAGTCGAGAATGGTGCCGTGATGCACGTAGCCGGTGCAGTTGAACAGGATGTCGGGGGCGCCCACCTTGGGGACGGCGCGCTCCAGCGCGCGCGGCTTAAGCGCGTCGAGCACCAAAGTCCGCAGCCGGCCGGGCTCTTCCCTGAGTGAGTTGAGACTCTCCCTGTCGACGTCGGTGGCATAGACGATTGCGCCTTCTCTGGCCATGGCGATGGCGGCCGCCCTGCCAATTCCGGCGCCTGCCGCCGTGATGAATGCTGTCTTTCCCGCCAGACGTCCTGCCATGTCGAAACTCCTCCACGCGTTGCTGCTCCTCAATTCTTAGGCACAGACAGCCGTCATAGGCAATGTTGCACGCTGGCAGACCGGGAAATTGCGCTATAAGGGACAGCACAGGCAATGTTTCAGCGAAAAGGTGAGCGGGATGGCAAAGAAGACGGTGTTCCGGGGCAGGGCTGGGGCGAAGACACCGGCGCGGCGGTCGCGCGAATGGTTTGGCAAGTCGGGCATGGACGGCTTCCATCACCGCTCATGGATGAAGAACCAGGGCCTGCCGCATCACCTGTTCGACGGCCGCCCGGTGATCGGCATCTGCAACACCTGGTCCGAACTCACCCCCTGCAACGCTCATTTCCGCATCCTTGCCGAACGGGTCAAGCGCGGCGTCTACGAGGCCGGCGGCTTTCCGCTGGAGTTTCCGGTGATGTCGTTGGGCGAGACGCTGATGCGCCCCACCACCATGATGTTCCGCAACCTCGTTTCCATGGACGTGGAGGAATCGATCCGCGCCAACCCCATTGACGGCGTGGTGCTGCTGATGGGCTGCGACAAGACCACGCCGTCGCTCGTCATGGGGGCGGCCTCGTGCGATCTGCCCACCATCGGGCTGTCCGGCGGCCCCATGCTGAACGGTCAATTCGGTAGCGAAACGATCGGCTCTGGCACCCATGTGTGGAAGTTCGTCGAGCGCTGGAAGGCGGGCGACATGACGCTTGAGCAGATGACTGAGGCGGAAGCCTGCATGTCGCGCTCGGTGGGCCACTGCATGACCATGGGCACGGCTTCCACCATGGCTTCGATGGTGGAATCGCTCGGGCTCGGCCTGCCGACCAACGCCGCCATCCCGGCAGCGGATTCACGCCGCAACGTGCTTGCCCACATGGCCGGCCGGCGCATCGTGGAGATGGTGAAATCCAACCTGAAGATGTCGAAGATCCTGACGCGCAAGGCCTTCGAGAACGCCATCCGTGTCAACGGCGCCATCGGCGGCTCGACCAACGCGGTGGTGCATCTCCTCGCCATCGCCGGGCGCATGGGGGTGAAGATGGAGCTGGACGACTGGGACCGGCTCGGCCGCGAGGTGCCCTGCCTCGTCAACATCATGCCGTCGGGCAAATATCTGATGGAGGATTTCTACTATGCCGGCGGCCTGCCGGTGGTGATGCGCGAGTTGCTGGAGAACGGCCTGCTGCACGGCGATGCCATGACCGCCAACGGCAAGACGCAAGGCGAGAACGTGGCCGACGTTCCCTGCTACAACCGCGATGTCGTCCATGCCTTCAAGAAGCCGTTCAAGGCCGAAGGCGGCATCGTCGTCTTGCACGGCAACCTCGCGCCCGATGGGGCGGTGCTGAAGCCGTCCGCGGCTTCACCCAAGCTCATGCGCCACAAGGGCCGGGCGGTGGTGTTCGAGGATATCGACGACTACAAGGCGCGCATCGACGATCCCAAGCTCGACATCGACGAAACCTGCATCATGGTGCTGAAGAACTGCGGGCCCAAGGGCTATCCGGGCTTTTCCGAGGTCGGCAACATGGCGCTGCCGGCCAAGGTGATCAAGAAGGGCATTACCGACATGGTGCGCATCTCCGATGCGCGCATGTCGGGCACAGCCTACGGCACCGTGGTGCTGCACACGGCACCCGAGGCCGCGGTGGGAGGGCCACTGGCGCTGGTCCAGAACGGCGACATCATCGAGCTCGACGTCAAGAAGCGCAAGCTGCACCTCAACGTAAGCGATGCCGAACTGGAAAAGCGCCGTGCGGCCTGGGTCAAGCCCGCGACACCCAAGCGTGGCTATGCTCGCTTGTTCGACGAGCATGTCATGCAGGCCGACACTGGCTGTGACTTCGACTTCCTTGTCGGCAAGAGCGGTGCCCCCATCCCGCGCGAGAGCCACTAAAGCTTCAGCCTCTCGTCATGCCGGCAGTCGATGCCGGCATCTATTCCACCGGCCTTGCAGCATGTGGCGAGGCCTGTGGCATGGACCCCGGGATCACGTCCCGGGGCGACGCACATGGAATGAGGCTCTGCTATTTCACCAGGCCTTCTGCCTTGAGGGCGGCCTGCACGCTGGGACGCTTGTCGACACGCGCGAGAAAGGCCGAGATCGCCGGCCACTTGCCCATGTCGATGCCGACATACTGGCTCCACCTGAGCACGGTGAACAGATAGGCATCGGCGACGCCGAAGGCCTTGCCCATCAGGTAGTCGCTCGCCTTGAAATGCTCCTCGAGCCAGTCGAAGCGTTGGGCGAGCCTTTCCTTGACCATGGTCTGGTAGGCCTCCGGCACCTCTTTGTTGAACAAGGGGCTGTAGCTCTTGTGCAGCTCGCTGGTGATGAAGTTCAACCATTCCATTACCCGGTAGCGCTCCCAGGTGCCGGCCTTGGGCAACAGGGCAGTGGCGCCGGCGCTGTCGGCGATATACTGCACGATGGCCGGGCCTTCGGTGAGCACCTCGCCGTTGTCCAGCTCCAGCGCCGGGACATAGCCCTTGGGGTTGATCTTCAGATAGTCGGCGCCGGAATGGGTCTTCTTGATCCCGGTGTTCACGCGCTCGATCTCGAACGGAGTGCCGGTTTCCCTGAGGACGATGTGGGGCGAAAGGGAGCAGGCGCCGGGGCTGTAATAGAGCTTCATGGGATGTATCCTGTAGGTCGAGGCGATGGGTCGCCGCTCTTGGGTTTTGTATGCGATTGCATATATTATGACACGGCGGGACTTTGCAAGAGACGCCTCGAGGCGATCACGGAATGGTGAAAACTGAAAGCCAGTACGATCCCCGTACGCCCGGTTGCCCGCGCTCCGGTTCGCTGGGTGCTCTCCTGCGCACCGGCTTTCGCCTGTCCAACGCCATCGAGACGGCGTTGCGGGCAAAGGGCTTTCCGCCTCTTAGATGGCTCGACGTGCTGGTGGAGCTGGACGCGGCCGCGCACGGGCGGCTGACCCAGATGGAGATCGAGAGCCGCACCGCGATCAGCCAGTACAACCTGTCGCGCCAGCTCGACCGCATGCAGGCAGAAGGCCTCATCGAGCGGGTGACGTGTCCGGACGACAGGCGCGCCAACCACGTCGTCTTGAGGCCCGAGGGCAAGGCGCTGCGCAGCGCCATGGGCAAGGCGTTCACTTCAGCGGTGGCCGAACTGGTCGGATCGCGCCTGAGCATCGCCGATGCCCGCCGGCTGAAGGGGTTGCTCGCCACGCTCACTACCCCCGCCGCGGCCGGCGAGAATTGAGTCTTACACCACGTTGCGCTCGCGGTAGGTCTGCAGGAAGGCGCGCACGCGCTCATCAGCCGGCTCGCGGGCAAAAATCTCCTTGGGCGGCACGCAGCACACCAGCCGGCCGTTGTCGAGGAAGGCGACACGGTCGGCCACATGGGCGGCAAAGCCCATCTCGTGGGTGACCACCACCATGGTCATGCCTTCGCCCGCCAGCTCCTTCATCACGTTGAGCACCTCGCCGACGAGTTCGGGATCGAGCGCCGAGGTGGGCTCGTCGAAGAGCATTAGGCGTGGCTCCATGGCGATGGCGCGGGCGATCGCAACGCGCTGCTGCTGGCCGCCGGATAAGCCCGAAGGGTAGCTGTCGGTGCGGTCGCCCAGATTGACCTTTTCCAGTGCCGCCCTGGCCTGGGCGTGCGCCTCCTTCACGCTGAGCTTTTTCACCTGGATTAGCGCCTCGGCGACATTCTGCAACGCGGAAAAGTGCGGCCACAGGTTGAACTGCTGGAACACCATGCCGATGTTCTTGCGCTGATCGCGCAGCCGCGCTCCTGAAAGGGCCTTGCGGGAATTTGCGCTGCCGTCCTCCCAGCCGATGAGCTCGCCGTCCATGCGCACCTCGCCGGGATCGTAGACCTCGAGGAAGTTGAGGCAGCGCAAGAGCGTGCTCTTGCCCGAGCCCGAAGGACCGATCACGCACACTACCTCCGAGCGGTGCACCTCCATGGTGATGTCGGTGAGTGCCTGGAAGTCGCCATAGCGCTTGCTCAAGCCTGAGATGGTGATGATTGCGTCACCGGACTTTTGCTTTGCGGGTTTTGCCATCCTTGCCCCCTCAGGCCCGCTGCAGGTGGCGCGTCACCCGCGCTTCCACCCGCTTGCCGAGCCACGATGTGAATTCGACCATGAACCAGTAGAACAGCGACAGCGCCAGGAACGGCTCGACGTAAGTAAACGTCTCCGCCGCCATGGTCTGGGTCTCGGACAGAAGCTCCGGCACCGTTACCACCGACAGGATCGCGGTTTCCTTGGTGAGGATGATGATGAAATTGGTGAGCGGGGCAGTGATGGAGATCAGCATCTGCGGCAGCACGATGCGCCGGGTGATGGACCATTCATCGATGCCCACCGAGCGCGCGGCTTCGAGCTGGCCCTTGGGGAATGACTGGAAGCCGGAACGGAAGATCTCGGCGAAGTAGGGGCTGCCGTAGACGATGAAGCCGATGATGCCGGCCGGGACGGGATCGAGGGTGAGACCGAAATAGGGTCCGCCGTAATAGAGGATGAAGAGCTGGATCATGAACGGGCTGCCGCGCACCGCGTCGATATAGACCTGCAAGGCACGGCGAACCCATTTGCCGCTCCAGTGATAAAGGCAGGCAATGGCAAATCCGAGGACGAGGCCGCCGATGGAGCCGGCGATCCAGCACAACACGGTGACGCCAAAGCCGTGCAGGAGTGCAGGGCCGTAGCGGACGAAGAGGTCGAGTTCCATGCGCCCGCCTCCTCACCCGATCCCCAGCCGCCGCTCGCCGGCGCGGCCGGCCAGCGCCAGCACGGCGTTGATGACGAGATAGATGACGGCGGCGGTGAGATAGATTTCCAGCGGACGAAAGGTCTCGCCCGTTATGTTTTGGGCCACGCGGGTGAGCTCGCCGATGCCGACGACGGAGGCGAGCGATGAGACCTTCACCAGCAGGATCAGCTCGTTGACCAGCGACGGCAGGCCGATGCGCAGGGCCTGGGGGATGAGGATGCGCCACCACAGGGCAAGGGGCGCAATACCCAGCGCCTCGGCGGCTTCGGCCTGGCCGCGCGGGATGGCCTGCAGCGAGCCGCGCAGGATTTCCGCCACATAGGCGGCCGAGCACATGCCCATGGAGCCGCAAGCCGCCACCGTGGCCGGCAGGTTAAGGCCGACATAGGGCAGCATGTAGTAGAACATCAAAAGCTGCACCAGCAGCGGCACACCGCGGAAGAAGCTGATATAGAGCCCTGCCGTGCGCCTGAGCCAGGCGTTGCCGGAGATCCGCGCCACGCACACCAATACCCCCAGCACCAGCCCGATCACCATGCCGATGACCGAGATGGCGATGGTCCATTTGGCGGCGGCGATCAGATAGGGCAGGTTGTGGAAGATGACGTGAAACGAAAAGTGCATGTTCGCCGCCCGCCTTCAGCGTCGTCGCTACCGGCCCGGCGAGTGCTTGCCGGGCCGGCTGACAGAGATGCGTCTCAGTTCACCATCGGCATCGTGGTGGGCAGGTCGGGCGTTGCGCCGAGCCACTTCTTGTTGATGGCATCGAGGCGGCCATCTTCATGCATCTTGATGAGAGCGGCGTTGATGGCCTCGATCAGGGCCTTGGAGTCATCGCCCTTGCGTGCGACCCAGGCGAAGTATGTCGGCTTGCCGAAGGGCGGCATCACCAGCGCGAAGGTATCGGGGCGCTTCACCGCGGCATAACCCATGAGCGGCAGCGAGTTGGCGACGGCGTCGACGCGTCCGGCGGCGAGGTCGGCCATGGCCTCGTCCACGTTGACGTATTCGCGCACATCGACCGGCTTGGACAGGCTGGCGGCATAGTCCTTGAGCTGCGCGAGCTGGGCCGAGCCTTTCTGCGAGCCGGCCGCCTTGCCGGCGATATCTCCGGGCTTGTTAATCGAGTCATCGCCAGCCCGCTTCAGGAGCGCCACGGTGGCGTTGCCCATGGGCAGGGTGAAGCTGTAGCGCGCCATGCGTTCGGCGGTGATGGTCACCGGCGCGTTGACGAAATCGAACTTGCCCGCCTCGAGACCGGGCAGCACGCTCGACCACGGCAGGTCGAGGAATTCTACCTTCACGCCCAGCTCCTTGGCCACCTCGGTGAAGAGGTCGTGGCAGATGCCCTCATACTTGCCGTCGACCAGCATATCGAAGGGGGCGAAGTGCATCTCGGTGGCAGCGACGATCTTGCCCTTGGCCTTGATGTCGGCAAGCTGGTCGGCATGTGCGGCCCCGGCCAGGCCGAAGCCCAGTCCGCAGGCGGCCACGAGGCCGAGTAAAGTACGCTTGTTCATTTTACGTCTCCCTTGGTTGGTTGTTTCAGGCACTCAGTTTCCCAGAATTCCCGGCAACTTTAGTTGGTGTTCGCGGGCGCACTCAATAGCAATGTCGTAGCCGGCATCGGCATGGCGCATGACGCCGGTGGCGGGATCGTTCCACAACACGCGCGACAGCCGGCGTCCGGCGGCCTCCGATCCGTCGCACACGATCACCATACCGGCGTGCTGCGAATAGCCGATGCCGACGCCGCCGCCGTGATGGATCGACACCCAGGTGGCCCCCGATGCGGTATTGAGAAGGGCATTGAGCAGCGGCCAGTCGGAGACCGCATCGGACCCGTCCAGCATCGCCTCGGTCTCGCGGTTGGGGCTGGCGACCGAGCCGGAATCGAGATGGTCGCGGCCGATGACGACGGGCGCCTTGAGCTCGCCTGAACGCACCATGTCGTTGAAGGCAACGCCCAGCCGGTCGCGCTCGCCCAGTCCCACCCAGCAGATGCGCGCCGGCAGTCCCTGGAAGTGGATACGCTTTCTTGCCATGTCGAGCCAGTTGTGCAGGTGCTTGTCGTCGGGGATGAGTTCCTTCGCCTTCTCGTCGGTGCGGTAGATGTCTTCCGGGTCGCCCGACAGCGCCGCCCAGCGGAACGGCCCCACGCCGCGGCAGAACAGCGGGCGGATATAGGCGGGAACGAAGCCGGGAAAGGCGAAGGCGTTCTGAAAACCTTCCTCCAGCGCCACCTGGCGGATGTTGTTGCCGTAATCGAAGGTGGGCACGCCGGCCTCGGCGAGCTTCACCATGGCCTCGACGTGAACGCGCATGGAAGCGCGAGCGGCCTTTTCCACCGCCTTGGGATCGCTCTCGCGCTTTGCAAACCACTCCTCCAGCGTCCAGCCGGCGGGCAGATAGCCGTTGATGGGATCATGCGCCGAGGTCTGGTCGGTGAGGGCATCGGGACGGATTCCGCGCTCGACCATCTCGGGCAGGATTTCGGCGGCGTTACCGACGACGCCCACCGAGATGGCCTTGCCCTCGGTGCGCGCCGCCTCGACCATGGCAAGCGCCTCATCGAAGTCTTTCGCTTGGCGGTCGAGATAGCCGGTCTTGAGGCGCATCTCGATGCGCGAGGGCTGGCACTCGATGGCGATCATCGAGGCACCGGCCATGGTGGCGGCGAGCGGCTGCGCCCCGCCCATGCCGCCGAGGCCGGCGGTGAGGATCCACTTGCCCTTGAGGGTGCCGCCGAAATGCTGGCGCCCCATCTCGGCAAACGTCTCGTAGGTGCCCTGCACGATGCCCTGGCTGCCGATATAGATCCACGAGCCGGCGGTCATCTGCCCGTACATCATCAGCCCCTTCTTATCGAGGGCGTTGAAGTGGTCGAGCGTTGCCCAGTGGGGCACGATGTTGGAATT
This sequence comes from uncultured Alphaproteobacteria bacterium, assembly GCA_963770075.1. Lineage (GTDB taxonomy): Bacteria > Pseudomonadota > Alphaproteobacteria > Rhizobiales > Aestuariivirgaceae > CAVVDT01. The sequence continues at coordinate 39,100 of CAVYOQ010000014.1, forward strand.
GGCGATGAGCACGCGTGGGGCATCCGCGTGCGTGCGGAAGATGCCCACCGGCTTGCCCGACTGGATGAGCAGCGTCTCGTCGTCCTCGAGCGAGCGCAGACTGGTGACGATCTTGTCGAAGGACTGCCAGTCGCGCGCCGCCCGGCCGATGCCGCCATAGACCACCAGTTCCTCCGGCCTCTCGGCGACGGCCGGATCGAGGTTGTTCATCAGCATGCGCATGGGCGCTTCGGTCAGCCACGACCTGGCGGTGATCTCAGGCCCGGTGGGCGCGGTGATGTGACGGGTGTTGTCGATACGCGAATGGGCGGTCATGGCCTGTTACCTTTTCAGACGGGTATAGAGAGCAAAACGGCTGGCGGGATAGGTGAATGTGGCGACCGTCACCACCCGGCCGGCGGCCCAGGTGCGGCGGGCCAGCGCCAGGCACGGCTCGCCCGCCTCGATGTCGAGCAGGGCCTGCTGGCCGGGTGTCGGCATCACCGCCTCGACGGTGTGCTCGATCTCGTCGACGGGAAAATTACCGATGAGGTAAGAGGCGGGCGTGAGCCGTGAAAAATCCTGATCGAGGAAGTCGGGCGCCACATCCGGGTTCACCCAGCGGTCCTCGATCTGGATCGGCGCGCCGTTTTCGGCATGCACCATCACCACGTGGAAGAGCTCCGGCTCGCCCGGCAGCTCGAACTCGGCGCCCATGGCGGGGCTTGCCACCTTGCGCCCGCAGGATTCGATGGCGGCCGTGTGGGTATGGCCGCGCTCGCGGATCTCCTCGGCAATGTCGCGCACCTCGATGAGGCTGCCACGCTGCGGCGGCTCCCTGACGAAGGTACCGACGCCTGCGATGCGCGAGAGCCAGCCTTCCTGGGTCAGCTCGTTGAGCGCCCGGTTGGCGGTCATGCGGCTCACCTGAAAGCTCTCCACGATCTCGTTTTCCGACGGCACGCGGGTGCCCGGCACCCATTCCCCGGTCTTGATGCGGGAGAGGATATGGTCCTTGACCTGGCGATAGAGCGGACCGGGATCGGAGATGGCGGCGGTATCGTTCATGGCATGCCCCTCACACACTCGCCGCCGACCCAGACCGCTTTCACCGGATTGCGCCCCAGGGCATAGACAAGCTCGCCCGGCTCCGCCACGTCCCACAGGGCAAGGTCGGCCCTGAGCCCGGGGGCGATGCGGCCCCGGTCGGACAGGCCGAGCGCGCGGGCGGCGTTGACGGTCGCACCAGCCAGCGCCTCGGCCGGGGTGAGGCCGAAGAGCACGGCGGCCATGTTCATGGTGGTGAGAAGCGAATGCACCGGCGAGGAGCCCGGGTTGAGATCGGTCGCCACCGCGATGGGCACGCCGTGCCGGCGCAGCAACGCCACCGGCGGCACCCGCGTTTCCTTGAGATAGTAGAAGGCACCCGGCAGGAGCGTCGCCACCGTGCCCGAGGCGGCGATGGCTTCGACGCCCGGCTCGTCAAGATACTCGATGTGGTCGACCGAGATCGCCCCATGGCGCGCGGCCATGGCGGCTCCGCCGAGATTGGAGAGCTGTTCGGCATGCAGCTTTATGGGAAGGCCCGCGGCGGCGGCCGCCTCGAACACCTGCTCCGCCTCGGCGACGGAAAACGCTATGCCTTCGCAGAATCCGTCGACCGCGTCGGCAAGGCCTTCGGCAGCGACGGCGGGCAACATCTCCTCGCAGACGAGGCGGACGTAGCCGGCATGATCGTCCTTGAACTCGGGCGGAAAGGCATGGGCGCCGAGAAAGCTCGTCAGCACCGACACCGGCCGGGCTTCACCCAGTGCCCGCGCTGCGCGCAGCATCTTCAATTCGGTGGCTACATCGAGCCCGTAGCCCGACTTGATCTCGACCGTGGTCACGCCTTCGGCCAAAAGGCAGTCGAGACGCGGCAGCGACTGTTCGACCAGTTCGGCCTCGCTGGCCGAGCGGGTGGAGCGTACGGTGGAGAGAATGCCGCCGCCCGCCTTGGAGATCTCGGCATAGCTTACCCCGTTGAGGCGCTTTTCGAACTCGTCGGCGCGGTTGCCGGCATAGACCAGATGGGTGTGGCAATCGATGAGGCCGGGGGTGAGGACGCCCTCGACGGAAACGACCTCATCAGCCCGCGGGGCCCCAGTTCCCGGGCCGGCCCAGGTGATGTTGCCGTTTTCGATCAGCACCGCGCCGTCTTCAATGCGGCCATAGGGACCGGATGCGGTCATGGTGGCGAGCGTGGCGCCTTTGAGGAGCGTTGAGGAACCCATTGACGGCCTCGAGGGTTTGCTTGTACAAGGTTGTCTATACAGGTTGGCGGAGCCCATGTCCATACACAAAATCAAATTCGAAAACGCCCTCCTGCCTGACGGCTGGGCCAGCGATGTGCTGGTCGAGACCGACGAGGCGGGCACCATCACCTCAGTCACACCGCGCAGCAGCGTGGCGGCCGAAGCGTGCATCTCCGGTGCTGCTATCCCGGCGGTGCCCAACGTGCATTCCCATGCCCATCAGCGCGCCATGATCGGCCTTGCCGAGCGCTCCGGCCCGGGCAGCGATTCGTTCTGGACCTGGCGCGAGACCATGTACGGCTTTGCCCGCGTTATGGAGCCGGAGGACCTCGAGGCAGTCGCCGCCCAGCTTTATGTCGAGACGTTGAAATCGGGCTCCACCGTCATCGGCGAGTTCCAGTACCTGCACCATCAGCGCGACGGCATGGCCTATTACGAACCGGGCGAGATGTCGCTGCGCTGCGTCCATGCCGCGCGCCGGGCTGGCATCGCCATCACCATGCTGCCCACGCTCTATGCCAATGGCGGCTTCGGCGGCCAGAGGCCGGGCGACGGCCAGCGCCGTTTCATCAACGGCGCGGACACCTTTTTGCGCATCATCTCGGCGCTGGCAAAGGCCGGCGAAGGCCGTCCGGTCGAACGGGTCGGCATGTCGCCGCATTCGCTGCGCGCCGTGACGAAGGAGCTTCTCACCGAAGTGCTTCAGGGCCTCGATGAGATGGTGGAGGACGCTCCCGTCCACATCCACGTGGCCGAACAGACCAAGGAAGTGGAGGACTGCGTTGCCTGGTCGGGCCGCCGCCCGGTGCAGTACCTCATCGAAAACTTTCCCGTGTCGAAGCGCTGGTGCGCCATCCACGCCACCCACATGACCGGCAGCGAGATCGCCGCGCTTGCCGCCTCGGGCGTTATCGCCGGCTTGTGCCCCACCACCGAGGCCAATCTCGGCGACGGCACCTTCCCGGCGGTTGCCTATCTCGCGCAAGGCGGCGCTATCGCCATCGGCTCCGACAGCCATATTTCGCGTCTCGCCGGCCGAGGACCTGCGCCAGCTCGAATATTCCCAGCGCCTGCTCTACCGTGCCCGCACAGTGCTGGCGGGCGGTGCCCACCGCTCCAACGGCCGCCGCCTGCTCGATTGCGTGCTGGCCGGCGGGGCGCAGGCGATGAACCAGCCGGTTGGCGCCATCGCGCCGGGCAGACGCTGCGATATCGCCGTGCTCGACACCGATCATGCGGCGCTCTACGGGCGCACGGGCGATGAAATCCTCGATGCCTGGATTTTTTCCGCCGGCAACGCCGCCGTGCGCCATGTGCTGGTGGCTGGCGACGTGGTGGTCTCCGACCGCCGCCACTGCGACGAAGACGAGATCGCCGCCCGCTTCCGCACCACTATCGACCGCCTCAACCAACGCAAAGGCTAAACCCCCATGCCCGCTCCCACGCTCGCCATCGGCGGCAAGCCGCTCGACCTCGGCGCCATCTCCGGCATCCTTGCCGGCCCCGTCCACCTGGCGCTTGCCCCCGAAGCAGGCGCGATCGTGGTGCGCGGCGCCGAGGCCATCGCGAAACTCATCGCCGGGGGCGAGGCGATCTACGGCGTCAACACCGGCTTCGGCAAGCTGGCAAGCCAGCGCATCGGCGATGCCGATCTGGAACGCCTGCAGGTCAATCTGGTGCGCTCGCACGCCGCCGGCACCGGCCAGCCGCTGCCTGCTCCCGTGGTGCGCCTTTTGATGACGATCAAGGCCGCCTCGCTCGCCGCCGGCCATTCCGGCATACGCCCCGCCACCCTCGATCTGCTCATCGCCATGGTGACCAAGGAGGTGCTGCCCGTCATCCCGCGCCAGGGCTCGGTCGGCGCATCGGGCGATCTCGCCCCGCTTGCCCATATGAGCCTCGTCCTCATTGGCGAAGGCGAAGCCGTTTATGCGGGCGAGCGCCTCTCCGGCGCCGAGGCCCTGGCGAAGGCCGGGCTCGAGCCGGTGCGACTGGGCCCCAAGGAGGGCCTTGCGCTGCTCAACGGCACCCAGGTCTCCACCGCCCTTGCCCTTTCCGGCCTCATCGAGGCGCGGCGTAACATTGCCGCCGCGCTGGTGGCCGGCGCCCTATCGACCGATGCACTCAAGGGCTCCGACACGCCCTTCGATGCGCGCATCCATGCCCTGCGTCCGCATCCCGGGCAGACGCGCGTGGCGGCGATCCTGCGCGGCCTCATGGCCGGCAGCGCCATCCGCGCCTCGCATGTACATGGCGATGAAAAGGTGCAGGATCCCTACTCCTTCCGCTGCCAGCCGCAGGTCATGGGCGCCTGCCTCGACATCCTCGCCTGCACGGCCCGCACACTCCTCATCGAGGCCAATGCGGTGTCCGACAATCCACTCATCTTCCCCGACGACGGCGATGTGCTCTCTGGCGGCAACTTCCATGCCGAACCGGTGGCGTTTGCCGCCGACACACTCGCGCTCGCCATCGCCGAGACAGGCGCGCTGGCGGAACGGCGCATTGCCGAGCTCACCGATACCACCATGTCGTCGCTGCCGGCCTTCCTCACCGCCGAGCCGGGCCTCAACTCCGGCTACATGATGGCGCATGTGACGGCCGCCGCCCTGGCATCGGAGAACAAGCAGCTCGCCACGCCCTCCAGCATCGACAGCCTGCCCACCTCCGCCAACCAGGAGGACCATGTGTCGATGGCGACCCACGGGGCCTGGCGGCTCATCCAGATGAACGCCAACACCCGCGCCATCATTGCCATCGAGCTGCTGGCGGCCGCGGAGGGCATCGACTTCCGCCGCCCGCTCAAGAGCTCCGCCCCGCTGGAAGAGGCGCACGCCATTGTCCGTGCAAAGGTGGCGGCCAGACCCGAGGACCGCGTCTTCGGCATCGACATCGACGCCGCGGCCGGCGTTGTCGCGGCGGGCGCCTTCGATCGTCTGGTTCCCGGACTCCTCGACGACCGGCATCTGCGCTAGAACCCTGCACCGTTGAGCAACTGCGAGGAGGGACGAGATGGCAGGGCTGTTCGATCTGACGGGCAAGGTGGCGGCGGTGACGGGCTCCAGCCGCGGCATCGGGCGCGAGCTGGCGCTGGGTTTCGCTGAAGCCGGCGCAGCGGTCGCGGGGTGCGCCCGCAACCTTTCAGGGGCCGATGAGACCGCCGCCGACATCCGTTCATCCGGCGGCAAGGCCATCGCCATCGCCGCCGATGTCGCCACCAGGGAGGGCGCCGGGACACTGGTTGCCGAAGCGGTGAAGGCGTTCGGCCGCCTCGATATCCTCATCGCCAATGCCGGCATGGACATCACCCAGCCGGCGGCCGATTTTTCACCCGATGAATTCGACCAGGTGATCGCCGGCAATCTGCGCACGGCGTTCCTCACCGCCCAAGCGGCCGCCGCCCGGTTCCGCCAGCAGGGATCGGGCGGGGCCATCGTCATGACCTCCTCCAACGCCTCGGTGGCGGCGTTCGAGAACTTGTCACCCTATTGCGCGGCCAAGGGCGGCATCGATGCCCTGGTCAGGGCGCTGGCGGCCGAATGGGGCCCCGACGGCATCCGCGTCAACGCCATAAACCCCGGCTACACCAGCCATGCCATGAACCCTAACTCCACCGCCCACATGGAGCGCGAACGCGAGGCCATCGTCGCCCGCACGCCCTTGCGCCGCATCGCCCATCCGCGCGAGATGGTCGGCCCTGCCGTGTTCCTAGCCTCCGAGGCGGCCGCCTATGTGACCGGCGTCCACCTGCTGGTCGACGGCGGCTGGTGCGCGCTGTGAGGCAAGCAGGAGACGAGGGCGTCATGGCGGACAGGCTGGAGCGGCGCGCATGAAACCGGCGCATCTGGGTCTCCGCTATAAAGGGCAGGTGATGCCGCAGCCTTGCGACCTCGCCTCGGCCATCGGCAACACCGGCGTGCATGTGGTCTCGTCGCCGGCCACCATCGGCTATCTGGAGATGGCCTGCTATCACGCCATCCACGATCTGTTGGAGCCCGGCGACGGTACGGTGGGGGTCGACTTCCAGCTCAAGCATGTCGGGGCGGCCTATCCGGGCCAGCCCGTCGATGTCGAAGCCGAACTGATTGCCACCGACGGCAAGCGCCAGCGCTTCAGGGTCAGGGCGAGCCAGGGCGGCAGGACGGTGATGGAGGGTGAGCACGAGCGCGCCCTCATTTCGCTTTCGCGGTTCCTCAAGGGCAAGGTCGAGCGCGCGGCGCCACATCTCACCTTCTGGTTCGACATCCACAGCCCGTGGTGCTGGCTGGCGGCCGAGCGCATCGGGCTCCTGGCGGAAAAGCACGGCGCCGAACTGTCTTGGCGCCCGCTGCATCTGCCGGGCCTGATCGAGACCATCGACGGGCGCCGGCCGCTGGAGGAGAACAAGGCCTTTCTCGCCTGGTACCAAGAGGACCTGCAGGACCACGCAAGGCTGCAGGGCCTCCCCGTCCACTATCATCCGCACTACCCGTTACGCAATTCGCGCGCCTTGCGCGCCTCACTTCATGCCATCGATGAAGGACATGGCGATGCCTTCGTGCGCCGCCTTTTTCGCGCCTACTGGAGCGAGGAGGCCGATATCACAGACCTCGACCTTTTGGGTCGGCTGGGAAGCGAATGCGGGCTCGATGCCGCTGCCGTCGCCACCGCTGCGCAATCACCCGAGTTGAAGGCACGCCTTGCCGCCAATACCACCGAGGCCATCGCCCGTGGCGTCTTCGGCGTGCCCACCATTGATACGGGCCAAAAGCTCTATTTCGGCAATGACCGGCTCGACCTGCTCGATCGCCACCTGACGGAGGCTGCCGCCACATGAAGACGCCCGATGATATCTTCACCCTGAAAGCCGCCGACGGGCCGCTGATCCTTTCGGTGCCGCATGCCGGGACGCTTCTGCCCCCTGACATCGTCCGCCGCCTCACCCCGCAAGCGCGCGGCCTGCCCGATACTGACTGGTACGTCGACGATCTCTACGACTTTGCCGGCGCGATCGGCGCCACCATGATCGCGGCCAACTACAGCCGCTACGTCATCGACCTCAACCGCCCGCCCAACGACCAGAGCCTTTATCCCGGCCAGGCGACCACCGGTCTGTGTCCGCCCATCATGTTCGACGGCACGCCCATCTATGGCGACGGTGGCGAAGTTTCCGCCGAGGAGGTGGGCGAACGGCGCGCCACCTATTGGCAACCCTATCACGACCGGCTCGCGGCCGAGATCGCGCGCACCAGGGCGCGGCACGGCTTTGCCCTGCTCTATGACTGCCATTCCATCGCTTCGCGGGTGCCGCGCCTGTTCGAGGGTGTCTTGCCGGTGCTCAACCTCGGCACCGCCCGCACCACCTCCTGCGATCCGGAGATCGAGCGCCGGCTGGGCGCCGTCATGGCGCAAAGCGGCTATACCCATGTGGTCAACGGCCGCTTCGTCGGTGGCCATATCACGCGGGCGTTCGGGCGCCCGGCAGACGGCGTGCACGCGGTGCAGATGGAGCTTGGATGTGATGCCTATCTGGCCGAGGGCAACGGCTATCACCCGGATGCCGGGAAATACGCCCGGCTCAAGCCGGTCCTCAGGCGCATTTGCGAGACCCTTGCCGCCTGGCGGCCGTAGGAGCGCAGGGCCAGATCAGCGGGTGGGAACGGGTTCTTCGCCGCGATAATCGTAGAAACCGCGGTTGGTCTTGCGGCCGAGCCAGCCGGCCTCGACATATTTCACCAGTAGCGGGCAGGGCCGGTACTTGGAATCGGCCAGGCCCTCATAGAGCACCTGCATGATCGCCAGGCAGGTATCGAGGCCGATGAAGTCGGCCAGTTCCAGCGGCCCCATGGGATGGTGGGCGCCGAGCTTCATGGCGGTGTCGATCGCCTCGACCGAGCCGACGCCCTCATACAGGGTATAGACCGCCTCGTTGATCATCGGCAGCAGGATGCGGTTGACGATGAAGGCAGGGAAATCCTCCGCCACGGCCACCGACTTGCCGAGCGTGCCGATTAGCGCACGGATGGCGGAAAAGGTCTCGTCTTCGGTAGCGATGCCGCGGATCAGCTCCACCAGCTCCATCAACGGCACCGGGTTCATGAAATGAATGCCGATGAAGCGTTCCGGCCGGTCGGTGACGGCAGCCAGGCGCGTGATCGATATGGACGAGGTGTTGGTGGCGATGATCGCCTCGGGCTTGAGCACCGGGCACAGATCGATGAAGATCTGGCGCTTGACCTCTTCCTTCTCGATGGCCGATTCGATTACCAGGTCGCAATCGGCCAAATCGCTCGAACTTGTCGGCGGGATGTATGCGCCCCATGGCGGCCTTGCGGTCGTCGGCGCTGATGCGCTCGGAGCGTTCCTGGCGGGCCAGATTGCCGTCGATGGTGGCAAGCCCCTCCTCGATGCGCTCGTGCGTCAGAATCGTTGAGGTATACCTCGTAGCCGGCCAGCGCGAACACATGGGCGATACCATTGCCCATCTGCCCGGCGCCGATCACGCCGATTTTGTGGATCGTCATTTTAGCAATCACCCATCGTCCAAGCAGGCGAACCTACCGCGCCTGCGAGCATCCGGCAAGCGCCTTTTCGCAGGTGCGGTAACTGCTATTCCGGTTTCCGGAATTCGCCTCGCTCGATGGCGACAGAGCGCCGCATGTGAATCCAGGGACACGCTCTAGCCGCGCTTGACCAGTTCGGCCTCCAGTTCCGGCACCGCCTGGAAGAGGTCGGCCGACCAGGCCGTAGTCGGCCACCTGGAAGATCGGCGCCTCCTCGTCCTTGTTGATGGCGACGATGACCTTGGAATCCTTCATGCCGGCCAGATGCTGGATGGCGCCGGAGATGCCCACCGCGATATAGAGATCGGGCGCCACCACCTTGCCGGTCTGGCCCACCTGATAGTCGTTGGGCACGAAGCCGGCATCGACCGCGGCGCGCGAGGCGCCGACGGCGGCCGACAGCTTGTCGGCCACCTTTTCCAGTATGTGGAAGTTCTCGCCCGATCTGCATGCCGCGGCCGCCGGAGATGACGATGCGGGCCGAGGTGAGCTCGGGCCGGTCGGACTTCGACAGGTTCTCGCCCTGATAGCTGGAAAGGCCCGGATCGGCGGGCGCAGCGACCTTTTCGACCGGTGCCGAGCCGCCGTCGCCGGTCGGCCTGGAAGCCGGCGGTGCGCACGGTGATCACCTTCTTGGCCTCGCCCGACTGCACCGTCTGCACGGCGTTGCCGGCATAGATGAGGCGCACGAAGGTATCGGGGGACTTGACCTCGATGATCTCGGAAATCTGCATGACATCGAGCAGGGCGGCGATGCGCGGGCATATAGTTCTTGCCGTTGGTGGTGGCGGGCGCCACGATATGGCTGTAGTTGCCGGCCAGCGACACCACGAGCGCCGCCATGGGCTCGGCCAGCGGGCGCTCGAACAGCGGGCTGTCGCAGAGCAGCACCTTGCCTGACGCCGGAAAGCGTGGCGGCCTCCTTGGCGGCGGCATCGGCGCCCTTGCCGGCGACCAGCACGTCGACGTCCTTGTCGATCTCCAGCGCGGCGGTGAGGGCCTTGTGGGTGGCGTCCGCCAGGGAAGCGTTGTCGTGTTCGGCGATGAGGAGAACGGCCATGGTCAGATCACTCCCGCTTCGTTTTTGAGTTTGTCGACCAGTTCGGCGACGGATGACACCTTGACGCCGGCCTGGCGCTTGGGCGGCTCGGTGGTGGTGAGCACCTTGAGGCGCGGCGCGACATCGACGCCGAGATGCCTCGGGGTCGTCTCGTCCAGCGGCTTCTTCTTGGCCTTCATGATGTTGGGCAGCGAGGCATAGCGCGGCTGGTTGAGGCGCAGATCGGTGGTGACGATCGAGCGGCATCTTCACCTCGATGGTCTGCAGGCCGCCGTCGATCTCGCGGGTGACCTTGGCCTTGTCGCCCTTGATCTCCAGTTTGGAGGCAAAGGTGCGCCTGCGCCCAGCCGAGCAGGGCGGAAAGCATCTGGCCGGTCTGGTTGCAGTCGTCGTCGATCGCCTGCTTGCCGAGGATGACGAGGTCGGGCTTTTCGTTCTCGATCACCGCCTTCATCAGCTTGGCGATGCCGAGCGGCTCGACATACGTATCGTGCTTGATGAGGATGCCGCGGTCGGCGCCCATGGCAAGCGCGGTGCGGATGGTCTCCTGGGCCTGCTGCGGGCCAACGGACAGGGCGATCACCTCTTCGGCCTTGCCGGCCTCCTTGAGGCGGATGGCCTCTTCCACCCCGATCTCGTCGAACGGGTTCATGGACATCTTGACGTTGGCGAGCTCGACGCCCGATGCCATCCGCCTTCACCCGGATCTTGACGTTGTAGTCGACGACCCGCTTGACAGCGACCAGTACCTTCATTTTCAGAGGACTCTCTCTCATTGATGAAGCGCCGCCGACCCGGCGGGCCCGCGTAAATCGCGCGCGAACCTAGGGACAGGTTGGGCGCAAGTCAATCTTGCCAGCGGCATTCGAGTTCCAGTTGCGACGCTCCGTCACGTCGTGAGACGGGTGCGCAGGCGGTCGCGCAACAGCCATGTGACCGCGAGGCCGGTGGCAAAACCGCCGATATGGGCCCACCAGGCCACGTTTATCTGGCTTTGCCCGTTGCCCAGAAACAGCGCCACGACCTGGAAGCCGATCCAGCCGATCAACGCCCAGGCGGCCGGAATGCGTATCGGCAGGCGCATGAATAGGAGCACCCACACGCGGGCATGGGGATAAAGCAGCAGGTAGGCTCCGAGGACGCCCGCCACCGCACCCGAAGCGCCGATGAGCGGTGCCAGCGAGGCCGGCTGGGCATAGCTGTGGGCAAGACCACCGGCAACGCCGCACAGGATGTAGAAGCCGAGGAAGCCCCAATGGCCGAAAGCATCTTCCACATTGTCGGCGAACACCCACAGGAACGCCATGTTCGACAGCAAATGCAGCCAGCCGGCATGCAGGAACATGTAGGTGATGAGGGTGGCGTAATAGGGAACCATGTGTAGCGCCGCATCGACGGAGTCCGCGTCGGTGATGGCGGCCGGCGTCGCGCCGAGGCCCAGGTCGATTGCCACCTCACCGTTGCCGCCTACGGCATAATGGGTAAAGAGGAAGACCGCGACGTTGAGCGCGACGATGGCGCCGGTGACCGCCTGGAAGCGGATGACCTTCAGGGGCGTGTCGTCATGCAGCGGCAGGAACATCGCTTTTTCACCCTGACCCTACGTCTACCGCGACTTGCCGGGCTCCCACAAGACATCGCCCTGGCCGTCGAGCGCGTTGACCCAGCGGCTGGCGACGAAGAGGAAATCCGACAGGCGGTTGATGTATTTGAGCGCTTGGGGCGAGACGAGTTCGTCCGCCCCGGCGGCGAGTTCCACCATGTGGCGCTCGGCGCGGCGGGCGACGGTGCGCGCCACGTGCAGCGCCGCGGCGGCCGCATGCCCGCCGGGCAACACGAAGGAGCGCAAGGGCTTGATCTCGCTGTTGAGTTCATCGATGTCGGCTTCCAGCCGATCCACCTGGGAGGCGACGATGCGCAAGGGCTCATAGCCCGGATCGCTGCCGGTCTCGGGGCAGCACAGATCGGCGCCGAGGTCGAAGAGGTCGTTCTGGATGAGGCCAAGACGCTGGTCCAGTTCGGCGAACAGCAAGGCGCGGGTGTGCTGGCGGGCAACCCCGATGAGGGCGTTCACTTCGTCCACCGTGCCATAGGCATGGATGCGCAGATGCGCCTTGGACACCCGGTCGCCGGTCCCCAGCGCCGTCGAGCCGTCATCGCCGGTGCGGGTGTAGATCTTGTTCAGCACCACCATCGGCCCTTGCTACTGCGAAAGGGGGGCGAAGGCAAAGGATATGCGGGCGCGCAACGATAGCGACAAGCGATGCCGCCGGCCCGCCGCCCAGCGAAGACAGCGCTCGACCAGAAGCATGCACGGCTTGACACCGGCGTTGGATCAATTTAATTGAGTGAATAATTAATCAATTGAATTGGTTGCATGAGCCGCCGCCCCTACACCATGCGCAAGCGCGCCCAGTCCGCCGCCCGGACCCGCCAGCGGCTGGTCGAGGCAACGTTTCAGCTCCACACCGAGCAGGGCGTCGCGGCGACCACCATGCAGCAGATCGCCGAACGCGCCGATGTCAGTATCGGCACCGCCTATCATCATTTTTCCGCCTATGAGGACGCCATCGTCGCCTGCGGCGCCTATGCCCAGGAGCACTACCGGCTGCCTGGCCCCGAGGTCTTCGCGGCCGCGACGTCGACCGCTGGGCGATTGGCGTCGTTGGCAAGCGCCTACTTCGCCTTTTTCGAGGGCTTTCCCGTGCTGGAGCATGTGCGCCGCGAGCAGGCGCTGTCGCCGGTGCTCAGCGATTTCGTCGGTGGCGAGGAAGCACATCGCCGCCACATGGTGAGGCTGTCGCTCGGCCCCGACGGCAAGGACAAGGAGGTGGTCGACCTGATCGCCGCCCTCATCGACCTGCCGATGCTCGCCGCCTTGAAGCGCATGGGCCACGATGCGCATTCAGCCGCCCAACTCGTCACCGATCTGGCCCTGAGCTGGATCACCACCCGCTGCAGACGCAGTGAAAAGAGCGCTACGGCTCAACCCGAAGAGGACACCAATGACAATCAAGATCGATGAAATCGGCGACCGCATTTTCCGCATCTCGGCGTTCGTGCCGGAAATCGCCCCGCCCGATGGTTTCACCTTCAACGCCTTCCTCATCGATGCCGAGGAGCCGATGTTGTTCCACACCGGTTTGCGCCACATGTTCGGCGGCATCCGCGAGGCGGTCGAACGGGTCATGCCGGCCGAACGCCTGCGCTGGATCTCATTTGGGCACTACGAGGCGGATGAGTGCGGGTCGATGAATCAATGGCTGGCCGCCTCCCCCCATGCCGAGGTGGCGCACGGCCAGATCGGCTGCATGGTGTCGCTGCAGGACATGGCCGACCGCCCGCCGCGCGTGCTTGCCGACGGCGAGGTGCTCGACATCGGTGGGCGGCGCATCCGCCATATCGACACCGGCCACGTGCCGCACGGCTGGGATGCGGGCGTCATTTTTGAGGAGACGACCGGCACGCTGTTCTGCGGCGACCTGTTCACCCAGACCGGCAACGGGACGGCCGTCACCAATAGGGACATCGTCGAACCGGCGCTCGCGGCGGAAAAGATGTTCGGCTACACCAGCCTCGGCCCATCGACCGCGGGATGTGTTCGCAAGCTCGCCGCGCTCGCCCCGAAACGGCTGGCACTGATGCACGGGCCGAGCTTCGAGGGCGACGGTGCTGCCGCTCTCGAAGACCTCGCCGGCTTCTACGAGGAACAACTGCGCGCGGCGCTCGATCCGGCATTGGTGCAAAGGATAATCGACCAAGCGGTCTGATCGCCGCCCCGTCACGCCATCCTGAGCAGCGGCGCCGGGCGCACGGCGAGCACCGACCAGCTGCTGGCAAGGCCGGTTGCGACCGTGGCGGCAAGCGCGATGGCGATGGTGAGGAGAACCGTGGAGACATCGAAGCTCCACGGCATCTCCAGCACGAAGGTGACGATCATCCACGCCCCCGCCGTACCGGCGAGAATGGCGAAAGAGGCCGTCACCAGAGCCAGAATAGCGAATTCCATCGCCAGCGCGCCGAGGAGTTGGCCGCGCGTGGCGCCATAGGTCTTGAGGATCACCGCATCACGCAGGCGCGCTGCTAGCGACGTCACCACCGCGCCGGCCAGCACCGCAACGCCGATGAGCAGCGTCAGGGCGTTGGCAGCCGTAAGGCCGGCCAACAACTTGCTCATCAAGGCATTGACGGCATCGAGCGCGTCCTTGACGCGGATGGCGGTGACGGTGGGATAGCGGGTGCCGATCGCCTGCATGAGGCCGGCTTCACCGGATGGGTCCATGGCGACGGTGACGATGTTGGAGTGCGGCGCACCACTAAGCGTATTGGGGGAAAAGACGAGGACGAAGTTGATCTGCAGGCTGCGCCAGTCGACGCCGCGGATATTGGCGAGGCGGGCGGTGATCTCGCGCCCCAGCACGTTGACGGTGATGGTGTCGCCGACCTTGAGACCGAGGCCGTTGGCGATCTCGTCGACCATGGAAACGAGCGGCGGGCCGGAATAGTCGGCCGGCCACCATTTGCCCGCCGCCAGCTTCGAGCCCTCGGGCAGCTTTGCCGCATAGGTGAGGCCGCGGTCGCCGCGGATGGCCCAGGCGGCATCGCCCGAGGGGTGGATCTTTCCGACCGGTATGTCGGCGACGCGGACGATGCGGCCGCGCAGCATCGGCGCCGAGGAGACCTCGTTCACGCCGGGGCGCCCTTTCACATCGGCCATGAAGGCGGGCAAGATGCCCTGGCCCACATCGATGAAGAAGAAGGCAGGCGCGTGCCTGGGCACCGCGTTGGTCAGTTCATCGCGGATGTTGCGGTCGATGAGGCCAAGGGTGACGAACAGGCTGAGCGCGATGCCGATGGAGATCATCACCGCGGGCGTGGCCGCGCCCGGCCGGTAGAGATTGGCGACGGCAAAGCGGATGAGGGCGCTTGCGGGATGCAGGTGCTTGCGGGCAAAGCTCATCAGCAGCCGGGCGATGAGGGCGAGCAACGCAAAGCTGGCGATCAGCCCGCCGGCATACCAGGCAACGACCCAACGGTGGGTGAATTCGATGAGTGCCAGTCCAAACAGCAGCGCCACGGCGACGGCAATGGCGGCAAGGAAGCGCCAGGGCAGGCGCGCCGTCACCGGCACATAGCCGCGGAACAAGAGCCCTGCCGGTGTCTCGCGTGCCCTGGCCAGCGGCCACAGGGCAAAGGCGAGGGTGATGAGAAGGCCGAACAGGCCCGCCACTGCCAGGGGCCCCCAGGCGATGCCGGCGCTTATCGGCACCGGCATCAGGTCGGCCGGCAGTCGGGCGGCGGCGAACGGCAGCGCCGCACCCATCACCAGGCCGAGGGCGATGCCGATCGCGGCCACCATCAGCACCTGCAACAGCGAGGCCACGAAGACCAGGTCGCGCGAGGCGCCGAGGCATTTGAGGATGGCGATATTGGCGCGCTTGCCCTCCAGATAGGATTTCACCGCATTGGCGATGCCGACGCCGCCGACGATGAGGGCGGTGAGCGCCACCAGCGACAGGAAGAAGCCTACCCGGTTGACGAAGCGGTCGATGTTGGGCGCGGCGTTGTTGCGCCCGCGGATGCGCCAGCCGGCATCGGGAAATTCCTTGTTGGCGCTGCGCCGCAGGGCCTTTAGTGGATTGTCGGTGGCGGCACCCGCCATCTTGATGCGGTAACGCCAGCGCACCAGGCTTCCCGGCTGCACGAGGCCGGTTTCATCGAGCGCCTGGCGGGCGATCATCACTCTGGGCGCCAGTATGAAGCCGTCGGAGACGCGATCAGGCTCGCGGTCGATGACGGCGCGAAGCTGGAGCGTCAGGTTGCCGAGGTTGAAGCGCTCGCCGAGCTTGAGGCCGAGGCGGCTGAGGAGGCCGGGCTCGACCACCGCTCCCCAGGTGCCGTCGGTGCTTCGGGCAAGGGCACGGGGCAAGGGCATGGCCGGACCGAGGCTCACCGCGCCATAGAGCGGATAGGCATCATCGACCGCCTTTACCTCAACCAGCGTTCCATTGTCGGCATTGCGCGCCATGGCGCGCAGGCTGGCGATCTCGGATACCGGCCCGGCATCGTGCAGGAAGCGGTTTTCGGCCGCGTTCGCCTCGCGGTGCATGAGCGAGAATTCGATGTCGCCGCCGAGCAGCGGCCGGCCCTGTTCGTCGATGCCGCGCTCGATGGCGGCCGACAGCGCTCCGATGGCGGCCATCGCCGCAACGCCCATGGTGAGGCAGAAGAGAAAGATGCCCATGGCGGCGATGCCGCCGCGCAATTCGCGCCGGGCGAGGCGAAACGCCAGCACCAGGTCGCGGCGGGTCGTGATGAGGCTCAACGTCCGCCCTCTCCGGCATCGGCGATGCGGCCATCGCGGATGGCGATGACGCGGCCACAGCGCCCGGCCAGCCTCGGATCGTGGGTGACCAGCAAAAGGGTCGTACCGCTCTCGCGGTTGAGATCGAACAACAAATCCATGATCTCGCTGCCGGTCTCCTGATCGAGATTGCCGGTGGGCTCATCGGCAAGGATCAGGCGCACGCCCGCCGCCAGCACCCGGGCGATGGCGACGCGCTGCTGCTCGCCGCCCGACAATTCGCCGGGATAATGATCGAGCCGGTGTCCAAGGCCGACGCGTTCGAGCTGCCGGCGGGCGCGTTCGCGCGCATCGGCCACACCCTTGAACTCCAGCGGAATGGCGACGTTTTCCAGTGCCGTCATGGTGGTGAGCAGATGGAACGACTGGAACACGATGCCGACGCTGTCGCGCCGCACCCGGGCAAGCGCGTCCTCGTTGAGACCGGCATAGTCGAAGCCGTCGACCATGACCTGACCGCTGGTTGACCGTTCAAGGCCGGCGAGAACCATCAGCAGTGTGGTCTTGCCGGAACCGGAAGGGCCGACGACGGCATTGGTCGAGCCGGCGGCAATGGCGAGGTCGATATCTTTGAGGATCTCGACCGGCCCGGCATTGCCGGCGAGCGTCACCGAGACGCCGATGAGGCGGGCGATGGCGGGGCTGGCGGCGGCATCGCCGGTCTTTTGGGGCTGGGTGTCCATGACGGTGCTCTGCGCCACGATATAGGGCCTCGATCGCCTGATTGGTAGCGCCGGCGGTGCCGCAGATCGACTGTTCAGCCCATATTCCGGGCCAGCCACTCCTCAAGATTGCCGATGCGCCGGCCGCCGGCGAGATATTCATCGATGATAAGCTTCAACCTGTCGCGGCCGAAGGAGAGGCCGTGACCGGGGTGCACGACGCTGACAGGGATTTCCCGCAAGCGCCTGAGGGATTCGGCATAGACCTCCGGCTCGGAGTGATAGACCGTGTCGAACAGGTCGCTGTCATAGACCACATCGCCTGAAAACAGGATGCCGGTCTCCTCCTCCAGCAGCGCGATGGAGCCGGGCGAATGGCCGGGCAGGTGCAGCACGCGGAAATGGCGGTCGCCAAGGTCGACCACGTCGCCCTCGTCCAGATAGCCGGTGAGCGGCGCCGGCGTGATCTCGAAGGTCTCGATGTCATAGCCCTCATGCGGCAGGGCGGAGATGGTCTCGGCGCGGATCCAGTAGCGGTTGGCGGCGGTGTTGGCCCAGCTCGGATCGGCATGGATATGGGCTTCCGCGCTGTGCCCGAGCCGTTCGCCGAATTCGTGCGCCCCGCCGATATGGTCGAAATGGGCGTGGCTCGAAATGGCCGTCACCGGCCGTTCGGCGAGCGCGGCGATATCGCCCTTGAGCGGCCGCATCCCCATGCCGGAATCGACGAGAAAGTCGCGGTCGCGTCCCCTCACGTGCCAGATATTGCAGCGCAGCCATTCGCCCACATAAAGCTCGTAGATGTGGCTGATGCCGTCGGCGATGTGGCGGACCTTGTACCAGTCCGTGGCAACGGGCTTCATCATGCCGCCGCCAGCGAGAACAGCCGGCCGAAGCGGGCAAGATCGTCATCCACGCCGGCAAGGCGTAAGGCGTGCCAGGCCATGGCGTGATTGGAGGAGGTGACGGGCAGCCCTATCTCGGCCTCGATGGAAGTGGCTGCCTCGGCCAGTCGCACCGAGGTGCAGGAGACGAACACCGCATCGACCGGCGCCGTCTCCACGACGCGCTGGACGCCTGCCTTGATCGAGGCGGGCGTGATGGCCGAGACGATGCCGTCGTTCTCCTCGTTGAACGAGCCGAACACCGGAACCTCGAAACCGCGGGCGCGGACATCGTCGGCAACGATGCGATTGACGTCGGCGCGGTAAGGTGTGAGGACCCCGATGCGCCTCGCCTTGAAGGCGCGGAAAGCCGCAAATGCGGCGGTGATGGGCGTGGTGCATTTCACCCCCGGCCGGGCGGCGCGGATCTTCTCGAACACCTTTTCCTCGCCGATTGCCATGGAGGCCGAAGTGCAGCCATAGGCCACCACGTCCAGTTCGGCGCCGGGCAGGATGACGTCGGTCGAGGCGGTGATGCGCGGTTCCATGGCGCGCAGCGTTTCCGGCGTGATCCTGGGGTCGTTGAGGATGCGGCTCTGATACAGTGCCAGCCCCGGCACGGCGGCAAAAATCTGCCGCCATTCGTGCTCGATGGTGTAGTCGGAGGCGAGCACGATGAGCCCGATGCGGCCGCGCGCGGCGATGCCGGCGTCGGTCTCAAACGGCAGGTGCTCGATGAGGATCATGTCGTCGCGCGCTTCAGCGGCGGTGGCGGTTGCGGGCATTGGGCTTCGTCTCCGGTGATCCGTGCTGTCGTCAATATGCCATAGGAGAAGCGCTTTGTGCATTGCTTGCGCGATACCGGCTCAGCGTGGCATTAGGTGGCGCAATTGAGACTTTACCGAGGAGTGATCCGAAGATGGCCTATTCAGCCGTAGCCGGCCGGCGCCGTTCGCATGGCGTCATGGTGGGGCACGTGCAGGTTGGTGGCGGTGCCCCCGTGGTGGTGCAGTCGATGACCAACACCGACACAGCCGATGTCGATGCGACCGTCGCGCAGGTGGCGCTCCTGGCGCGGGCGGGCTCGGAGCTCGTGCGCGTCACCGTCGACAAGCCCGATGCCGCCGCCGCCGTTCCCCATATCCGCGAAACGCTCGAAGCCATGGGCCTCGATGTGCCGCTGGTGGGCGACTTCCACTATATCGGCCACACGCTGCTGCGCGACCATCCGGCCTGCGGCGAGGCTCTGGCCAAATACCGCATCAACCCCGGCAATGTCGGCTTCAAGGACAAGCAGGACCGCAACTTCTCCATGATGATCGAGACGGCGGTGCGCTTCCAGAAACCGGTGCGTATCGGCGTCAACTGGGGCTCGCTCGACCAGGCGCTGCTGACCCGGCTGATGGATGCAAATGCCGCCAGCCTAGAGCCGGTCGATGCCCGCCTCGTCATGCATGAGGCAATGGTGCAATCGGGCATCGGTTCGGCCAAAAGGGCCGAGGAACTGGGTCTCAGGTCGGATCAGATCGTCATCTCAGCCAAGGTCTCTGAAGTCCAGGATCTCATTGCCGTCTATCGCGAATTGGCCCGGCGTTGCGAATACGCCCTGCATCTGGGTCTTACCGAGGCGGGCATGGGCTCGAAGGGGATCGTTGCCTCCACCGCCGGCCTTTCGGTGCTGTTGCAGGAGGGCATCGGCGATACCATCCGCATTTCGCTCACCCCCGATCCGGGCGGCGACCGCAGCCGCGAGGTCTTGGTGGCGCAGGAAATTCTGCAGACCATGGGCCTGCGTTCGTTCGCGCCCATGGTGATCGCCTGCCCGGGGTGCGGGCGCACCACCTCGACCGTGTTCCAGGAGCTGGCGCAGGACATCCAGTCCTATGTCAGGAACCGCATGCCCGACTGGCGCGAGGCCTATCCCGGCTTCGAGAACCTGTCGCTGGCGGTGATGGGCTGCATCGTCAACGGCCCGGGCAAATCGAAGCACGCCGACATCGGCATCTCGCTGCCCGGTACCGGCGAAGTCCCGGCAGCACCCGTCTTCATCGACGGCAAGAAGGCCAAGGTCTTGCGCGGCGAAAACCTCTCCGGCCAGTTCAAGGCCATCGTCGAGGGCTACGTCGCCAGGCGCTGGGGCGACCACGAGGACACCGGCGCGGCGGCGCAATAGCAACTCAGCGCCGTTCGCTCCCCGGCGTGACCCCGAAGGTTTCACGGTAGCTGCGGGCAAAATGGCTGGCGCTGGCAAAGCCGGTGGCTAGGCCGATCTCGGTCACGCTCAAGGTGGAATGGCGCAACAGTTCGCGCGCCCGCTCCAGGCGGATGCGGCGATAGTGTTCGAGGAAGCTCATCCCCATTTCGCTGGCAAACAGCCGGTCGAGCTGGCGCAGCGAAAGCCCCACGCGCCGCGCCACCGCCGCTCGGCCGAGCGGCTCGCTCATATTGGTCTCCATCAGCTCCAGCGCCGCCACCAGCTCGCGCCGGTGCACGCCGTAGCGCTCGATCAGCGATGAGCGCTGCGGGCCGCCGGCGGGGCGGATTTCGGTGTGCAGGAACCAGTCCGACACCTGCGTGGCGAGGGCGCTGCCGTGGCGCTCGGCAATCAGTGCATGCATCATGTCGAGCGGCGCCACGCCCCCGGCGCAGGTGAGGCGCTTCCTGTCGATGATATAGAGCGAGCGGGTGAGGAGGAGGTCCGGAAAGCTCTCGGCCAGCGCCGGTGCGTGCTCCCAGTGGATGGTCATGGTATGGCCGACCATCACCCCGGCGCGGGCAAGGATGAAGGGTCCGCCCGACACCCCGCCCAGCGCCACGCCTTTCTGCGCCAGCCGCCGCAGCCAGGCGAAGGTGCGAGGCTGGTTGAAGGCGGCCGGATTGCCGCCGGCGCATACCAGCAAGAGATCGAGGTCGAGCGCATCACCCACCTTCGCCGTGCACGGCACCGCCGCGCCACACGAGGCCTCGACCACCGGCGCGGCATGGGCGATATGCACCCAGCGGTAAAGCTCGCGGCCGGCAAACAGGTTGGCCGCGCGCAAGGGTTCCACTGCCGAGGCGTAGGACATCAGCGCAAAGCCGGGGATGAGCAGGAAGCCGACCGTCTCAGGAAGCGTCTCCATGGCGTAAATATGCAATGAAGTGACCCGTTCAGGCTAGCCCTAACATCTCATCGCTGCAAAATGCGAGGCAATCCCCTCAAGCCACAGCCGGGACGCGAGGCTTCATGCGCTATTCCATCTTTTCGCTCGCCCGCAACGCCCTTTCCGGGCACAAGCACTGGCAGCCGGCCTGGCGCCAGCCCGACCCGAAGCCGGAATACGACATCGTCATCGTCGGCGGCGGCGGTCATGGCCTGGCAACCGCCTATTACCTCGCCAAGGAGCACGGCCTGAAGAACGTGGCGGTGCTGGAAAAGAGTTGGCTCGGCTCGGGCAATATCGGGCGCAACACCACCATCATCCGTTCCAACTACATGCTGCCCGGGAACAACCCGTTCTATGAATGGTCGATGAAGCTGTGGGAGGGCCTGGAGCAGGACTTCAACTTCAACGCCATGGTGTCGCAGAGGGGCGTCCTCAACCTCTTCCATTCCGATCCGCAGCGCGATGCCTTCGCGCGTCGCGGCAACGCCATGCGTATCGATGGCGTCGATGCCGAACTCCTCGACCGCGAGGACGTGCGGGCGATGTATCCGTTCTTCGATTTCGACAACGCCCGCTTTCCCATCAAGGGCGGGCTGCTGCAACGGCGCGGCGGCACCGTACGTCACGACGCCGTCGCCTGGGGTTTTGCGCGCGGCGCCAATTCGAGAGGCGTCGACATCATCCAGAACTGCGCCGTCACCGGCATCAACATCGAAGAGGGCAAGGTGGTGGGCGTCGAGACGACGCGCGGGCCAATCCGTTGCAAGAAGCTCGGGCTCGCCGCCGCCGGCAATTCCTCCGAAGTTGCAGCTATGGCGGGGATCAAGCTTCCCATCGAGAGCCATGTGTTGCAGGCCTTCGTGTCGGAGGGGCTCAAACCCTATATCGACGGCGTCGTCACCTTCGGGGCGGGGCATTTCTACGTGTCGCAGTCGGACAAGGGCGGCCTCGTATTCGGCGGCGACATCGATGGCTACAACTCCTATGCCCGGCGCGGCAACCTGCCGGCCATGGAGCATGTGATCGAGGGCGGCGTCTCCATGATCCCGGCGCTGTCGCGAGTGAAGGTTCTGCGCTCGTGGGGCGGCATCATGGACATGTCCATGGACGGCTCGCCCATCATCGACACGACCCATATCGAGGGACTCTATCTCAATTGCGGCTGGTGCTATGGCGGCTTCAAGGCAACGCCGGCTTCGGGTTGGTGCTTTGCCTGGACCATCGCCAAGAACGAGGCCCACACGCTCAATTCGGCCTATCGGCTCGACCGCTTCCGCCGCGGGCTGATGCTCGACGAAAAAGGCCAGGGCGCCCAGCCCAACCTGCACTAGGAGCCAAGACCCATGCGCATCAAATGCCCCTATTGCGGTGAGCGCCCAGTGGAGGAATTCACCTATCTCGGCGATGCCTCCAGGAAACGCCCCTCCAGCCTCGATGAGACCTCGATGGATGAGTGGTTCGACTATGTCTATATCCGCGACAACGTGAAGGGCCGCATGCACGAATACTGGCACCACGACGGCGGCTGCCGCTCCTGGCTGGTGGTCGACCGCGACACCCAGAGCCATGAGATCTTCGGCGTCACCACGGCGCGCGATTATGCCAAGCGGGGGAAAATATGAGCGGCTTTCGTCTCCCTTCGGGCGGCCTGATTGACCGCGACACGCCGCTTGCCTTCACCCTTGACGGGAAGCGGCATGAGGGTTTTGCCGGCGATACGCTGGCTTCGGCCCTCATTGCCTCGGGCACCCATCTCATGGGCCGCAGCTTCAAGTACCACCGCCCGCGTGGCGCCATCACGGCGGGCTCGGCCGAGCCCAACGCCTTGATGGAGATCGGTGTTGGCGGGCGCAAGGAACCCAATGTGCGCGCCACCGTGCAGGAGCTTTACGAGGGCCTCACCGCGCGCAGCCAGAACCGCTGGCCGTCGCTCAATTTCGACATCAACGCGATCAACGCGCTGGCCTCATCGTTCTTCGTCGCCGGCTTTTACTACAAGACCTTCATGTGGCCGAAGAGCTTCTGGGAGAAGCTCTACGAGCCGATGATCCGCCGCGCCGCCGGCCTCGGTTCGGCCAGTCGCATACCTGACCCGGACCGCTACGAAAAGGTCTATAGCAACTGCGATGTGCTGGTCATCGGATCAGGCCCCACCGGCCTCATGGCGGCGCTGACGGCAGCGCGTGCCGGCGCCCGCGTCATCATTGCCGATGAGAGCTCACGCCTCGGCGGCTCGCTGCTTTCCGAGCACGAGGAGATCGACGGCAGGGCGGGCCTCGAATGGGCTGATGACGTGATCGCCGAGCTTGCCGTCAACCCGGACGTGACGCTGATGTCGCGCACCACCGTCTTCGGCTGGTACGACGACAATGTCTTCGGCTGCCTGGAGCGGGTGCAGAAACATGTCGCGCATCCCACCCACAACGAGCCGGTCGAGCGCTTCTGGCGCATCCATGCCAGACGCGCGGTGCTGGCGACAGGGGCCGAGGAGCGTCCGCTGGTTTTCGGCGGCAACGACCGGCCGGGTGTCATGCAGGCCGCCGCCGTGCGCACTTACGTCAACCGCTATGGCGCGGCGCCGGGCCGTTCCGGTGTCGTCTTCGCCTGCAATGATTCCGGCTATCGCACCGCGCGCGACCTTATCGCTTGCGGCATCGACGTGCGCGCGGTGATCGACAGCCGGGCCGATGCAGGCGATGTCGATGCGGGTGGTGTTCCCGTTATCAAGGGCGGGGTCATCACCGACGTGAAAGGGGCAAAGGCCATCAGCGGCATCGAGATGGCGCGCGGCCATGGGCATGAGTCGATCGCCTGCGACTTCGTCGCCATGTCGGGCGGCTGGAGCCCGGTGGTGCATCTCGCCTGCCATCGCGGCCAGAAGCCGGTATGGGACGATGAGAAAACCGCATTTCTTCCCCCCGACACCGGCAAGGCACTGGTTGCCGCCGGTTCGGCCGCCGGCACCTGGGCACTGTCGGGCTGCCTGAAGCAAGGCGCTACGGCGGGGCAGAAGGCGGCAGCCGATGCCGGCTTCAAGTCCAAGGCATCGCCTGCCCCCAAGGCACGCGACGAGGCCTCCTTTGCCATAACGCCCTGTGGTGGGTGAAGGGTTCGAGCGGCAAGGCCTTCATCGACTACCAGAACGACGTCACCGCCAAGGATATCCCCATGGCGGCGCACGAGGGTTACACCGACGTCGAACTCACCAAGCGCTATACCACCACCGGCATGGCGACCGACCAGGGCAAGCTCTCCAACATCAACGCCATCGCGCTGCTGGCCGAGGCGACGGGAAAATCCATCGGCGAGGTGGGCACCACCACCTTCCGCCCTTCTATTCGCCTGTCTCCTTCGGTGCGCTCACCGGCGCCTATCGCGGCCACCACTTCCAGCCGGTGCGGAAGACCCCGTTGCATGGCTGGGGCGAGGAGTTGGGCGCCGTCTTCGTCGAGACCGGCCTGTGGTACCGCACCAGTGGTTCCCCAAGCCGGGCGA
>CAVYOQ010000015.1:0-9641 GCA_963770075.1 uncultured Alphaproteobacteria bacterium
TCATCGCTTCACCTCCCAGGAGGTGACGATCTCGCCGGTCTCGGGGTCCTTGGCGTCCATGAGCTGGATGCCCATGGCGGTGAGCTCGTCGCGGATGCGGTCGGCCTCGGCCCAGTTTTTCGCGGCACGAACGGCGTTGCGGGCGGCGATAAGCGCTGTGATCTCGTGCACTTTCTCCTTGTCTTGGATCGGGCTCACCTGCGCATTTTCCCACTGTTGCATCGAATTGAAATCAGTGAGGCCCAACATCCTAAGAGATGCGTAGAGTTTGTGTCCGTCAGAAATGTTGCGGCTCTTAGCCAGACTGTGAAGCTCGGCCTCCACGGCAGGCGTATTGAGGTCATTGCATAGCGCCTCAACGACAGCCTCCGAGGGCTCAAGCTGCTCGTAAACGGGTCTATTTCCTTCTTGCCAACTCAGGTTGCTGGCCCACATGGCCTCCTTCCCATCCCCCCAGCACCGAATAGCTAATCATCAGACCATCGACGGTCCAATCGATAGGCTGCCGGTAATGTGTCCGGAGCATCGTCAGGCGCAGCACCTCTCCCGGCCATTTGCGGCCGCCGAATTTGTCGGTTTCCAGTAGCTGATGGATGGCGACGAAATTCCCCAGGCTCTTGGACATCTTCTGGCCTTCCACCTGCAAAAAGCCGTTGTGCATCCACACTTTAGCCATCACGTCGGTGCCGAAGGCGCAGCGGGTCTGGGCGAGCTCGTTTTCGTGGTGGGGGAACTGCAGGTCGATGCCGCCGCCGTGGATGTCGAAAACCTTGCCCAGATGCTTGGCGCTCATGGCCGAGCACTCGATGTGCCAGCCCGGCCTTCCGCGGCCCCAGGGCGAGGGCCAGCCCGGCGTCTCGGCGTCGGACGGCTTCCACAGGACGAAGTCCATGGGGTTCTTCTTGTAGGGCGCCACTTCCACCCGCGCGCCGGCCATCATCTCATCGAGCGAGCGGCGCGACAGGCTGCCGTAGTCCTTGGCCTTTGCCACCTCGAACAGCACATGGCCCTCGGCCTCATAGGCGCAGCCGTGGGCGATGAGGTCCTTGATCATCTCCACCATCTCGGGGATGTGGCTGGTGCAGGTGGGCTCGACCGTGGGCGGCAGGCAGCCCAGCGCCGCGATGTCTTCGTGATACTGCTTCGTCGTGTGCTCGGTGACTTTCGCCACCGCTTCGTTCAGCGGCAGGTCGGGGTATTCCTTGAGGGCGCGGGCGTTGATCTTGTCGTCGACGTCGGTGATGTTGCGCACATAGGTGACGTGGTCTTTGCCGTAGAGATGGCGCAGCAGCCGGAACAGCACGTCGAACACGATGGCGGGCCGTGCATTGCCGATATGGGCATAGTCATAGACCGTCGGCCCGCACACATACATGCGCACGTTCTTTTCATCGAGAGGATGGAACTCCTCCTTCTGTCGGTTCAGCGAATTGAAAAGCCGCAATGACATTGCTTCTCCTCGGGGGCCGGCCCCGCGGATCGCTTTCATCTTTCTTTGAGGAATGCGGCCGCCAGCCAGCGCGTTTGTGCTAGCCGATAATAATGCCGCAAAGGTTGCGGACGGGTTGCTGGCGGTTCGTCATGGGGGGTGACGTTTGCCCCTTTGCCCGCGCCCCGTCAAGGGCCTTCGCGTTTGTCAGCGAAGAAGCGGCGCAACAGCTCGCCCGCCCGCTTCTCGCCGATGCCGCCATAGACCTCGGGCGCATGGTGGCAGGTGGCAAGGGTGAAGACGCGGGCGCCGTGCTCGACGCCGCCCATCTTGGGATCGGCAGCCCCGAAATAGAGCCGGCGGATGCGCGCCAACGAGATCGCCGTGGCGCACATGGCGCAGGGTTCCAGCGTCACATAGAGGTCGTAGCCGGTAAGACGCTCGGAACGGGTGAGCCGGCAGGCCTCGCGGATGACCAGCATCTCGGCATGGGCGGTCGGGTCGAGGAGCTGGCGCGTGCGGTTGCCGTCGGCGGCGACGATATTGCCATCCGGGGTCGGTGATCACCGCGCCCACCGGCACCTCGCCGCGCCGCATGGCGTCGGCGGCCTCATCGAGGGCGCGCCACATGGCTTCGTTGAGAATTCTCATGCCGCCATGCGGCGCTCCGCCTCCTCAAGGGCTACCGGCGCCGCGGCCTCAGCCCTGGCCTTCGAACTTGAACGACACCTTGACCTTGGCGCGGTAGGCCTCGACCTTGCCGTCCTTGAGGACCATGTCCATCTCCGTCACCTCGGCGACGCTCAGGTCGCGCAGCGACTTGCCCGCCCGGTTGACGGCGGCAGTGGCGGCCTTTTCCCAGGACTCGGTGCTGGTGCCCACCAGCTCGATGACCTTGTAGACGCTCTCTGACATTTCACTCTCCCTGTCCGCCGCAAACGGTTTGATAGGGTTTCATTGTGGACGGACGCAGCCATCTCACCACACCCGCCCCGCCATGTCACCTGCCGCCAAGGGCAATTCATCATTTCGCCAAACCGGTAAAGCATCTAGAAGCAGGCCATGGCGAAGGAAGCGAAAGACAATGCCCCGCCGGCGGGCGAACGCATCGCCAAGGTGATGGCGCGCGCCGGATTGTGCTCGAGGCGCGATGCCGAGCGCTGGATCGCCGAGGGCCGGGTTGCCGTCAACGGCGAGACGCTCACCACGCCGGCGCGCACGGTGATGCCCGACGATCAGGTGCTGGTCGACGGCAAGGCCTTGCCGGTGAAGGAGCCGGCCCGCCTGTGGCGCTATCACAAGCCGCAAGGCCTCGTCGTCAGCCACAAGGACGAAAAGGGCCGTCCCACCGTCTTCGAGGCCTTGCCCAAGGAGTTGCCGCGCGTGGTCTCCATCGGCCGGCTCGATCTCAATACCGAAGGGCTGCTGCTGCTCACCAATGACGGCGGCCTCGCGCGCCTGCTGGAGCTTCCGGCCACCGGCTGGGTGCGGCGCTACCGGGTGCGCCTCTACGGCAAGGTGGACGAGGCGGCGCTGAAAAAGCTCGCCGACGGCATCAGCATCGAGGGCGTCCATTACGGCCCCATCGAGGCAAAGCTCGACAAGGTGCAGGGCGGCAATGCCTGGCTCACCTTTGCCCTGCGCGAGGGCAAGAACCGGGAGATCAAGATGGTGTGCGAGCACCTGGGGCTCAAGGTGAACCGCCTCATCCGCGTCGCCTTCGGCCCGTTCCAGCTGGGCGAGCTCAAGCGCGGCGCGGTGGAGGAGGTCTCCACCAAGGTGATCGCCGAGCAGCTCGGCGGCGCGCGCCCGCAAGCGCGCTCCACCAAGGGCTGGGCGAAAAAGAAGCCGGCGGCGAAATCCGATGCGCATCGTCGGCGGAAAGTTTAGCGGCCGCCCGCTGGTGACGAGGCGCGGGGCCGCCACCCGCCCGACGGCGGAGCGGGTGCGGCAGGCCGTCTTCAACATCCTCGAACACGGCATCGCGGACTTCTCGCTTGAAGGCGCGCGGGTGCTCGACCTCTTCGCCGGCTCAGGCGCCCTTGGCCTCGAAGCCCTGTCGCGCGGCGCCCGTTTCGTGCTCTTTATCG
This sequence comes from uncultured Alphaproteobacteria bacterium, assembly GCA_963770075.1. GTDB lineage: Bacteria > Pseudomonadota > Alphaproteobacteria > Rhizobiales > Aestuariivirgaceae > CAVVDT01. The sequence continues at coordinate 3,520 of CAVYOQ010000015.1, forward strand.
AAGAAGCCGGCGAGGCGCGCGCGGCCGCCCGTGCCAATGCCGAGACGCTGGGCGTTCTCGGCCTCACAAAGATCTGGCGCCGCGATGCCACCCGCCTCGGCCGCGCCGCCCCGCAGCCACAATTCGACCTCGCCTTTGCCGATCCGCCCTATGGCAAGGGACTGGGGGAAAAAGCGCTCACCGCCCTCATCGAGGGCGAATGGCTGAAACCCGGCGCCGTGGTGGTGCTGGAGGAGGCCGAGCGCGCAGAGGTCGCGGTGCCGGCGGGCCTCACCCTCATCGACCGGCGCGTTTACGGCGACACGCAGGTGGTGTTTTTGCGGATGCGGTTTGGGGGCGAATGAACGAAGGGACTGGCAAAAGCAACCCAAGGCAACCTGCTAGCCCCGTTCAATCGTCGAGCATGGCCATGGCGGCCTTGCGGTCGCCGGGCTTGAGCCGCAGGAACAGGGTGCGGGCTTTCTTTATGTCCATCTGCGAGCCGCTCTCGGCCGCCGCCTTCAGCGCAACCGTGGTGGGGTGATCCGCCCCGCAGATGAAGGTGAGGGCCTTGGCCAGGCGCCCCATGGCGGCGCGGTCGATTTTTGCTTCATCCATGGGGCAATCCTTGCAGAAAATCTTGCCGATTCCCAGAGATGGCAAGGTCGCGGGCACGGCATTGGACTTGACGCAAGATGCCATTGTCGGTGATTGCTACGGTCACGTTCACCGCACATCACCCACCGGGAATAAAAGCCATGCTCAATGTCGCCGAAAAATTCCCCCGCTATCCGCTCATGTTCGGGCACACACCGATCGAGAAGCTGTCGCGGCTTTCCGACCATCTCGGCGGCAAGGTCGAGATCTATGCCAAGCGCGAGGACTGCAATTCGGGGCTGGCCTTCGGCGGCAACAAGATCAGGAAGCTGGAATATCTCATTCCCGATGCCATCGAGCAGGAGTGCGACACCCTCGTCACCATCGGCGGGGTGCAGTCCAACCACACACGCCAGGTAGCCGCCGTTGCCGCCAAGATCGGCATGAAGTGCCGGTTGGTGCAGGAAAGCTGGGTGCCGTTCCCCGATGCCGTCTACGACCGGGTGGGCAACATCCTCATGTCGCGTGTCATGGGGGCCGAGATCGAGCTGGTGGATGAAGGTTTTGACATCGGCATCCGCGAGAGCTGGGAAAAGGCGCTTGCAGACGTAAAGGCGCAAGGCGGCACGCCCTACGCCATCCCCGCCGGCGCCTCGGTGCACAAGCTGGGCGGGCTCGGCTATGTCGGCTTTGCCGATGAGCTGCGCCACCAGGAAGCCGACCTCGGCTTCAAGTTCGACTATATCGTGGTGTGCACCGTCACCGGCTCCACCCATGCCGGCATGCTGGTGGGCTTTGCCGCCGATGAACGGGCGCAGAGCGTCATCGGCATCGATGCCTCCGCCACGCCCGAACAGACCCGGGCACAGGTGCTCTCCATTGCGCGGAACACGGCCGAACTGGTGAAACTGGGGCGCGAGATCAGCGAGGACGACGTCGTGCTCAAGACCGATTACGCCCATCCGGCCTATGGCGTGCCGTCGCAGGAGACCAACGCCGCCATCCGCCTGGCGGCGCGCATGGAAGGCATGATGACCGACCCGGTCTATGAGGGCAAATCCATGCAGGGGCTGATCGACCTGGTGCGCACCGGCTTCTTCCCGGCCGGCTCGAAGGTGCTTTATGCCCATCTCGGCGGCGTGCCGGCGATCAACGCCTACAGCTATCTCTACCGTAACGGCTAAGTGAAGGCGGAGCCCGGCCCATTCGATTGACGCAGGGGGATGGCGGTTCCTATACGGGGCAGCCGATTCATCGCCCCCATGTGGCCTCAACACCGAGCGCGCCATGTCCGAGTTCCTGCTCGCCAACGAGCCGATCGTCCGCCTGTCATTCTTCGTCGGCGTGCTTGCCGTCATGGCGGCGTGGGAGGTGGCAGCGCCGCGGCGGCGGCGCGACATCCCGCGCCTCCTGCGCTGGACCAATAATCTCGGCGTGGTCGTCGTCGACACGATTCTCGTGCGCCTTGCCTTTCCCGTCGTGGCTGTGGGGCTGGCGCTGGCGGCCGAAAAGCAGGGCTGGGGCCTCTTCAACATCGTCGCGGCGCCGGCATGGCTCGCCTTTGTCGCCTCGGTGATCGCGCTCGATCTGGCGATCTACCTGCAGCATGTGATGTTCCACGCGGTGCCGGCCCTGTGGCGGCTGCACCGCATGCACCATGCCGATCTCGAGTTCGACGTCACCACGGGCCTGCGCTTCCACCCGGGCGAAATCCTGTTGTCGATGGGCATCAAGCTCGCCGTGGTGGTGGCGCTGGGACCGCCGGCGGCGGCCGTGCTCGTATTCGAGGTGATGCTCAACGCCACCTCGATGTTCAACCATTCCAATGTGCGGCTGCCGATAAGACTTGACCGGATCCTGCGCCTGATCGTGGTCACGCCCGACATGCACCGGGTGCATCACTCGATCCATCCGTCAGAGACCAACAGCAATTTCGGCTTCAACCTGCCGTGGTGGGACCGCTTGCTCGGGACCTACCGGGCGCAGCCGCGCGAGGGCCACGTGGCCATGACCATCGGCATCGAGCAGTTCCGCACCCGGCGCGACCTGTGGCTCGACCGCATGCTGATCCAGCCCCTGCTCGGCCCGGCGAGCGGCTATCCCATCAACCGGGAGGATGAGGAGGGGGCGAGGCGCCGTCCCGTTCATCTCAAGCCGTCACCCCGGGACTTGATCCCGGGGTCCATTCCGCCAGCCCTGCGGCAAGAGGTGCGGCCAGCGGAATGGATGGCGGCGTCAAGCGCCGCCATGACGCATGATGGCAGGGAACGGTCTCGCGCCTACTTGCGGCCGAACAGGCGCTCGACGTCGGCGAGTTTCAACTCGATGAAGGTAGGGCGGCCGTGGTTGCACTGGCCGGCATTGGGGTTTTGCTCCATGTCGCGCAGGAGGCGGTTCATCTCCTCCGGGCGCAGGCGGCGGCCCGAGCGCACCGAGCCGTGACAGGCCATGGTGGCGAGCACATGGTCCATGCGCTCGCCCAGCGCCAGGCCCGAGCCGTGCTCGGCGATGTCCTCGGCAACATCGCGCACGAGGTCGGCCACTTCGGCGCCGGCCAGCACGGCGGCACCTCGCGCACCACCACGGCGCCGGGGCCGAAACCCTCCAGCACCAGGCCGACGCGGGCAAGCGCCTCGGCGTGATCCATGAGGCGCTCGACGGCCGAGGCATCGAGGTCGACCACCTCGGGCACCAGCAGCGGCTGGGTGGCGGGCTCGCCCCTGGCACGGGCGTCCTTCATCTTCTCGTAGACGAGGCGCTCATGCGCGGCGTGCTGGTCGACGATGACGAGGCCATCGCGGGTCTGGGCGATGATGTAGTTCTCGTGCAGTTGCGCCCGCGCCGCCCCCAGCGGGCGGTCGAGCAGGTCATCTACGATCGCGGCCTGATGGGCGCTCGCATCGGCCGACGGCGCCTCGAAGCCGGCAAAGGCGGCGACCACCGGTCGCGGCGGAGCGGGCCGCCAGCCGCTGTCGCGCTGCCAGCCGGCCGATGCCGCTGCCATGACGCCGGCGGCCGCGGCCGGGGCCGCCTTCTGGCCGGGTGCGCTGAGGCGTTCGCGGATGGCGCCGACGATCAGGCCGCGCACCAGGCCGGGATCGCGGAAGCGCACTTCGGTCTTGGCAGGGTGGACGTTGACGTCAAGGTCATCTGCCGGCACGGTGAGGAACAGCGCCAGCATGGGGTGGCGCGCGCGCGCCAAAACATCGGCATAGGCGCCGCGAATGGCGCCCGAGGTGAGCTTGTCGCGCACGGCGCGGCCGTTGACGAAGACATACTGCATCCCCGTCGTCGGCCGCGACACGGTGGGCAGGCCGATTAAGCCTGCAAGCCCTACCCCTTCGCGCCTTGCGTCCAGATCGAGGGAATTGTCGGCGAAGTCGCGCCCCATCACCTCGGCGACGCGGCGGGAAAGGCCGTCAGCGCCGGGGCGGGCGGCAAAATCGTAAAGGCGGCGCTCGCCGGCGGTGAGGGAAAAGGCGATCGCCGGGTGGGCCATGGCGAGGCGCTTCACGATGTCGCTCGCCTCGGCCGTTTCCGAGCGCTCCGAGCGCAGGAATTTCAGCCGCGCCGGCACGGCGTGGAAGAGATCGCGCACCTCGACCGTGGTGCCGGGCGCACGCGGCGCCGGGCGCACCTCGCCCTTGACGCCGTCTTCGATGCGGATCTCATGCGCCTCGCCCTCGTGCGGACGCGAGACGATTTTCAGGCGCGCCACCGCGCCGATGGAGGCGAGCGCCTCGCCGCGAAAGCCCAGGGTCGAGATGTTCACCAGATCGTCGCCCGAAAGCTTGGAGGTGGCATGGCGCTCGACCGCCAGATCGAGGTCGCCTTCCGGCATGCCTGAGCCATCGTCGCCGACGCGGATGAAATTGCGCCCGCCGCCGGAAAAATCGATATCGATGCGCCTGGCGCCGGCATCGATGGCGTTTTCCACCAGCTCCTTCACCACGCTCGAGGGACGCTCGATCACCTCGCCGGCGGCGATGCGGTTGACGGTGTTGGGGCTTAAGACACGGATCGCCATCACATGGCCTTGAGATAGTCGCGCGTCAGTACCTTGGCGGCCTCGACGGCCGGCTGGTCGAAAGGATCGATACCCATCATAAGCCCGGTGAGGATGGTTTCGAGCATGAAATGCATGGCGAGCGCCCCCACCGTGCGCTCATCGGGCGTTTCGATGTCGATCACCCGCACCGGGCGGCCGTGGCGGGCATAGGTCGCGGCATTGGCGCGCGCCTCGGCATCGACGAGATCGCCCACCGTGCGGCCGGCGAGATAGCCGATGAGCGGATCGTCGCGGTAGCTCTCGGGGATGCGCGGTCCCTCACCCACTGTTGAGGCCCTGATGACGGTGAGCAGCTTGTCGGCCGGCCCGCCGAGGAAGAGCTGCATCTGGCTGTGCTGGTCGACGGGGCCGGCAGCCGCCACCGGCTGGGTGCCCCTGCCTTGCTTACCCAGGCTTTCCGCCCACAATTGCTGGTACCAGGCCGAAAACAGGCGCAGGCGGTCGCAGTAGGGCATGAGGACGGTGGCGGTGAGGCCCTTTTCCTCGGTGAGCGCCTGAACCATGGCGGCGCCGGCGACCGGGGCGATGGATTGGGGATCCTTGCCATCGATCAGGCCCTGCATGACTTCGGCGGCGCCTTCGCGCACGGCGACGGGGTCCAGCCCAATGAGCAGCGCCGGCAGCATGCCGACATTGGTGAGCAGCGAATAGCGCCCGCCGACGCCAGGATCGTGATCGAGAGCCATGAGACGATGGCGGGCAGCCAGGCGGCGCACGGCGTTGCGCTCAGGCGTGCCCGGCTCGGTCAGCACCACGACGTGACGCGACGGGTCAAGACCGGCACCGCCCAGCGCTTCGAGGGCGGCAACGAGTTGCACCAGTGTCTCCGGCGTGCCACCGGACTTGGAGACGGCGAGGAAGCGGGAGGTCTCGAGATCGAGGCTCGCCAGGGCCACGGCAAGGCTTTGCCCGTCGAGATTGTCGAAGAAGTGCAGGCGCGGGTGGTCATCGAGTCCCAGCCGCAGGCGCGAGCCGGGGACCCGGTAGCCGGCAAGCTGGGCCAGCATCTGCGCCCCGAGGGAAGACCCGCCGGTGCCGAAATGGACGATGTCGCTGGCACCGCCGGTGAGGAGACCGGCGGCCTCGCGGCAGGCATCGAGATCGTCGCGCCGCCAGGGCAGGCGGAGGAGCGGCAGGCTGTCCTCGCCATGCCAGCGCTTTAGCGTGCGCATGGCCTCGGCGGCGCGTTCGAGCATCCTTTGCCAGGCGTCGTCGGCCAGACCGCCTTGCCCGATGGCGGCGGCGAAGCAATTGTCGAGGTTCTGGCGATAGGCCATCGGCTCACCCTCAGGCGTGTTTGCGAGAAGTCGTCCGCAGTCTAGCCGATTCGGACGGTTTCAGCCCGAGATGCCTACCGGCTTCAGATCCTCGGGCTTGCCGACCACGGTCACCACCAGCGCGTTGGTGTCGATGATGCGTTTCGCCATGCGCTTGACGTCGGCCAGGGTGACGGCCTCGATGAGGCTGTTGCGCTTCT
>CAVYOQ010000016.1:0-49614 GCA_963770075.1 uncultured Alphaproteobacteria bacterium
TTGCCGCCACCTTCGGAGCCGACGAAGAGGAAATTCTTGCGGCCAAGGGCGACTGGCTTCATTGATCGCTCGGCACAATTATTGTCCGCCTCCAGGAAGCCGTGGTCGAGGTAGGGCGCAGCCTCCTCATGCGGGTCAGGGCGTAGCGGATCGCCTTGGCCAGTTCGGATTTGCCGGAGATCTTCGGGAGCTGGGCGTGCAGCCAGGCGTCGAGATCCTCCAAGATCGGTTTGGCCTTCACCTGACGGATCTCGACCCGTTGATCGGGCACAAGACCGCGGGCCTGTTTCTCCACGCCGTATAATCCGGCGATGCGCTTGATGGCTTCTTCGGCGATGGTCGAGCCATCGGCCTGGAAGATATCGGTGAACTTGCGGCGGATATGCGCCAGGCACGCCACATCGGAGATGCCGCCGGATCGATAGAGCTCGTTGAAGCCGGCATAGCCGTCGGCGTGGATCCAGCCCTTGTAGCCGGACAGATGGCTGGCGGGGTGTGCGCCCTTTCGATCAACGGTGAACTGATACCACGCAGCCGGTGGCGCCTGGCCGAGCCATGGCCGCTCATCGCGGACATAGGTCCAGATCCGCGCGGTCTTTGTGCGGCCGTTGCCTGGGGCTTGCATCTTCAGAGGGGTGTCGTCAGCAAAGATTGCCTGTCCCTTCAGCACATGCCTGCCGATCGCGTCGGCCAGTGGTTCCAGCAGGGCTGCCGATCTGCCGACCCAATCGGCCAGGGTCGAGCGGTCGAGATCGATGCCGTTGCGTTCGAAGATTTGGCTCTGCCGGTAGAGCGGCAGATGATCGCCATACTTCGAGACCAGCACATGGGCAAGCAGTCCGGGCCCGGGACGCCCCCGCTCGATCGGACGCGACGGCAGCGGTGCCTGGCAGATCGCCTCGCAGCAGGCACAGGCCATGCGCGGGCGCACGATGCGGTTCACGATGAAGCGGCCAGGGACATACTCCAGTTCCTCGGTGACATCCTCACCCAGCGTTTTGAGCTTGCCGCCGCACTTGCTGCAGGCATCGCCCGGCGACAGCACTTCGGTGTGGCGCGGCAGATCGGCCGGGAGAGGTTTGCGCTTCGGCTTGGCCTTGGGTTCGCTCGCGTCGGCCGGTGCGGGTTTGTCCGCCTTTGCCGCCGCGATCTCCTCGTCTTCCAGGCGCAACTGCAGCTGATCCAATGTCTCGGACGTGGAGCCGAACCGGTGTCGGCGGTGGCCCGCGAGTTCATGCTTGAGCTTCTCGATCTGCAGCGCCTGGGACTTCACCAGGGCAACCAGATTGACCGCTGCCTGGCGCAGTTCGGCGGGGTCCTGGGGCAGCGTCGAGGTGTCTTCCAACATGGCCTTTTATAGCCGAATAGCGCGCCACGGGGAATCCCAACAAGGACCTATCTTCCTGATTTTGTTTAGAGACTATCCCGCCGTCAAAGGCCGCCAGGTCCGTCGCGGTGCCCGCCAGTCGATCCCCTCCAGCAGCATCGCCAGTTGCGCCGAACTCACCGACACACGCCCATGCGCCGGCGACGGCCAGACAAACCGCCCGCGCTCCAGGCGCTTGCAAAACAGACACGCCCCCTGGCCATCCCACCACACGACCTTGATCAGATCGCCGCGACGACCACGGAACACGAACAGGTGGCCTGAGTACGGGTCCTGCTCCAGAACCTTCTCGGCCAGCGCCGACAGCCCGTTGTACCCTTTGCGCATGTCCGTGACCCCGGCCGCCAGCCACACCTTCGTCGATGCCGGCACCGGGATCATGACCCAGCCAGCCCCTTGGCCAGACGCAGCACAACATCGACCTCAAAGGCGCCGCTGAGTCTCAGGCGGTGCCCCGACGCCAGGGCAATCTCGATCTGACCGGCGCCGCAGGCGTCAGCCCGTTCAGACACGACCACCACTTCGGCCGGTTTAACCTCGACCGGCAGGAACACCGCCGCGTCCCGACCTGGACCAAACCGTGGATCGCGGCGCCACATGAAGACCATGTTGGCGTTGAGCCCGTGCCCGCGCGCCACCGCCGCAACCGACGCGCCGGCCTCCAGCGTCTCCGCAACCACCCGACGCTTGAACGCCTTCGAGTAGCTCCGCCGCTTGCGTTTGCCATGATCCGCCAAAATAAGTGTCCGCGTAATTTAAGCGGACACGATCGCCCGCAATCACGCCAAGACTCCCACGCCTATCACTGGTACCTCAAGGGCGGGTTCCCCGGACGCTCACGACTGGAACGATCCCGAGCGCACCGCGGAGTTGATCGACGCCGATGGCTGGATGCACACCGGCGACCTTGCCACCATCGATGCGCAAGGTTATTGCAACATCGTCGGGCGGGTGAAGGACATGCTCATCCGCGGCGGCGAGAACGTTTATCCGCGCGAGATCGAGGAGTTCCTCTTCACCCATCCCAAGGTGCAGCAGGTGCAGGTGTTCGGTGTTCCCGATCCCAAATACGGCGAGGAAGTCGCCACCTGGATCATCCGGCGAGATGGCGAGCGAGAAGGAAATCCGCGAGTTCTGCCGCGGCCAGATCGCCCACTACAAGATCCCGCGTTATGTGCGCTTCGTCGACGAGTTGCCGATGACGATGACGGGCAAGGCGCAAAAGTTCGTCATGCGCGACAAGATGGTGGCCGAACTCGGCCTTGCCGAGCAAAAGACCGCCTGAAGGCTCGACACTTTTGCTTGACGCGCCATCCCTTTCGTCCAAATGAATGCATGGGGTATGTGCTTCTTGACAGCGCCGCGACGCCAGAAGCGATCAATCGGCCGGCTGCAGCAATCGAGTAGCGCCTGCTTTCCCTTATCATTCGCAGTCAACCTCAACCTCTTTTTTCGATAGCATCGACCCCAAGCAGACGTTGCAGTGGACAGGGGCGATCGCGGGCCCTGACCCAAAAAGCAACTCATGCGTGATGTGGCTTGACTTGTGAGCCAAGGGTAAGGCGATATTACGTGGCGTAACGACCGTGACGAACTCGACTCACAACAAGCCTACACGGCAAGACGCATAACGCGCACGTCATCCAGTTGCCCTTCGCGGGAGGAGGAAAATAGCCATGAAAAGACGTACGATCCATCAGTTACTCGCCGGCATAGCCTTCAGTCTGGCGTTTATCACACCATCGACAACCCCGGTCGCCGGGGCTGAGGATCTGACGGTCTACACGGCCATCGAGGCTGAAGACCTGAAAAAATATGCCGAGCGCTTCAACGCTTCACACCCCGACATCAACATCAAGTGGGTGCGTGATTCCACCGGAATCATCACCGCCAAGCTCCTGGCCGAGAAAAACAATCCGCAAGCAGACGTGATCTGGGGCCTGGCTGCCAGTTCGCTTCTGGTGCTCAAGACCGAGGGTATGCTCGAGCCCTACGCGCCCAAGGGTGTCGAGGCGCTCGATCCCAAGTTCGTGGACAAGTCGAATCCGCCGGCCTGGACCGGCATGGATGCCTGGGTCGCTTCGGTTTGCTTCAACACGATCGAGGCGGAGAAGGCGGGCGTGCCGGCGCCCAAGACGTGGAAGGACCTGCTGAAGCCGGTCTACAAGGGTCACGTCATCATGCCCAATCCGAACTCCTCGGGCACAGGCTTCCTCGATGTGTCGAGCTGGCTGCAGATGTGGGGCGAGGACGAGGGCTGGAAGTTTATGGATGGCCTGCACGAGAACATCTCGCGCTACACCCATTCCGGCTCCAAGCCATGCAAGATGGCTGCGGCCGGCGAGACTGTCGCCGGTATTTCCTTCGCCTTCCGCGGTGCCAAGTCAAAGCAGCAAGGCGCCCCCATCGAGATCATCGTGCCGGAAGAGGGCGTTGGCTGGGACATGGAAGCGACCGCCATCGTGGCCGGAACCGCCCAAATGGATGCGGCCAAGACGCTGGTCGACTGGAGCATAACCAAGGATGCCAACGTGATGTACAACGAGGGCTATGCGGTGGTTGCGATCCCCGGCGTCGCCAAACCGGTCGAGCACTTCCCGCCGACCCTGCTTGAGAAGATGGTCGACAATAACTTCGAGTGGTCGGCGAACAACCGGGCCCGTATCCTGGAGGAGTGGACCAAGCGCTACGATTCCAAGTCGGAGCCCAAGGGCTGAGGCAGCCGCCTCTTTGAGTGACCGGCCGTCGGCGGTAAGGTGCAATCTGCTGCCGGCGGCCAATTTGCGTGGGGGGCGACAACGTGGCCGACATGACACAAACGGCAAAGGACCGGCCCTATCTGCGCATTCGCGACCTGGTGAAGCGCTTCGGACCGTTCACCGCGCTCGATGGTATTTCGCTCGATGTCGAGGAGGGGGAGTTCGTGTGCTTCCTCGGCCCCTCCGGCTGCGGCAAGACCACATTGCTGCGCTGCATTGCCGGCCTCGACATCCAAACCGCCGGCTCGATCGAGCAGGCCGGGCACGATGTGTCGGTGCTGCCGCCATCGGAACGCGACTTCGGCATAGTTTTCCAGTCGTACGCCCTGTTTCCCAATCTTACGGTAGAAAAGAACGTCGCCTACGGCCTGGAGAACACCGGGGCTGGCCGGGACCGCATCGCGGCCCGCGTGAACGAGCTGCTCGGCCTTGTCGGCCTGAGCGATCAGGGACGAAAATATCCCGCGCAATTGTCCGGTGGCCAGCAGCAACGCGTGGCCTTGTCGCGCGCGCTGGCGACTTCGCCAGGTCTGTTGCTCCTCGACGAACCGTTGTCGGCGCTCGATGCCAAAGTGCGCGTCCATCTTCGCCATGAGATCCGCTCGCTGCAGGAACGTCTCGGCGTGACCACGATCATGGTCACTCACGACCAGGAAGAAGCGCTCACCATGGCCGACCGCATCGTGGTCATGAATCAGGGCCGGATCGAGCAGGTGGGCACTCCCACGGAGATCTATCGCTCACCGTCCAGCCTGTTCGTGGCCGATTTCATTGGCGAGATGAATCAGTTCCCCGGCCAGCTGGTAAAGCCGGGCCAAGTCGAGGTGCGGGGCTTGACGCTTAAATGCCGCAGCGACGTGACGGCCCCCGGCGCGTGCACCGTGACCATTCGGCCTGAGGACGTCATTGTCGAACCGATCACCCGCAAGACGAAGACGGGCGGCAACATCCTTGCTGCCACTATCGGCGAGCTGGAGTTCCTCGGTTCGTTCTGGCGGGTGCATCTGGAGGCAGACGAACTCGAGGGGCTCGACCTGACGGCGAACATCTCCATCAACTCGGTGCGACGCCTCGACATCGCCCGGCACACAGCTGTCAGGGCAGAACTTCCCGCCGAGCGGTTGCAGGTCTTTGCCGGCGGAGAGACCTGATGACGGCGCTTTCCGAACCGGTTCCTGCAGCCCGTCCACTCAAGGTCAGCCTCAGCCGTGACGACAGGTTGATGCGGGCCTTCATTGCCTTCATCGCCCTTTATCTTGTCGTCAGTCTCGCGCTGCCGTTGGCCGTGATGGTGCAGAAGTCGTTCTCCACTTCCGTATTTGACCTCAATGCCTACGAGTTGCAGGTCGATACGGGCTCCGGCTGGGGTACTTCAGTCAGCGCCGGCACCCTCAACGCAGCCTCGAGGAAACCGGTCGACACCTCGCTTAGCGTCACCGGTGAGACGCGCCTGCCGGCGGCCGATCTGTTTCCAGATTTCAGCTTCCGCAGCCCGACTCAAATACCGCATCCGTATCGTGCGGCCGGACGCGGTGTTCCTATTCGGCTCCGAGCGTATCACGGGCAATGACTGGCACGAATATTCTAGCAACGATTTCCGGCGTGTCAGCCTGCGTCCAGTGGCGAGCACCGGCCTTTCCAACTACGCCCGTTATTTCAACACCCCGTCGTTGTTCTATTCCATCCACAACTCGCTTTTCATCGCGACCATCAGCACCTTGATCACCGTGGCGGTGGCCTTTGGCCTTGCCTACGCACTTACCCGCTCGTCGATGCGCTTCAAGGCGGCTTTCCGCCTCGTCGCGATGATGCCGATCCTGGTGCCGTCGCTGCTGCCGGGCATTGCGCTCGTTTATCTTTTCGGCAATCAGGGCGTGATCAAGGGGCTCTTGTTGGGCACTCCATCTATGGCCCGATCGGCATCATCATCGGCTCGATATTCTTTACCTTTCCGCATGCCTTCATCATTATCCAGACCGCGCTGTCGATCTCCGATGCGCGGCTCTACGAGGCCGCCGTTTCGCTCAGGGCGAGCCGGTGGCGGACATTCTGGACGGTGACCCTGCCTGGCGCGCGCTACGGGCTCGTGTCGGCGGCCTTTGTGGTGTTCAACCTGGTCATCACTGATTTCGGCCTGCCCAAGGTGATCGGCGGTCAGTACAACGTGCTCGCAGTCGACATCTACAAGCAGGTGATCGGCCAGCAGAATTTCGAAATGGGAGCTGTCGTCTCGGTGGTGCTTCTGGTGCCGGCGCTTGTCGCCTTCGCCGTTGACCGCATGGTGCAGGCACGGCAGGTGGCACTGCTCACGGCACGCTCGGTCGCCTATGAGCCCCGGCCGTCGCGCTCGTTCGATCTTCTGTGCCTGGCTTACTGCTGCCTGGTGGCGGTGTTCGTCATCGGCATGCTCGGCATGTGCCAGTACGCGGCACTGGTCAAGCTATGGCCCTACAATCTGTCATTCGCGCTCGACAACTACAATTTCGACCGCATGGACGGCGGTGGCTGGACGGCCTACTGGAACTCCGTGCAGATGGCGCTGTGGACGGCGGTTATCGGCACCGGCGTCATTTTCGTGGGCGCCTATATGGTGGAAAAGGCGCAAAGGCTGACGTGGGGCCGGGGCCTCTTCCAACTCTTTGCCATGATGCCCATGGCCATACCGGGCATGGTGCTGGGGCTTGCCTATATCTTCTTTTTCAACAGCCCGCAAATCCGCTCAACTTCATCTACGGGACGCTCGCCATCCTCGTGATGTGCACCGTTACCCACTTCTATACGGTGGGCCACTTGACGGCACTGACGGCGCTCAAGCAGATGGACCGCGAATTCGAGGCGGTCTCGGCCTCGCTCAAGCAGCCGGTCTGGAGGCTGTTTGCGCGCGTTACCGTTCCGGTCTGCCTGCCGGCCGTCCTCGACATTTCGATCTATATGTTCGTCAACGCGATGACGACCGTCTCGGCGGTCGTATTCCTGCAGAGCGCCGACACCGCGCTTGCGTCGATCGCGGTCCTCAATATGGATGATGCAGGCGACATTGCGCCGGCCGCCGCCATGGGCATGATGATCTTTTATACCAACGCCCTCGCCCGTATCGCCCACCTCAGCCTGATGCGCGGCGTCATCGCTCGAACCCAGGCATGGCGGCTTCGCTAGCGGCGTCGGCCATCGGCACCAGAACGCCGGTTGGTTGCCGGTCAGTTCGGCGTGGCTCTGAAGGCGACCGATGTCCGCACTTGCAAGCGGAGGACGACAATATTTGGTACACGGCCTGAGTTGCCTCCAATCGAGTGGTCCCGGTTGATTGTTAGAGTATGATTTATCTCGTCTCAAATGAGCACCCAGGTTCAGTTTTGGCCGCTCTGGCGCGGCATCTCCATGTCTGAAAATGACCCAAATGAGACATTTGCTACTTAGTTGGACATACCTTTTGGCTAATCCTAAAATCTCCATCTCGAAAAGCTCTCAAGGGCAACTGGCGGATGCGTGAGAAGCGCAGATATTGGAAATCTGTAGCGATCAAGGATGTTACCGAACGACGAAAGTTCAAACCGCTCTTCGATTGCGCTCTTCGGCGTACCTCATTTCGTCGCATCGGCTGAACAGGCCTGTACGGCAGAAAAGGATCCAGAAATGCCAATCGAGAAAGTAGATGTGCTCGTTGTTGGCGGTGGCCAAGCCGGCTTGGCCATGAGCGAGCACCTGAGCAACTGCGGCGTGCCTCATCTCGTTCTGGAGCGGCATCGAATTGCCGAGCGCTGGCGCTCGGAAAGATGGGACTCCCTGGTTGCCAATGGCCCGGCCTGGCATGATCGATTTCCGGGCATGGAGTTTTCCGATATCGATCCCGACGCATTTGCCCCTAAGGAGAGAGTTGCGGACTATTTCGTGGCCTACGCAGAGCAGATCGCCGCACCCATCCGCTGCGGCGTGGAAGTAAAGAATGTGCAAAAGATTATTGGCCGGCCCGGCTTCTGTGCCGAAACGTCCGATGGTGTCATCGAAGCCAATAGCGTGGTTGTCGCCACCGGCCCGTTCCAACGCCCCATTATTCCAACCGTTGTTCCTAGAGATGCGGGAGTCTTGCAGATCCATTCCAACGCTTACCGCAATCCCGAACAGTTGCCTGAGGGGGCAGTGCTGGTGGTCGGAGCGGGATCATCGGGGGTGCAGATTGCGGACGAACTCCTTCGCAGGGGGAAGGGCGTCTACCTCTCGGTCGGCCCGCACGACCGTCCTCCTCGAAGCTATCGCGGCCGGGACTTCGTCTGGTGGCTGGGGGTGCTCGGCAAGTGGGATGCCGCGACTCCACCGGCGGGTGCCGAACACGTCACGATCGCCGTGAGCGGCGCCCACGGCGGCCAGACAGTCGACTTCCGGCGCCTTGCCGCGCGAGGCATGACGCTCGTCGGTCGGACGCAGTCCTTCAAGGACGGCGTGGTGACCTTCGCGTCGGATCTTGCGGCCAATGTCGCGCAAGGGGACGCCAGCTACCTGTCCCTCCTCGACGAGGCCGACGCCTTTATCGCCCGCAATGGCCTCGACCTTCTCGAGGAGCCCGAAGCCCACATTATCGACCCGAACCCCGAATGCGTGACCGATCCCGTTCTCGAGCTGAACCTGGCCCAGGCCGGCATAACCGCGATCGTCTGGGCAACAGGCTTTGCGCTCGATTTCGGCTGGCTGAAGGTCGACGCCTTCGACGAGAAAGGCAAGCCGAAGCACCAACGCGGCGTTTCGGCCGAGCCCGGTGTCTATTTCCTGGGATTGCCATGGCAGTCGCGACGGGGGTCCTCCTTCATCTGGGGCGTCTGGCACGACGCCATGTATCTGGCGGACCATATTTCCACGCAGCGCAAGTATCTGGCGTATCAAGCTTTGGCGAAACGTGAGTCCGAAGACGCATGACCAGCTCCATGGCAAGTTTGCAGTGCTGAGGCCCGTTTCTCGCAAGCGCTGCCGATCACAGTGGGTATCGAAATGGCCGCCCGTTACACTAACTCACGGGGGACTGGCTGCGGCGACACCTGTTGGCTCACGTTCTCTTGCGAGCCGAGATTTCTGCCAGGGATTCTCGACACAGCTCCACGAGGTCCGCATCAGAACTAGGATCGTTCGCCACGCATGCCAGTGCCTGTTCAGCGGCTTCGTCATCAAATTCGCTCAGATCCATGGCAGCATCCGAGCGGTCGCCAAACTCGGCATTCGTATCGAGCAGCACGCTGATCAATCCTTGCGGCTGTTCGTTCAAATAGCGCTCCTAAAAAGCTGACGTCTTGGTGAAACTCTACCCCGCAGCGGTCACCGGGGCGAGGGTAATCCGATCGCCCCCAACTTTCAAACCACCGTGGGTGGGTTCAACCGGCTCGACGAGCGAGCGCTGCGGCGCTAACCGGTCAACTACGCGCGTGACCATTGTCTGAGGTGTGGCAACAGCACCGAGGTCGCGTCCGCGTAAGCGCTGCCGGTCGCTGCGGGCGGTAGCGTGTACCATCTGCGATTCTTGAAGTTCGTAGCGGCGCAACGCTCCAGCCAATGCAACTGTGCCCCGAGAGCAAGATCATAGCTTCGGTGATCGATAGACACTAATCTACCCCTGAAGGAGACACCGGGCTGGCGCGACGAAACCGCTCGGTTGGCGTTAGGTTGACCAAGTGGCAAGAAGGCCTCCGACGACGCAGCGGGGACCGAAGCCTCGCCGAGATCCTTCGGCTGATCAGCGAACTGCGACCGCTGCCGTCACCAGCACCAACGTGAGCGGCCCGATTGTCATGCGTTGCAGCGAAAATAAACGGGGAAGTTTCGTCTTGATGAGGACGAAATTGGCATTCCTGACGCAGGACACGCCGGCGTCAACCGCCCGACGACAGTCAGCGCCCATGACGATGGGCCGACTTGCCTATTTCTGCGCAAGCGCACACCATCAGCCCAACGAAGACCGTCATCGGGTGGATGTCGGGTGAAGAATGGAGCGTAACCGTCATGACCAGGCTTCGGCACGTCGCATCGCTGTGCGGAGTAATTGGCGTCCTGGCGTCGTTGCCGGTCTTTGCCGCCGCGACGACGCCGATAAAGGCGGAAACACAGACCGCCGATTACCACCTGGACCTTCAGATCGGGCATATGGAGAAGATGTACTCGGCGGCCGACGTTGCCGCAAAACACCTGACGCAAGGCGAGGTGATGTCAGGTGGCAAGATGACGATGATCGCGGCGTCGGTGAACAAGGCCGACATTCGGCATCTGGAAATCCACGTTCATGCGCTTGATGGGGGCAAGGTGGTCACCGACGCCGACGTCACCATTGCCGTGACCAACAGCGGCACGCAGGAGGTGCAGGACTTGCCCACGGCGAAGATGTACGGGATCAAGGAAGGCGTGCCAGACACCCACTTCGGCAACAACGTCGACATGCCCCCGGGAAACTACACCATCAACGCGACGGTGAATGGCGAGAAAGCGGCGTTCAACGTGGTCGTCCCGGCCGGGTAACGCCCGACCGCGTCAGCCGTGCGGCTTGCCGTCGGCATCTTGCTGACGGTGTCGATGCGGTGCGTGGAGATTTGGATCTACGCCAACCCTGGAACAAGGGAAAGATCACCGGCCAGAAACGACCGCTCCAGCCTAAGCACGTGTGGGCCATCCGCACCAAACTGCAACTGGAAGGCAAGCCTGGCTAAGAGGTGAAGGCGGATCAGAGAGCCGTTGCGATTGCGGAGTCCGATGTGAACCCTGCCGGGTTTGGGGACAAACGTCCGTGTATCGCCGAGAACAATCAAGGCGATATCTGGCTCCTCGAGGCTTGAGTTTGCTTCAGGACGGCTAAGGTTGACCACCCGCAGGGTTGCCGAGAAGCAGTGCTATGAGCAGGCCTATGGCGAGCACCAGGAACGAGACAACGGTCATGATGCCCAATGTCGGCCGTGGCGCGTGGTCGGAATGCGGGCCATTCGCCGTCGTCTCGCTTGGCGTGCCGTCTCCTTCCATCGCCATCGCCGCATGATCGTGCGTCGTGGCCACCTTTCCCGCCCGCTGCACCGTCATCATGCCGTGCTTCAGATGGTTGGCGACAAGCCACCAATTGATCGGGTAGGCGGCTACGAAACCAACCATCAATGCCAGCGACATGCGAAACCAGAAGAGCGGCGCGGTTGGTTCACGTGCCGCCGGCGTGTGGTCGAAAGCGAGGGTCATCACCGGGATCATTCCGCCCATCAGGCAGTTCATCGACAAAAGCTCCGGCAGGAACGTCGACCGCAGCGACTTGACATAGGACCCGCCGGCCATCTCACGCATGAAAAGCGCTTGGAAAATCATCCAGCCGAAGGCGAAGCCGAGCACGTATTCCAGCGCCAGGTCGCCGATTTGCCCCAAAGCAATCGCGGCGCCGATCACAGCTCCGGCAAGAATGCCGACACCGTCGCCCGCGACGCAGTGCATCGTCGAGCCGAGAACTTGGCGCCAGCGGACGGCGACATAGCGCTCATGCAGACCGGGCAGCGGCTCGCGGCAACCGAGCACATATAGAAAGGCGCCGAACGGGCCCGAGTAGAGCGTAATGAGGACAAACCCCCATTTCAGCACAGGGTTTTCGGGTGTCGTCCTGATGTCCAAGACGACGAACGCCACCGACAGCGCGGTCAGCCCGAACCACAAAAGCATGACGCCTTCGATGATCATGGTATCGCTCCTCGGCCAAGTCGCCTGTGCGTGTCATCATAGCCGATGTCGGTCGTCACCGGAGGCGGTGTCTCGCCCTTACGTGTCTGATCCAACCTGACGCATCATAGTGACGGTCCAAGAAACGCTGAACCCGGTATGCCAAAAGCTGGAATCGCACATATCGACAACTTCAGGCGGACGATTGGCGATCAGAATCCATGGGCAGCGGCGGCAACGGGCAAAAACCCTGAGACGGGACAGCGAGCGCACTGTTGAACTTGCTCGAGAGATTCTGGAACGCAATCAGGCCGGTCAGTTCAATGATGGCATCATCATCGAAATGCTGTCGAAGCCGGGTGAACACGTCATCGCCGGCTTGCCGGTCGGACCGGGTCATCACCTCGGAATAGTCCAATGCCGCACATTCCCGTTCATCGAACAGGTGACTTGTGCGCCAATCGCTCAAGGCCTCGACCTTGGCAAGGGACGCGCCGCGCTTGAGCAGAGTGGTCGAATTGAGATCGACGCAGAAGGAGCAGGCGTTGATCTGCGAAACGCGCACCGTGATCAGTGAGCGCAGTGCTGGCTCGATCGGCGAGGACTTGCGATCAATCATGCCATAGAGCACGGCCACGCCAAAAAACAATCCTGGCGATCTCGCCCATAGCAGTGCAGCGTCCAGCACGCGGCCATATTTTCTTTGCTGGTTCCAAAAGAACGGCTGCAGATACCAGGGATATTGAGATCGCTTCCTCGGATCGACGTGCATGTGCAACTTCCTTGTCATAACCCGTGAACAACGCCTGTCATATTCCATCACATGGTGTGCGGGTGGGCGGTGATCCCGTTGGCGACCTGCAGTTCGCGCACATACTGCACGATGGAGCGCACGTCCTGCTCGCTCACCTGCGGCAGTGGCGGCATGTCGCCGCAAGGCCAGTGATGCTGGCGCACGCCGTTGCGGGCGGCATAGAAGAAGGCCGCATCGGGATGATGACCGGGGTTGTAGATGTCATGCACCAATGGCGGACCCTTTTTGGTTCCTGACCCGTTGGCGCCATGGCACGCAGCGCAATTGGCGGCAAAGTATAGCGCGACAATCTGGATGAGAGGCGCGCGACAATCTGGATGAGAATCTGGTGTCGCGGCGGTAGTGATGATCGCGGCATTGATTGTTTCGCGCAAGAGGCTTTGTGGTTTTGATTGTCGCGGGGCGTCAATCAGCGCCGATATTGGCGGGTGTTGCGTATGACGCCGGCCGGCCGGGTCCTCGTTTGCGTTGCATGGCCTCACGCCGCCTGTAGCTCTCGACATTCATCTCGAAGATGGTGGCGTGATGGACGAGGCGGTCGACGGCGGCGAGGGTCATGGCGGGATCGGGGAAGACTTTTCCCCATTCTCCGAAGGGCTGGTTGGCGGTGATGAGCATCGAACGCCGTTCGTAGCGGGCGCTGATGAGTTCGAACAGCACGCTGGTCTCGGCCTGGTCCTTGGTGACGTAGGCGAGGTCGTCGAGGATCAGCAGGTGGAAGCGGTCGAGCCGGTTGATGGCGGCTTCGAGGCCGAGTTCGCGGCGCGCCACCTGCAGCTTCTGGACGAGGTCGGTGGTGCGGGTGAACATGACCCGCCATCCGTTCTCGATGAGGGCGAGCCCGATTGCCGAGGCGAGATGGCTCTTTCCGCCGCCGGGCGGGCCGAACAGAAGCAGGTTCGCGCCGTTCTCGAGCCAGGCATCGCCGGCGGTGATGGCCATCACCTGCGCCTTGGAGATCATCGGCACGGCATCGAACTCGAAAGTGTCGATGGTCTTTCCCGGCAACAGGCGCGCCTCGGCGAGATGGCGCTCGATGCGTCGGCGGTCACGCTCGGCCAGTTCATGTTCAGTGATGGCGGCCAGGAAGCGGGCGGCGGGCCAGCCTTCCTTATCGGCCTGTTCGGCGAATTGCTGCCACATGAGCTTGATGGCCGGCAGGCGCAACTCGTTGAGGAGCAGGCTGAGCCTTGCGGCGTCGACGGCGTTGTTGGTCTTCATGCCGCGTCTCCCGTCAGGCTGACGCCGATCAGAGCCTCATAGGCGTTGAGCGGGGCAAGGCGCACGACGATGTTGGGCAGCCGGGAGGGATCGGGTGCGAACCTTTCCCGCAAGGCGGCCATGTCGGGCAATCGGCGCGCCTGCAGCGAGGCATCCAGTTGATCGGCCAGTTCGCTCTCACAGCCACGCTCGTGAGCCATGGCGAGAAGATCCACCATGGTGCGGCAAGCCTGCCGCTCCGGCAGACAATCCACGAGCATGTCGAAGGTTCGCCCATACGCCTCGCGCGGAAAGAGCCGGTCGCGATAGACGAGGTTCATGAGTGCCATCGGCTTGCGGCGCAGTGAATGGATGACATGGCGATAGTTGACGACCTGGTCGTGCTTGCCGGATGCAGAGGCACGTCCGCGCGGCAGGGTCATGAGTTGCGTGCCGCCGATGAAGATATCCAGCCGATCGTCGAAGAGCCTCACCCTGAGGCGGTGACCGATCAGCCGCGAAGGCACGGTGTAGAACACCTTGCGCAGTGTGAAACCGCCCGATGAGGTGACGGGCACGGTGACCTCCTCGTAGTCGGACGTCCGCCGGACGGGCAGTTCCTGGAGTTTGGCGCGCTCGATGTCGATGCGCCTGGAATTGCGCGCGTTGCAGCGGCTGACGATCTCGTCGACGAAACCGCGGTAGGCGGCGAGATCGTCGAAATCGCTCGATCCCCTCATCAGCAGCGCGTCATTGATCGCCCGCTTGAGATGACCGTGCGGCCCTTCGATGGAGCCGTTCTCATGCGCGACGCCGGCATTGTTGCGGGTCGCCGTCATGCCGTAGTGGGTGATGAGTTCCTCGTAGCCACGCGTCAGGTCCGCGCGGGCATTCTTGTCCAGGTTGCGGAACGCCGCCGACAGGCTGTCGCTGCGGTGTTCGCGAGGAACCCCGCCAAGCGACCAGAGCGCGTTCTGCAGGCCTTCAGCGAGCGCCACGAGGCTCTCGCCGCCGAGCACGACATGGGCGTGCTCGAAGCCGGAATAGGCGAGCCGGAAATGGTAGAGCCGGTGGTCGAGCGGCCGGCCGGCGATGCTAACGCCGGCGCTGCCCATGTCGGTGAAATCCGACAAGCCGACACGGCCGGGCTCATGTATCTGCCGGAAGATGACTTCCTGCTCCTCGCCATGAATGGCGCGCCATGAGCGGATGCGCCGCTCCATCGTCCGGCGAGTGCCGCCGCCCAGTTCAGGATGCCGCCGCAGCATCTCCTCGAAGATGGCTATCGCGCGAATGCCGGGCGCCGCTCGCAACATCGGCACGATCTCGGCGTCGAAAATATCGGCAAGCGGATCGGGACGGCGTCGTTCCCGCGGCGTCTTCTTTTGTGACGGCAGCCTCGTATCCTTCTCGAGGCGATAGGCCGTGGCAATGCTGATCGACGCCTTTGCCGCCGCGACGGCCGTCGTATTGGTCTGACAGAACTTCATCAAAAGCCTCATCTGGTGATCGGTTACATGGCGGCCGGGCACAAAGTGATTCCTCCCCAATAGGACAAACCACCGGCATACCCGGCCGACCGTGATCACCAGACCAACGTCCCGAAAGGAACCCGCCGCCGGCGGGTCAAAACTCCAGTCGGGCTACGCCCTCCCTGCGTTCCGACCCGCCGGCACTCTCATCCTGATTGACGCTGCACTCTCACGTTGATTGTCGCGCCGCAGCAAAGAGCGTCTCGCCCTTCTGGGCCAACACTGAGAGCTGGGGAACCTTGACTGCGACCTGGGCAGCGTCGGGAGACGGCGCGATCATCCTGGAGATGAGGATGCCCGCTCCCGCCGCAAGCACGGCCAGAACGAGGAGTTTGGGGAGATTGTCTTGTATCTTCATGAGCCTTGTCACTCGCTGTTGATCTGGATCCCGCAGTCCCCGATCGGTTGGCCGGGGAGCATCGCTGTGGATCCGTTTATCTTCAAAGGCCGCAGGCGCCGCTGAGCGAAACCCGCAACCACTGGCGGTCCCGTTCTACGGCTCGCCTAGTTGCCCAGGGCACGCCGCCGCTCGTCAAATTCCTGCTGGTCGATCTCGCCCTTGGCGAAGCGTTCGCCGAGGATATCCAGGGAGCGGTTGCGCTCGCTAGCTGCGCCACCGCCACCACCGAGCCAGCGCACGGCCCATACGATGACAGCCACGATCAGGACCAGGGTCAGCAGCATCATGAAGGGCCCGAAGAAGCCACCTCCAAAGCCCATGTGATGCATATAGTCATCGCCGTCGCCCCAATGGGCGAATGCACCCGCGGCAGGCGAAATCCATGCGGTAAGGAGCGCTGCAGCGCCAGTTGCAAGTTTGTTCATCGCTCGTTTCCTTGTGTTGCGGAACGTAGTCGTTCACGCGATAGGGGAATGTTCAAGAATCACCGGCTTTCAGTCCCGGCGAATGACTTGGTGCTGCCGCATCCGGATGGCAGCGAGAATCGGGCCAGCACTTGCCAGGGTTGATGTGACACCGCTTTCGGACGGCTCAACGCGATTTGCGATTGTCGCATGCAACCATTGTGGGCGGTTCCCGGCCAGGCCAGCCGCGTCGTGGCAATGTCAGAGTTTGGGGGGATGGTACGGGGGAGCCGTCTGTCGGCCCGCCACAGCCATATCGGGCTCGACGGCGATGATCGAGCCAGACTCGACGGGCATCGCCCATTGCGGCTGAACGAACATCAGCGGAGCGCAAGAACTGTGTTGTGCACAGTGGAGCACCAGCCCGATCGCGGGGTCAGTCCCATCATCGCCGACAAGATGGCTTGTCGTCTGCGTGGCTAGCGAAGTCAAAGCGGCGCCGGCAAAATTGCTGTGCCCGATTACCGCCAGGGTCAGCGCCAGCGTGCACACAAAAACTCCCAGCAGATGCCCCACACGGACCGTTGCCTTGAACGGCTTGGGGAATTTCGCGATGCCATGCATGAACTCAGGTTATCTCCTCGCTACCCACCTACAGTTTTGAACGCGTCTGCACTTTGATCCTGATCAATCGGGGACCAGCCCCGGAGCCTCCGAGAGCTCGTGCTGAAGCATCCTGCCGGCGGTTACGAATGCGCCGATTGATGACACTATCACAAAGGCGTACTAGTCAACATGAGAATACGAAAATCATATGCACGCTGCAATTCAATAAGTTGGTGCCAAATCTAAATGACTTATCGATGCTGGCTCCAGAAATTCTGAATTGGGCTTTGTCAGGGGTGATTGGAAAAGAAGCCATGACCATTGATCGAAATCAAAGCGCTCCAGTCGTTGCAAAGGATAATATACACGCCGAAGGACCCGTGTTTCCGCATCGTGTTGAATAACCCAGTGCAAGGACCCGGAAGATGACAAAGGAGAGGAATCATGAAATCAATCGGTGTGCTTGTCGTCGGCGGTGCCATCGCAGTCTCGGGGATTCTCGGCATTAGCGGATTCGGCCTTTTGCTGAACGGTAGCGGGGCCGCCTATGCCGCCCAGGTCGCGGCGGGCACCACGATCAGTCCCGGCCTTGCCTTGCCGGCGATGAATCCGGTGGAAGGCAAGAAGCTGTTCGCATCCAAGGGCTGCGTTGTCTACCATGCGGTAAACGGAGTGGGCGGGACCGATGCGCCGGCACTCGATGCGAGCACGATGAAGCCGGTGATGAGCCCGTTCGACTTCTTTGCCAAGATGTGGAACCATTCGCAGGGCATGCTCGCCATGCAGGAGAACGAGCTTGGCGGTCAGATCAAGTTCACCGGCCAGGAAATTGCCGACATGATCGCCTTTGTTCACGACGCCGCCGTGCAGAAGAGCTTCACCGAGGACGATATCCCAGAGGCTATCAAGAAGCACATGGAGGAAGGTGACGAGGGCAGCGGCAAAAAGAACATGGGCACCATGATGAACGGTCAAGGCACGATGAATGGCCAGGGGATGATGAACAATCAACAACAGCAATAATGAAGGATTGAGCCCCTTGCGGGGCCATTCAGCGACACGTTTGATGCCCTGGGCAAGGGCATGATCGCGCATTGCGAGGCGTTGTGCGCCGACTGCAGCAAAACTTCAGAGGGTAATCCACCGATATAGGTGCTCCGACCCTGTATGCAGCGAAGCCATGAAGCTGAACGCTGCGATCGCATTGCCTTGCTCGATGGCGGACGAGCGATCGCGCAAGGTAGTCCGGCGGATTTGCGCGCACGCGTGAACGGCGTCGCATTTCGCGCGCTGTCCGATGGTTGCGCAAGCAGTTGATGCACATCTCGGAGGCCGTTGCGATGTCGCCGGCATTCGCCGACGAGGTGCGTCTTGTCGTGGATTGTGCTCATTGATTCTGTTTTCTAAGAATGTCTTATTTGGCTCATGGCTGTATGGAAACGGGTGGCGGTTATTGGCTGAGGTTGGTGTTGGCGCTGTTCTGATAGTTTTGCACCTTCTTGCGGCGATTTTGCCGAGTCCCGCCGTGTCGACGATTGTGGTGGCGCTGTTCGCGCCGGGAGGGTGGTTTGGGCCGAAGGTCCTGCTATTTTCGGCCGTATGAGGTTTTGCCTAGGCCCTGATCGCAGCGATCAGCGGGCGGATGCCGAGGATGTTCATCACCCGGGTCAGGTTGTAGGCCAGCACGCTCAGCGCCATCTCGGTGCGCACGTTCTTCAGCCGCTTCATCAGGAAGTGGGTAGCGCCCATCCAGCCTTGATGGTGCCGAACGGGTGCTCGACCGTCTCACGCCGCTGGCGCATCGCCTGTGGGTTCTCATCGAGCCGCCGCTGCACTGCCTCGACAACCTGTTCGTGTTCCCATCGGCTGATGCGGCGCTCCTTGCCGGGAGTGCACTGATCCTTGATGGCACAGCCGACACAGGCGCTTGTGCAGTAGCGGCGCAGCATCAGTCCGCTTTCTTGTCTGGTGTAGCGGTAGGTGAGGCGCTCACCGGCCGGGCAAAGATAGACCTCCTTGTCAGCCAGGTAGCGAAAGTCCTGTTTTCTGAACCGGCCTTGCGCCTTGGCTGTCGACGTCAGCGGTTTCGGCAGGGTGACAGTGATCCCGACTCGATCACAGGCTAGAATCTCCTGGCTATCGAAGTGGCCGCGGTCAGCAACGACATCGAGCTTGTCGGTATCCAGCACAGCCTTGGCCCGCTTGGACATTGCGGCCAGTTGCCCACGGTCGTTGCCGACATTGACCACCTCATGGGCGATGATCAGGTGGTGCTCGGTATCAACTGCCGCCTGGACGTTGTAGCCGACGACGCCCGAACCGCGGCCACTGGTCGCCATCGAGCGCGCATCCGGATCGGTCAGCGAGATCTGCTGGTCAGGTGCTGCCAGTCGCTGGGTCTCCAGCGCCTCCAGGCGCTGCATCTCTTGCCGCAGTTTCGCGAGCTTCTCCGTCAGGCGCGTCACCTTCATCGACAGGGCTTGCGACGGTTCCTGCCGGTCGGCCGTGTCCAACTGATCGAGATAACGTTCAACGCTCTTTTCGATCTGCGCCATGCGCCGTTGCATCTTGGCCGCGCTGAAGTTGCGGTCGCGATTGTTCACCGCCTTGAACTTGGAGCCGTCGATCGCCACACTCGCCGCCGCCAGCAGACCGATCTGACGGCACAGCGCCACGAACTGCGCACACACCTTGCGGATCGCCCGAGCGTTATCTTTGCGGAAGTCGGCGATGGTCTTGTGGTCCGGCGCCAGCCGTCCCGTCAGCCACATCACCTCCACATTGCGGCCCGCCTCGCGTTCCAGCCGCCGGCTCGACTGCACCCGGTTGAGATAGCCGTAGACATACAGCTTCAACAGCACCCCAGGATGATAGCCCGGCCGGCCCGCCGCCTCCGGCTACGCACGTCCAAAACCAAGCCCACCCAGATCCAGTTCGTCGACGAAAACATCGATCACCCGGACCGCATTCCCCCCCCAACCCAGTCCTCCAACTGCTCCGGGAAAAGCATGCCCTGGCCCCGATCGACACCTGTGATAAACCGATTCATGAGACCTCCTCGTCCGGCCAGGAAGTATACCGCGCACAGGCGTTTTCACACAGCCAGGGTCAGTTTCAGACATGGGAATGCCGCGCCGGAGCTGCCGAAACTGACCCAGGGTGCTCATTTGAGACGAGATAAATCATGCTCTAGCAATCAACGGACGCCACTCAATTGGGGGCAACTCAGGCCGTGTGCCAAATTTTGTCGATCCTCCGCTTGCATGCCTTTTCAGGATTCCTTCGCGCCTCGCATGAGCGAAGGCGCAGGCGGCTCCTGTGCCCTTTCGATCGGCTGGTGGGTGAAATCAGCCATGTCCGTTGTTTTCTCGAAATCGCGCTTGATCTCGACATCACTCGTTGCGAATGCGGTGATCAACTCGGACAGCGAACGCAAGGCGTGAACATGGATCCGTTCATAGCCGTGGGAGGCATCGACGCCAAACGTCGCCAGAGCGGTGCGCACGTCGGCCCCGGCCTCGAGGGCGCTGGCTGAATCCGAGCGGTAATAGCGAAAAATATCTTTCTGGTAACGAATGTCATTGGCCTTGCACAGCTCAACGATCTTCTTGGTGAGATGGTAGTCGAACGGGCCCGTCTGATCAGCCATGCAGATGGTGACACCAAACTCGTCCGAGGTCTGCCCCGGGGCGGTTGTTCCATTATCGACGGTAAGCATGGATGCCACATTGTGGGTCAGGATGGAGGAGGCGCCCACGCCGACCTCTTCGGCGATCGTGAAAAGCCAGTGGATTTCGACGGGTGTTTCGGCCCTGGCCTCCTCAAGGGCCTTCAGGGCTGCGAGCATCACTGCGACGCCCGCCTTGTTGTCGAGATGACGCGAAACAATGAAACCGTTGTCAAGGAATTCGGGTTGCGGGTCGATGGCGACGATGTCGCCGACGTCGATCCCCAGCCGCCTGAGATCCTGCTTTTCACGGACGACGGCATCGATACGCATCTCCACGAACTCCCAGCCACTGGGCTGAGAATCGATGTCCTCGCTATAGGTGTGCCCGGAGGCCTTGAGCGGCAAGATGGTGCCGCGATAGCCCCCTCTTTCGGAAAACATTGTCGCGCGCGCGCCCTCGGCGAAACGCGCCGACCAGTGCCCGATGGAAGTCAGCTTCACCCGACCGTTGTCCTTGAGTTCCTTTACCTGGGCGCCCAGCGTATCTACATGGGAAACGATGGCGCGGGCACTGCGTTCATCGCGACCGGGCCTGATGGCCCTGATGGCGCCCCGTCGGGTCAATTCGACGCCAAGACCCAAGCGCTCCAGCTCACGCGAGACATGAAGCACCACGTTGTCGGTGTAGCCCGTGGGGCTCGGTATCGCGAGCAATTGTCGCAACTGGTCTGTCAGGTAATCGGCATCAATCGACAGGCGAGTCATGGGCTCACTTCCTCGGCCGTGCGGTTACTGGCTGCCTGCCTGGCGGCGGCCGGGATGGAAAGCGGAAACAGCAGGTCCATGAAGCGTTCAGCGGTCGGCTGCGGTTCGTGGTTGGCCAGCCCCGGGCGCTCATTGGCCTCGACGAAAACGTACTCAGCGGCACGCGGTGACT
This sequence comes from uncultured Alphaproteobacteria bacterium, assembly GCA_963770075.1. Lineage (GTDB taxonomy): Bacteria > Pseudomonadota > Alphaproteobacteria > Rhizobiales > Aestuariivirgaceae > CAVVDT01. The sequence goes on from CAVYOQ010000016.1 coordinate 21,369, forward strand.
TCACCAGTAGATCGATGCCCGTGACCGGAATGTCGATTGCGCGCGCCGCTCTGATGGCGGCATCGATGAGAACTGGGTGCGTTTCGCTGGTGACGTCGTGGATGGTGCCGCCGGTATGCAGATTGGCGGTCTTGCGCACTTGTAGTTCTTCGTTTTCGGGCACGACGCTGTCGAAGGCGTATCCCGCCTCGGCAAGCGTGTGCGTGGTTTCGGCATCGACGGGAATGCGCGATTCGCCGCCGGTCGCCGCGGAGCGACGCCGACTCTGCGTCTCGATCAACCGGCGCACCGTGCTCTGGCCATCGCCCACCACCCGAGCCGGACGGCGCACGGCGGCTGCGACGACGCGGAAGTTGATCACGATGAGCCGCAAGTCCTCGCCTTCCACAAATTCCTCCACCAGAACCCGGTCGCAGACCTTGCTGGCCTCGTCAATGGCGGCGGCGATGTCTTCGGATCGGGAAAGGCCGACCGAGATGCCGCGCCCCTGCTCGCCACGCGCCGGCTTCACCACCACTTTGCCATGCCTGGAGACAAAGGCCGCCAGGTCCTCGTCGCCGGCATCGCCTGGCAGCTGATCAGGCACTCGTACGCCGGCTCTTGCGACGATGCGGCGGGTAACGGCCTTGTCGTCGCAGATAGACATGGCGACCGCTGATGTGAGTTCCGACAGGCTCTCGCGGCAATGGATCGAGCGGCCGCCGTAGGACAGACGAAAGAATCCCGATTCGGGATCGGTGACCTCGACATGGATGCCGCGCCGCCGCGCTTCGTCGACGATGATGCGGGCGTAGGGGTTGAGGCCGTTGCAGATCTCCGGGCCGGTGAACAGGCCCTCGTTGATCGGGTTCTTGCGCTTGATGGAAAAGACCGGGACCCGGCGGAAGTTCAGCTTCTCGTAAAGGGCAATGGCCTGCTTGTTGTCATGCATGACTGAGAGGTCGAGATAGGCCGCACCGCGGGCGACGAAATGCTCCGCCAGCCGCCGCACCAGCGCTTCGCCGATGCCGGACTGGCGGGCTTGCGGATCGACCGCCAGACACCACAGCGATGCACCGCGCTCGGGGTCGTTGAAGGCGCGGAAGTGATCGACGCCAGTGACCGTGCCAAGCACTTCGCCGGTCGTCTCATCCTCGGCAAGAAAATAGGAGATGACGCGAGCGTCCCGATGGCGCCAAAAGAAGTCGGGCGACACAGGCACCATGCCTCGCGCGGCGTAGATGCGGTTCACGGCCTCGGCGTCGGCCTGTGAGGTAAGCCGGCGGATAAAAAAGCCGCGCGGCCGGCGGCGCGAGGGCCGGTAGGTGGCGAGGTCGCATCTGAAGGTGTGCGAGGGATCAAGAAACAACTCCTGCGGGGCGTGCGCCAGCAGCACATGCGGATCGGCGACGTAGATGGCGATATCGCGCCGGTCCGCGCCTTCGCGGTGCAACGAGGCGATCAGCGTCTCCGCATCCTCGAAGGTCTGGCCGAACACGAGACGCCCCCAACCGCATTCGAGCGCGAAGTCGCGGGTCATGTGCTGGCGCTCGTGCGGATCGGACACAGGCTGTCCGGCCGCTGCCTGGGCACGCTGGCGACTGCGGCGCTTGGCATAGGCCTGGCGCTGGCGCTGGTCGTCACGTTTGGCATCCATCGATCCGGTCCCGGTCGGCTTTCGTGTCATGTCATCGTTCCTACAGCGAATGCGATTGCAGCCACATTTCAATGAGCGCGGCCTGCCAGAGTTCCGAGCCGCGCAAGGGCGTGATGTGGGCGGAGGGCTCGGCGAACAGTTGGTCGAGCCAGGTCCGGCGGAACAGTCCGCGCTCGCGTGCCGCCTGGCTCGACAAGGCATCGCGCACCATGTCGAGGTAGGGGCCGGCGATGTATTTGAGGGCAGGGACGGGAAAGTACCCCTTCTTGCGATCGATCACCTCGTTCGGCACCACCAGTCTTGCCGCATCCTTGAGCACGCCCTTGCCGTCTTCGGCGAGCTTGAATTCCGGCGGTATGGTGGCGGCCAACTCCACCAGTTCGTGGTCGAGGAACGGCACGCGCGCCTCGAGTCCGTGCGCCATGGTCATGTTATCGACGCGCTTGACCGGATCGTCGACCAGCATGACATGGGTATCGAGCCTGAGCGCCCGGTCGACCGGCGTCGCGGCGCCCGGACGCCCCAGATGCTCGCTCACCAAGTCCCGGCTCGCATCGTCCGGGCACAGCCAGGCATCGGCGAGTTGTCGGCCAAGCGTTGCGTGGTCGCGGTCGAAAAACACGCGTGCATAATCGGCCGTCACGTCATTGGAGGCCGCCAGTGGCGGATACCAGTGGTAGCCGCCGAACACCTCGTCGGCCCCCTGGCCCGACTGCACCACCTTGACGTGTTTCGACACCTCGCGGCTGAGCAGGTAGAAGCCGACATTGTCGTAGGACACCATCGGTTCCGACATGGCGTGGATGGTAGCCGGCAGTTCGTCGATCAGATCAGCCGATGGCACGAAGATCTGGTGATGATCGGTCTTGAAGCGCTGCGCGATCAGGTCGGAGTAAACGAACTCATCACCCTTTTCGCCGTTGGCCTCCTCGAATCCGATGGAGAAGGTCTTGAGGCCGGTCTGGCCCTCTTCGGCCAGAAGGCCGACGATGACGCTGGAATCGACCCCGCCCGACAGCAGCACCCCGACCGGTACGTCGGCGACCATGCGGCGGCGCACCGCGATCCTCAGGGCCTCGAGCACCCGGTCGCGCCAGTCCTCGCGCCCAAGGCCTTTGTCCTCGCTGCGCCGCTCATAGGCAGGCGACCAATAGATACGATCGTGCATGGCGCCATCGCGCGCGATGCGCCGCACCGTTGCCGGCGGCAGCTTGCGCACGCCGTTGAGGATAGTGCGCGGAGGCGGCACGACCGCGTGGAACGACATGTAGTTGTGCAGGGCCCGGCGGTCGATGGAGGTATCGACGCCGCCGCCATCGACCAGTGCCGGCAGAGACGATGCAAAGCGCAGCCAGGCGTCGGTTTCGGCATAGTAGAGCGGCTTGATTCCGAAGCGGTCGCGGGCCAGCGTCACGGTACCGCTGTCACGCTCGACGATGGCGAAGGCGAACATGCCGTGAAAGCGCTCCACACAGGCCTGGCCCCAGGCATGGTAGGCTTTCAGGACGACCTCGGTATCGCCGGTGGAAAAGAAGCGGTAGCCTTTGGCCTGCAGTTCCCGGCGCAGTTCGGGATAATTGTAGATGCAGCCGTTGAAGACGATGGTGAGGGCGAGCTCGGCGTCCGTCATCGGTTGCTCGGCCTTGTCGGTCAGGTCGATGATCTTCAGCCGCCGATGGCCGAGCGCTGTGCGGCCATGAGCGACGAGCCCCCCGTCGTCGGGGCCGCGCGGCCGCAGCCGGTCCGTCATGCGGCGCACCGCTTCGATATCGGCGAGCTCGCCATCGAAGCGAATCTCTCCGGCAATTCCACACAATAATCCTGTCTCCCCTGGTGATGCGACGGACGAGCGCCGGCACGAAAGAATTGGCCCAGCGAGCATTCACGCGCGAATGAGCCTATATAGTTAGGCATCGAATGATTAGAATTCAAATTGCCTGCCGCTCAAGGTCAGTCAGGCAGCCAGTTCAGGAGGATTTGCACCGTGAGCGAGCAATCCGGAAGACCGCCGCAAGACGCCGCCCGCCTGATGAAAAGCATCCGCCGGATCGTCCGCGCGATCGACACGCGCTCCAAGCAGATCGTCCGCGAAACCGGCCTAACCATCCCGCAGATTGTCGTCCTCTCGGCGGTGCGCGACCTGGGTGAGGTGACCACCCTGGCGATCTCGCGCTATGCCGACCTCAGCGCGGCCACCACCGTCATGATCCTGGAAAAGCTCGAGCAGCGCGGTCTGGTCACCCGCACCCGCAGCCGCATCGACCGGCGCGTCGTCCACACCGCGCTGACGCCGATCGGCGCCAGGATGCTCGCGGCGGCACCGCCCCTGCTGCACGATCGTTTCACCGTTGCCTTGCGGGCATTGAGCCGCGACAGGTGCGCGGCCATCGTCAGCGCCTTTGACGAGGTGGCCGAACTGCTCGATCCGAGCCCGCCGGACACAACCGCTCTTTTCGGCGAGCGACCCGCGGGCTAGGCGCCTGCTTCGTCCGGTGCTGAACTGACAGGTCACGCAGTGGACAGGCGCACCAGCGCGTTCAGCATCACCTGCGCGCCCTTCTCGATATCGGCCCAGTCGCTCCACTCTTGGGGCGCGTGACTGATGCCTTTGCGGCTTGGCACGAAGACGAGACCCGAGGGACAAAGGGACTGCATCGTCTGGGCGTCGTGACCGGCGCCCGATGGCATATCGAGATGGGCAATGCCCAGCTTTTCCGCTTCCCCGGCAAGGAAAGCGTGCAGGTTGCGGTCCAAAGTCACTGGCGACAGCCAGCTCTTTTCCTCAACACCTGTCTTCAGATCGTGAGCCTCGGCAGCTGCCCGTACGTCGCGGAGGATGGCGGATTTCAGCGCCCGCATCACCGGCTCGCAGGTGTCGCGGATGATGATGGAAAACTCAGAGGCGCCTGGAACCGTGTGAGCGAAATTCGGGCTGCAGATCTACCTTGCCGATGGTAATGCGGCTCTGATCGGTCCCGGCTTCGTCGATGATCGCGGGAATGCGGCAGGCAAGATCGGCAAGCCCCGCAAAGGCGTCGGCGCGCATGTTCATCGGCGTCGTGCCGGAATGGTTGGCCACACCGGTAAAGCGCACCTGCAGGAAGCAGACGCCGGATATGCCGTGCACAATGCCGACGGGACAACCCGCCCGCTCGAGCACGGGGCCCTGTTCGATATGCAATTCGAGGAAGGCGGCAACCACATCTGCGGGCCATGCACAGTCTGACCGCGTCGCGGCGCATTCAGTGCCTGCGCGCGCATGGCATCGATCAGGGCTCATGCCATCGCTGTCCCTGGCCTCATCGATCCATTCAGTCGTCACTGTTCCGGCGATGGCTTGCGAGCCGAGCATGCCGCCGAAACGCCCTTCTTCCTCGGCGGTCACCGCGACCACGATGGCCGTGCGCGGCGCAATACCGGCATCGCGCATGGCGCTCACGCATTCGAGCGCGACGCAAGTGCCCAGGGACCCGTCGAAAGCACCGCCCTCGGGCACCGTGTCGAGATGCGATCCCACCATGACACAAGGGCCGCTTTCGGGGCCGAAGCGCCCGAAGAGGTTGTTCACCGCATCCCGGCTCACGGCCAGTCCCGCAGCCGTCATCTCAGCGGCGAACCAATCGCGCACGGCCATGTCGGCATCGCTGTAGCCGATGCGATTGAACCCGCCCGTCTCGGCGCTCAAGCCAAAGGTGTTGACGCCATGCAGGAGGGCCTTGAGGCGTCCAATATCGATTTTCGGTGCCGGTCCGGTCATGGCGAAAGGCGCGATTTCCCCTGTCTCTTGCCCCGTTCCCTCACAGGATGCACATTATTTATCATAATAAAATGTTGCATTGAGATAATTTTTACGGATTAATTAAGCCCCATTTGAACCGAGGGGAGAACGCCATGAAGAGACTTCTGGCCGCAGCGGTGACCATCCTGTCACTGGCATTCGCATTCGCTTTACCGTCCTCCGCACAGACGCCAGCCAACGTCCTGATTGTCGGCCAGATCGCAGAGCCGAAATCACTCGACCCGAGCGTCGATACGGCGGTGAACGATTTCCGCATCCTGATGAACATGTACGACGGACTGGTGCGCTACAAGGACGGTACGCTCCAGCCCGAACCCGCGCTGGCCAAGTCATGGGAGATCAGCAAAGACGGGCTGACCTACACCTTCCATCTGCGCGGGGGCGTGAAGTTCCAAGACGGCTCGCCCTTCAACGCCGCAGCCGTGAAGTTCACCTTCGACAGGATGCTCGACAAGAACAATCCCTATCACGACACCGGGCCGTTCCCGCTTTCCTTCTTCTTCTCCGCCATCGACACGGTGACGGCTCTGGATGACATGACCGTCCAGTTCAAGCTGAAGAACCCGTATGCGCCCTTCCTGTCGAATCTTGCCTACCCGACCGGCCTCATCGTCTCGCCGGCAGCGGTCAAGAAATACGGCAAGGATTTCGGGCGGCATCCTTCGGGCACCGGCGCCTACAAGTTCAATTCCTGGGAGGCCAATTCCAAGGTTGTCGTGACCCGCAATGCCGACTACTGGGACGGCGCGCCGTCGCTCGAGGCCGTCGTCTTTCGCCCGATTACCGACGCCAACACGCGTGTGGCCGAGATGCTTTCGGGCGGTCTCGATGTCATGGTCGAGGTGCCGCCGGACAGCGTCAAGCAGTTCAGCGGCAATGACGCCTTCAAGGTCTACGAGCAAGCCGGCCCGCACGTCTGGTTCCTGATCCTCAACGCGAAGGAAGGACCGTTCAAGAACAAGCTGATCCGCCAGGCCGCCAACTATGCCATCAACAAGAAGGCACTGGTGGACAACGTGCTGCAGGGAACCGCGGACATCGCGGCCGGGCCGACTCCGCCGGCCTTTGCCTGGGCGTACAACAATTCGCTCAAGCCTTATCCCTACGATCCCGCCAAGGCCAAGAAACTGCTCAAGGAAGGCGGTTACGACGGCTCTCCGGTCACCTTCTACGTCACCCAGGGCGGCTCGGGCATGCTCGATCCCGTCGCCATGGGCACCGCGATCCAGGCCGATCTGGAAGCGGTGGGCATGAAGGTCAAGATCGAGTCGTATGAGTGGAACACCTTCCTGGGCAAGGTGAACCCGGGTCTGGCCGGCAAGGCCGACATGGCCGAGATGGCCTGGATGACCAACGATCCCGACACCTTGCCGTTCCTGGCCCTGCGCACCGGCGCCTTCCCCGACAAGGGCGGCTTCAATTCGGGCTATTACTCGAACCCGAAGGTGGACGCGCTGCTGGAGAAGGCCCGCTCCTCGACCGATCAGGCCGAGCGGGCTAAGCTCTACAAGCAGATGCAGGAGATCGTCCATGACGACGCGCCCTGGGTGTTCGTCGCCAACTGGAAGCAGAATGCAGTGACCAAGGCGAGCGTGGAGAACTTCAAGCTCCAGCCGTCCTTCTTCCTGATGCTGCAGAAGGTCTCCAAGCCGCAATAACGAAGCGGGAAACCCTGGCGGCGTTCGCGCCGCCGGGGAACCCTCAATCGGGACGGGACGAGGGCAATGGCGGCCTATATCGCAAAACGCCTGCTCGCTGTGATCCCCGTCCTGCTCGGCCTCTCGATCATCGTCTTCCTGATCATGGCGATGATCCCCGGCGACCCGGCCACGGCCATCCTGGGCTCCTACGCCACGCCGGAGAACGTCGCGCGCATCAACATCGCGCTCGGCCTCGACAAGCCGCTGCCCCAGCAATACCTGATCTGGCTGAACAATCTGCTGCACGGTGATCTCGGCCGCTCCTACGCGCTCAACCGGCCTGTTCTGGACGTTGTTCTGGAGCGTTTTTCAGCAACGCTGGTGCTCGCCGGCACCTCGCTCGTCATCTGCTCCATACTCGGCCTCATCGCAGGCGTCGTGTCGGCCGTGCGGCAGTATGGCTGGGCCGACAAGATCGTCACGGTTCTGGTGCTGATCGGCATTTCCATGCCGACGTTCTGGCTCGGCCTGCTTCTGATCCTCGGGTTCGCGGTCAAGATCAGGCTGTTCCCGGCAAGCGGCATGTATGCCGTCTATGGCGGCGGCGATCTGCCGGACCTGCTCAGGCATCTTGTGCTGCCCGCCTTCACCCTTGCCGTGGTGGCCACCGGTGTCATCGCCAGGCTCACGCGCACCGCCATGCTGGAAGTGCTGCGCCAGGACTACATCCGCACCGCGCGCGCCAAAGGCGTTTCCGAGCGCAAGGTGATCTACAAGCATGCGTTCAAGGCGGCGCTGGTCACCGTGATCCCGGTGATCGGCATCCAGGCCGGCTTCGTGCTCGGCGGCGCGGTCTATATCGAAACCGTGTTCCAGTGGCCGGGCATCGGCTCGATGCTGGTCAACGCGATCGCCACCCGCGACCTCCTGCTGGTGCAGGGCGGCGTGCTCGTGGTCGCGGCGGCCTATGTGCTCTTCAACCTCATAGCCGACGTGGCCCAGACGCTGCTCGACCCGAGGCTGCGCTGATGGCCGAAGCAACCACCACCGCACCGAAGGAGCCGATCGGCAGCGGCGGCCGGCCGAGTGCGATGACGGCTATTGCTCAACAACTCGCTCGCCACCGGCGGGCTGGTCGTGCTTGTTCTGATCGTGATGATCGCGCTTGCAGCGCCCCTTTTACCGCTGCCGAACCCCGACGTGACCCTGCCCGCCAACCGGCTGCAGCTTCCGTTCTCGCCCGGCCATCTGCTCGGCACCGATGCATTGGGACGCGACATCCTCTCTCGCCTCGTTTGGGGCGCGCGCGTGTCGCTTGCCGTCGGCCTATCGGCAACCTCGATTGCCGCTCTTGCAGGCTCGCTGATCGGTCTGGTCGCGGGCTATGCCGGAGGACGTATCGACAATCTGATGATGCGCGGCATCGATATGGTGATGGCCTTTCCCTACATCCTCTTGGCGCTAGCCATCGTCGCCGTGCTCGGCCCCGGCCTCATCAACGCACTCTACGCCATCGCCATCGTCAACATCCCGTTTTTTGCCCGCAACATACGCGGCATCACCATCGGCCTTGCACGGCGCGAATTCGTCGACGCCGCGCGGCTTTCCGGCAAGAGCAATGCCGGCATCCTGTTCAGCGAGATCCTGCCCAATGTCCTGCCGGTCATCATCATCACCATGTCGACCACGATCGGCTGGATGATCCTGGAGACGGCGGGACTTTCCTTTCTCGGGCTTGGCGCGCAACCGCCACAGGCCGATCTCGGCTCAATGCTCGGCGAGGGGCGCAAGATCCTCTTTACCGCGCCGCATGTCTCGATCATCCCCGGCCTGGTGATCTTCGCGCTGGTCATGAGCATCAACCTGCTCGGCGACGGCATCCGCGACGTACTTGACCCGCGCTTGAAGTCGGGCGCGCTGACGCGACCGGTGGCGCGCACGGCGGTGATGCGCGAGACGGTTCCCCAAGGCATCGTGCCTGTGCCGAATGCCATTCTGGATGTCCGCGACCTCAACACGCAGTTCCATATCGGAGGGGAGGTCTACAGAGCCGTCGGCGGCGTCGACATCCAGCTCCGCAAGGGCGAGTGCCTGGGGATCGTCGGCGAATCCGGCTCGGGCAAATCGGTGACGGCCATGTCGATCATGGGCCTCGTGCCGACCCCGCCGGGGCGTATCACCGGCGGCGTGGCCTTGCTCGACGGCGAGGATCTCTTCGCGGCCTCCGACGAGCGCATCCGGCAGTTGCGGGGCCTGGCGGTTTCGCACGTGTTCCAGGATCCGCTTTCGACCCTGCATCCGCTGTTCACGGTCGGCGACCAGCTGATCGAGGCGATCCAGGCACACCAGCCTCTGTCGAAGACTGAAGCGACCAGGAAAGCAGAGGCGCTCTTGAAGACGGTGCGTATCCCCAATCCGGGCGAGCGGCTGAAATCCTATCCGCACGAATTGTCGGGCGGCATGCGCCAGCGTGTCTGCATCGCCATGGCGCTCGCCAACGATGCCAGCGTCATCATCGCGGACGAGCCGACGACGGCGCTCGATGTGACCGTCCAGGCCCAGGTTCTGTCGCTGCTCGATGCGTTGCGCAGGGAGCATGATGCCGGCATCTTGTTCATCACCCACGATTTCGGCGTGGTATCGGCGATCTGCGACCGGGTGGCGGTCATGTATGCGGGTCAGTTCGTGGAAACGGGGACGACGGAGGAGATCCTCAAGTCTCCCGCCCATCCCTATACCTCCAAGCTCATCGAATGCGTGCCGGTTCTGGGGCAGCCCAATCGTCGGCTCGACGCGATTTCGGGGCGCCCGCCGGTGGTCAACAACCTACCTGTAGGCTGCGCTTTCGCGGCGCGCTGCCCATACGCCGAGGACGATTGCCGCGCTCGCCCCATCCCGCTGACCGCGTTCGGCAAAGGGCGGACGGTTCGTTGCATCCATCCACTCAACGCGGAGGCCGGCAATGGCTGAGGGTGCATTGCTGGAAATCGAGAAGGCCGAACGGATCTTCGGCGGTGGGCGAACCCTGTTCGGGCAACTGAAGCCCGCGGTTCACGCCGTGCAGGACGTGACGATTGACGTCAAACGCGGCGAGACGCTCGGGGTGGTCGGTGAATCGGGCTGCGGGAAATCAACGCTTGCGCGCATGATCGTGGGGCTCGATGCCCCGACGGCCGGACGCATCCGCTTCGCGGGCCGCGACCTCGTCACACATTCAAGCCGCGACCTGCGCAAGCTGTCGAGGGACGTCCAATACGTCTTTCAGGACCCGGTCGCCTCGCTCAATCCGCGCAAGACCATCCGCACAATTCTCGAAACACCTTTGATCCACCTACTGGGTCTCGACAAGGCCGCGACGGGGAGAGCGCTTGGCCGAGCTGATGGAAGCGGTCAATCTGGCGCCCGAATTTCTCGACCGCTACCCGCACGAGTTTTCCGGCGGGCAGGCGCAGCGCATCGGCATCGCCCGCGCGCTCGCGGCGGATCCCAAGCTGATCGTGCTCGACGAGCCGGTCTCGGCGCTCGACGTTTCGGTGCAGGCGCAGGTTCTGAACATCCTCGATGACCTCAAGCAGCGCTTCGGGCTGACCTATGTCTTCATCTCTCATGATCTGTCGGTGGTCGAAAGCGTCAGCGACCGGGTGGCGGTGATGTATTTCGGACGCATCGTCGAATTGGGCGATGCCCGCTCCGTCTTTGCCAATCCGCGTCACCCCTATACGCATCTGCTTTTGAATTCCGCACCGGCGCCGGGGCGCAAGTCGCTGATCGCAGACGATGCCAACACCGAACTTCCCGACCCTTACAATCCGCCGCCCGGCTGTGCCTTTTATGCCCGTTGCCCGCGCCGCAGCGACATGTGTAAGAGCAAGGCGCCGCCGCTTGAGGGCCAGAGTGATGATGGAAAGCACAAAGTGGCGTGCTTTCATCCGCATAAGCAAGCATAGGTTCCCAGATGGATGAGATTTCCGCCACCAAGCCCACCGTCGCGTTGACGCCGCCGGCGAAAAAGCGGCGAAAGCGACCCGACATTCTGGTGGATGCAATCCGCGACCGCATCATGGATGCAGGACTGCTGCCGGGCGCGCGCGTGCCGGCGGAGTGGCTCGACCCGACAATTTTAAAAGTGTCGCGCGGTACTCTGCGCGAGGCGCTGAAGCTGCTCGAATTCCAGGGCCTGATCGCAAGCAAGACCGGGCCGGGCGGCGGTGTGTTCGTGACCGCGATCGAGACGGACAATGTGATCCGGATGCTGGACAATCTTTTCCTCTATCAGCCCCCCTCCATCCGCGACATCTATGCCATTCGCAAATTCGTCGAACCGGAACTCGCGGCATCCGCTGCCGGGACCCTTTCGGCAGAGGCATTCGCGGCGCTCAAGGGAACAATCCGGCTCTATGAGGCTGAACCGGCATCGGCGGAGGAGGAATACGGCCAGCGCATGGCCGAACTCGATTTCCATGCCGAGCTCGCCCGGCATGTACCGAACCGGCTATTGGGCTTCATTGCCGTGTTCCTGCTCAGCCTGTTGCGCGACATGACGGTCTGCCGCGACATCTACCAGCAGCCGAACCCGAAACTGCGCGAGACCGGGCTCAACTATCAGGTGCGGTTGCTGCGCGCGATCAAGGCTGGCGACGCCGAGAAAGCGCGCACCATCATGCTGCAGCACATGGTGGAGGCGGAGAAGTACATGCTGAAGCGCGCTGCCATGCGAGAACGCGTGCGGCGATGATCGGCGCCTCCCAACGACACAGCGCGCGTGCTCCAAGGCATATTCAGACATCTCAGATAGAGCACCTACACTCAGGCGCAGGGGCGCAAGGAGAGCAGTTGGCGCTGGTCCTATGTGCCAGACGCCGGCGACGCCGACCACCCCATAACGAGTGCCGACTTTATCTTCTGAAGAGCCCGGTTCGGCGGGGTGACTGAGGGCTTTCTGTGAACCGTTGATCAGGCTTGCAATTGTCCGTTCAGGGTCAGAAACGGAAGTCCTGATGCCGTCAGAATTGCTAAGCTTAAGCCAGTCGACGGTCGTCCTGCTACAGCATGAAATCCGCCGCATGCAGGTTGTGGACGTTCTCCACCAAAAGTGAGAAGTCGGCGTTGCCGTCGCCGTTCGTGTCACCTGCGACGATGGTATTGGCACCTGAGTTGTGGACCCGCAACTCGCCCTTGGTGTCGGAAAAAGCCGACGCACCAATAGAGTGAAAGGCCTGATTGCCGGCAACGCCCGCCTCGGCGTCGATGTTGTGCAGGTCAAAAACATCATTCGCCTTGCTGAAGTCGGTGATGTGGTCGCGCTGCTTGCCGGCCGCTAAGTCGGTGATGCTGTTGAACTTGAAGGCATCGAGTCCAAGGCCGCCTGTCAGCACATCCCTGCCCCCGTGTCCGAGCAGCGTGTCGGCGCCGCCGCCGCCATCGAGCGTGTCGTTGCCACCGCCGCCGCTGAGGCTGTCACTGTTGGGCCCGCCATTGCGATGGTCAGCACCGCCGCCACCGGTGAGCGTATCTTTGCCGCCGCCGACGTTGAGCGTGTCGTCTCCGCCAAAGCCATTGAGGGTGTCGTTGCCGCCACGACCGGTGAGTGTGTCGTTGCCGTCGCCGCCGTCGAGGGTGTCCGGGTCCGGGCCGTCGACAAGGTGTTGGCCTATGGGTGCCGTGCCATCGCTGAGGGTGCCCATGATCTGCGCCGTTCCCAATGCGGCCTTGCTATCACCCGTGACGGATGTCAGTTGAATCTTGAAGCGCTCGGTTCCCTCGGTGATGGCGTCGGCCTTTAATTCGACCTCGACACGCTGGAAGCCGCCGCGCCAGGTATATGATGCGCCGACCGGCCGGGCGTCGAGAACCACGTGCCCGGATGGAAGGCCTGCCCCGACGAAGTCGGCGCCCGAGACACCGGAGGTGCCGACGCTACTCAATTTCCAGTCGACATGGAGCGTGTTGGTGAGGTCGCCGAGCCGCACGATGTTGAAGGACAGCGTCTGTTCGTCTTAGGAAAGCTTCAGGTCGGCGGCATGCAGATAGACGAGCGTCGCGGCGTCCGTCAGACCGGTGGCGCCCCCGTCGCTCCCGCCATGCCCGATGCGCCGGCCTGGCCATCCGTACCATCGGGCGCGTTGCCCAACTGGCTGGTGCCGGTCACAGATAAGTGGTCTGGGCTGTAAAAGATCTTTACGTAGTCAGTCTGTTCACCGCCCGCGCCGCCGTAGCCACCCTGAGCGCCCGACCCGCCCGGGCGCAGCGTGGAGCCGTTACCGCTACCGCCGGTTGCCTCGGCATCCCGGCTGAAAGCAGCGTTGCCGGTAAGCGTGCCCTGATTGAGCACGCCGGCCGCGGCCTTGCCGCCGTCGCCGCCCTCACCGGCTGTCCCGGTGTCTACGTCATAGCGGTACTTCTTCGTTGTTTCGTCGCCGATAGAGGTGCCGTAAAATCAGTAGGCATTGTCCTGGCCCGCTCCGCCGCCGCCTCTACCATTTCCGGCAAATCCTCCAAGTCCGCCATTACCGTCCGTTGCGGCGTTGCCGTGGCCGAAACGGCCGGACGCCGTGGCGCCGCCGAATCCGACATCGACCAGCGTGACCGTGCCGCTCGGGCCGTTGAAAATCGCGTCGGCGGCATCCCCGCCGTTGCCGCCGTCGATACTGTATTGGGGGCTTGTTACGGCGCCCGGCCCGATAAATTCATATTTCCCAGTGTCGAAATTGTAGCGGACGTCGTCCTGGCTCCATTGCTCGATGCCATGATACCCAGCTCCGCCGTTGGCAGCGAACCCGCCATCGCCGCCATTTCCCCCAAATCCGCCGGCCGCATCCGAATTGGAAATCGACGACCTGATCAGCGTGAGGTCGCCTTTGTTCATGATGGCGCCGGCCGCATCTTCACCGCGACCGCCTGCTGAGCCATCGGTACCATCCGATCCCGCGCTGTGTCCGTTTTCGCCGTTCATACCCGCATAGGGAGCAAGCTGAAGAGAGCCGAATGGACCCGGAACCAGGTCGTCGGTGATGATCTGGGTGACACTGCGGCCGCCTTCGCCGTTGCTGCCGTCGACGCCACGAGCACCATCCGTGCCCCTGGCCTTGCCGGCATCATGGCCGCTATGCAAGTCGGTACCGATGACGGTCAGCTTGGAGCCGGCCTCGTTCTCGATGATCGGCCCCGACCCGCCGTAGATACGGACGTCGGAGACACCGTCGTTGTCGGCATCACCATTGATGACGACGCCGTCGCCATCCGCCACAGTCAGTGGGTCATCAAGCGACACGATGTCGACGTCTGGCCGAAGGAAGATCTTGTCGACGCCGGGGTTGGTAGCCGCCTGCGCCAGCGCTTCGCGCAATGTTGCCTGCCCGTCGGACGCACTGTTCACGTCATCGGCGCGATCGACATAGATATTTGCCATTTTGCCATCCTCCCGGTTCGACCTGGCTCACAAGCAAATGTCGGATTGCGACTAAGAAGATGAATTGGAAGGATAATATGCTTTTCCGCCTCAATCACTTATCTAGATCAACCGCGGCGGCTGCCGCTCAAACCGTGACGTCGAATTTCCCCCGCTTCACGGCTTCATGACCGAAAGGCTCCATAAGCGCTCAGGCTATGGCAATCTTGTCTGTTGTCCGTGTCAGAGGGGGATGAACACGCAGAGCATCTGTGCAACCGACGATGCCGCCGCTGCAGCGCGAGCACCCGCGCTCCACAGTAATGCGCCAATGCCTTCAAGAACGCCGGATATGGATCAATCCAAAAAGCAGAACACTTTAGTGGTGAATGCGGACGACGAGGGCGAGAAACTCGTCGCCCAAGGCATTGCGACGGTGCTCCAGCCGGGCGGCTTCGCTTGGTGAATCACCGTCGGCCTCCAGCGCATCGATCTGGTCGATCACGCTCTCCGCAAATAGGCCTGTCATGACACAGCGGACAGTCAGGACACGCGAAAGGCGTCTTCAGGTTTCGGGGCCTCAAAAGGCCTCCGCGCGTCTGTGGGCCGTTTCTGATACCCGACGAGCCATGTGTGTCAGCCTGTCACTACACCACGCTGCGGGGCACGATCTGTTAAACTGAATTGGACAGGCTCGGACGGGGTTGGAGGACGATGGGCGCTGCTCCCCTGCGAATGCCCTACTAAACTCGGGGGCGCCAGCGGAAATGGGCGTTTTCCCTGCTGCCGTATCGACCCCCGATGAATGACTGCCGTGCCCCCGACAACTGCCGTTGTCTGAGCAGTTCCGGATGTCGGCGTTGGGCCCTGGCTGTTCTCTAACTCAGGGGATGGTGTCAAGCTCTCCATTCTGTACCCGCCGGGCTCACTGTTCTCTCCGCAGTAGGGGCTGTGCGCTCGGCATTATGCCGTTGGAGAGCGCCGGCGGATCAATGTGTGAATTGCGCTAACCTCGATGAGACTTCACAAAGCCGGGGTCGATCTCACCGACGCCGCTGTCCCAACAGGAACAAACCACCCGCTCTCGCGGAACGTTTTGCAGATTATCTCTTCTAAGCTGCCGCCTCCTTGCTTGACCACATGAAGTCGGTTCCATCGCACCACATGCGATGCAGGATGACTGCAAGTTTTCGCGCGACGGTGACTTTGGCCTTCTTGAAGCCGATGCGTTTCCACAGCCTATGACCCCGGGCTTTGAGCTTGCACCATTGTGGCACCCGGGTGAGCAGCACGCCGGCAGCCTCGAAGAGGTAGGTTCTGAGCGTTTGATCGCCGCATTTGGAGATCCGTCCGCTCCAGTCGACCTCGAAGGTGTTGTCGCGTCGTCCACCGGTTGGGGCTCCGACGACCGCGGGCGCGAGGCATCGCGAGGCGGCAAAGCGCTTCCGTTTCGGTTGTCGCGCAAGCTTCCTGCAAGAGCTATTGACTGGTTCTTGGAATAGAGCTTTGATCCCTTATTGCCGTCGGCGTCAAGTTTTTGATGAAGCAGAGGTCAATGAGCAGCAGCGATCACCTCGCGCAGGTCGTTAGGGAAAAACGGTGCATCACATAAGCGCGTCGCCCAGGCGAAGACAATGAAGTTTGTACGGGAGGATTGATCGGGCAAGGCAAGCCCTGTGCGGCCGTCGGTTCACAACAGCATTGCCAAGAGCCAAGTTTTCCTGATCAACGGGCGTTTTTCAGCGCCGCGTAGGCAGGTGGGCAGTGCGAGGCGCTCCTTTTGCAAATAACCTCGATCGATAAGGGGTCGAGATCACAAGTCATCCAATGGGGGGACTGGTGAGATGGCCAACCCGCGGGCTCGAATACATTAGCTCGATAATCGAGCCCACGCAGAGGCCAAGCCGATCATCGAAAAGCAGGGCAGTTTCGCGATCGAGCAAGGCCGCGAGACCAGGTCCTCGATAACTTGGGCAAGCTCGGCGGAAATGCCGGCAATCCCGCACTGCAGGCGACCAAGGCCGTAGCCGATGTGGCGGCCGGCGCCTTTGCCTTGTCCAGCGCGTTGAAGGCAGTCAAGGAAGCCGAAGCAGCCAGCCAGCACTTGGAGAACATCAGTTGCGGCACGCTACGAGACCGGACCTAACAGCGCCTTTCAGGTCGCAACCTACAATTATTCGGAGTCGATGCAGGCGGCCTCGTCGCTGCTCAATGCTGCCGCCGAAACCTTCGGCGTGATCGCGGCTGATCCCCGGCGCAGAGCTGGCGGCGATCCCGGCGGCTTACGCTGGCGACTACTCGGCTCCGGCTCGATGTGATCAGGAAGTTCATGGAGAACGCGGCCCAGTTCAGAATTGCAGATCGAGGCTGATGCTTGCCTTTGTCAACGCACAGATGCGGCCGCGGATTCAAGCAAATCTGATCCTAGACCTCACCTGCTCTGCCGCTGCCGGAGCCTGATAAGGGCGGCGGCGGTTCGGGCAGCGAGGGCGACCGGGACGGCGGCGGATCGTCCTCCGGCGGCAGCGGCGGCGGCCGATCGATCCCCTGGTGCTCGATCTCGACGGCGATGGGGTGGAGCTCACGCCCAACGGTCAGCCCCCGGTCTTCTTCGACCGCGCCGGCAACGGCGAGGCGACGCTCACCACCTGGGTCAATCCCGACGACGGCATCCTCGCCCGCGACACCGATGGCAACGGGTTGATCGAGACGCAGGCCGAACTGTTCGGCAACGAGACGGTGAACGCCCTCGTCCGATCTGGCAAGCCACGATTCCAATGGCGACGGCAAGATCGACCGCAATGACGACATCTGGTCGGAGCTTGCGCGTCTGGCGCGACCTGAACCAGAACGGCGTGAGCGATGCGGGCGAGTTGCGGACGATGGAGCAGGCCGGTGTGGTCTCCCTCTCGCTTTCTCAGTCGAATACCGGCCTCAAGCTGGCCGATGGCGCGGTCGCCGGGCTCGGCAGCTATGTCGACAGCGTCGGCCATGTACGCGAAACCGCGGCAGTCAATTTCATCGTGAACGAGTATTTCACTAGCGTCACCCCGCCGCCGGGCGTGACCATCAGCGCTGCGGCGCTGGCTCTGCCGCAGCTTCATGCCATGGGCCAGGTTGCCGATCTGCAACTCGCCATGACGCTCGATGCGCAGCTTCTGGCCGCCGTGCAGGGCTTGCGCGACAACGGCGCCTCCATGACCGGGGCGGCCTTCCACGCCGCCTTTGAGTCCATGCTTCACCAGTGGACCGGCGTCGACCCATCCGACTACGCGACACACGCCGGGTTTCTGTCGGCCTTCCTCAACACGGTGCTGCGCTCCGGTCCCGCTCTGCCGACGGGCCTGGACGCGTTCCAGCAGGAGGGGGTCTACGAGGAGATCATCGACTCGCTTGCGCTGCGCTTCGCCATCAATACCGCAAGCCTCGATGCCATCGCCGGAGCGCCGGAAAACGCCTTTTCTCCCTTCCTCAACCTCGCCTACGACCCGACGAGCGGCGTGATCAGCGGCTATGCCCAGCAGATCGCCAACGCCATCCTCGACAGTGTGCCCGCCGACCGCGCCGGCGCGCTCGCCTGGATCGAGCAGACCGCACCCTTGATGTCGTCGCTGCAATGGGAGTTCTACAATCGCGACCAGTTGACCTGGCGCGACAACCTGATGACCTGGTTTACCTCCGACAAGCTCGACCTCGGGCTCAGGACCTACGCCGTCGATGCTGCCTCGGCCTCGTGGAACCTCGATGGAACGGCCGGCCGCGACCACATCGAGATCCTTCACACCCATTACAATGCGGCCGCCGAGAGCGATGTGAGCATCCTGCGCGGCGGCAAGGGCGCCGACACCTTCACCCACGTCTTCGAGGACAATAGCCGCGTTGGAGAATTGGTGGCGACGTTCGTCTATGCCCGCGGCGACGGCAAGGACACCATCGATGTCAGCGGCGCCGACGGCGTCATGCATCGCATCATCCTCGCCGACATCACCTCCAACGAGGCGGCAATTCACCTCGGCGCCGACGGGTTGTCGCCGGTCATCACCTTCAGCGGTGGCGGGTCGATCGCCCTGACAGGGGTGACCAGCAACGCCTTTTCCTTCGAGGTCTATTTTGCCGACGGCGTCGTCGCCGACCAGTATCAGGTGATTTCCATCAATGGCGGTCTGGCCAATGACAACATCACCGGCACGCCCAATGACGACCAGTTCGACGGCGGTGCCGGCAACGATACGCTGGCGGGTCTCGGCGGCAACGACATCTATCACTTCTTCGACGGCGGCGACCGCGACGTGATTATGGAAGAGGCGCTGGGCGGTGCCGACACATTGTGGCTGCACGACCGGCTGGCGGACGAGATTACGATCACGCGCTCGGGCGATGATGCGGTGATCGGCTTCATGGATGGCTCGGGCGAGCGCGTCACGCTCATCGACCAGTTCGGCAAGCCACTGTTCTTTGCCGCCACCTTCAACAATTTCCTCGAGACGGTCCGCTTCGCCGACGGCTCCGAGGTCGACGCCGCCGGGCTGGTGGAAATGTATTACCGGCAGTTCCAGACCGCGGGCAACGATTCCATCACCGGTGACGGAGTGGCCGAGACCTTCCACCTGGGCAAGGGCCAGGACACCGTCAGCGGCGGCGGCGGCGCCGACATCTTCATCCGCGACGCGGGCACCGGCGGCGCCGATACGATCATCGGCGGCGGGGCACAGCTCGTTCTCGACGGCGTGAAATCGAAGGACGTGAGCTTTGTGCAGGCTGGCAATGACATGCTCGCGCAGATCGCCAAGGGCGGCGATGTCACCATCACCGGTCAGTTCGCAGCGCTCAGCGGCCATGTCGACGAGGTCATCTTCGGCAATGGTAAGGTCATCACCGCCGACGAGATCGCCGCGTTCTTTTCCACGCCCGGCACAGGCGGCACGCCGGGCACCGCCGCCGACGAGGTGCTGAACGGCACCGCCGCCGCCGACGTGTTGGACGGCGACGGCGGCAACGACACGCTGCAGGCCGGCGGCGGCTCCGATACCTATCTGTGGAGCCGCGGCGGCGGATCCGACGTGATCAACGATGTGGGCGGGCAGAGCTGGATCGAGACCGACCGGGCGGTCATCTCGGGCGTGCCGCTGGCCGACCTCGAATTCAACCACATGCTCAACGGCGACCTGCAGCTGGTCGATAAAGTCTCGGGCGAGACGTTGACCGTCAGCGCCCACTTTGCCAACGCCAGCCGAACGATCGAGGAGATCCGGCTCGGTGGCGGTACCGTGCTGACGCTTTCCGATATCGCCGCCCGGGCGGTATTGAGCGGCACCGCGATCGATGATCGCTTCGACGGTACGGACGCGGGCGAGGTCATCGACGGCAAGGCCGGTGACGACATCATCCGTGGCCTCGGCGGCGACGACACGATAACGGGCGGTGCCGGCAATGACGAGATCAGCGGCGGCGACGGTTCCGACCGCTACGACTTCTCGCCCGGCGGCGGACAGGACTCGCTCGTGGATCAGTACGCCGTGGTTGGCGGCGATGCCAATTCGCTTCACATCCACGGCGTGGGATTGTCCGATCTGTCCTTCGAGATCCTGACCCAGAATATCGGCGACGACATGCTCGTCAGGGTCGGCACCGGGGGTGACTCGGTCTTTGTCCGGGACATGTTCAGCCCCTTCACCTTCGGCGGCGTGCACGGCGGCATCTGGACCCTGGCGCTGGACGACGGCACGGTGCTGAGCCGGCAGGAGATGCGCGCGCTGTCGCAGATCGTCGGCATCGCCGGCCACGACACTTTGCAGGGCACGCCGGACAACGACGTGCTCGACGGCGGGCCAGGCGACGACTACATCGATCTCGGCCTGTCAGCAGGCGACGACACCCTGGTCTGGGGCGCCGGACGTGGCAACGACACGCTCTATGCCCGCCACACACAGGATGAGGCGAGCCTCGGCACGGTGCAGCTCGATCGCCTCAATTTCAGCGATGTCTCGATGACGCGCCAGGCCAACGGCGATCTGACGATCACCGACGACTCCACGGGGGAAGTGCTGACGCTCTACCAGCAGTTCGTCGTCAATTCGACCGGCTTTCTCAACGGTGCGGGCGAGATCGTTTTCGCTCGCGGGCGTACGCTGACGCGCGCCGACCTTGCCATGCAGTTCGCGCTGACGGGAACGGGCAAGGCCGACACGATCCAGGGCGGCCTTGCCGACGACGTGCTGATCGGCAAGCACGGCAACGACGTCATGTCGGGGGGCGGTGGCAACGACATTTATCTCTATGCCCAGGGCGACGGCAACGACACGATCAACGACGTCGCCGGCGGCAGGAACGACAACACCCTTTCTCTGACCGACCTCAATCCCGGTCAGGTGACGTTTGCGCGCAATCCCGCGGACATGACCGCGCTCGACATCCACATCAAGCCGACAGGCCACACGATCCGGCTCGACAGCGTCTTTGCGGCCGAGAGCTTGACCGACACGATTGTCTTTGCCAACGGCAAGAGCATCGCGGTGGATGATCTGCGCAGCCTGCCGGTACTCGGGACCTCCGGCGCCGACCGGATCGTCGGCGACCCTTATGGCAGCCCCTTCGATGCAGGTCCCGGCAACGACACGATCCTCGGCGGAGAGGGCGACGACACCTATATCCTGCATCGCGGCAACGGCAGGGACCGGATCGTGGAGCAAGGTGCGCGCGATTCGGGCGATGCCGTGGTCCTCGAAGGCCGCAATCTGGTCAATGCGAAGTTTTCCATCTCCGGCGTCGCCGACCTCAGGATCGGGCTGGGCGGCGGCGACAGCGTGATCATCAATCAGCAGCTGAAGGAACCGCTGGCCGGGGTCGAGCAATTCGTCTTCGATGACGCCACTCTGCGGTTGGCCGATGTCATCAAGCTCATTGGCGAAACGCCGCGCAACGGCTTCAACGCCTCGGCCGATACGCTGATCGGCACCCTGGCCAATGAAGTCTTCGACGGAAAGACCGGTAACGACACCTTCATCATCGGCGGCGGCCGTGATCGCATCGTCATTGACTCGGGCGACGGCAAGGATGTGGTGGAAGGCTTCGTGGCCGGCCCCGACGGCACGCTGGTTCGGTTTACTGGCGCGCCCTTTGCGGATTTCGAGGCCCTTCTCGCGGCGTCGGGTCAGGGGGCCAACGGGGTCGTTATCCACCTCGGCGGCGGCAACAGCCTGACTTTGTCGGGCCTGCTCGTTTCCGACCTCGATCCGGTCAACTTCAACTTCTCGGCTCCGGTGATTGGCAGCCATTCGGGCAACCCCGTGATCGTCGGAACGCTGAGCGACGACACGCTGAGGGGCAGCGCCCGCGATGACGACCTGAACGGGCGCGCCGGCGATGACCTGGCGCGGGGCCAGGCCGGCAACGACAGCTTCGAACTGCGCGATGGCGACGGCCACGACACCATCTTTGGCGGCAGTGGCCAGGACACGATATTCTACCTTGGCGACAGCGACGTCAGCGTCGACTTCGCTGCGGGCACATTGTCGGCTGCCGACGTCTCGGCGACGTTCCACGATATCGAGCGGATCGTTACCGACGGCGGCAAGGATACCGTCACCGGCGATGGTACCGACCAAAACATGAGCCTCGGCCGGGGTTCCGATCTCGGCCGTGGTGGCGACGGGCGCGATGTTCTCTCCGGCGATGGCGGAAATGATCGGCTCTTCGGCGGCGCAGGCGGAGACTTCTTCTTTGGCGGCAGCGGCAAGGACAAGCTGCACGGCGGCAAAGGCAATGACTGGATTTCCGGCGACGGGGAGAACGACCAGCTGTTCGGCGAGAATGGGCTCGATGTGCTTTATGGCGGCCTAGGCAACGACGTGCTTCGAGGCGGCGCGGCATCAGACACGCTCGATGGCGGGCCGGGCAACGATACGTTGTCAGGCGGCGGCGGCGGCGGCGACGTCTTCTTCTTCGATAGCGGCAAGGACCGGTTCACCGATTTCGCAGTGGCAAAAGATACGCTCCAGCTCGACAGCGCGCTGTGGACCGAAAAGCTGACGCCTGCAGAGGTTATCGCCAAATTCGCGACCGAGACCGGCTCAGATGTGGTCTTCGACTTCGGCAAGGCTGACGTTCTGACCCTGGTCGGGGTCACAGCCGCAGGCACGATCTTGCCAGATCTGTCGATCCTGTGACGTGGTAACGTAGGCCGCAGCCTGGATCAGCCTGCAATTGGCCAGAATTGCCCAATTGCAGAAAGGCTGATTAATTCTGGAAGTTTGAGCATGATGTTGTGCGAATGGTGGCGTCCATCTTATGGCATCAATTATGTCATGCCCGTGCATATCACCTCGCGATGAACTCGTGTTCGCAACACACGGTGGATTTGGTGCTGTAAGCGAAACGTATTTGCTCACCCCCCTCTTTTTGGGGTTTGAGGATCAGCGCGGTGCGGTGATCGCGTGCGGCTGATTGACTCGTGGGGCGTGAACGGACTCGCGTCGGGGCGGCGGGACTGATTCAAGTTTTGAATGGATCGCAAAGCGGTTGAATCGCTCGACAGGGAAACATTGATCTGCCTGGTTCTGTCGCAGGCGGAAACGATTGCGGTTCTGACCCGGCAAGTCGAGGTGCTGACGGCGCGTGTCGCGGAACTCGAAGCCAGGCTCGAGGTGCCTCCAAAGACGCCGGATAACTCGAGCACGCCGCCCTCGCAGGGGCGCAAGGCATCGCAAGATGCCGCGAGCAAGCCAAAAAGCAAGTCGCACGCTGGCGCGCATCGGCCTCTGCATCCAAATCCCACAGCCCGGCGGGATAGCATGGCGACCACTTGCCAGCATTGCGGCACCGACGTTTCCAGCGTGCCGCAGATTATCTGCCAAGCTTACGATCACGTTGAGATCGCCGAGATCAAGCCCGATATCACGCGCGTTACCCTGTCTGGCGGAACCTGCCCGTGTTGCGCCAAAAGGTTCAAGGCTCCGCCGCCGCAAGGGCTGGAACCCGGCTCGCCCTTTGGGCCGAACCTGCGCGCCCTGGTCGTCTATCTGCGCTTCACCCAAGGCATCTCATTCGAGCGGCTGGCAAAGCTTTTGTCCGATCTTCTCGGGCTCGATATCAGCGAAGGTGCCCTCGTCAACATGCTGGAGGCGGCCCGCCATCCCTTCGCGGCGCAGACAAGCCTGATCCGCGCGCGTCTGCTGTGTGGAACCGCGATGGAATCGGACGAGACCGGCCTCAGGGTCGGCAAGCGGAACTGGTGGCTGTGGGTCTTCCACCACAAGCACAACGCCGTCTTCGTGGTCGAGCCCTCGCGCGGCAAAGCCGTGCCGATGGCCTTCCTGGGCCAACACCGTCCCGACTTCTGGGTCTCGGACCGTTACGGCGCCCAGTTGGGATGGTCGGCCAAGGAGAACCAGGTCTGTCTCTCCCATCTCATCCGCGACGTGCAATACGCCATCGACGCGGGCGACAGCATCTTTGCACCCGGGTTGCGCCATTTGCTCGGGCGCGCCTGCCGGATCGGCCAACGACGACAACGGCTCGCCGATGCCACGCTGAAAACCTACGCCGCCCGCCTGGAGGCTGACCTCGACCACCTCATGCGCCGCACGCCAACGCAGGCAGCCGGCGTCAAATTGCAGCGCGTGATCAAGAAAATCCGCCGGCACATGTTCGTCTTCATGACAAACCGCGCCATCCCGCCGACCAACAACGGTTCCGAACGGGCGCCTCGACCCTGCGTTACATTCCGCAAGATCACCAACGGCTTCCGCACCGAATGGGGGGCCCGACTTTATGCCGACATCCGCAGCGTCATCGAAACCGCCCGGCGTCGCGCCATTGGTGCCCTCGAAGCCATCCGTCTCACCCTCGCAGGCACCCCACTGCCAGAGCCAGCCCTATAGGGGGTGAGCAATTACAGCGAAACAGCCATTTGCGCGTGCCGAGCTGCCCATCATGCCGCGCGTGAACTTCTCTTGTGGGTCTTAGCTGTGTGGAAACTCGACAAATCCGTCCAAAGTTCGTTTTAGCAGTTTGGGTTGAAAACAAAACATCAATAAAATCAATGACTTATGAAAGAGATTTGCGAGCTATTTGGTCTCAAATTGCGCGATTGACACGTTTTCACACAGCCAGGGTCAGAAGCAGCCGATTGAAAATCGGATCACCACATCCGCTTTGCCCCCAAGTGTTGCCAAAAATCGAGCCAAGGCGGACATTCCCACTCGACGCCTAAATCATTGCTGCGCCGAGCCCCTGGTCCACAAGCCTCTGGACCATCCACCAGCTTCTGGACCAGCTATGGACCATAAACCAGCGCAATGAGCGCCAAAGCGGAACGCCGGCTCTGATTGGCAGAAGAGCATGTAATTTGGCCATCTGGTCCAGAAGGTCCAGAAGGTCCAGAAGGCGGGTGGAGGTCGGGAGGAGGACGCAAATTTGAATGTGCCGTGTGGGGCGTGGTGTCGGCTCGAATCCCTCCTGCCTGTGTGAGACGCTCGGCGCGAATTTCAACGGCCTGGCGGAGCTTCCCGCTGGGAATTGTCCCCAGACTAGCTAGCTGCTACCGAGAATTGTAACCCAGATGAGGCGCGGTGTTGGCAATGTACGACGACGACGATAATCCACGTCTCTGCCCCGAAGAATATTACGCGATGGATCGTGCCCCGTAGCGTGGTGTAACTGAGGTCTGGCCTCCACGCTTTCCGGCATGGGCCGGGAAGATCAGCGTGCCACGGCTGGCAGGCTGATGATGGGATCATCTTTCATCTGGGCGATGGTTTCCAGTGTCATGTATCTGGCCCTCTGGACGGCCCATTCATCATTCTGATCCAGCAGCAGTGCGCCGACGAGGTGGACGATGGCATCGTCGTTGGGGAGTTGGGAGGATCAGCATTTCTTCCAGTGGAAGGAATGCCCGACCAACGCCGACGACGTCGGTGCGCCGCTTGATCTCGCCGTTGAGACGCTCGATTGGATTGGTAGCCGGTATAAGGATCTCGGTGCCGATGTTCGGCCGGGTCCCCTGCGGACCTAGTGTATGCTGCGAGCATCCGGGACAGAGGCACCGGGAGCACGAAGGTGCGGGCAGGCCGATGCACACGATGAGCTGCGAGCTCGTGTTAGTAGCTGGCCGCCTCTGCGACTCGCCCGGTTGCGCTGAGAGTGCGGCGCGACAATCAACGTGAGAGTGCAGCGTCAATCAGGATGAGAATGCCGGCGGGTCGGAACGCAGGGAGGGCGTAGCCCGACTGGAGTTTCGACCCGCCGGCGGCGCGTTCCTTTCGGGGCGTTGGTCTGGTGATCACGGTCGGCCGGGTATGGCGGTGGTTTGTCCTGTTGGGGAGGAATCACTTTGTGCCCGGCCGCCACGTAACCGATCACCAGATGAGGCTTTTCATGAAGTTCTGTCAGACCAATACGACGGCCGTCGCGGCGGCAAAGGCGTCGATCAGCATTGCCACGGCCTATCGCCTCGAGAAGGATACGAGGCTGCCGTCACAAAAGAAGACGCCGCGGGAACGACGCCGTCCCGATCCGCTTGCCGATATTTTCGACGCCGAGATCGTGCCGATGTTGCAAGCGGCGCCCGGCATTCGCGCGATAGCCATCTTCGAGGAGATGCTGCGGCGGCATCCTGAACTGGGCGGCGGCACTCGCCGCACGATGGAGCGGCGCATCCGCTCATGGCGCGCCATTCATGGCGAGGAGCAGGAAGTCATCTTCCGGCAGATACATGAGCCCGGCCGTGTGGGCTTGTCGGATTTCACCGACATGGGCAGCGCCGGCGTCACTGTGGCGGGCCAGCCGCTCGATCACCGTCTCTACCATTTCCGGCTCGCCTATTCCGGCTTCGAGCACGCCCATGTCGTGCTCGGCGGCGAGAGCTTCGTGGCGCTCGCTGAAGGTCTGCAGAACGCGCTGTGGTCGCTCGGCGGGGTTCCTCGCGAACACCGCAGCGACAGCCTGTCGGCGGCGTTCCGCAACCTGGACAAGAATGCCCGCGCGGACCTGACGCGTCGCTACGAGGAGCTCATCACCCACTACGGCATGACGGCGACCCGCAACAATGCCGGCGTCGCGCATGAGAACGGCTCCATCGAAGGGCCGCACGGCCATCTCAAGCGGGCGATCAATGACGCGCTGCTGATGCGGGGATCGAGCGATTTCGACGATCTCGCCGCCTACCGCGGCTTCGTCGACGAGATCGTCAGCCGCTGCAACGCGCGCAATTCCAGGCGCATCGACATCGAGCGCGCCAAACTCCAGGAACTGCCCGTCCGGCGGACGTCCGATTACGAGGAGGTCACAGTGCGCGTCACCTCATCCGGCGGTTTCACGCTGCGCAAGGTGTTCTACACCGTGCCTTCGCGGCTGATCGGTCACCGCCTCAGGGTGAGGCTCTTCGACGATCGGCTGGATATCTTCATCGGCGGCACGCAACTCATGACCCTGCCGCGCGGACGCGCCTCTGCATCCGGCAAGCACGACCAGGTCGTCAATTATCGCCATGTCATCCATTCACTGCGCCGCAAGCCGATGGCGCTGCTGAACCTCGTCTATCGCGACCAACTCTTCCCGCGCGAGGCCTATCGGCGAACCTTCGACATGCTCATGGATCGTCTGCCGGAGCGGCAGGCTTGCCGCACCATGGTCGACCTTCTCGCCATGGCTCACGAGCGTGGCTGTGAGAGCGAACTGGCCGATCAACTGGATGCATCGCTGCAGGCGCGCCGATTGCCCGACATGGCCGCCTTGCGGGAAAGGTTCGCGCCCGATCCCTCCCGGCTGCCCAACATCGTCGTGCGCCTTGCCCCGCTCAACGCCTATGAAGCTCTGATCGGCGCCAGCCTGACGGGAGACGCGGCATGAAGACCAACAACGCCGTCGACGCCGCAAGGCTCAGCCTGCTCCTCAACGAGCTGCGCCTGCCGGCCATCAAGCTCATGTGGCCGCAATTCGCCGAACAGGCCGACAAGGAAGGCTGGCCCGCCGCCCGCTTCCTGGCCGCCATCGCCGAACATGAACTGGCCGAGCGTGACCGCCGCCGCATCGAGCGCCATCTCGCCGAGGCGCGCCTGTTGCCGGGAAAGACCCTCGACACCTTCGAGTTCGATGCCGTGCCGATGATCTCCAAGGCGCAGGTGATGGCCATCACCGCCGGCGATACCTGGCTCGAGAAAGGCGCGAACCTGCTTCTGTTCGGCCCGCCCGGCGGCGGAAAGAGCCATCTCGCCTCGGCAATCGGGCTCGCCCTCATCGAGAACGGATGGCGGGTCATGTTCACCCGCACCACCGACCTCGTCCAGAAGCTGCAGGTGGCGCGCCGCGAACTCGGCCTCGAAGCCGCCATCAACCGGCTCGACCGCTTCCACCTGCTGATCCTCGACGATCTCGCCTACGTCACCAAGGACCAGGCCGAGACCAGCGTGCTGTTCGAGCTCATCAGCGCCCGCTACGAACGGCGATCGATGCTCATCACCGCCAACCAGCCCTTCGGAGAATGGGGAAAAGTCTTCCCGGATCCCGCCATGACCCTCGCCGCGGTCGACCGCCTCGTCCATCACGCCACCATCTTCGAGATGAATGTCGAGAGCTACAGGCGGCGTGCAGGCCATGGAACGCAAACGAGGACCCGGCCGGCCGGCGTCATACGCAACACCCGCCAATACCACCGCTGATTGACGCCCCGCGACAATCAAAACCACAAAGCCTCTTGCGCGCGACAATCAATGCCGCGATCATCACCACCGCCGCGACACCAGATTCTCATCCAGATTGTCGCGCGCATCTCATCCAGATTGTCGCGC
>CAVYOQ010000017.1:0-81000 GCA_963770075.1 uncultured Alphaproteobacteria bacterium
CTCTTGCCCATCCCGACCCTTCCACCGACGATCCGCGCTGGGAGTGCGTCGACATCAAGGCGGTGCGCGACCTGCCGGGCGTTGTTAGCATGGACGCCATCAAGGCCAACCCGAAGTTGACCGAGATGGTGCTGGTCAACAATTCACGCCTGTCGGTGCAGCCTGTGGGCGAGGACGAATGGATCGAGGTCTGCCGTATGGGCGGGATCGCGGATGCGCCGCGTTCGCAATGAGCCTGCCGGCGGGTGACCTTGCCCAGTTCATCCGCGCCAACACCGGGTGCTCTCACCGCCGTTGGTGAGCGAGCTGCGGCTGCATCTAGCGTCGGAAGTGTGTGCCCTTGTGGGAGAAGACGGAAGAAGAGCTGGGCGCCATCGGCCTGCCGCCGCCATTCTGGGCCTTCGCCTGGGCGGGCGGCCAAGCCTGCCCGCTATGTGTTCGACAATCCCGAGGTCGTACGCGGTTGCGACGTGATCGATCTCGCCTCGGGCTCCGGGCTGGTGGCGATCGCCGCGGCGCGCGCCGGCGCGCGCCGGGTGCTTGCCGCCGATATTGACTCCTTTGCCACGACCGCCATCGCCATAAATGCCCGTCTCAACGGGGTAGAGCTCGTGGTGACGGATGAGAATCTGCTTGAAAAGCCCGCCCCCGCCGGCCGCACCATCCTGGTCGGTGATCTCTTCTACGAGCGCAGCGTAGCCGAGCGGCTGACCGCCTGGCTGCATGTGGCGGCCGCAGCCGGCTCGTCCGTTCTCATCGGCGACCCCGGACGCAGCTACCTGCCGAGGAAAGCGCTCGATGAGGTGGCGGTCTACGAGGTCCCGGTCACCCGCGATCTGGAGGACGCCGAGATCAAGCGTTCCTGCGTCTGGCGGCTGAGGGCCTGAGGCCTGACGCACCCATCGATGCTTGCGCTGGCCCTTGGCCGGGCGCAAAGTTGACTGGTGAAAGGAGCCAGCCCTTGTCCTTTGCCGGTATCAGCTACCTTGCCGCCCTTGTTGCCGCCATCACCAGCTTTGCCTTTGGCTTTGCCTGGTATGCGATGCTCGGCAAGCATTGGATGGCGGCGCTGGGCATGGGCCGCGACGAGTTCTGCCCGGCGGCAAGCACTCCGCAGGCAGTCTCGTTCTCACCTTCATCGCCGAATTGGTCATGGCGTGGATGTTGGCGGGGCTGCTCGGCCATCTGGGCAGCGTCGACATCAAGACGGGGCTCATCGCAGCCGTTTCCTTGTGGGTCGGATTCGTTGCCACGGTGATGCTCGTCGATCATCGCTTTCAACGCGCGAGCTGGGCGCTCACCCTGATCGACGGCGGGCACTGGCTGGGGGTTCTGCTGGTGCAGGGTGCGATGCTGGGGGCCATCGGGTCCTGAGGCAAGATGAGGACCGCACCGGTGTTGGACTCTTGACGCATTGCCGTGGCGAGGTGCTATGCCCATAATCCGGCGCGGTTCAATCACGTGCTGTTGCAGAAGTTCAGAGGGGAGGTGTCAGGTCCATGTCCGAAGTTCAAGTTCATGCAGTTCCGTCCGAGTGGAAGAAGCGTGCCTATGTGGACGATTACGGCTACAAGAAGATGTATGCCGAACTCGGTCATGGATCCGGACACATTCTGGGGTAAGGAGGCCAAGCGCCTCGACTGGTTCAAGGCGCCGACCAAGATCAAGAAGTCAGCTACTCCTATCCCGACATCTCGATCAAATGGTTCGAAGACGGCGTCCTCAATGTGAGCGTCAACTGCATCGACCGCCATCTGGAAAAGCGCGGCGACCAGACCGCCATCATCTGGGAGGGCGACGATCCAAACGACGACAAGAAAATCACCTACCGCGAGCTTCACGGCCATGTCTGCCGGCTGGCAAACGTGCTCCTGGCCAACGGCGTCAAGAAGGGCGACCGCGTCACCATCTACATGCCGATGATCCCCGAGGCGGCCTATGCCATGCTTGCCTGCGCCCGCATCGGCGCTGTGCATTCGATCGTGTTCGGCGGCTTTTCACCCGATCGCTCGCCGGGCGCATTCACGACTGCAAGTCCAACTTCGTCATTACCGCCGATGAAGGCGTGCGCGGCGGGCGGCGTTTTCCCCTGAAGGCCAATACCGATGCCGCGCTGGAGCGCATCGATGCCGGCGACACCGTCAAGGTGCTGGTGGTGAAGCGCACCGGTGGCGAGGTACAGTGGAACGCCGGACGCGACCTCTGGTACCATGAGGAAATGGCCAAGGCGGAGCCGGATTGTCCGCCGGCCGAGATGAACGCCGAGGACCCCCTCTTCATCCTCTACACCTCCGGTTCGACCGGCAAGCCCAAAGGCGTACTGCACACCACCGGCGGCTATCTCGTCTATGCCTCGATCACCCACCAGTATGTGTTCGATTATCATGACGGCGACATCTACTGGTGCACCGCCGATGTCGGCTGGGTGACGGGCCACACCTATATCGTCTACGGGCCGCTTGCCAACGGCGCCAAGACCTTGATGTTCGAAGGCATCCCCACCTATCCGGACGCCTCGCGCTTCTGGCAGGTCGTGGACAAGCACCAGGTCAACATCTTCTACACCGCGCCCACGGCCATCCGCGCCCTGATGGGCCTGGGCGACAAACCCGTCAAGCGCGCTTCGCGCTCGAGCCTGCGTCTGCTCGGCACGGTGGGCGAGCCGATCAATCCGGAGGCGTGGGAGTGGTATTACCACGTGGTCGGCGAGACCCGCTGCCCCATCGTCGATACCTGGTGGCAGACCGAGACCGGCGGCATTCTCATCACCCCGCTGCCCGGCGCCACCGCCCTCAAGCCGGGCTCGGCGACGCTGCCCTTCTTCGGCGTTCAGCCGGCGCTGGTCGATGCCGAGGGCAAGCTGCTCGAAGGCGAGGCCGAGGGCAATCTCGTCATCACCGATTCATGGCCCGGCCAGATGCGCACCGTCTATGGCGACCACGAGCGCTTCATTGATACCTATTTCGCCGCCTACAAGGGTATGTACTTCACCGGCGACGGCTGCCGCCGCGACAAGGACGGCTATTACTGGATCACCGGGCGCGTCGATGATGTCATCAACGTCTCCGGCCACCGCATGGGCACAGCGGAGGTCGAATCTTCGCTCGTTGCCCATCCCAAGGTGTCGGAGGCCGCCGTGGTCGGCTATCCGCACGATATCAAGGGCCAGGGCATCTATTGCTATGTCACCCTGATGGCGGGAGTGAAGGGTGACGATGCCCTCAAGAAGGAACTGCGCGATTGGGTGAGAAAAGACATCGGCGCCATTGCCTCGCCCGACCTCATCCAGTTCTCGCCCGGCCTGCCCAAGACGCGCTCGGGCAAGATCATGCGGCGCATCCTGCGCAAGATCGCCGAGGACGAGTTCTCCAATCTCGGTGATACCTCGACGCTAGCTGATCCCACCGTGGTAAACGATCTGATCGACAATCGTCAGAATCGCCCGAAATAGGCGCAAGGCACTCGGACTGGGCTATCGACGCCGGGCCCTGCAGCCCGGCGTTCCCTTTGTCGCAGGCCGCCGCCATGAAGGTAACTCATTGAGAAAGGAGCCTGGTCCGAAAGATCAGCCCGGTGCTGCTTTGGGACGAACCGGTGTGTGTTTTGTAAACCTCGTCTTATCAATTCTGACGCAGACTGAGCGCCGTTCGCAGCCAACGCCGATTGTATGCCAAGCATGTCACGACCTGCCATGAACCGCCGTCGACTTCTCGCCAGTCTTGCTTCGAGCGTTGCTCTCTCGGGCACCGCCTTCGCCGACAGCAGCACGAGACGCTACAACTTCTCCTCGGTGTTCTCTGGACCATCCTCCTATTACGGCAGCTATGCCGGCAAGCGCGCCATCACCTACCGCACCAACGAGCGTCACGGCACCATCATCGTCGATACCGCCAGCCGCCGGCTATTCTTTGTGCTCGATGCCAGCAACGTCATCCAGTACGGCGTGGGCGTCGGCCGTCAGGGTTTTACCTGGTCGGGGGTTGCTCATGTGGGCAACAAGGAAGAGTGGCCCGACTGGCATCCGCCAGCCGAGATGATTGTGCGCGAGCTCCGGCAGTATGGCCGCCGCCTGCCCGACGTGATGCCCGGTGGGCCTAACAACCCGCTCGGCGCCCGCGCCCTCTACCTCTATGAGGGCAACCGTGACACGCTCTATCGCATTCACGGCACCAACGATCCCTCGACCATCGGCAAGGCGGTGTCGTCAGGCTGCATCCGGCTCGTCAACGAAGAGATCATCGATCTCTACAACCGCACCCGTCTGGGCGCCAAAGTCATCGTCCTCTGAACGGCATTTCCCCGAGGGAATGCGGGAAACTCTGCTTTTTAATGGCGGTTGGCGCGAAGCCTTAATTGATCCTATGATGGCAGGCCTGCCGGCGCCTCCCACGGGTGCTGGACGGGAGGTGAACGCAAGATCTCTGACCGGGCATTCGCGCCGGTCGGCCTGATCAGGCCAGGGAACAATCAATCATGGATAAGCTAATCCGGACTTCTGCCCGGCTCGATGCCATTCTTGAACTGCTGGACGTCAAGCCCGATGCCCGAAGCCTCGCGGCCCAGCTCTTCGCCGGGGCAGTGCGCGACGACATCGCCGCCTATAGCGACAAAGAGCTGGCGATACTGGCTACTGCCGGCGTCGAATTTCTCAAAGAGCGCAAGCCCGGCCGGCCCAAGATCCACGCCGTAGTGACGGATATGGGCGTCACCGTCGTTGAAATCCTCAACGACGACATGCCGTTCCTGGTCGACTCGATCCTGACGCTCTTGACCGAGAGAGGCTGTGACATCCGCCTCGTCCTGCACCCCATTCTGTCAGTGAAGCGACTGGCATCGGGGGCGCTGGCCGAATTCTCGCCTGAGCGCCGCGACGGTGACGGCTTCATCCACGAGAGCTTCATTCATGTACATGTGGCAGGGCTGCTCGATGAAGGCCGGCGCGCCGCGATCGAGGACGATATTGGTGAGATCCTCGCCGATGTGCGCATGGCGGTGCTCGACTGGCACGCCATGCTCGCCCGTCTGCGCCAGGCGATTGCTGCTTATCAAAGCGCTCCGCCCCCGGTGCCGGTGGAGGAGCTCACCGAGGCGACCGCCTTTCTGCAATGGCTGAGCGACAATCATTTCACCCTTCTTGGGGTGCGTGAATACAGTTTTGTGGGCGGCGCCGAAAAGGGCGAACTAAAGCCGCTCGATGAGACCGGCCTCGGCATTTTGCGCAATCCCGACAGCCATGTCCTGCGCCGCGGCAAGACCATGGTATCGATGACACCGGAAATCCGGGCCTTTCTGCTGCAACCGGCACCCCTCATCATCACCAAGGCCGATACCCGCTCCAATGTGCACCGCCGGGTGACTATGGACTATGTCGGCATCAAGCAGTTCGATGCCGCCGGCGAGCTGAGCGGCGAATTGCGCCTGGTGGGCCTGTTCACCTCCAGCGCCTATACCCGTTCGCCGCGTGAGATACCGCTCATCCGCCGCAAGATCGCCAGCGTCTTGGCATCGAGCGGCTTCAGCTCCAGCAGTCATTCCGGCAAGGGGCTGCTCAATGTACTCGAGCATTTTCCGCGTGATGAGCTGTTCCAGATTGAGGCCGAGCGTCTGGGCGATATGGCGCGTGGGATCCTGCAGCTTGAGGAACGGCCGCGCACCCGCGTCTTCGTGCGCCGAGACCGCTTTGACCGTTTCGTCTCCGCCTTTGTCTTCATTCCGCGCGACCGCTTCCACTCCGACGTGCGCCAGAAGGTCGGTGAAGAGCTGGCGGAAGCTTTCGGCGGCGAGGTGGCGTCGTTCGCGCCGTACTTCGGAGAAGGCACGCTGGTCAGGGTGCATTTCATCATCAACCGACGGCCGGGCAAGGTCTCTGAGCCCGATATTGCAGCGCTCGAGGCCGACATCGTCGAGATCGTGCGCAGTTGGGACGACCGGCTCATCGAGGCCATCTCGACCACCGTGGCGGCTGATGCGGCAGCCTCGACCATCGAGCGTTACCGGGGTGCCTTTTCCGTCGCCTATCAGTCCGCTTTTACGCCCGGCGATTCGCTGCTGGACATCCGCCAGATCGAGGGGCTGGAAGCGGGCGATGCCGTAGCGGTGGAGTTCTCTCGCGTCGAAGCCGATGGCGCCAACACGTGCCGGCTGAAACTTTATCACTATGACGATGCGATTCCGCTTTCAGGCCGTTTGCCCATTCTCGAAAATATGGGATTGCAGGCCATCGAGGAGAACACCTTTACCGTCTCGCCTCTCGTCGACGGCGAGCGCAGATGCGTCTTCATTCACGAGGTGATGCTGGCCACCGGTGACGGCAGCGCCTTCGACATAGCGGCCGAGCGCGACAAGCTGGAACAGTGCTTCCTAGCCGTGTGGACCGGGTGCGCCGAGAATGACCGATTCAACGCCTTGGTGCTGGGAGAAAGTCTCGATTGGCGTGACGTGGCGCTGTTGAGAGGCCTGGCACGCTGCCTGCGCCAGGCGGGCATTCCCTATTCCTCCTACTATATCGCTTCCACCCTTGTCCGATATGGCGCCATCGCGCGTCTGATCGTCGAGCTGTTCTATCATCGCTTCGATGTGGCGCTCACCGACAAGAAGGGCTCACCGCTCGACAAGCAGGCGCGCAAGCCGGGCACCCGCAAGATTTCGCGCGCCATCGTCGATGCGCTTGCCGAGGTGCCGAGCCTTGATGAAGACCGCATCGTGCGGCGTCTGCTCAATCTCGTGCGTGCCATCACCCGTACCAATTACTTCCAGCCCGACCCGCAGGGCGAACTTGCGCCTACAATCGCCTTCAAGATCGACAGCGCCGAGGTCGAAGAACTGCCGGAGCCGAGGCCGTTTGCCGAGATTTTCGTCTATGCCCCCGACGTGGAGGGCGTGCATCTGCGCGGTGGCAAGATCGCCCGCGGCGGTCTGCGCTGGTCCGACCGGCCGGAGGATTTCCGCACCGAGGTGCTCGGTCTCGCCAAGGCGCAGAACGTCAAGAACGCCGTCATCGTGCCGGTCGGTGCCAAGGGCGGATTCGTGCCCAAGCGCCTGCCGCCCGGCGGTAGCCGCGAGGAGATTTTTGCCGAGGGCACAAGGGTCTACAAGCTGTTCGTCTCGTCCCTGCTCGATCTCACCGACAATGTGGTGGGTGACGAGATCGTCCCGCCGCGCGACGTGGTGCGCCATGACGGCGATGATCCCTATCTGGTTGTGGCCGCCGACAAGGGCACGGCCACGTTCTCCGACACCGCCAACGGCCTGTCGCTAGAACATGGGTTCTGGCTCGACGATGCCTTCGCCTCGGGCGGCTCGGCCGGCTACGACCACAAGAAGATGGGCATCACCGCGCGCGGTGGCTGGGAAGCGGTCAAGCGCCACTTCCGCGAGATGGACATCGACATCCAGTCGAGCCCCTTCTCCGTCATCGGTGTCGGCGACATGTCGGGCGATGTGTTCGGCAACGGCATGCTTTTGTCGAAGCACATACGGCTCGTGGCGGCATTCGATCATCGCGACATTTTCATCGATCCCGATCCCGATGTGGCGAAGGGCTTTGCCGAACGCGAGCGCCTGTTCGCGCTGCCGCGCTCGAGCTGGCAGGACTATGACAAGAAGCTGATCTCGGCCGGCGGAGGTATCTTCACGCGCCAGCTCAAGTCAATCACCCTTACGCCAGAGATCAAGAGGCTGACCGGGATCACCGCTTCCGCCGCCGCGCCGATGGAGATCATCACCGCCCTGCTCAAGGCCGATATCGATCTTTTGTGGTTCGGCGGCATTGGTACCTATATCAGAGCCTCGAACGAGACCAACCCGGAAGTGGGTGATCGCGCCAACGATGCCTTGCGCATCACCGCCAAGGAGCTGCGCGCCAAGGTCGTCGGGGAGGGCGCCAATCTCGGCGTCACCCAGCGCGGCCGCATCGAGTTCGCGCTCAAGGGCGGACGCATCAACAACGATGCCGTCGACAATTCGGCTGGGGTCAACTCTTCCGACGTCGAGGTCAACCTCAAGATCGCGCTGGGCGCCGCCGAGGCGTCCGGCCGCCTCAAACGGCCTGCCCGCAACAAGCTGCTCGCCGCCATGACCGACGAGGTGGCGGAGATCGTGCTGCGCAACAATTACCAGCAGACCCTGTGCCTGAGCATGACGGAAAGCCGAGCGTTGGCCGAGCTCGGCTACAATACCCGGCTCATGCGCGCGCTCGAGGGCGGCGGTCTCCTGCACCGGCGCATCGAGTTCCTGCCCGACGACCAGGCGCTCGCCGAGCGCGAGGCGCAAGGCCTTGCCCTGACGCGGCCCGAGCTGGCGGTGCTCATGGCTTACGCCAAGATCGACCTGTTCGACCATCTGATGCAGTCGGGGATTACCGACGATCCCTACCTGGAGGTCGAACTCACCCGCTACTTCCCCGACCAGATGCAGAAGAAGTACGCGACCGAGATCTCGGGCCACAAGCTGCGCCACGAGATCATCGCTACCCGGCTTTCCAACTCCATGATCAATCGCGGGGGCCCGAGCTTCGTTTCGCGCCTGGCCGAGGAGACCGGACGCGATACGACCGCCATCGCCCGGGCTTTCGTGCTCGCGCGCGATGCCTTCGACTTCGTCGCCCTCAACGATCTCATCGATGCCCAGGACAATGTGATCCCAGGTAAGTTGCAGATCGAGCTCTATATCGACGTGCAGACGCTTCTGCGCCGGGCCACCATCTGGTTCCTGCGCAACGAGCCGGCGACCGAGACGCTGGACAAGCAGGTGAAGCGCTATCGCGATGGTATCGCCGAGTTGCGCACGCGCCTGAAGCAGGTGCTGCCGGCCGCCGCTGCCCAGCGGGTGAGTGAGCACGCTCGCGAGCTCGTCGATGTGGGCATGTCGGCTGAAGGGGCCGAGCGCCAGGCGCAGTTGCGCTACCTGCAACGCGGCCCCGACATTATCTATGTCGCCACGCGTACGGGACGGCCGATCGCCGATGTGGCGCAGGTGCTGTTCGAATCGATCATCGATCTCGGCGTCGACCGGCTGGTGATCGGCGCCAATGCCATCGAAGGCACCACCTTCGTCGAAAGGATCGCCGTCAACCGCATCATCGACACGCTGTTCCAAACCCATCGCGCCATCGTTTCTGCGGTGTTCCTGGGCAGCACCAAGGGCAAGGGCGGCTGGCAGGCCTGGGCGGACAAGCGCAGCACCACGGTAAAGCGCATCCGCTCCAGTATCGACGAGTTCGCTGGCGACAAGTCGTCAGGTCTTGCCCATCTCAGCATCGCCGCCACCCAGCTTGCCGAGCTGGCGGTGTAGAAGGGCCTGGCTATTCGATGAGGACGGCGGTTCCGGCTGCCGTCGTCATCAGCATCGAGCCATTGTGGCCGACCGTCTCGTAGTCGATATCGACGCCGATGACAGCATTCGCACCAAGCCGGGCCGCCTTGTCGGTCATTTCGGCAATCGCCGTCTCGCGCGCGTCACCCAGCACCTTCTCATAAGCACCCGCCCGACCGCCGACGATGTCGCGGATGGAGGCGAAGAGATCGCGGAACAGGTTGGCACCAAGTATGGCCTCGCCGGCGACGATGCCCTTGTACTCGATCACGCGATGGCCCTCGATGACATTGGTGGTGGTGACGATCATGGCGCAAACGCTCCTTGTGCAGCGAATTAATCTTCTGAAATCTAGTGACGAAAGTGGCGCATGCTAGTAAAAACCATGGCAAGGTCGGCCTCGTCGGCCGCTTGGATCACCTCGTCGTCGCGCACTGATCCGCCCGGCTGAATGACCGCCGTTGCGCCGGCTTCGGCCGCCTTGAGAAGGCCGTCAGGGAAGGGGAAGAAGGCATCCGATGCCACCACCGCACCCGCAGCCTGCGGCTGCTTGAGGCCGGCGGCAATTGCTGCGTCGGCGGATTTCTGTGCGGCGATGCGGCTCGAATCGACGCGCGACATCTGGCCCGCCCCGATGCCGACAGTGGCGCCAGACCTGGCGTAGACGATGGCGTTCGACTTCACGTGCTTGGCCACCCGGAAGGCAAATCTGAGATCCGCCATTTCTGCATCCGTCGGCGCCCGCCTGGTCACCACCTTGAGGTTGAGGCTGTCGATACAGCCATTGTCACGCGACTGCACCAGGAGTCCGCCGCTCACCGATTTCACCTGCACCCCCGGCCGCCGCGCATCGGGCAGGCCGTCGGTCAGCAACAGCCGCAAGTTCTTCCTGGCCGCGATGATATCCATGGCCTCCTCATCGGCGCCGGGTGCGATGATGACCTCGGTGAAGATCTTTGCGATCTCGGCGGCCGCTGCGGCATCGAGCGGACAGTTGAACGCCACGATGCCACCGAAGGCGCTCACCGGATCGCAAGCGAGGGCACGTTCATAGGCCTCCGTCAGGCTCACCCCCACTGCGACGCCGCAAGGGTTGGCATGCTTGACGATGACGCAGGCCGGCGAGATGACAGGGTCGAATTCGGCCACGCATTCAAAGGCGGCATCGGTATCGTTGATGTTGTTGTAGGAAAGTTCCTTGCCCTGCACTTGGCGGACCGTCGCCACCCCTTGCACCGGCGCGCCGGAAGCATAAAAGGCCGCCCATTGGTGCGGGTTCTCGCCATAGCGCAGTGTCTGGTGGAGATGCCCACCGAAGGCGCGGTGACGGGGCGTCGTCTCGCCCGTCTCTGTGAGGAGCCAGGTGCTTACCTCGGCGTCATAGGCAGCGGTGCGCGCAAAGGCCTTGGCGGCGAGCTGCTTTCTCGTCTCCAGCGTCGTGGTGCCTGCATGCACCTCCAGCTCCGCCAGGACCAGGTCGTAGTCGCCCGGATCGACCACTACCGTCACCGATGCGTGGTTCTTGGCCGCCGCACGGGTCATGGCAGGCCCGCCGATATCGATGTTCTCGATCAGCGCATCATAGTCGCCGCCCGCCGCCAGCGTCGCCTCGAAGGGATAGAGGTTCACCACTAGCAGATCGATGTCGGCGATGTCGTGTTCTCGCTGCGCGCGTTCGTGCTCTGCATTGCCGCGTACCGCCAGGAGCCCGCCATGCACCTTGGGGTGCAGCGTCTTCACCCGCCCGTCCATGATTTCGGGGAAAGCGGTGAGGTCGGAGACATCGCGCACCGCCACACCGGCGGCGGCGATGGCTTTGGCGGTGCCTCCGGTGGAGACGATCTCCACCCCGAGCGCGGCCAGACGCCGGGCAAGGGCAACGAGGCCGGTCTTGTCGGAAACGGAAACGAGTGCGCGCCGGATAGGACGAGACATGGTGTGCGGTAACCTTGACGGATTCGGGACGGAATGGGCCCCGCATAGCATGGCCCGCGGGCGCGCGGAACCGCCCTGCCGTCGCAGGGTGAGAGAAAGCTACAGCGGCAGTTCAGGCGACCTTTCGGCTTTGCGGATGCGCCCTTCGTTGCGTTCGACCCGCTTGAACGCCCACAAGACGCGGTCGGGCCGGCCGACGGTGCCCCTGAGGACGATCTGGTGGCCGCGCCGCGGCTTGGCGTGGCCGGGCATATAGACGCTGTCCTCCAACGTCATGACGCCGCCGCGGGCGGAGAAGCGCCAGCCTTGGCGGTTGGGCAGCACCAGCATCACGCTAGAACGATCGCGCGACAGGCTGGCATTGAGCGAGGGATGCAGATGAAAACGGACGGCGAAGTCGACATTGGTCAGTTGGTCGAGCCGGTTGAGGTCGGCAAGAAAGCGGTCCTCGCCTCTCAGATCGCGGCCGTCCGTGGCCAGAAACAGGCGCCGCTCGTGGGTCACGCCGAAGGCGCGCTCATAGCCGTCATGGCGTGAGATCAACACGGCGCCATCGTCATTGGAGATGACGTTGGCCTCGATGCCCCCGGGCCCCAGCACGACCGGGCCACCGAAGACAGCGGACGAGAGGCGCCCGACGAGTATCCGGCCGGCGGGTTCGTCGCCGAGACAGGCAGTTGAGTGCGCCGCAGTGTGCCTTGCCGCCATGTCCCATTCGGCATTGGGCTCGGAGAGCGCGCCGCAATTGACAACAATGCGATGGGCGCCGTCGGAGAATTCGATCGACAGCGGACCTAGACCTGCCTGCGGGTTGGCGCCGGGAAGCGGCGTACGCCCGGTATCGGCGATCACGACCGCCTGTCCCGCCTGCAGGCGGCAGTAACCGGAATGCACCGCATGGGTAAGCGGCTTGCCGCGTACATTGTCAGTCTCCAGCACCGCTCGTGCCCAGCCGACCATGCCGTCCCTCAAGCCATTGAAGGAAGCGAGACCGCCGTCACCGTGAGAGAAGAAGCGCAAGGCCGGCAACATGCGCTCTATGGCGGCATTGAAGCGGGAGGGGATTTCCAGTCGTGCCGCTTCGAGCGCCATGCGCACAGGAATGAGCTCCACCATCAGCGCGGCGATGTCGGCAGGGTTGCGTGAGCGATGCCCTCCGTCCGAAAGGACCTGCTGGTCGAGTTCGTTCTCGAGCGCCTGGAACGCCGCCCGCATCAAGCCCTCGAGGCCTTGCAGCCCCACGCTGGCGCGGGCGATGGCGATAGCCGCCAGAAGCCGCGCCCTGGCGTCGGGTTCTGCCTTGAGCCCGCGTGCCAGCCGTCGCACCTGGCGGGTGAGGCTGCGCATGAGCACGGTCTCGAATTCCGGCGAAGCCCCGCGCAGGTAAAACGGGGCATGGCTGGTCCAGGCAATCAACCGCCGTGCCGTCACGTCGTTGCGCCGCGCCATGGCCGGATGGTGGCCGGCGAGGGTAATCCAGTCCGCGATGAAGGCGCGGGCGTTCGCCCGGTTGAGCTCGCGTCCCGCCGCTGCCAGGTCTTTGAGCCAGTCGAAGCCGTGAAGCTGCCGCAGCCAGCCGGCGGGTGCAGCGGTTTCGGCGAAGACGGTGCTCCCTGCTGCCCTTTCAACATGGCCGGCAAAGCTGAAGGTGCCGCGATAGATATCGCCCGCCCGTTCCGGCCTGCCGCGGATGAGCGGCGGTATTGGCCGCCCCAGGCCGGTGGCCCTGAGGGTGGAAAACCCCGGCACCAGACGCGACAGCCGCCGTCCAAGACCGTCGGCCATATCGGCCATGGCCAGGCGCGCAAGCTGGGCCTGGGTGATGGGCACGATCTCGTCGTGAACGGAAAGCGGTGTGCTCGATGCCATGGTCGCTGTCTGGAACTCGGTACCCCTCGGTACCGGACCGGCATTGTAGTCACGAAGCCCGTTAACGTTCTGATAACGACGATTGCATTCGGCGCATACGGGCGATGAAAAACCCGTCAAGGCTGCCACCGCCATCCAGCGCCTGCCCCGGTAAGGTCCGTACATCACCGTTGGCATCGATAGCGGCAGCAAGCTCGCCGATTTCGGCTGCCGTCACTGGAACGCGTTGAAAATCGCTGTTTTCGGCAAGAAACCGAGCAACTTGCGCTTCGCCCTCTTCCGGTTCGAGCGAGCAGGTGCAGTAGATGAGAAGCCCGCCCGGACGCACTAGCCGCGCCGCATGGGCAAGGGCCTGTGTCTGAAAGGCAGCCAGATCGGCAATGTCGGCGAGGCTTCGGTGATAGAGGACGTCGGGGTTGCGCCGCGCGGTGCCGGTGGCCGTGCAAGGCGCATCCACCAGCACCGCTTCGAAGGTTACTCCCGGCGCGAAGGCCAATGCATCGGCCACTACCGTATCGGCATCCAGATGCAGGCGGGCGAGGTTGTGTCTCAGCCGTTGCATGCGTTGGGGGGCATGGTCGACTGCCGTCATTTCAGCGCCGGCGGCGATAAGCTGGGCCGTCTTACCGCCGGGCGCGGCGAAAAGGTCGAGCACCTGCTTGCCCCCGACATCGCCCATGAGCCTGACGGGGAGCGCGGCGGCGGCGTCCTGCACCCACCAGGCGCCCTCGTCGAAGCCGGCAAGCGCCTCGATGGGGCCGCGCGGTTGATCGATCCTGAGGCTTCCGGTCGGCAGGACATGGGCGCCCAGCCGTTTGGCCCATTGATCGGCGTCACACTTGACGCTCAGATCGAGCGGCGGCTCATGCAGCAATTCCGCCACCAGGGCCGCGAAAGCGGCATCCCCCCAGTTCTCGCGCCAGCGCGTGGCGAAGGGCTCGGGGATGTTGGCGCCAGCGGCCGGCGCGCCGGCTTCCGAACGCTCCAGCTTGCGCAGGACGGCGTTGACAAGGCCAGACTGATGCTGCGCCTTCTTGTCTGCCTTGGCCTGCCGCACCGCCAGATCGATGGTGGCATGCGCGGGCACCCGCATATAGAAGAGCTGCGCTGCCGCCGTCGCCATGATGGCGCGCGTGAGCCCCGCCTTGGCCGGCAGCGGCTTAGTCAGATGGCGGGCGAGCGCCTGCTCGATATCACCCAGATGGCGCAGGGTGATGGTGACGATGGCGCGCACCAGCGCCGCATCGTTGTGGCCGAGCCCGGCGGTTGCCGCCTCGAACGCTTCGTCGAGCTTTTGCCCTCTTTCGATGACGGCGCGAAAGACGGCCGTTGCGGCCGTGCGCGCCGTCAGGCCCGGCGGCTGCGCTTGACGGTGGCCGATCGGCTTCACCCCCACGGCCCGCGCTGGCGCTGGCGCCCGGCCGTCGACCATGGTCCGGACCGCGCATCGCCCGCCTCGTGGCGAAAGCCAGCCGGATCAGTCGAGGCCGGCGTTCTGGATGGGGCACTGGCGCCCATCTCCGATGCCATCTGCTGTAGCGCGGCGATACGGTTCTCGGTCGAGGGATGGGTGGTGAAGAGGTTGTCCATGCGCTCGCCCGACAAGGGATTGATGATGAACATGTGGGCGGTGGCCGGATTGGCTTCGGCCGCCTCGTTGGGAATATGATGGGCGTCGGCGTCGATCTTCCTCAGCGCCGCGGCCAGCCACAAGGGATTGCCGCAGATCTCGGCGCCGCCCCGGTCGGCGGCGTATTCGCGCGTGCGGCTGATCGCCATCTGCACCAGCATCGCCGCCAGCGGTGCCAGGATCATCATGGCGATGGTGCCGACGATCCCGAGCGGGTTGTCACGGCTGCGCCCGCCGAAGAACATGGCGAAGTTGGCGAGCATCGAAATGGCGCCGGCAATGGTCGCCGTGATGGTCATGATGAGGGTATCGCGGTTGCGGATATGGGTAAGCTCATGCGCTATGACGCCGGCCAGCTCATCGTGCGACAGGCGCTGGATGAGCCCGCTGGTGGCAGCCACCGCACCATGCTCGGGATCGCGGCCCGTGGCAAAGGCGTTGGGCTGGTCCTCGTGCATGATGAACACCTTGGGCATCGGCAGCCCGGCGTTGCGGGCGAGGCCCTCTACCAGGTGATAGAACTCCGGCGCACTCGCCTCATCGACCTGTTCGGCGCCATGCATCGACAGCACCATCTTGTCGGAGTTCCAATAGGAAAAGGCGTTCATGGCGATGGAGACGATGAACGCCACGATCAGGCCCACTTGGCCGCCAATCAGATAGCCGATAGCCAGAAACAGCCCGGTCAGGGCCGCCAGCAGCAATCCGGTGCGCACGAAGTTCATAGCCAGACAGTCTCCGCTTCCCGCGGGCCGAGGCTTGATTGCCGCAGCCGGCGCCATCTATATGAGGAGATCGCACAGCTTCAACAAGTCCGGTGATCGCCATGGGAAGTGACGACAAGATCGACAGGCTGGCCAAAGAACTCAGCCCCGCCGCCGCCCGCGCCCTCGCAGAGGCTGGCGAGCGCCGCGCCAAGGCGGCAAAAGCCCGTCGACCGCACGAGATCAACGGTCCTGCCGGCCCTGAGCCCACTAGGTACGGTGACTGGGAGCGCAAGGGCATCGCCAGCGACTTCTAGGCCAAAGCAACAAGGACACCCCCGAGTATGACCAAGGGTATGACCGCCCACA
Source organism: uncultured Alphaproteobacteria bacterium (assembly GCA_963770075.1). Taxonomy (GTDB): domain Bacteria; phylum Pseudomonadota; class Alphaproteobacteria; order Rhizobiales; family Aestuariivirgaceae; genus CAVVDT01. Next base: position 15,820 of record CAVYOQ010000017.1, read on the forward strand.
CCATTGCCCTCGACATCGCCTCCGAGGAGGCTCTGAGCGAGCGTCAGGAAAAATATTTTCGCGTGTGCGAGGAAAAGCTCGGCTTCGTGCCCAATGTGCTCAAGGCCTATGCCTTCAGCCCGGCCAAGCTGCAGGCCTTCATGGACATGTACAACGACTTGATGCTGGGCGATTCGGGGCTCTCCAAGCAGGAACGCGAGATGATCGCGGTCGTCGTCTCCAGCGTCAATCATTGCTATTATTGCCTCACGGCCCATGGCGCGGCGGTGCGCCAGCTGTCCGGCTGCCCGGAACTGGGCGAGCAGATGGTGATGAACTACCGTGCCGCCCCCCTCGATCAACGCCAAAAGGCGATGCTTGATTTCGCCTGGAAGCTCACCACGGAGCCTGCCGTCATCGAAGAGGTCGACCGCGAAGCCTTGCGTGCCCACGGTTTTTCCGACCGCGACATCTGGGACATCGCGGCGGTTGCGTCCTTCTTCAACATGTCCAACCGCATGGCCGCGGCCGTCGACATGCGACCCAACGACGACTACCACGCCATGGCGCGCTGAGTTCAAGATCACACCATGACGGTCACCATCGCCAGGCGCAGCGACATCAATCTCGACACGGTGTACCGGGTGGCCTGGCAAGGCGAGGCGGTGGAGCTGGCGCAAGAGGCCATGGCGGTGATCGAAGCCGCTCGTGCCCGCTTCCAAGACCTCATCGATGACCCCGACATCGTCATCTACGGGGTGACGTCCGGGTATGGCCAGAATGCCAAGGTCCGTCTCAAGCCCGAAGAGCGCAAGGCCCACGCCAACCGCCCACCGGTGCCGGCGGCCGCCTCCTGGGGCGATTCCGTCCCGGAGCGGGTGACGCGGGCCATCGTGCTGGCCAGGCTCGCCAACTTCGTCGAGGGCCACGCCGCGGTTTCGCCGCACCTGGCGCAAGCGGTGGCGCAAATGCTCGACGGCCGCCCGTTGCCGCAGGTCCCGGCGCGCGGCCAGGGCGGCGCGGGCGAGATCCTGTCGCTGTCGCACCTGTTTGTCGATCTGGCCCGCTCACTGGAGCTTCAGGAAAAGGACAGCCTGTCGCTGGTCAACGGGTCGCCATCGGCGAGCGCCCTTGTTGCCGATGCCGCCCTTGCCGCTCACCGCCGCATCGACGTGGCGGCCGAGGTGCTCGCCTTCGCAGCGGATGCCTTCAATGTGCCACTCACCCATTTCTCGCCCTGGCTCGATGGCTTGTGGAACAACGAGCCCGATGCCTGGGCGCTCAAGCGCCTGCGCCAACTCATCGGCGGCAGTCATGGCGGCGCCCGCCGGCCCTACCAGGCGCCGGTCAGCTTTCGCATCCTGCCGCGTATCCTCGGCCAGGCGCGCCGTGCCTCGCTCATGGCCGAGAAGGTGGCAACCGAGTCGCTTGCCGCGGCGAGCGACAACCCGGTGATCGTTCCTCCCGACGACGACCACCCGTCTGGCCAGGCCTTTTCCACCGGCGGGTACCACAACGCCCAGGCGCCGATGGCCATGGACGCGCTCACTGCGGCCTATGCCAACCTATGCATCCTCGCCGAGCGCTACTCGGCCAAGCTGCTCGATCCGGCGGTGTCGCTTCTTGGCAATCTCGGCGACGGCAGCGGCCGCAGCTATCTCGGGTGCCTGCCCATGGCGGTGACCGGCTATGAAGAGGAAATTCGCGCCCTCACCCAGGCAACGCTCCTGCCGGGCAGCGAATTGGGCGGTTTCGGCCAGAACGACGTGGCTTCGCCGGTATTCCTTGCCTGGTCGAAGCAGGAGCGCGCCGGTGTTCTGCTCGAATTCGGCGCTTGCCGCCCTGTGCCCCATCGCGGCGCGCGCCTTTGCGGTGAGCGGACGTCCGGTGCCGCAAGCGCTGAAATCCCTTTCACGCCTTGTTGCCGAAACGGTGCCCGATGCGGAAGGCGCGATTCTTGGGCCGCCAACCGGCGAACTCGCCCTGCGACTGCGTGAACGCGTTTATTCCAGCGACTTGTCCGTCGGCAGCCTGGAGATGTCGACTTCCGGATTGGGGGTGTAGCCCGGCCCCAGCACCAGTGGCTGGTCCGGCATGCTGCGCTGGTCGACGTCGGTGTAATAGCTTTGGGTGTAACTGGCGAGCACCTTGCCGTCGCCGGGCGCCAGAACCCTCAGTTCGGCGGCATATTTATGGTCCTTGACGATGGCGTGAAGCGCTGGCGTGCGGAAGCTGTATCGCAGCATGCCGTTCCTGGTCGGCAGGCGCTGGACAAAGGGTCGATCGGAGCCCGGCACTTCGAAACGCGCTTCCAGCACGGCACCGTCCGGGATTGTCCTTTGCGGCTTGGCGACAAAGCCGTAAAAGGCCTCGCCGATGCGGTAGTTGAAGATGAAGCCGCCTCCGGCGAACTTGAGGTAGGGCTGGGTATCGCCCTCGTTGCAGCCGGCAAGCGCAAGGCCGAGAGCGAGGGTGGTCAGGAGTGATAGTGCGCGCATGGTTCACCGGCTCTCGACTTCGCCAATTCCGTGGTCTACCGCCTCGATCCCGCCCGCCGCGAAGACCGTTTCCGTCATCCCGCGAACGTCAACGCCTGGGCCACCGCCGCTGGCCTGGCGGTGGCGCCGGTCGATGCCGGCGATATGGGCGATGTCATCGCCGCGCGCGAAGCGATCGATGCCTTCTTCCGTCTGCCCGTGAGCATGGCCGGGACGAAAGCCTGGCAGCGGCTCGTGCGCCTTTGTGCCCGCCATGTCGCCGGGCTCGACGCGACGCCGCATGCCCGGCTCGTCGCCCTTGTCTTGCACGAGGCCGTTGCCTTGCGCTTTTCTCGCTGGCAGGTGCGGGTAAAGACCTGCGGCGGATGTGGCTGGCTGTTCGTCGACCGTACCCGCAACGGCTCGCGGCGCTGGTGCATCTCGGCCCTGTGCGGCAACCGCGACAAGGCGCGCCGCCATTACCACCGCAAGAAGGCCGCGCGTCAGGCTCCTACGCGCCCGGTATGAGCGGCGGGGTGAGCCTGTTGTCCGCTTTGGTAGTGCACGATGCGCTCGCCGTCGGCGAATCCCTCCAGCGGCAACGACCAGTGTTGGCCCGGCCATAGCAGGTCCATGCGCCGAGTTCTGAGGCGTGTAGACGGCGGTGAAGAGGGTGCCGAAGCCGTGGGCATAGCGGGTCTGGTAGAGCGGGGGGTTGAGGAAGGCGGCGACCAGGTCCGGACCCGAAGGCTCGTGCACCATGAGTTGCTGCAACAGGAAACGCTCGCGTTCCACCGAGGCGGTGGCAAGGGCATGGCTTGCCCATTCCACCCGCCGCTGGTGGTTGGTCGACACCGTGGAGCGGGTGATGTGGGGGTCGCGGTCGGGTGCCAGATAGACCGTGCCGCAGCGCCCCTCGATGTCGAGGGCGGTGACGTTGTAGGCCATGTGGCAGGGGATGCGCCCCAGCGCGTTGAGCGCTTCTGGCGCCGTACGGCAGGTCTCCAGAACATAGCGCAAGATGATGGGAACGCCGAAGCCCGGCCCCACCACCCGCCTGCCGCCGAAGGTGAGCGACAAAGCGAGGCCATCCTCGTTGATACCGTCGGTCAGACCGATCAGGCAGTCGCCCATGCCGATGATGGTGCGGCCGAGCCAGCCGGTCTTTAGCACCACCGCGTCGAAAGCCTTGGGGCTGTAGTCGTAATTGCGCACCAGGAAGGACGGGTCCTTCGGCCATACCGCCTGCGAACAACCAGAGAGATAAGGCGGCGGACGATAGAGTGACAGAAAGCGCGCTTCCAGATCGCCGCCGCCCGCTAGCTCGCACAAGGCCTCGTAAGCCGGCATGAGTTCCGGCATATGGGTCCTGAGCGCCGTTTCGCACTCATGGTAGGTCGCCCGGTTGTCGATGGCATCTTTCAGATACCAGGTGCGATAGGCCGGCCACAGCCGGTTGAACAGCGCCTGCCACTTGGCCCCGGGGCGCTTTTCGGCGAATGCTTCGAACCGGATGTCCACGCCTTCCACCCGCCCGCTGCCGGCATTACTCGGCAGCGGCGATGCGCACGCCGTGTTTTGCCACCTTCAGTGCCCTCGCCTTGAACACGCGCAAGCCCAGTTCCTGCACATAGCCGTGGATCTCCTTCACGTCGAGCTTGCGCATGAAGTCGAGCACATCGCGCGACAGCACCTGTCCTGGCACCAGTATGGGAAAGCCCGGCGGATAGGGAATGATGAAGGAGGTGGAGACGAGTTCTCGCCCGCTTTCCATTTCCTTTTCCAGCGCCTCGCCCCACAAGGGGAAATACTCGCAGTTGTCCTCGTCATAGGCGAGGAAGAAGGCCTCGCGAATATCGCCTTCCGGCGTGCCTGAGCCATCGTCTGAGCGGAAGCGATCGTGAAAGGCGCTGAAGTCGGGCAGCGGCGGCAGGTCCTTGGTCAGCGCCTTCACCCGGCGGTCGAAGGCCAGCCGGTCCATGGGGCTGGCATCCTCCATCTGGTTGTCCAGTTCCTTGGCGAACTGCACCAGGACCTCGATGAGATAGGCAACCGATGAGCGCGTGGTGCCGATATTGGTCATGAACAAGACCGTGTTGCGCGAGGTCTTGTTGATCTGGATGCCGTAGCGGTCCATCAGCACTTCGGTCTTGAAGGTGTCGCCATCAAAGCCGGTGCCGCCCACGGTAAGCGTGATGCGGGTGGCATCGAGCGCGAACTCGTCGGTGGCCCAGGCATCCCAGGTGTCATTCCATCCGTGCTCGGGGTCCCAATAGGTCTCGATGCCCGAGGTGCGGTACTCCGGCGCAATCATGTCGCGCACGGTGAGCACCTTGAAATATTTGCGCAATAAGGGATGCGAGGCGATGGCCTTGCGCATCGCCATGGCGGCTTCCACCTGCTTTTGCACCAGCTCAAAACCTTCCAGCTCCACCTGCCGGCGGCCCACGTCGAGCGAGGCGATGATCTGGTAGTTGGGCGAGGTCGAGGTGTGGGTCATGTAGGCTTCGTGGAAGGCCTGGGCCACCTCGCCTTTGAAATCCTGGTCATGCACATGGATCATCGAGCCCTGGCGCAGGGCGGTGAGCGTCTTGTGGGTCGACTGGGTGGCATAGGCCCTGACGCGCACCTTGTCGGGATCGGGCATCGTCGGCCCGTCTTCGCCCGCGGCCTTCTTTGCCTCATCGAAGGCCTTACGGTAGTCGGCCGAGCGGTAGCGCTCGCGCAGCACCTGGGCGCAATGCATGGCGGTGCGCTGGCGGTAGGTGGGACCGAAGCGGGCAAAGCCGAACCAGGCCTCGTCCCACAGAAAGACGAGGTCCGGCTTGATGGCGAGGCATTCTTCCATCACCCGCTCGACATTGTAGACGATGCCGTCGAAGGTGCAGTTGGTAAGCAGCAGCATGCGTACCCGGTCGAGCTTGCCGGCTTGCTTCAGCTGCATGAGCTTCGCCTTGATCTCGGCGAGCGGAACCGCACCGTACATCGAATACTCAGACAGCGGATAGCTGTCGAGGTAGATCACCTGGGCGCCGGCCAGCACCATGCCGTAATGGTGCGACTTGTGGCAGTCTCGGTCGACCAGCACGATGTCGCCCGGCCTGACGATCGCCTGCACCACGATCTTGTTGCAGGTCGAAGTACCGTTGGTGGCAAAGTAGGTGTGCTTGGCACCGAAGGCCCGTGCTGCCAGTTCTTGCGCCCGCTTGATCGGCCCGTGCGGTTCGAGCAGGCTGTCGAGCCCGCCCGAGGTGGCCGACGTCTCGGCCAGGAAGATGTTCATGCCGTAGAACTCGCCCATGTCGCGGATCCAGTGCGAGCGGGTGATCGACTTGCCGCGGCTGATGGGCATGGCGTGAAAGACGCCGGTGGGCTGCTTGGAATATTCCTTGAGCGCGGTGAAGAACGGTGTCTGGTAACGCGACTGTACCCCCCTCAGGATATTGAGGTGCAGCTCGAAATAGTCCTCCTGGTTGTAGAACACGCGGCGGCAGCCGCCGAGGTCACGCCCGGCGATGTCCTCCACCGACTGGTCGGTGACCAGAAAGACGTCGATCTCGGGGCGTGCCTTGTGGATCAGCCGGCACAGCTCCAGCCCGTAATCGTCGGGCTCCAACTCCTCGATCGCTTCATCGCCCACCCGGTTCAGGTAGCGTTTGAGAACAGGAAGCTGGTTGGCCGATTCGAGTTCGAGGCCCGGGCGGATGATCACCGACTGGATGTTGTGGTTGAACAGAACCGCGATCACCGCGTCCTCGATGCTGGGCACCACCACCGGCTCGTAGACGAAGCTGTCGTCGGGCTTGCGCATCTGGGCTAGCGCCTGGCGCTGCAGGTCCTGCTGGGCATGGGTCATGGCATCGACCACCAGCACTTCGAAATAGGGCCGGTCGAACGGAGTGTATTCGGCGATTTCCTCGCGCAGCTCGCTTTCTTCGCGGTTGTCTTGCTGATTACCGTCACGCAAGCGGTGGCGGTAGCTGCCCGAATGCAGGGCCCTCACGATGGCGCGCACCCGTTTGGCCAGTTCACCGTAGCGCTCCTCGGCCAAGAGCACCCGCAGCTCGTCGAAGGCATGGCGGCCGGGAAAGGCCCAGTACATCTCGATGGGCTCCAGCGTGGCGATTAGCGAGCGGGTCTTCTGGATCAGTTTTTCGCGATTGCGCCCATCGGTGCTTTCAGCGAGGCGCGCGGTGCTCGACTTGAGCGCCGTCCAGCGGTCGATGCGCAATTGCGACCCGCTGTAATAGTCGGTGAGACTGGTTGCGGCTTCTCGGGTTTCGTTCTTCATGATCCGCGCCGCTCAGCCCTCCCTGGCTTGGGTCTTGCCCGCATGGCGTAGATCCGCATCTTCGCGGCAATTTTCATACATCAATGCTATCGGCAAGCCCTTGGCAAGGCAAGCGGCCACCACAGCGCGGCCGCGCCCTCAGAAATTGAGCGAATATTCAAGCAATGCCCGCCACAGGCTGTAGTCGGGGCCGCTGGATGCGAGGTTCCTCACCCCTTCGATCCGTACTACCAGGCGCGTCGGTTCGAACAGGCGCAAAGCCAGGCCGACACCCAGCTCGCCATAACGATTCGAGCCGACACCGTTGGAATCCCAGTTGATGGCGGCGATGGCGTAAAGGTCGATGGCACTGGTGTCGTTCTCGAACAGCCGAATACCTGGCCGCACCCGCGCCGAAGTGAGCATGTTGTCGTAGCGTGTGTAATAGCCGATATCGGCATAGGCATCGGCGACGGGCCTGAGGCCGCCAAGAATGCGAACCGCTTCGCCGCAATCCAATCCCATGTTCCATTCGTCGTAATAGGCCGCGTACACGCGCAGGTCCTCGCGCCAGCGCGGTCGGGCCTGCTTGACGGTGTCGTAGGCGGCGCCGGCCTCGGCATAGATGGCGAGTGGCAGATCGGCCAGCGGCTTCACGCGGATGCCGCCGCCCAACTCGGCATAATTGTCGAGGAAGAGCTGCGTACCGATCGCGCTCTGCCCGGACCGGGTGTCGGCATTGATGCGTCCGAGCCCGTAGATGTCGATGTAGCGCTCACTGCCGTAGTGCTGGCCGACGCGCAAGGTGGCTGAGCCCACCACGAGGGCGTTGCGATCGATATATTCGGGCATGGCGTAGAATTCGGAGAACCACGGCTTGGGCAGAAGTTTTTCCGGCAGGCCCCTGATGCTGGAATAGGCCTTGCAGCCGGTCTTGGCCTTTTGCTTGTCGCTGCCGTACATCACCTTGTGGAACAGGACGGCCGCTTCATGCTGGTGCCCTTTCTGGTCCTGCAGATAGGCAAGCTGCAACAGCAGATCCTGGTCGCCCGGCTCCAGCGTGCTGGCGTGCTGGAAGGCATCGATGGCGTCGTCGGTGTTGCCGAGATTGATGTCGATGTAGCCGAGCTGCTTCCACAGATCGACGCGGCGTGGCGCGATCCTCACTGCGCGTCGGAAAGCCGTGCGTGCGGCCGAATAATCTTTGCGCTTGAGAACGGCATAGCCGAATTCGAGCTGGATGGTGAGGTTGCCGGGGAACGCGCGCGCCGCCCCTTCAATGGCCTTGAGAGCCCCGGAGTCGTGCTTGAGCCGCAGCATATAGTACTTGTTGAGCGCAGCGTCCTCGGCAGCGCCGGCATAGCATACCGGTGCAGCGGCCACGGCCAGCCACAACACAATCAACGCTGATTTCAGCGCTCCGCTACACCCTGACATCCACAGCCGCAATATGCCCACCAGCGAGCCGAGGTACGAAAGCCGCCGATACAAGCACAAACGCGTAACGATTCAAACTGCCGGCACGTATCGATCCGGAGTACCCTGCAACTTTGGTGAATGCTTTGTCATCTTTCCCGGCGTCGCCGACGTCGGCATCGAGGCGGCCCGGCGTATGCCGGGGATCCAGTCTGAACCGTCCCTCTTCGCCAACCGGCCATTCGCCACCATGCCATTTCCCAATGGAAATCGCTGTTTCGTGCCTCAGGCTACGCGCTCGCTGTCGTGCAGGGACGGCCGAGACGGCTTTCAGCCTGGCAAGAGAACGATGTCGACCGGGCGCAGGGCGGCTATCACTTTAGTTCCCTCGGCCAGCGGGCTGCCGTCGATGGTGTTGATGGCCTCCAGAGAATGGCCGCCGACTTCGATGAAATAGCGCGCCAACTGGCCCTGGTAGTCGACGGCGGTGACGGTGCCCTGAAACTGGTTGCCGCCCCTGGCCGGCTCGCTGCCGGCGGGTTGCAGGTGCAGGTTCTCCGCGCGCATGACCACATGCACCGTGTCGCCCACGGCGGCCTCCTCGCCTTCCACCGTCACCTCGCCGAGGCCGTCGACACTGACCTTGATGGCCTTGGTGGTCTTGCTCACCACGCTGGCGGGCAGAATGTTGGCGTTGCCGAGGAAGCGGGCGACGAACTCGGAGGCCGGCCGCCTGTAGACCTGTTGCGGCGAGCCTGTTTGCTCCACATGACCTTCGCTCATGACGACGATCTTGTCGGAAAGTGCCAGCGCTTCGGACTGGTCGTGGGTGACGAACACTGTGGTGACGCCGATGCGGCGCTGGATGGTCTTGAGCTCGACCCGCATTTCCTCGCGCAGGTTGGCATCGAGTGCCGACAGCGGTTCGTCGAGCAATAGCACGTCCGGCTCGATGACGATGGCGCGGGCGAGCGCGATACGCTGCTGCTGGCCGCCCGACAACTGTGCGGGGTAGCGGTCCTCCACGCGGGGCAGGCGCACGATATCGAGGGCGCGCTTTACCTTGTCGCGCGCATCGGTGCGATTGACCCCGCGATATTTCAGCCCGAAGGCGATGTTCTGTTCGATGGTCTTGTGGGGGAACAGGGCGTAGTTCTGGAACACCAGGCCGAGATTGCGCTTGTGGATCGGCACGTCGTTGATGCGGCGGCCGCCGATCTCTATGTCGCCGGCGGTTGTCGCCTCGAGGCCGGCGATCATGCGCAGGATGGTCGTCTTGCCGCAACCCGAGGGGCCGAGCAGAGTGGTGAAGGAACCGTCCTCGAACGTCACATCGGCGTCTTCCACCGCCACCACCGGACCGAATGCCTTGGTCACGTTCTTGAGCTCAACGTCAGCCATGCCGTCTCCCTGTCGCTACCCTAAGAGCGACCGGGCCGGCCGTGACGGCCAGCCCGGTCGTGCTCCTTTGAGGCCTCAGGCACCCTTTTCGATGCGGTTCCACATTTTCTTTTGTTCCTTCTCGATCGGATTCCACTTGTCCGGATCGCGGAACACCAGGCCCTTCAACGTGCCGGTAGGATCATAGGCCGGCAGGGCCTTGACCGCATCGGTCATGGGCACCTTGTTGGGATCGAGCGAAGAGGGATAATGCTGGCCCTCGGCCACCGCGATGGCGGTCTTGGGATCGAGCATGAAGTTCAGCAGCTCCTCGGCCTCGGCCATGGGCGAGCCCTTCAGGACGAACATGTCTTCCATCCATGCCAGGCCGTTCTTGGGATCCATGTAGGCGATCGGATGGCCTTGCGCCTGCAATGCCGCGACACGGCCGGACCATGCCTCGGTGACGTAGATCTCCTCCTTGGCCAGCAGGTCCATCAGTTCGGCGCCGGATGTCCAGTATTTCAGCACCAGATCGCGATGCTCGCGCACCTTCGCCCAAACAGCATCCCAGTCGGTGATGTTGTTGGGGTCCTGGCCGGACTGCAGGGCACCGTACCAGGCGCGATTGGCCCAGTCGGACCAGCCCCCGATCTTGCCTTTCAGGTCCTTGTTCAAGAGCAGATTGGCACCGAGCTTTTCGGCTTCTTCCTTGGAGACGTACTTGGTGTTGTAGGCAATGCCGGTGGTGCCGTAGTCATAGGGCACTGCCGACAGGCTGCCGGGGGTAATGGCGCGGAACGGCATGATAATGGCGTCCATCACCAGCTTGAGGTTGGGGATGTTGGCCTCGTTCAGCTTCACGCCGTAGCCGGCATCGGTCCAGCGCTTGTACCAGTCGACACCGGATGAATGCAGAAGGTTGTGACCATCGGTGTTGCCGGCCGCCTTGACCTTGGTAAGCACCTCGGATTCACCGCCGAAAGTCGAGTCAATCACCTTGTTGCCGGTCTTTGCCTCATAAGGGTCGAAGGCATACTTGCGCAGCGCCTCGCTGACGACGCCGCCCCAGCCCTCGAAATATAACGACTTCGCTTCCGCCATGGCATGGCGCGACAGCGTGGTCATGGCGCCGCCGCTGACACCGGCGGCAAGCCCTGCACATCCCATGAGCGTCATGAATGAGCGCCGGTCGATATCGCCGTTGCCCAGCCTTTCGTGCAATTTTTCGTAACGTTTGGTCGAGTCCATCTTCATTGTCTTCCTCCTTGGTTGAAATTTCTCATCGCCGCTTTCTTGCAAAATAGCGCGCCAGACCGCCGGCCATGAGCGGCACACCGACGGTGATGACGATCATGACGAAGCCGAGCGCGTTGATCTCGGGGCTGATCGAATTGCGCAACATCCCGAAGATCTGGGTTGGTACCGTTTCCAGGCCTGCCGGGCGCCAGAAGATTGTCGCGGTAATGTTGTCGAACGATATGGTGAAGGCAAACAGCGCCCCGGCGAACACGGCCGGCATGAGAAGCGGCAGGGTGACCTCGCGAAAGGTCTGGAACGGGTTGGCGCCGAGGCTGCGGGCGGCCTCCTCATAGTCCTTTCTGATACCGACCATGCGGGCCTGCACCACCAAGATCACGAAGGGCAGGGCGATCAGCGAATGGCCGACGAGCAGCAGGCCGAAAGATTGCGGTATCGCGAGATAGCGCAGGAAGATCAGCAGGCCCACCGCCAGCACCGTCTCGGGCACCAGGACCGGAGAGATCAAGAGCGCGGTGATCCAGTCCTTGCCAGGGATGCGATAGCGCACCAGCGCCAGCGAGGCGAGAATACCCAGGGTGGTGGCGATCGCCGAGGCGAAAACGCCGAGCAGCAGCGAAGTCCTGAAAGCCCGTATGATCGCCTCGTTCTCGTACAGCCGGTAGAACCAGCGCAACGAGAACCCCTCGATGGGGAAGCCGCCGAATTGCGAGGAGTTGAAGGCCAGTAGCAACACCACCGCAATCGGCGCGAACATGAACAGGTACACGGCAATGGAATAGATTCTGATGAGGGGCCAAGCGCGCATGATGCCCCCTAGCCGAGAGACTTGTAGATCTGGTTCAGCCCCATGAAGCGGCTGTAGATCACCACGATCAGGCCGAGCAGAACCAGCAGCGTGAAGGAGAGGGTCGCCCCCATGGGCCAGTTCAGCTCGGAGATGATGGCATCGTAGATCAGGCTGCCGAACAGAAAGTCGTTGGGGCCGCCGAGGATCAGCGGTGTCACGTAGCTTCCCGCCGTCAAGACGAAGACCAGCAGGCAGCCCGCGGCGAGGCCGGGCACGGATAGCGGCAGCGTTACCTCGCGAAAGGCCTGCCACGGGGTGCAGCCGAGAGTGCGCGCGGCGGGCACCAAGTTGCGGTCGATGCCTTCAAGACTGACATAAACATTGAGAATCATATAGGGCAGGAAAACGTGGATGAAGCCGACGATAACGGCAAATTCGTTGTACATCATGGAGAGCGGCGTATCAATGATGCCCAGTTTCATGAGCACCCAGTTGATGATGCCCTCGTTGCCCATGATGTGGATCCACGACAGGGTGCGGATGATGAAACTCACCCAGAATGGCAGGATCAGCAACAGCAGCAACAGCCATTTTTGCTGGAACGTCGTGTTGGCGATGAAATAGGCCGGGATGTAACCCAGGACCGCGGCCAGAACGGTCACGATCACCGACAGCCGGAAGGTCTTCCAGATGGCGTAGTGATAATAATTGTCGTGAAACAGCTCTTTCCAGTTGCCGTACTGGAAGGCGACCTTATCCACGCCGAGGTCGACGTTCTGATAGAACGAATAGACCAGCATGAAGGCCATCGGCACGATGACAAGCAGCGTTATGGCGGTGAGCGCCGGGGAAAGCAGATACCACGGACGGGGGTCGAATTCGCTCGTCTGCGCCATGAGCTCTGCGTCATGCCTCCCGTTCCGATCCGGTGGGGCCCGGTTACCGAAAGGAAAGTATTGCAAGACCAGTCGCAATTGTCCAAATTAATAATTTAAATGTCTGACATTGCGTGAGTTTATAAAAGCCCGTGGCGGCCGATCTGAGAGAGAAATTCGTCGCTGAGCTGGACTGGAACCTGCTGCGCACCTTCGTGGTCATCGCCAATGAGCGTGGCATAACCGCGGCGGCGAACTGCCTGCTCCTGCGTCAGCCGACCGTCAGCCTGGCGCTCAAGCGGCTCGAGGCCAAGATCGGCGCGCGGCTGATCGAGCGCGGACATGGCGTTTTCCGCCTCACCCCGGCGGGCAGCGAGCTCTACCGCGAATGTCTCGACATCCATGCCAGCGTCGCGCAGTTGCGGGACATGGCCGGCTCGGCCACGCGCGAGGTCACCGGCGCAGTGCGCATCGCGCTGGCCAGCCATGTCAAAACCCCGCTCCTCGATGAAACCCTATCGGCCCTCCATAACGCCCATCCCAAGGCCACCTACGAGATCAGGATCGCCACCAGCGCCGATGTGGCGCGTGCCGTGCAGGACAAGTCGGCGAGTTTCGGCATCTGCCTGGTCAACAAACGCCTGCCGCAGCTCGATTATGAGATCATCTACCGCGAGTTCTTCGGCTTCTTCTGCGGGCCGTCGCATCCGCTGTTCGGCAGGACCGGCTTGCGCATCGAAGACCTGCGCGGCCTTGCCGCCGTTTCCTTCGACACCGACGATCTGGCGGACGCCTTGCGGCCGGTGGCGTTGTTGCGCCGCCAATACGAGCTCGACCAAACGATCATCGGCCACTCCTCGCATCTGGAGGAAGTACGGCGCATGATCCTGTGCGGCCTCGGCATCGGCCCCTTGCCCATCCATGTGATGGAACGTGACGTGCGCGCAGGTCTCCTGTGGCGGCTGCCCCCCTACGACAACCCGCCGGCCATCGACATCTACCTCGTCGCTCATCCGGGCAAGCGCCGCAACCCGGCCGAGACGGCCTTTCTCGCCGCTCTTGGGGCCGCCATGAAGGCAACCCCGTTGAGCCAGCGCACCTACGCCGGCTCCCCGGCGCCTTAACGGCAATTGCAGTAGCGGCCCGTCGGCGCTAGCCCGCCAGGGGGCGGAAAGCGGCGACCACCTGCACGTATACATCGCGCTTGAAAGGCACAATGAGGCCTGGCAGCTCGTCGATCGCCGCCCAGCGCCATTTGTCGAACTCGGCCTTGTGGCCGATGCCGGAAATGTCGACCTCTGAATCCTCACCGAGAAAGCGGCAGGCGAACCATTTCTGCTTCTGGCCGCGGTAACGGCCCTTCCAGGCGATGCCGATGAGATGCTCCGGCAAGTCGTAGGTGAGCCAGCCGAGCGCTTCGGCAATCATCTCCGCAGAGGTGACGCCGGTCTCCTCCTTGAGCTCGCGCAAGGCGGCGTCGGCAGGGTCTTCGTCCTTGTCGATGCCGCCTTGCGGCATCTGCCACCAATGTCCCTTGCCCTCGTCATTGCCCTTGTCATGGCGGCGGCCGATCCACACCTTGCCCTCGCGGTTGAAAAGCGCCACGCCGACGCACGGCCGGTAAGATATCTCTTGCGGATCGTCACGATGCGCCATGGATCTCATCCTGAGCGCCGGCGAAACAGGCTGGAGGCCGGCACCAGCACAACGCCGCGGGCGCCGAGATCGCGGGCCCAGCCGGAAACGGCCTCGATGGTCGAAGCGAGCCCCGAGCCGGTGCCCAGCACGAGGGCGCCGCCATGGGCGGCATCCTCGAGCTTTTTGAGATTGGCGACAATGTCGTCGACATTGCTCGAGGTATCGATGACCCGGCTGGAACGTACAAAGTCGAGGCCGACCGCCTGGCTCGTCGTGTCGAACTGGCCGCCCGACAGGGTGCCGTCGTCGACGAAGACAAGGCCGCGCTTCTTCATCTGCGTGAGAACGGGCCGCAGGGCGGCATCGTTGGCCGCTAAGCGCGCGCCCATGTAGTTGATGATGCCGACATAACCGGAAAACCGGCCCATGAACCACATGAGATTGTCGAGGTTGGATTGACCATCAGGCATGGCAAGCAGGGTGCGTTCGCCGGGGTTGATCGAAGGGTAGCCGAACGGCTCCATCGGCACTTGCAGGAAGGCCTCATGGCCAGCCGCCCGCGCCTTGTCGACGAGCCTCTGAAGACCGTCGCCGTAAGGTGCAAATGCAAAGCTTACATCGGGGGGCAGGTCGGTGATGGCCTTGAGCGTGAGGCTGGTGTTGAGGCCCATGCCGCCGATGAGGATCGCCACCTTGGGCCGGTCGCTGGCAAGAATTTTGGCATCGACATCACGGGCATAGACATTGAAAGGCGTCTGGCCGGAACGGGAGATACGCGGCAACAGGCCGAAGGGGCCCTTCTGGCTCACCGACTTCTGTGGTGCCGGCGTCAGCGGATACTTGCGCGACGGACGCTGCAACAAGGCCTCCTCACCGTCGCCGACGATGGTGATCTGGGGCTCGGCCGGGGCGTCCTCGGGCGCCAGGTCACCGGCCTTGACCATGTCGTCGGCCGGCTTCTTCTCGTTCGGAACGCTCGCCGTCTCGACCGGGTCGCTAAGCGGGGCGACCTTCACGGTGAGCGAGGGCTCGCCGGCATTGGGATAAGGTGTGATCGCCAGCCAAGTTGCGCCACTGACGGCGATGATGGCAACCACAAGGCTTGCCAGGACGAGACCCGACGGGCGCAACGCCTTCAAGCGGTCGCTGAAGCGGCGGCGTCTGAGCGGCTGTCTCAATTCATCTGCCATGGGCCGTACTTGCCTACCAGAGCGCTGGGGCTTGAGTGATTCGCCCAGGGCATTATAGCGACTCAGCGTCGGGCGCGAATCCCCAACACCGCCACTTCGAAACGCGCGTACGAATGAAAACGAAGCGAGCGGAGTTGCCCCCGCTCGCTGCTGCTTCCCGTTTAGCCGTACGGGATCAGTTCTGGGTCGTCGGCTCGGTGGCCTTTTGCTCGCCGGTCGTCTGTGCGGCGTCATTGCTGATGGCCGGTGCCGGCGTGGGCTCGACCTTCTCGCCATGCAGGAACGCGATCGCCGCCTTGAGCTGGGTGTCCTTGGCCTTGTCCTTGGGCACGTAGGACGACGAGCCGGTCTTCTCCTCGGTGATGCTCTTGTTCTTGAGATGGCCGCGCAGGCTCGCCTCGCCGCGATCGAGCATGTCCTGACCCTTGATCTCGGGCGGCACAGGCTCCTCGATGCGAATGTCGGGGGTGATGCCCTCGGCCTGGATCGAACGCCCTGACGGCGTGTAGTAGCGCGCCGTCGTGAGCCTGAGCGCGCCTTGGCCGCCGAGCGGGATGATCGTCTGCACCGAACCCTTGCCGAAGGAACGGGTGCCGATGATGGTGGCGCGCTGCTGATCCTGCAGGGCACCAGCGACGATCTCGGATGCCGAGGCCGAACCGCCGTTGACCAGCACCACGATTTTCTTGCCGTCGGCCATGTCGCCGGCCTGGGCGCTGAAGCGCTGGGTCTCGGAAGCATTGCGGCCGCGGGTGGAGACGATTTCACCACTGTTGAGGAAGGTATCCGACACCGAGATTGCTTGATCCAGGAGGCCGCCCGGGTTGTTGCGCAGATCGACGATGTAGCCCTTGAGATTGCCGCCGATCTCGCTCTTGAGCTTGTCGATGGCCTTCTCTAGGCCGGGCTGGGTCTGCTCGTTGAAGGAGGAGATACGGATATAGCCGATGTCGCCTTCTGCGTTCGACTTGATCGGGTTGATGCGGATGACCGCGCGCGTCAGCGTTACGTCGAAGGGATCTGTCCGGCCGGGACGCAGGATGGTGAGCTTGATCTTGGTGTTGACCCGCCCGCGCATCTTGTCGACCGCCTGATTAAGCGTAAGTCCCTGGACCTGCTCGCCGTCGATATGGGTGATCAGGTCGTTGGCGAGGATACCGGCATTGGCCGCCGGCGTGTCGTCGATGGGCGCCACCACCTTGATGACGCCGTTCTCCATGGTCACTTCGATGCCAAGGCCGCCGAACTCGCCGCGGGTCTGCACCTGCATGTCCTGGAAACGCTTGGCGTTCATATAGCTGGAATGCGGATCGAGCGAGGTGAGCATGCCGTTGATCGCGGCATCGATGAGCTTTTCCTGATCGGGAACGACAACGTAATCGCTGAGAACGCGATCGAACACGTCGCCGAACAGATTGAGCTGGCGGTAGGTTTCGGTATTGGCAGCACCGGCTGCATCGAGCGCCTGCCAGGCGCCACTCGCCGCGATAGCACCAACGGCGATAAGGCCGACCGACCTGAAGAATTGCATGCCTTTCACTTCCTAGCCTCTTTCCGACTGCCGACCCACCATGGGGCCGGATCCACGGCACCGCCGTTCCTGCGAAATTCTATGTAGAGAATCGGCCTGGGATCATCCAGAAGGTCGCCGATCAAAGTTGCGCGAGCAGGTGCTTTGCCCATCACGCCGACGGGCTCCCCCGCCCTGACATATTGACCGCTTTGGGTACTGATCTCACCAAGGCCTGCAAGCAACACATGATAGCCCTCACCGACATTCAATATCAAGAGTTCCCCGTAGGAGCGGAAAGGACCGGCAAATTCCACCGTCGCATCGGCCGGAGCTGTCACCTGGGCGCCCTTGCGGGTGGCGAGAAAGAGCCCGTGCGCAATGCCGCCATAGCCGTCCGTGGCGCCGAAATCACGCAAAATCTGCCCCTGGGCCGGGTAGTCGAGCCGTCCGCGCTCGGCGGTGAAGGCAATGTGCGGCCGGTTGCGCAGCTCTTCACGCTTGTGGGCGGCGTCCTCCTTGGCCTGATGTTCGCTCAGAATGCGCAAACGCCGTTCCTCGGCGATCGAATCGACCAGTTCCTTCAATGAATTGGCCTTGTCGGCCAAGGCCTGCACACGGGCGCGCTCTTGCGAATGGCGCGCGCGGGTGCCGGCGATGAGCTCCTGCTTGCGCTTGAGCAATCCCGCAAGCTCGCTTTGCGCTTCGTCCAGGCGGGTCGCGTTGTGCGCCAAATCGTCACGCTCGGTGGCCTTGGCGGCGCGCACTTCGCCCAGGCGCGCGATCTCGCGGTTGAGGAGCGCCGTCTCGCGCTCTAGCGCCGGCACGATGGAGCCGAGCACCATGGCGCCACGGATGGCCGCGAGAGCATCGTCGGGGCGGGTGACAAGGGGCGGCGGCGGATTGCGCTCCAGGCGCTGCAGGCCGACCAGCAGATCGGCAAGCTGGGCGCGCCGGCGGGTGAGGTTGGCGGCAAGCCGGCTTTCCTCGACATTGAGCGCGGCGATCCGCCTTTCGGCGGCGGTGATCATGGCCTCGCGCGATTTGACCGTGCGGGCGGTATCGATGAGGCGCTGGATGAGGTCCTGGGCCTCCTTTTCCAGCCTTGTCAGTTCGCTGCCAGTGGCGGCGGCCTGTGATTCGGCCTGGTTGAGCTGCAGGCGCAATGACTCAAGGTCGCTCGTGGCATCGGCCATCATCTGCGTGTTGTCGGCGGCGAACCCGGCGGCAGGCGCGGCAATGACCGCCGCCAGCCAAACGCTGGCGGTGAGAGCAAACCGCCATCGGCCTTGCTGCTTCACCCGGTACTCCCTGAACCGATGCTCTGATGCCTCAGGCCCGGTGATACGGATGATTAACCAAAATAGTGACCGCCCGGTAAATCTGCTCGGCCAGCAGGACGCGCGCCAGGCGGTGCGGCCATGTCATGGTGCCGAGGGCGAGCACCAGCCCGGCGCGAGCGACCAGCGCCTGATCGAGGCCGTCCGGCCCGCCGATGAGGAAGCCGGCCTCGCTGCGCCCGTCGGCCGCAAGGCGGGCCAGGCGGTTGGTGAAACCCTTGCTGGTCAATGACTTGCCGTGCTCGTCCAGGGCAACGAGGGCGGCCTCGGGGGGAAGGCTGGCCATGAGGCGCGCGGCCTCGTCGGCGCGGCGCAATTCTGGGGTGGCGGCACTCGATTCGGGGTAGTCGCGCACCTCGATCGCCGTTACACCGGCCTGGCGGCCAAGGGCGCGGACGCGAGCCACATAATCATCGACCAGCTTGCGCTCCGGGCCCGCCTTCATGCGGCCGATGGCCGCAATGGTGATGCGCATGGTTCTCTAGGGTCTGTTGAGCATCACGGTTGCCGCGCCTCTTCGGGACTTGACAGGATTGGCCCATCTTCACGCGGTTTTGTCGTCGAATATGCCAGCATGTCCTTTCTCCTCAGCCCCCTGAAGCTGAGCCAATCCTGTCAAACCAGCACCACAGCCGTGATGCTCAACAGACCCTAGGAGCCCGAAGGGTCAGGCGACCGGACGCTCGACCGGCGCCTCGGGCGACCACAGCTTTTCCAGGTTGTAAAAGCTGCGCACCTCGGGGCGGAAGATGTGCACGATGACATCGCCGGCATCGACCAGCACCCAGTCGCAATGGGGCTGACCCTCGATGCGCAGGTTCTTGTAGCCGGCGAGCTTGAGCTTCTCCACCAGTTGCTCGGCGATCGCCGCCACATGGCGGTTGGAGCGGCCAGAGGCGACGATCATCTGATCGGCCAGGGCCGCCTTGCCGTCGAGATCGAGGGAAGCGATGTTGTCGGCCTTGGCGTCTTCAAGGCTTTCAAGGACGGTGGAGGTAAGGGCGGACGGAGCGTCGCGCGTCGGCGACGCGTCATCCGCTACGGCGCGCTTGCGCGCACCGTTGCGTGCAGTCTGGGATGACAGGGCTGGTATCCTCGTTGGTGACAGTCCGGCTCGGCGAGCCGGTGGTTCAGGAGATGTGATGATCGCGATCTAGGCACGGGGCGTGACTGCTCGATGACCTTCCGGTTCAATATCCTGACGCTCCCGAATATGCGGGAACCACGTGACAGTTTCAAGACCCAGAGCATGATGCCGAAAAGTGGGCACCACTTTTCGGACAACATCATGCTCAACCTCATAAAATCGATCAGCTTTTCTGCAAAGGAGCGCAAGCACTCAATTGCTGGCCGATCTGGTTGCGCGGCGCAGGGCGGTGGAGCTTTCAGTGCGGCGCGGCAGGGTGAGGAAGGCCCAGGCCGGTGGAGCGAGACAGGCGAGCGATGCCGCGTCGCGCTCTGGAATGCGACGGCAAGCATAGCGGCGCGCGGCAGGCGACGACAGAGCGGCGAGCGTGGCGCCGGGGCGGTCGAAGACGGCAAGCGGCAGGCTTTCCGGCAGTCGCTGCCAGTCGTTCCAACGGTCGAGGCCGGCGAAGCTGTCGGCACCCATGATCCACACGAAGCGGCCACGGGCGAGCACCGGGGCCATGCGGTTCAACAGGCCGGCGGTGGTGCGGGTGCCGATAGCGCTTTCGACCCCTATGACGATGAAGCTGGGATGGCGGGCCATGGCCTCGGTGGCGGCAAAGCGCCTGGCGTAGTCGGAGGTCTCGCGCGGGTCCTTCAACGGGTTCTGCGGCGACACCAGCCACCACACGGCATCGAGCCGCAGGCGCTTCAGCGCCGCCTCGGCGATGGCGCGGTGACCGCTATGGGGCGGGTTGAAGGAGCCGCCGAACAGCCCGATGGCAAGGCCGTCGAAGGGCGGCAGGATGAGAGGAAACCGCGCCATTGGCTTGGCGGCTAGGGCCGAACCTGGCCCGACCCGCGCACCTGGTACTTGAAGGTGGTGAGTTGTTCCAGGCCGACCGGCCCGCGCGCGTGCAACTTGCCGGTGGCGATGCCGATCTCGGCACCGAAGCCGAACTCGCCGCCGTCGGCGAACTGGGTGGAGGCATTGTGAAGCACGATGGCACTGTCGACTTCATCGAGGAAGCGGCGAGCCACGGCGGCATCGTCGGTGACGATCGAATCGGTGTGCTGCGAGCCGTAGCGGGCGATATGGTCGATGGCCTCGTCCACCCCGTCCACCACACGGGCGGCGATGATGGCGTCGAGGTATTCGGTATGCCAGTCGTCTCCGCTCGCCGGCTTGACGAGAGGATCGGCGGCACAGGCCTCGGCATCGCCGCGCACCTCGCAGCCCGCCTCGATGAGGGCGGCGATGAGGGGTTCCAGCAAACGCTCCTTGCCGGCACGGTCGACCAGCAGAGTTTCGGCGGCGCCGCAGATGCCGGTGCGTCTCAGCTTGGAGTTGACGACGATGTCGCGCGCCATGGCGAAATCGGCGGCGCCATCCACATAGACATGGCAGATGCCTTCCAGATGGGCGAAGACGGGGATGCGCGCCTCCGCTTGCACCCGGCCGACCAGGCCCTTTCCACCGCGCGGCACGATGAGGTCGATGCCGCCGGAAAGCCCTTCCAGCATCATGCCGACGGCGCGGCGGTCCGGCGTCGGCACCATCTGGATGGCGTTCTCATCGATGCCCGCCTCGCGCAAACCCTCGCGCAGGCATTCGACGATGAGCGAGGAGGACTGAAAACTGTCGGAGCCGCCGCGCAGGATGGCGGTGTTGCCCGACTTCATGCACAAGGCCCCGGCATCGGCGGTGACGTTGGGGCGCGATTCGTAAATGATGCCGATGACCCCGATGGGGACGCGGACGCGCGAGATCTCAAGGCCGTTGGGCCGCGTCCATTTCGCCATCACCGCGCCCACCGGATCGGGCAGGCCGGCAATGTCCTCAAGCCCCTTGGCCATGGCCTCGATACGTTCGGGCGTCAGGGTCAGGCGGTCGATATGGGCCTTCGTGCGCTGCTGCGAGGTCGCCAGAGCGACGTCACGCTGGTTGGCCGCGGCAATGCGCCTGGAGGCAGCACGGATATAGCGGGCCATGGCGGCAAGGGCGGCGTTCTTGGTTTCCGCCGGCGCTGCGGCCAATGACTTGGCGGCGCGGCGCGCATTCGCCGCCATAAGCCCCATGTCTGCCGCGAGGTCGTCGCGTTCGCTCAACATGCTCATGATCCGCCAGTCCCCATCAAAACCAGGTCATCGCGGTGGACCATCTCGTCGCGGCCGCGATAACCGATCAGCGCCTCGATCTCGCCGGAGCGCCGGCCGGCGATGCGCTCGGCATCGGCGCGATCGTAGGCGCTTAGTCCCCGGGCGATCTCGAGGCCGGAAGCTGTGACAATACTCAAGGCATCGCCGCGCGAAAAGTGACCTTCGATACGCGTGATCCCGGCGGGCAACAGGCTCTTGCCGCGCCGCAACGCTCCGGCAGCGCCGTCATCGACCACCAGCCGCCCGACCGGAATGAGCGTGCCGGCGATCCAGCGCTTGCGCGCCGCAACGGGTTCTGCCTTCGAGAGGAACCAGGTCGAGCGCTCGCCGTCGATGATGCGGCGCAGGGGATGGTCGGGGCTGCCGGCGGCAATCACCATGGCGGCACCGCCGCCGGTGGCGATGCGGGCGGCCTCGATCTTGGTCACCATGCCGCCCGAGCCGAGCCCCGAGACCGGCTTGCCGGCCATGGCCTCGATCTCGGCGGTGATCTCCTTTACCTCGGGGATGTGGGTGGCGCCGGTGGTTTCGGGCGGGGCGGTGTAAAGGCCGTCCACGTCAGACAGCAGCACCAGGCAGTCGGCCGCCATCATGGAAGAGACGCGCGCCGCCAGCCGGTCGTTATCGCCATAGCGGATCTCGGAGGTGGCGACGGTGTCGTTCTCGTTGATCACCGGCACTGCGCCTTGGCGCAGAAGCGTGTTGAGGGTGGCGCGGGCATTGAGATAGCGTCGGCGCTCCTCGGTATCGTTGAGGGTCAAGAGGACCTGGCCGGCGACGAGATCGTGGCGGGCGAGGTGCTGCTGCCAGGCATGGGCAAGGGCGATCTGGCCGACGGCGGCGGCGGCCTGGCTTTCCTCCAGCTTCAGCGTGGCGGTGGTGAGCGACAGGATGCGGCGGCCGAGCGCGATGGCACCGGAGGAGACGACCAGCACTTCGGTGCCGGCGGCGCGCCTGCCGGCGATGTCGGCCGCGAGCGTTTCCAGCCACGACTGGCGCAGGCGCCCGGAGGCTTGATCGACCAGGAGCGCCGAGCCGATCTTCACCACCAGACGGCGGGCGCCGGTGAGATGGGCGCTCAAGGATGCCATGCCGCTTCCTCGTGCCGGGGCGCGGATGCGGCTTTGCGCGCCTCGCGCACCATCTCGAACAGCCTGGCCATGGTGGCGGCCACATTGAGGCCGGATACGCCGGAGATGACGAGAGGGGTAATGCCGGTGGCGCGCTTGAAGGCGGCGGCTTTTTCCGTCAGGTCTTCTTTGCTCAAGGCATCGGCCTTGTTGAGGGCGACGATCTCGGGCTTGTCGGCCAGCGCGCCGCCATAGGCCTTAAGCTCGGCACGGATGGTCTTCCAGCTAGCGGCCGGATCGGGGTCGGTCACATCGATGAGATGCAGGAGCACGGCGCAGCGTTCCACATGGCCGAGGAAGCGATCGCCCAGCCCGGCGCCCTCATGCGCGCCTTCGATGAGGCCGGGGATGTCGGCCAGCACAAAACCCTGATCGCCGACCGCAACCACGCCGAGCTGGGGGTGCAGGGTGGTGAAGGGATAATCGGCGATCCTGGGCCGGGCAGCCGAGACAGCGGCCAGCAGCGTCGACTTGCCGGCATTGGGAAGCCCGACCAGGCCGGCATCGGCGATGAGCTTGAGACGCAGCCAGATCCACATCTCCTCGCCGGGCGCACCCGGATTGGCGCGGCGCGGCGCGCGGTTGGTGGAGGACTTGAAATAGGTATTGCCGAAGCCGCCATTGCCGCCGCGGGCAAGCCGCACGCGCTCACCCACCTCGGTGAGATCGGCCAGAAGCGTCTCGTTATCCTCGGCATAGACCTGGGTGCCCACCGGCACCTTGAGCACCACATTGGCGCCGGCCTTGCCGGTGCGGTTGGCGCCCATGCCATGACCGCCGGTCTTGGCCTTGAAATGCTGTTGATAGCGATAGTCGATGAGGGTGTTGAGACCGTCAACCGCGGCCACCCACACATCGCCGCCACGTCCGCCGTCGCCGCCGTCAGGCCCGCCGAACTCGATAAACTTTTCCCGCCGGAAGGAGATGCAGCCGGCCCCGCCGTTGCCGGAGCGGGCATAGACCTTGGCCTGATCGAGGAACTTCATGACCTCGCCTCCCGGTGCGTCAGCCAGTCAGCGCGCCCGAGCTCGACCTGCATGGTCTCGACCTCGGCCCCGGAGCCCAGCGAATGGCGGCGACGGCCCCCAAGCGCCTGGAAGCCGAGCTTGGCGAGCACATTGGCGGACGGCTGGTTGCCGATCTGGTAGTCGGTGGTGAGCACGTCCACTCCTGCTTGCTCGAAGGCATGGGCAAGGACGGCTTTGCCCGCCTCGGTGGCATAGCCCTTACCCCAATAGTCGAGACCGAGCCAGTAGCCGAAATCGGTCTCGGGCGGTGCATCGCCGGGCCGTGCAAGGGCCGGGCCATAGCCGCAGGTGCCGATGAGGGTGCCTTCCGCCTTCAGCACGATGGCGAAGCAAGCGGCCCCAGACGGCGCGATGCGGACGCGGGCGATGAAGTCGAGCGCATCCTTTTCGTCATAGGGGTGGGGCATGGTGGCGAGGCGGCGGGCGATCTCGGCGTGATCGGCCAGGCGCGCAAGGCGCGGCGCGTCGCTGAGCGTGAGTGGACGCAGCGTGAGGCGTGCTGCCTCGATGGAGGTCTGATTGCGGTTGGTCATGGCGGGTGCCTGAAACGGGAAACGGGGAAGATGGCTGCCCATCTCCCCCGTCGGCGTTTCGTCTGGCCTTCAGTGCCGCCGGGTCGGATGAGCCGGCGGATGCGAATGTGCGCCGCCGTTATTCTGCCGCTGGCATCGGCGCCACGGACACGAAGCTGCGTCCGCCGCGCGAGGTGGAAAACGTCACCTGGCCCGACAGCTTGGCAAAGATGGTGTGGTCCTTGCCCATGCCGACGCCGTTGCCGGGATGGAATTTCGTGCCACGCTGGCGCACGATGATGTTGCCGGGGATGACGGCCTCGCCGCCGAACTTCTTGACGCCCAGGCGCTGGGCGGCCGAGTCGCGGCCGTTGCGGGAGGAACCGCCTGCTTTCTTATGAGCCATGATCGATGCTCCTTTCCGTTCAGGCCTGCTCGCCGCCGGCTTCGGCGGCCTCGGCGGGCGTTTCTGCCACTTCAGCTTTTTCAGCCTTGGCGGCGGCCTTCTTTACCGGCGTCTTGCCGGCGGCGTTGATGGTGGTCACCTTGAGGAGGGTGAGATCCTGGCGGTGGCCCTGGCGGCGGCGGTAATGCTTGCGCCGGCGCTTCTTGAAAATGATGATCTTGTCGCCGCGGGTCTGGGCGACGAGTTCGGCCGACACGCTGGCGCCTTCTACCAGCGGCGTTCCGACCTCGATGCCGCCGTCGCCGGCGATCATGAGAACCTCGGTCAGCTCGACGGTATCACCCGCATTGCCGGGCAGGCGCTCGATCTCGATGGTGTCGTCAGGGGCGACGCGGTACTGTTTGCCGCCGGTCTTGATGATGGCGTACATGGCATTCCTTCTGTTGTTTTCGTCCCGCGTCCGTCGGCGCCGCTCGCCCTTTAAGGAACAAGCGGACTTGATTGTTGTTGGCGTTATCGAGCCTGAGACAGCGCATTTGAGGCGGAAGGTATGAGGCCCGCCACCCGTCGGCGCGGTGTATAGGGTTGCCTCAAGCACAATGTCAAGAAAAACAGGTGAAATTTGGCTTCAAGTTCCCTTTGGCGCAGGACGGGCTTGGCAACCCCCTCGCGCCGCGCTATCAGAACGCCGCCCAGGGCCACGGCTTCACGCGTTCCAAATCTCTTAGCGGAGAGGTGCCGGAGTGGTCGAACGGGGCGGTCTCGAAAACCGTTGTACCCTTGCGGGTACCGTGGGTTCGAATCCCACCCTCTCCGCCAACCTTTTCTTATAACTAATTGATATTATTTATATATTATAATTAACATGTCGTTTTGCCCTAGCGCCGGTCCTATCAGGAGGCGTTGCACGGGGCGGTCTGGCGGCCTTGAAATGAAAGCGCCAACGGTGAGGCCGGGATGGCCGTCTCAGCAACGAAAAGAGCCCCGGCGGGGGAGTGTCTA
Source organism: uncultured Alphaproteobacteria bacterium (assembly GCA_963770075.1). Lineage (GTDB taxonomy): Bacteria > Pseudomonadota > Alphaproteobacteria > Rhizobiales > Aestuariivirgaceae > CAVVDT01. The sequence goes on from CAVYOQ010000017.1 coordinate 41,311, forward strand.
TCGCCGGGACTTCTGACTAGCCGGATTGGTAGGGCCACTCCGTGTGCGCAATTTTGATTACCTCTGATTGTTTTCATGGTCCTAGCCACTCGCGCGCTATTCGGGTTGCAGAAAACGCCCTAGGCCGAAGCGGCCGGATTGAGGTTGGACCGGGTCGATCTGTTCGGCCGCTGCTGTGCCCGCACGCTGCGCGAATGGCGGCAGCGCTTCGAGGCAGCATGGCCACAGATCACCCGACTGGGTTTCGATGAGCACTTCCGTCGACGCTGGCGCTATTACCTCGCCTATTGCGAGGCCGGCTTTGAGGCCGGTGCCATCGATGTCGGCGTCTATCGCCTTCGCAAAATTTAGGACTTGTTGCGCATGATGAAGGTTCGCACCACCCAGAAATAGATGCCATCGGGCAGTAGCCGCAGGACTTTCATGGCCCAAACAAAGCGGCGCGGGAAGATGATCTCGAAGCGACCCCTTTCCAGGCCCTCGAGCATGCGGCGCGCCGCAACGTCGGCCGGCATAAGAGCGGGCATGGGGAAGGAATTGGTTCGGGTCGCCGGGGTGTCGACGAAGCCGGGATTGACCAGCGAAACGGTGATGCCGCGGGGGGCAAGCTCCGATCGCAGGGTTTCAGCCAGGTTGATGAGGGCCGCCTTGGTCGGCCCGTATGCAATGGCACGCGGCAGGCCGCGATAACCGGCAACCGAGGCAACAATGGCGATATGGCCTTTGCCGCGGGCGATCATCCGGGGAACCAGCGCGGCGAGGGCGTCGATGACGCCGAGATAGTTCACCTCCATGGCGTGGCGGATGGCCCCTGCGTCGAGACTGTCCACATCCATCAGGGTCCAGACCCCGGCATTCAGGACGGCGAGGTCAATGGGACCGGCGGCCGCCTCGATAGCGGCGACGCAGTCGGCGACGGCTACGCCATGGGTCACATCGAGCGGGTAGGCAGCAAGCGTCTTGCCCGCAGCGGCCATGGCATCGAGCTTGTCGGCGGAGCGGGCCGAGATGGCGACATGGGCAACTTCGCCGTCGAGCAGCAGGGCCAGTTCACGGCCGATCCCCGAGCTGGCGCCGGTAATCCATGCCGTCTGCCATGCAAGGCCGGCCGCTGCCATGGCTGCTAGATGCCGACGAGGGGCTGCAGCAGGCGGCTGAAGAAGCCCTTGAAGCGGGTAGGCGCCTCGGTTGCCACCAGGCAGATGCACGGCGCACCTGCCTCCACCTGCGGACGATGTTCGATGTCCTCGTCGAGGTCAGCGATATCGCCGGGTCCGAAGCGGCCGAGTTCGTCCCGGTAGGCGCCCGACAGGACCAGAGTGACTTCCGCGCCGCCATGACCGTGCTCGGGAACCGCCTTGCCCGGCGCGATATGCAACATGTAAAGCGAAGACGGCGTGGCCGAGGTCACGGTGATGTCGTGCTTGCGCACGCCCGGCGCCACGGTTTTCCATGTGATTGCCTTCATATCAGGGCCGATATAGCGCCTGAGCGGCAGGGGAACCGAGCCAGCAGGCTCGGCGGCTGGGCGGACCGGTGCGGTCTCGGGCACATCCAGGCGCTGCATCATCCGCTCCAAGGACCCGTCAGTGAGCGCCTCAGCTTCGCACGTCTCCAGCAGTTGTCCGCCGATTTCCTCGGCCTGATGGGCGGCGCGCCGACAATCGTCGCACATGGCGAGGTGGGCGGCGATCACTACCGCGAAGGCCTCGTCGAGGTCGCCGCTGGCATAGCGCAGCAGCGTCGCGTCATCGAGATGATGATGGATATTCATCTCAGTTCTTCCAGTTCGGTCTTCAGTTTCGAATAGGCCAGCCGCATGCGCGACTTCACCGTTCCCAAAGGCAAGTCGAGCTTGCCGGCAATTTCGCTTTGCGCCATGTCATTGCGGAAGGACAGTTCGATGACCTGGCGCTGCTCTGATGGCAGGGTGGCCATTGCGCTGGCGACCTGCTCGGCGCGCTGTACGGCAAATATTTGCTCCTCGGCATCGGCATCGCCTGACGGCAGGTCGAGGCTGTCGACGTCTTCGTAAGGTTGCGAGGACCCGCGGCGCAGCCGGTCGATGCGGGCGTTGCGGGCGATGGTGTAGATCCATGCCCCGACGCTGCCGCGCTCGGGCGCATACAGATCGGCCTTGCGCCATACGGTCATCATCACATCCTGCACGAGATCCTCGGCCAATTGATAGTCAGCCCCGGCCTTGATCATCAACCCTTTGATTCTCGGCCCGAAATGTTCGAACAACATGCGAAATGCGTCGCGGTCATGGGCCATCTCAACCCTGCCGATCAGCACGGCATGCTGCTCGTTCAGTGAACCTTGCGTCGCATCTGTAGTTTGAACCACGCTGATGGCCGCTCTCATTTCGATCCTCGATCGCCAACACCCATTATACGCGCCTGATGTTGGATTGGATCACCACACATCGCGACGGCAACCGCCGTGCATCGTGTCGTCCTAGCCAACCATCCCGAGGAACTCCTGGCGGGTTGCGGCATCGTCTCGAAATGCCCCCAGCATGCGGCTGGTGACCATGTCGGTGTCATGCTTGTGAACACCGCGCGTCGACATGCAGTGGTGGCTGGCCTTGATGACCACGCCCACACCCTTGGGCTTGAGGACGTCGTTGATCACGTTGGCAATCTGCGTGGTCATCCGCTCCTGGATCTGCAGACGCTTGGCATAGGCATCGACGATGCGCGCCAGCTTGGAGATGCCGACAACCCGGTTCTTCGGCAGATAGGCCACCCATGCCTTGCCGATGATGGGAGCGATATGGTGTTCGCAATGGCTTTCGAAGGGGATGGCGCGCAGGACCACCATTTCATCATACCCGCCGATTTCCTCAAACGTCTTGTCGAGGATCGTGGCGGGATCGAGCGCATAACCGGCGAAATACTCATCGAGTGCCCGCACTGCCCGGGCGGGTGTCTCCAGCAGCCCGTCGCGCTCCGGGTTATCGCCGGCATAGCGCAGAATTGTCCGGTAGGCCGCTTCGGCTTCAGCCCGGCTGGGCCGATCGATGTCGACGACAAGTTCTTCAGCAATCCGCGGCAGCACATGAACATTCATCTTGCACCTCACTTGTTCGGCATGGAAACGTTCGGCAACGGCAATCGGATCATCGAGCCGGGAAAATTTTGCGGACGCTCTAGTTCGCCAGGGGATGCGGGTGAGCGGGTTGAGGCGCCAGATGATCGCCGCCATCAAGGGCGATCATCTGTCCGGTGATCGATTTCACCGACAAGAGAAACTGCACTGTCTGGCAGATTTCGCCAAGCGATGCAGGTCGCTGCAACGGCAGGAGGGCGCACCTGTCGGCAAAGCCCTGCATGGACTGGCCCTTGGGAGGTAACGTCGGCCCCGGGCCGATGCCGTTTACGCGGATCCGCGGCGCCAGCATTTGTGCCAGTGTCCGCGTCAATGTCCACAGACCGGTCTTCGACAAGGTGTAGCTGAGGTAGCGAGGTGTCGGGTTGAGCACCCGCGCGTCCAGCATGTTGATGATCGCGCCCCCGAGGCCGGCAGGCAGCATCTGCGCAAAACTCTGGCTCAACAATGCCGGCGCACGCAAATTGAGATCCATGTGCCTGGCCCAGGAAGCCGTATCGAAGGTCGCCAAATCATCCCATTCGAATTCCGACGCGTTGTTGATCAATACGCCGACCGGTCCAATCAGTTTCTGCGCACCGGTGATAAGTTTCGTTGCGTCGTCTGCTGCCACCAGATTGGCTTCCAACGCTTCCGCCACGCCCCCGTCGCGCCGAATTTGATCGCACACTTCGAGGGCCGCCCCTTCGGAGCGATGGTAGTGAATGACGACGGGCCAACCCGACGCCGCAAGATCAAGCGCGATAGCCCTGCCGATGCGATTGGCCGCGCCTGTTATCAGCACGCCGGCATTTTGCGGGTCGGGCGCCTGGAAGCGCTCCGTGATGGGAAGGGAGCGTGTATCGATAGCAAACGGTGCGTTCATCGTCGTGTTCAACTCAATCTGCTCGTCGCCACTTTCAGAGCTTGAGGCGAGGCGATGTCGATGCAGCATGCTGCTGAAGTTCGCCTTTGAGAGTTGGACTCTGCCTCGTGCCATCACTACGTTTATTAGCTTTCAGCGGATTGGTCGGAGGCGAGAATTTTTTCGAACTGGCCAATGGCACGTGGTTGATTGGCGCGCTGCGGCCGGAATAGCCGGCGCTCCCAACTGTCGCCGAAATCGTAGAGGTAGTCGATGACGGTGCTGCCGGGCTTCAGTATATCGCGCAGAAGGGTTTTGCGGGCATCGATGGCCGGCGTGTCGTCCCAGCCAACATTGGCCATGCGCGGGGCATAGCGCCGCTTGCCGATCGTGAATTCCCAGAGGTGAGAATTCGACCAGCCCATGACGACCTGGATGACGTCGTGTAGGGCTTTGAGTGTCATCGCTGTCGGCACCTCGACCTGGCGCCAGATCAGCGGATCGGTGTCGACGAGTTCGATGCGGACGGTGGCGATGTCGCTGCTCATGTCGGCAGCATAGTGGCTGGCGGCGGTGGCTGCCATATCCACTCGCATCGAGAGATCAGCGAAACTGATGGAAACCGAATTTCAGATCGGCACAAACTATCTTTAAGTATCGTATCGAGTCGATATTAATCTTGACCCCATGATTCCAAATCAATCCGTTGGCGGGGCCGAACCGGCACTTTAGTTGAGCAAACCAGATGTCCTTGTCGAGCACGCCCACGGGCAAAATAATCGTCCCCCGATTTCGGAACACCCGGGGGTGGGTAATGCCGGTTTGGCGTCCGAGCGCTATTTGAAAAGGACCGCATGCCGGAACGGCCGGAGCCGCTGGTATCAGGCACTGAGTTATTTGTCGGAGATCGACTGGATATAGGCCAGGAGATTGGTGATGACCGGCGGATCGAGTTCGAATTCCGGCATGTTAGTATGCCCGACGACAATGCCCTCGGCAAAGGCCTCGTAAAGCGTATCGAGCGGATAGCGCTTGGAGATCGTGCGCAGCGGCGGTGCGTCCTTGTTCGGGCTATCTCCTTGCCGGCCTATGGCGTGGCAGCGCGAACAGTTTTTCTCAGCGAAGGCCTTGCCAGCGGCAATATCGCCCTTGATGGGGTCGCTCTTGGCCGGAGATGCTGAGATGGTGACAACCAGACAGCAGATGCCAAGTAGCCCTGTCGGTACGCGCTTCCAACTGTGGCGGGGTGAATCAGTTTCCATCGGTGCAATATCGCACTTGAACTGGTTGCCACACCAGAGGCGGGATTGGTCGAAGCAATGGGGCATTCCATGAGCGCGCCGGATTTGCCTTCCCAACCTTGGCATCATGCGAGGAACCGACCCCAGCGCTGCGGCGCTAACCGGGCACAGACGCGAGGAAGGGGCATCAGAGGTATCTCGGTGGTGGCGGACGACTTCGCGAGCGCTACCCCGGTCGCTTTGGGAGTGCCGCGAGAAAAATTCAGCCGGCTGATGTATCGGTCTTGAACTGCCTGTCCCGCACAAGGGCCCGGGAAGAGCGGCTCACGAGATTATTCGTGCAGGATCTCCTCCCCGCACCCTCCTCGGCGCAACGTGACGCGCCTCAAGCCAGGTTCTTGTGACACGATCAACCGGGAGGGGCCGTCATACCTTGTTCTACGTCGACCCGCGATCCACGAGTTCCAGGGGAATCTCCAGTCTGAAAGGATTTGGCGGGGCGCCTGTTTTACTCATGCCGATGATCGAATCGGCCGCCGTTTCACCGATCCGGCGGGCCGGGATACGGATCGTTGACAGAGCTGGAAACATGTGCTCCGACGAATGGAAATCGCCGATTCCGACAACGGCTATATCGCCGGGAACATTCAGACCGGCCTGGGCGACAGCGAATATTACCCCTTGGGCAATGATGTCGTTACCACACAGGATCGCGCGCGGCGGTCCGGATGACAGGAGTTCGACTGTCAATTGCTTGGCTTTGCCAACGTCATATGGGCAATGCCGGATGGCGCATTGCGGGATATCGATGCCGGCATGGCAGAACGTGCTGAGGGCTCCATCCAGCCGGTCGCGCGCGCGGTCATTGTGCGCGGTATCGGGAAACAGGAACATGACGTCGCTGTAGCCGCCGTCGACGAGTTTACCCGCAGCCATCGCGCCTGCCTTGAAATTGTCGGCGCCGATGCAGGGAATGTCACTGTCGGCCCGATAGTTCCAGACCGATATGACCGGCACGCCTCGTTGGGCGAGCATGTTCAGCGGAACGCGCTCGTGATCGAGGCCGACCAGCACCACGCCGTCAATGCGCCGTTCAAGCAGCGAGCGAACGATCGGGACCTCTTTGCCCAGATCATAGCCATGCGAGGCAATGAGCATGGTGCGCTCGTGATGCTGCAGCCGGGCGGAGAATGCCTGGATCAGTTCGGCAAAAATCGCATTGTCGATGGTCGGAACGACCAATCCGATCGTGCCTGAAAAGCGGCTGAGCAACGCGCCTGCCAAACGGTCGCGGATATAGCCTAGTTCGTCAGCGGCTTCGCGAATGCGCTGTCGGGTAGGTTCCTTGACGACATTGGGCTCATTGAAGAAGCGCGATACGGTTGCCGGCGACACATTGGCTCTTGCGGCCACGTCAATTATGCCCGGCGCTCCCTTTCTTGAACGAGATCTCTTCATCCGGTCGCCCACCGCAACGTAGGTGAAAACGTTTGCATTTTTATTTTCATGCCCTAGCCTTTCACTCAAAAGCAAGAATACGCGAAGGGAGTATCCGCGAGGGGAGGCGAAGCTTGGAGTTCGCTGGTTATTTCGGCAACGTGTTCGAACCAGTCTCATTCATGCTACTGCTTGGCGGCACGATTGGCGGGCTGATCCTTGGCGCGACACCGGGCCTGTCTCCCACCATGGCGGTGGCGCTCCTCATTCCCTTCACTTTCCACCTTACTGCGAGCCAGGGGCTCATCCTGCTTGGCGCCGCCTACACGTCGACCGTGGCGGGTGGGGCCGTCAGTGCCATCCTGCTCAGGATCCCGGGCGCACCGGCGAATATCGCGACCGCGCTCGACGGATATGCGATGGCGCGCAAGGGACAGGGGGCGAGAGCCCTTCACCTGGCATTCCTGTCGTCGGGGATTGGCGGCGTTTTCGGTGTGCTGCTGCTCATCTTCCTGACGCCATTGCTGGCGAAGTGGGCCCTTGCCTTCGGGCCCTCGCATCTGTTCTGGCTGGCGATACTCGGCGTAACCGTCATCGGCTCGCTCGATTCCCGCTCGTTCGTCAAAGGCCTGCTGTCGGGCTGCCTCGGGCTGTGGCTTTCAATGATCGGCTATGATGATATCCAGGGCGTCCCGCGGTTCGTCTTCCATTCGTCCCTGACCGGCGGCATCAACATCATCGCGGCATTGATCGGCCTGTTTGCCATTCCGCAGGTGATTGACATGTTCGCCAAAGGCAGGACCAGGCGCAAACTCGGTGGCACTGAGCGTGGAGCACCAGAAGATCTCCGATTCCTGCGGCGAGATCATGCGCAATCCCCGGGCGCTCACGATCGGTGCGATTGTCGGCGCGGTCATCGGGCTCATCCCCGGCGTGGGCGGTCAGATCGCCGGACTGGTCGGCTATGACCAGACACGCAAATTCTCCCCGCACAAGGCAAAGTTCGGCACCGGGCACCCCGAAGGGGTAATCGCTGCCGAAACGGCAAACAACGCCATGGTGGGACCTTCGCTGGTGCCGCTGCTGACCCTGTCGATCCCCGGCAGTCCGACCGCTGCGGTGTTGCTGGGCGGACTGCTGATCCATGGCATCTTTCCGGGCGCCGATCTTTTCGTGCGCCATCCCGACGTGGCCTGGACCTTCATCGACTCCATGCTGGTCGGCCAGATCCTGATGGTCATCTTCGGCATCTTCACGGCCAAGTGGGCTGCGAAGATCGCCAAGACACCCATGCCGATCATGGCCGCGGCCGTATTGGTGCTTGCCGTGTTCGGATCCTATTCCGTGACGCAGTCCATGGGAGACGTCTACGTTATGTTCACGCTGGGCGTGAGCATGTACATACTCGATAAATTCGGGTTCTCGGCCGCGCCGCTGGTGCTGGGCCTGATCCTGGGGCCGATCGCGGAAGCGAACTTCATTCAAGGCCACATGATTGCCACCGCCCAAGGCGATGTGTGGGGATATTTCTTCACTGGAGCGCTCAACATTGTCCTGATCTTCCTGGTCGTCGCATCGGTCGGATACAGCTTCTGGTCCGACATGCTCCAGGGCGCGCCAGGCGCCAGGTCCGTCAGCCAGGATGCGGAGGTTGCCGAATGAACAGCGTCCGCATCCAGCATCTCGTTCCGGCAACGATCATCCTGCTCCTGGGTATCTGGGTTGCGTGGATCAGCTTTACCCAGGAGCCCTCCGGTGCCTTTCTCTTTCCACGGCTAATCTCGGTGATCATGGTGCTTCTGGCCGTGTGGAATTTCTCCCGGGCGGCACTTGGCCTCGCCAAAGCTGGCGCGGGCTTTTACGCTTATGAAATTCGCAATATCCTGCCGGGCCTTGCTGTTGCCGCTATCTATGTCTTCTTCGCCGCGAAGATATTTGGTTTTTACGTTTCATCTATTGCGGCAATACTTATAATTTACTCCATGTATGACCCGGTTTCACTTTTAAGTACTCGCGACTGGATCAAACGGGGGGTCGTGACGATATCGTTCATTGCAGTCATTTACATCATGTTTGCCCTGATTCTGCAGGTGCAAACACCACGCGGCCTGTTTCTTTAGGACAGCCCAAAACTTAGTCCAAACCGGAGGAGAAATCATGAAGGACACTATCAGGAAACTCGGAATCGGCATCGCCGCCCTGGTATTCGGGGCGACGCTGGCCTTCGCAGGAGACTATCCGGATCGCCCGATTTCGCTGGTCGTCTCCTATGGGGCCGGTGGAGCGACCGACTTTCAGGCCCGCATTGTGACGATGATGGCCGCGGAGAAAAAGTATCTCGGTCAACCGATCGTCATCATTAACAAGCCGGGCGCGGGTGGCCGCGTCGGCTGGAACTGGTTCGCCACGGAAGCGGAGAAGGACGGCTACACGCTTTCCGCTTACAATATCCCGCACTTCATTGCTCAATCGATCAAGGGCGGCGTCCAATATTCCGCGGACTCATTTGAGCCGATTGCCAACTGGGGCGAAGATCCAGCCGTTGTCGTGGTCGGCAAGGACAGCCAGTTCAACAAGATGGAAGACCTGATCGCCTATGCCAAGGAGAACCCGGGCAGGGTTACCGTCTCCGGCGCGGGCCTGTTCGTAGGTCACCACATTGCCGTGCTGCAGATCGAGAAGGCATGCCAGTGCAAGCTGGCCTACATCCCGACCAAGGGCGGTGGAGCGGCTGCCATGAAGGCGGTGATTGCCGGTGACGTCATGGCCGGCATCAACAATCTGTCTGATGCCTACCGGGCACGCGAAGCCGGTAACGTGAAGATCCTCGCCGTCGCCGATCTCGAGCGCAACAAGGAATTCCTTCCCGACGTCCCGACCCTCAAGGAAACCGGCCTGGACGTGGACAATTCCTCGGTCAACTACCGTGGTATCATGGCGCCCAAGGGAACGCCCCAGGCGGTGATCGACAAACTGGCCGAGCGTGTCCCGATGATGTTCAAGGACCCCAAGATCGCCAAGCGGATGAAAGCAGGTGGCTCGCCGATGAACATCATGACGCGCCAAGAGGTGCAAAAGATGTGGGCCGACCGCCAGGCCTACCTCAAGGACCTGCTCAAGGGCCTTTGAGACCGGTTGCGAACCTCAAACAGGCAGCCGGAACATGGTTCCGGCTGCCCTGTGGGAAATGAAGACGTGAGCCTAGCTGCGAAGTTGAAGCCGTTGGATAACGACACGCTGATTGTCGATGCTATCGTCGAGCGCGCGCGGGTGGCACAGCGCAGATTCGAGCGCGGCGCCGACCAGTCGCGCTATGACAAAGCCGCGCTTGCCGCCGGGTGGGCAATCATGGAGCCGGCGCGTAACGCGGAGCTTGCGGCCATGGCGGTGGAAACCACCGGTCTCGGCAATGTCCGGGACAAGATCACCAAGAACCATCGCAAGACGCTCGGCCTGCTGCGTGACATTCGCGACTCGGTGACCTGTGGGGTGATCCGTGAAGACCCGGCGAAGGGCATCACGGAAATCGCCCGCGCGGTCGGGGTGGTCGGGGCAGTGGTCCCGTCGACCAACCCGGTTGCCACGCCCGCCAACAATGTGATCAACGCACTGAAGTGCGGCAATGCGATCATCCTTTCGCCCTCTCCGAAGGGCGCGGCTGTTTGCGAAAGACTACTTGGCTACATACACGCGGAATTCGACAAGCTGGGCGGATGCATCGCTGAAGTCGGCCGAGACCTCTTGCAGATGCTGCCGGCGCCGGTGTCCAAGGCCAAGGCGCAACGGCTGATGGAAACGGTTGATGTTCTCGTGGTCACCGGCAGCCAGGACAATGTACGCCGGGCCTATTCCTCCGGCATCCCGGCCATCGGGGTCGGGACGGGCAATGTCACCACCATCGTCGACGAAACGGCTGACCTTGGCGCTGCGGCCCGAAAGATCGCGGCCTCAAAGACCTTTGACAACGCGACATCATGCTCGTCTGAAAACGCCATCGTCGTGGTCGATGCGGTCCGCGAGGCTTTTCTGCACGAACTGGAGGCAGCCGGCGGGCGCCTGCTCGACGAGGCCAATGCCGAAAGACTGAAGGCAGCGCTTTTTCAGGGTGGCAAACTCAACCGGGACATCATTGCCCGCGATATCGATCAGGTCATCGCGGTGTCGGGCGTGACGGTGGAGAACGCCGCGACGGCGAGATTTCTGCTGATCGAAGGGAGCGGGATTGGCGCAGACTATCCCGAGTCAGGTGAAAAGCTCTGCGTTGTGGCAACCGTTTACAGCGCGCGCGATTTTGACGAAGCCGAGAAGGTCGCAACCGACATCATGGCGCATCTTGGCGCAGGCCACTCGGTGGGCATTCATACCTCCCTCGACGAGCGGGCCGTGAGATTGGGCCTGAAGATGCCGACATGCCGCGTGATCGTCAATCAGGCCCACTGTTTCGCTACCGGCGGATCCTTCGACAATGGCATGCCGTTTTCCCTATCGATGGGGTGCGGAAGCTGGGGCGGCAATTCGATTGACGACAACTTCAATCATAAGCACCTGTTGAACATCACCAAGATTGTACGGCCGATCGAGTTGAATGAACCCACGCTGGAGGATATCTTTTCCGCCTACTGGCGGGAGGCCGGGAAATGAACACCGCCGCCGATGCGCGCAAGCCGACGCAGGCCCGGTCGATTCGCTCGCTGATCGATGCGCTGGCCATGGAGCTCGGTGGCCGGACGTTCCTGATCGATCCGGTTACCGGATCCGAGATCGGCTTTGACGACCTGCAACGCAAGGTGCGGGCGATAGCCGGTGCGATTGCCCAGAAGGGCATTGGGCCGGGCGATGCCGTCGCATTCGCTGCCTCGAACTCCGTGGAGACCGCGGCTGCCATTCTGGGCATCATGTATGGCGGTTACCTGGCGACGGCGGTCAACCTGATCGCGGGAAAGGATACCATTGCCTACGTCCTGGAGCATTCGCAGGCCAGGCTGGTGCTGGCGAATGATGCAGGGCGCGAAGCCCTCGCACCGCTGGGAGACAAGGTGCCCGAGATCCTCGACATCGCACAGGCGATAGGGGGCAAAGGTGGTGGCTTTGGCGAGCAGCACCTGCCTGCCGGGAGCGACGGCCTGCTGATCTACACCTCGGGCACGACCGGTCGGCCCAAGGGTGTCGTGCACACCCACGAAAGCCTCCTTGCAGGCGGCGAAAATACCGCGATTGCCCATCGGTTGAGCGAGGCCGACCGCGGTTTGTGCGTGCTGCCGCTTTACCACATCAACGGCCTTTGCGTGACGTTGCTCGGGGCGCTGGTATCTGGCGGTAGCCTGGTCATGCCGCCGAAATTCTCGGTGCGGACCTTTTGGCAAACACTGGCTGCAAACCGGTGTAGCTGGTTCTCCGTCGTACCGACCCAGATTTCCTACCTGCTCCATGAAACCGGCAGGGATGATGCTCTGGCCTGCAGCGGGTGGGTTCGTTTCGGCCGATCCGCGTCCGCGCCGCTGGCGCCCGATGTGCAGAAATCCTTCGAGGAAAAATTCTCTATCCCAATCGTCGAGACCATGGGCCTGACCGAAACGGCTGCACCGATCCTGTCCAATCCGCTGCCGCCCGGTGTGCGCAAGATCGGCTCTCCGGGAATCGCCTACGGCAATGAAGTCATGATCGCCGACGGTGAACTGAACGAGGCCCCACGGGGGGTGGAGGGCGAAGTTTTGGTCAGGGGGCGCAACGTGATGCGGTGCTACCTGAAGAACGAGGAAGCAACGCAGGCAGCGCTCACACCGCGAGGCTGGTTACGCACCGGCGATCTCGGCCGCATGGACGAGGATGGCTATGTCTACATCACGGGCCGATTGAAGGAACTCATCATCAAGGGCGGCGAGAACATCGCGCCGCGTGAAATCGACGAAGCACTCTATGCCCATCCCGACGTGGTCGAGGCGGCCGCCTTTGCGGTGCCCTGCGAACGCTATGGCGAGACCGTGGAAGCGGCGGTGAAACTGGCCGAAGGCTCAGTGGTGTCGGCAACCGAACTGCTGTCACTTTGCGAGGAGCGGCTCGGCTCTTTCAAGCGGCCGGACCGAATTCACGTTCTTGCTGAACTGCCCAAAGGGCCCTCGGGAAAGATACAGCGATCCCGGTTGGGCAACATCGTCAGCAAAGTCAGAAATACCTGACTGGCGTTGTCACGTTGGCGATGCGCGTGTGACATTGTTGCAATGAGTTGGCATCATGAACAGGATTACTTGCAGTGATCGTCGGTTTCGCCAGATGTCATCCGCCATGCTGTCTGGCTGCGTTTTCCGTTACACCGAGGAATGTCTCAGTCGGGTCACTTTCTGCCAATTGGGAAGGCGCGCCGCCGCGCCTGCTTAACCCTCAAGAACGGTCAAAAAATCGAAAGAAACCCGCAACTGAGTCGGCTGGCAGTCTGCCGCTTCGGCGTACGTATTGCCGCCGCTGAAGTGAGTGGGGCGACCCAGCAAAAGACCGCTTGTATCCCGGCGAGATGCAGTCCTAGGATTACGTGGGGTGACTTTGAGGTTTTCTCCGCAATTAAGGCCTGAAGCCCACCGCCTCCAATTGCCACCAACTGCCTCGATTGAGTCCTCGAGGTCCATCGAATCGAGGGTGAAGACGGGTCAGTTCGCCGTCGACAACAGGGACATCTTCAGATGGCGCAGATCGACGCAACCGGACTGGCCACGAATTTCAATGCGTTCCTCCCGGACAACATTGACCACAAGACATTCATCACCGCGACGCCGGTCAGCTATGTGTGGCAGACGACAAACAGTTATTACGTCACGGCACTGGGATTTTCGGGTGACATCAACGCCGCCCAAGCCGGCACCGTGAACGCCGTGAACATTGTCGACGGCAGCTACAATCCGGTGCTCAACATCACCGGTCTCGACCTGCCGCTAGGATCGATTCTCGACACCGCCAGCGCGGGCGGCATGCAGCAGAAGTTCTGGAACGCGGTGCTGACCGGCGACACAACGATCCTGGTGCCAACCACGATGGGAAAGTCGCTCATTCTGATGGGTGATTTCGTGTCGGTGAACATCGGCCAGCCCATGACCGGCGGCGATGACATATTCACCGGCAACAACGCCCAGGGCTTTGGCGCATTCAGTGGCGATGCGATCCAGGTGGGCGATCTCGGCGTCCTGCATGGCGGCAATGACCTGTTCGACGGCGCGGTTGCCTCTCTCATCATTGGCGATGTGGGCGACGGATTTCTCGGCAATCCGACAAACTACGGCACGGTCTTCGGCGGCAACGACACCGTGTCGGTTGTCGACCCGAACTACACCCCGGAGCTCGGCATCGAGTACATCATCGGCGATGTCGAATACAACAGCATCAACGGCGTGGTCCACGGCGGCAACGACCGTATAACGCTGCTCGATATTGCCACAGTCACAGAGGTTGAAGGTGACAATCAGAAGACATATGGAGCCGATACTGGCGGCAACGACACGATTCGGATTGAGACGACCATCGCCGGCCGCACATTCGCGAACGCTACCTTGGTTTCGGGTGACGACGACACAGTCGACGGCAGCGCGAAAAACTTCACGTCCACCGGCGGCGACGACTTCATCACCCTTAACAATGTCGACGGGTCTTATGTCCTGGGTGATTTCGGAGATGTCACGAGCGCGCGAGGTATCGGCGGCAATGACACCATATCCGTCAACGGCACTTTCCCCCTCACCACGCCGGCGCCGCCCTATCCGATAACGCCAAATGTGAGCCAAGTCGACGGTGACGCCTATTCGGTCATCGGCACGCGTCCGTTCAGCGGCGGCAACGACAGCATCAGCCTGTCGAACGTATCCAACAATAACACCTCGGGAGATGCCTATACGGTAGGATCATTGCCGAGATTCAGCGGCGGTAACGATACCATCGCGTTCAGCTACGACCGCACCAATTCGCCTGGCGCTTTCTACGCTCAGGGCGATGCACATGACGCAAGTTCGGCCGTCTTCAATGGTGGCGACAATTCGATCGCCGCCAACCTTGCCGCTTCATTGCAGTCCGCCCCGGTCTATCTCAATGGTGACCTGAACTCCTACAACGCTGCTACGGACGGTGAGTTCCATGGCGGCAATGACACCCTGATCGCCAACACCGCGGCGACCCAGAACGCAGGTCTTGTTGGCGACGCCGGTAGTCTTTCGGCAAGCAACAACCTGGCTGCCTATGGCGGCAACGATTCCCTGAGGGGAGGCGCCGGCAACGACAGCCTTTATGGCGACTGGGGGTCAATGCCCACCCATGGCGGCACGCTGATCGAGGTCGGCGGCAACGACACCCTCGATGGGCGTGGCGGTAACGATTACATCGATGGCGGCGACGGCAACGACACCGCGAAATTCTCCCTCAAGCATTCGGTCTATGTCGACCTCAACGGCATTCCCGGCACGGCGGCAAGCCCCGCCGACTACGTGGAGGCCATAGGCCAGGGCAATGACCAGCTCGTCAGCATCGAGAACATCTTTGGTTCATCACTCGGTGACGTCATCCTGGGCGATGCCGGCAAGAATGTTCTGCAAGGCCTGACTGGCGCCGACCGGCTGGGCGGGCGGGGAGACGGTGATACCCTCTTCGGCGCCAATGGCAACGACACCCTCGGCGGCGGCAACGGCGCCGACAAACTTTCGGGCGATGCGGGCAACGATAGCCTGTCCGGCGGAAAGGGCAACGACCTGCTCCTGGGCGGTGCCGGTGCCGATACCCTATTGGGTGGCGACAACAGTGATACCCTGACAGGTGGGACGGGCCGCGATATCCTCGAGGGGGGAACCGGCGCCGATCACTTCGTTTTCAAGACTCTGGGGAACTCAACCCCCGATGCCCAGCGCGATCACATCGTCGACTTCGCCAAGGGCACCGACTTGATCGACGTGTCGGGGATAGACGCCAAGGCGGGGGTGGCCGGCAACCAGGCGTTCCACTTCATCACTGGCGCCTTCACCGGCACCAAGGGCGAGCTGCATGCAGTCAACTCGGGGGCCAACACCATCGTCTCTGGGGACGTCAGCGGCGACAAGCACGCGGACTTCTCAATCTTCGTTGAGAACGTCAACAACCTGCACGCGGGGGATTTCGTGTTGTAGACACAGCACCCATACTGGCGTTCTCCGCAGCGCGCCAACACACCCGCAAACTTCTCTTGTGGGTCAAAACCAGCCGACTTGATAAGCGGACATTCACGGCCGCTTTGCCCCCAACAGCAGACGAAAATCAGACAAATTCGGACATTGGTCTGGGCGCGATTGACCCCCAATTTGCAAACCACCGGGGGTGGGTTCAACCGGCCCGTCGAGCGAGCGCCGCGGCGTTAACCGGTCAGAGACGCGCGTAAACAGTTTCAAGGCATGGTTGCAGCACTGAGACCCGTTCCTCGCAAGCGCTACCGGTTGCTGTGGGTGCCGATATGGCCAATGGGCTCAGAGTTCGAACCAGCTCACCCCACCAATCGCCGCTCCAACTCGGCAACGATGGCCTCCATGGCGGCACGCAGGAAATCGAGCTTCGGTTTGACGTAGCGCTGCCCGGTGATGGTCTTCGAAGCATGGTTGAGCAGTCGCCCGACAACCTCTTCCGGATTGCCGGCCTCGACCGCAACCGTTGCAAAGGTGTGGCGCAGGGAGTGCAGGGTGCCAGGCACTTCAGAATGGTCCCAGGCTACAACGTGCCCAGAGGCACCACGCCCCGGAAACACCCAGCGCTCGTCGAGATCACGCACCGCATCGAGAATGCGATGATGCACATCGGTCAACGGCAACCAGAATTCTCGGCCCGACTTGGTCGTCGGCAAATAGACCGCATCCGTGATGCGATCCCATTCGAGCGCCTCAAGCTCCGAACGGCGAAGGCCAGCCATCAGCGCGAATTTATAGGCGGCGCGGTGAACGGGATTGGAAATCTGTTCGACACAATCTAACCAACCAACAAGGTCCCTGATCGGGGCATTGAGGGTTTTCTTCTCGAGGAACCACTCAAGGCCGGCTGCTGGGCACTCAGGGATCGTACGATCAAGACGCCGCGCATGGTTCCAAACGGTGTTGAGCGCCTGCATGATGCCATTGGCTGCGACAGGCCCGCGCTTCGATAGACGCAGGTGCATGTCGCGGCACATTTCCGGGGTGATATTGAGAACCTCAGTGAAAGGAGACCACCATGAAACTCTTGACCAATTCCATCCGTGAACAGCTCTAGCGCAACGGGCGCTTGCAGCAAGACCGTGCCGAGGCTGATGACTCTGTGGGTTGTGGAACGAAACGGTGCGCCAATTTTCGTAGCGCTCATATGGGTTATAGTATGGGTAATATCATAGTGAAACTTGGTAAATATCTGGTATAAAACAAAAATATATAATATTATGGCGGTCACCCTTCCACGAAAATACTCTTAAGTCATTGAGTGGATTAATATATCTAAAATTTCGGCAATGCATATTTCATCGTTCCCTCTCCCACGGCGGCACGCTGCCGAAATGCTCGGCGAGGTGGTCGATGAAGGCGCGAACGCCGGGCATGAGATTGTCGCGGGCGGGATAGATGGCGAAGATATTGGAGCCCTCGCTCACATAATCGGGCAGCACCCGCACTAGCCGCCCGGCGCGCAAACCCTCGCCGATGAGATATGTCGACAGCCGCGACAGGTCGAGCCCGGCAAGGGTGGCATGATAGACGGCATCGGCGCTGTTGGCCTCGAAATTGCCCTTGGCGTGCATCTCCCATTTCACCTGGTCGCTCTCGAAGGCCCAGTCGTTCCATGCCGCCACCGTCGACAGCCTGAGGCAGTTGTGATGCGTGAGGTCCTCCGGCGTTGCGGGCGCGCCATGGGCGGCGATATAGGCGGGCGCGGCGCAGATGACGCGTCGGTTGGGGGCAAGCTTTCGCGCCACCAGGGACGATTCGTTGATCTGCTCGGTGAAGCGGATGGCGACGTCCACCTCCTCTGCCACCAAGTCGATGGGCCGGTCGGTGAGCTGCATGGAGATGCGCAGGTCGGGGAATTTGCGCAGGAAGCCGGCGCATAGCGGCAAGAGCTGCGCCTTGCCGAAGGCGACCGTCGAGGCGACGTTGAGCGTGCCTTGCGGATGCTTGCCCATGGAGGTGACCTGGGTGCGTGCATCTTCGATTTCAGTGGCGATGCCGGCGCAGCGCTTGTGGAAGGTGCGGCCTGCCTCGGTGAGCGAAATGGAGCGGGTGGAGCGGTTGAGGAGCCGTACGCCGAGGCTGTTCTCCAGATGGCGCACCTGCTTGGAGACGGCCGAAGGGGTGAGCTCCATGGCTCGTGCGGTTGCCGAAAAACTGCCGTGTTTTACCACACTGGCGAACAGCACCATCTGCGCGGCAAGTTCCATGTCACCGTCTTCCGATCTGTGCCGCCGGCCGCGCTTATCAATGACTCTCACCCCGCTTATCTTTTGCATTGCAGCATATTTGTTGCATTGCGGCAACGGCCATTTAGGCTGCCCCCAGAAACGAAGATGAAGACATGCACGAGAAGCAACGAGCAAACGGGCTTGACAGCTTCGACCATGTAGCGGTCACGCCGGACGCCATCGAAGAGGCGATCAGGCGCAGCCAGCGCCTGCGCAGCGAGGCCATGGCGGCCGGCTTTGCGGCCATGGGCCGCGTCATCGCCCGCGCGTCGAGTGCGCTTTGGCATGCCGCCGATCGCCGTCGTGCGGTGCCGTCAGCTGGCAGCTTGACCCCCGCGCAGCGCCACTGCCCTTGAGAAGACACGAACCATGACAGACATCGCGGCAAGCAACATCACCCATGGAAGCGAAGCAGGTGTCGCCTCGCTCTTTGTCGCGGGGCTCAAGTGGGCAAGCGCAGCGCTGCACGCCCTCAAGGCGGCTGCCCGGGAGGGCCGCCTCATGGATGAAGCATCCGTGCGCCGCATCGCGATGTACGCCGATGCGCTGCAGGCCGGGCACTTGTGAGCGGCGGGCACTTCCCGCCGCGGCCTCAGTTCATGGTCGGGATGACGAACTGGGCGCCGTCCTTGATGCCCGATGGCCAGCGCGAGGTGACAGTCTTGGTGCGGGTATAGAAGCGGATCGAATCGGGGCCGTGTTGGTTGAGATCGCCGAAGCCGGAGCGTTTCCAGCCGCCGAAGGTGTAGTAGGCGAGCGGCACCGGGATGGGCACGTTGACGCCGACCATGCCGATGTTGATGCGGCTGGCGAAATCACGCGCGGCATCGCCGTCGCGGGTATAGATGGCAACGCCATTGCCATAGTCGTGCTTCATGGGCAATTCGAGGGCCTCGGCATAGTCCTTGGCGCGCACCACCGAGAGGACGGGGCCGAAAATCTCCTCCTTGTAGATGCGCATGTCGGGCTTGACCTCGTCGAACAGGCAGCCGCCCATGAAGAAGCCGTTTTCGTAGCCCTGCATCTGGAAGCCGCGCCCGTCGACCACGAGCTTAGCGCCTTCCTTGATGCCGAGATCGACATAGGACTTGACCCGCTCGAGCGCCTGGCCGGTGACGAGTGGCCCATAATCGGCCTCCTTGTCGGTGGAAAGGCCCACTTTCAGGCCTTCCACCCTCGGGATCAGCTTGCTCATCAGCCTGTCGGCCGTCTCCTTGCCCACCGGCACCGCCACCGCGATGGCCATGCAGCGCTCGCCCGCCGAGCCGTAACCGGCACCGATCAACGCATCCACGGCCTGGTCGAGATCGGCATCGGGCATGATGATCATGTGGTTCTTGGCGCCACCGAAGCATTGCACCCGTTTGCCCGTCGCACATCCGCGCGTATAGACATATTCGGCGATGGCCGAGGAGCCGACAAAGCCGATGGCCTGGATGTCGGGATCGTCGAGGATGGCATCGACGGCCTCCTTGTCGCCGTTGACCACATTGAGGATGCCCTCGGGCAGCCCCGCCTCAATCATCAGTTCGCCCAGGCGCATGGGCACCGACGGGTCGCGCTCCGACGGTTTGAGGATGAAGGCGTTGCCGCAGGCGATGGCGGGCGCGAATTTCCACATGGGGATCATGGCGGGGAAGTTGAACGGGGTGATGCCGGCCACCACGCCAAGGGGCTGGCGGATGGAATACATGTCGATGCCGGGCCCGGCACCCTCGGTGAACTCACCTTTCATCAGGTGGGCGATGCCGAGTGCGAACTCGCACACTTCGAGCCCGCGCTGCACGTCGCCGGCGCTGTCGGGCAGGGTCTTGCCGTGCTCCATGGAGAGCAACATGGAGAGTTCGTCCTTGTGCTTGTGCAACAGGTCGATGAACTTCATGAACACGCGCGCGCGCACTTGCGGGTTCTTGGCCGCCCAGCCCGGCTGCGCTGCCTTGGCGTTGGCGACGGCGGCGGCGAGCTCGGCACTGGAGGCGAGCGCCACCTTCGACTGAACCTCGCCGGTATTGGGATTGTAGATGTCGGCAAAGCGTCCGCTGGTGCCTTCGACGTGCTTGCCGCCAATGAAATGGCCAATGGTCTTCGTCATGCTGCTCTGACGGCCGGATTACCCGCCGCCACCTCCTTTTCGTGGCTGAATTGGACGGACCTTAGACGAGGCCTCAAGGAGCGTGCAAGCACCAGATTGTCTGAAGCGGTGCGGCCAAGAGGGGATATTGCAATGCGGTAGGTGGGGCACAATATTGTTGCGATGCAATATGAAATACAATGGGGGGCATGGACGGCAACGACTTGTGATCAACGAGGATGACGAACTTGACCGAGTCTCAAACGGCACATCACGCCAATCCGGCGATCCGCCGCCTGTGGCCCGCCGACACTGCCGAATTCCGGACCCATCTCCTGCGCCTCGATGCGGCCTCGCGCAACATGCGTTTTGGCGGCACCGTCTCCGATGCGTTCCTGGCGGACTATGCCGGCACACTGGCACGTCCCGACGCCGTGGTTTTCGGCGCCTTTGATGAGGGCCAACTCATCGCGGTGGCCGAATTGCGCATGCTGTTCGATGCCAAGGGCGCCAGCGCCGAGGCGGCGTTCTCGGTGGAAGAACCCTATCAGGACAAGGGGATAGGCGATGCCTTGCTGTCGCGGCTCATTGCGGCTGCGCAGAACCGCGGCATCCGTGCCGTCTACATGATCTGCCTCAGCGGCAATACCCGCATGCGCCATCTGGCGCTCAAGCACGCTGCCGAGATCGAGTTCGACGAAAGCGAGGTGCGTGGAACCGTGCACCGCGCCTGGCCCGACATTGCCTCGCTGACCGAGGAGGTGCTGGGCGAAGCCTTCGGCTTCACCCGGGCACTGCTGCGGCTCTAGCCTTCGCAAATTTCGGTGACTATGAAATCGAGGGTGCGCAGCAGTTCATCCAGGTCGGCGCGGTAGTGCACCGAGCGGCCGTGGCGGGTCTGCACCAGCAGGCCCTTGTAAGTCATGTCCTTGAGATGAAAGGACAGCGTAGCCGGTGCAAGACTCAGCGCGCGCGCGATTTCGCCTGCGGCAAGCCCGGTATCGCCCTCACGGCGCGAATAGGGCGCCACCAGATGCAGGATTTCCAGACGCGTCGGCTGGGCAACGGCTGAGAGAATGAGTGCGGCCTCTTCCAGGTTCATAATTCAACAATATTATAATAATGAAAATCTCGCTAGACGCTGAATTCAAGGATAATTTTGTCAATTCCGAGTTTCATTCGGGCGCGGCGTGATGACAATGGTGCGCATCGGGGCGCTTTCGTGCCGCAGCGCGCGCGGCGCCAGACGGCGATCGCCCACCGCCGCCAAGGCCAGTCCCGCGAACGGTAGTGCCATCATCAGCCAGCCCGCCAGATGCTTCAGAGCGGGTGCGCCGGCTGCAGCGGCGATGAGACCCATCGCAATGGTGATCCCGAGACCATCGGCCAGCCACACCCAGATGTGTCCGCGCTGGTCGCTGCGAGTACCCGAGGGCTCAGGTGATTGCGCCATGCCGCCTGTCTTTCCTCGAAACGATTCGTTAAACGGTTGTTAACCGAAGTTAACCGCGTGGGTCACGGTGGGACAAGTCACGCCCGGTAAAAGGGTAAACGCAATGATCGTGCCGAGCCTCGGGCGAGGCTCAGGGCTTCAGGGCAATGCCCGGTACCCAGACATAGCCCTCATCATCGATGATGACGGCTTCGCGCAGTCCATGCGGCTTGTCGATGGCGCCAGCCAGAACCGTCCAGCCGCCGGCGCGGGCACGCGCCTCGATCTCGTCCGGATCGATCCCGTAAAGCCTAAGCTCTACGCCTGCCCCGCGCGCCTCGACATCCTTGACGATGCCCGCCAGCGCATTGTCACTGTAGGTGTGGTCGGCATGCAGCATCCATTCCGCTCCGGCCAGGCGCAGGGCAGCGAAGTCATCGTCCGCATAGGTGACCGTCGCCCCAAGGGCCTCGGTGGCAAAGCGCACGGCGCGCTCAATGTCGCGCACCAGGAGGTTGAAGCCGATGCCCGGCCGCAACGTGCGCCCATAGGCGGGCGGGTCCATCCACGGCGTCTGGTCGGGGGGGCGCTTCTTCATTGCGATGGCCTTTGCGGTTCAACGACGGGCGATATGCAATCATAGAGTGGCCAGCGCCGTAAAGAGGTCGGGGTCCTGACCCTAGCTATGATCGAGTCCGTCAACCAGCGCCTCGAGCCCATGGTCGCGCACGCCGATCTCCCTCAAGTGCGCTGCCGTTGAGCGCACATAGTCGATGCAAGGTCCCGACTGGCCGATGCCCTTGCGCACCAGTTCGAGCTGTACATCGAGGCTGAGCCGTCCGGCATACTGCGTGTGGTGGCGGTCGACGACGTAGACCAGCGCAGGCACCTCGCGGGGCCGCTCTCCAATCAATCGAATATTTCGTATCGACTCGATATATACCATCGTCACCTGTTCTCGATGGCGCAGATAATCAATGGTAGCGGTGCGATGCGTTTCTTCCACGCGATAGGCGATGCCGCGACAGCGCCCGCCGCGATCAAGACCCATGACAAGGCCTGGATTGTCGGGCGTGCCACGATGCACATGAGAATAAATGCACAATTGCCGATGCAGGCCGGAGATGAGTGCCGGCTGTCGCTCGGCACAGGTGAAGCCGGGCCGCCACATGAGCGAGCCATAGCCAAACACCCAGAACTCCGCCATCATGATTCCCTCGTTGCCACTTCTACCCTCGCGGGAACCCGGCGCTGATAGCGAGAAAGACCAAACATGGCAATCACCGCTCCGCGGCGCTGGCACGTCTTTGCCCCGCTCGCAAGCGTCCTCGTCCTGTTCGGCCTGTGGTCGGCCTACTGGCTGTGGGCCTCGCACGCGGCACAGGAGCAGGTGGCGGCGGTGCGTGCCGATCTCGAGCGCCATGGCCTAGCGCTCACATGC
Source organism: uncultured Alphaproteobacteria bacterium (assembly GCA_963770075.1). GTDB lineage: Bacteria > Pseudomonadota > Alphaproteobacteria > Rhizobiales > Aestuariivirgaceae > CAVVDT01. The sequence goes on from CAVYOQ010000017.1 coordinate 64,301, forward strand.
GGCAGCCAAAGCCATGGCGGCTATCCATTCCGCCTGACTTTCTCGTGCAACCGGGCGAGCGTGGCAGGCGCCGCCGGCTCGCGCGCCACAGCGGAGCGGATCAGGGCGCTTGCCCAGGCCTGGGATCCGGGCCACATCATCTTCCTCATCGACGGACCGGCGAGTTTCAAGCGCGCTAACGGCGAGTTGTGGAAGATCGCCCATGTGCCCGCCGTTGCCAGCCTGGTGATGCGCCAGCGGCACACGCGCGCCGCGCTGGTGGCCGAGCATCTGGTCATCGATGCGCCCAACGGCGCCACCTACACCGCCAAGCGGCTCGAATTGCACATGCGTATGCCGGCCGAAAGCCCCGACGGCGAGATCATCGAGCCGCCGTCAGTGGATGTCTCCATCGAGGCCGACACCATCGATCTGGCCGCGCCCGGCCTCAGGCCCGTTCGCGTCGATGCGCTGGAGTCCGAGGTGACATTTTCCCGTTTGCCGCCCGCACGCCCATGGCCATCGGATCTACGCGACGCCGCTCGCGCCGCTGCCACGGCCGCAACAGCGTTGACGATCAACCGGCTCACCGCCAGCGCCGATGCGGTCAACGTCTCTGCCTCCGGCAAGCTGGACATAGCGCCCAAAGGTCTGCCGTCGGGGCGGATCTCCATGCGGTTCAACGATATCAAGCTGTTGTTTTCCCGCCTTGCCGCCCATGGCGTCGTCAAGCCCAAGGCTGCAGACGCCGCCGCCGACCTGGTGGTTCTGCTCACCACCCCTGGAACCGCAGGCGGCAAACCACGCCCGGTGGACCTGGTGTTCAAGGATGGCAGTATCTTCTGGGGGCCGTTCCGCCTCGCCGCTCACGGTCCCCTGTTCTGAGATCTAATGCTCGCGACCGAAGTCGGGTTTGGGCGTTTCCTGGCCGGCCTCGATGATGCCCCGGCGCACCGCGCGCGAACGGGCGAAAAGGTCGTACAGCTTTTGCCCGTCGCCCCAGCGTATGGCGCGCTGCAAGGCGGACAGATCCTCCGAAAAGCGCGTCAGCATCTCCAGCACCGCCTCCTTGTTGTTGAGGAAGACGTCGCGCCACATGGTGGGGTCGGAGGCGGCAAGGCGGGTGAAGTCGCGAAAACCGCCAGCCGAATACTTGATCACCTCGCTCTCGGTGACGCTCTCCACGTCCGCGGCCGTGGCGACGATATTGTAGGCAATGAGATGCGGCAGGTGCGAGGTGATCGCCAGAACCTTGTCGTGGTGGTTGGGGTCCATGATGTCGACATGGGCGCCGCAGGCCTGCCAGAATTGCTTGAGCGTTTCGACCGCGGCCGTATCTGCCCCATTCGGCGGGGTGAGGATGCACCAGCGATCGGTGAAGAGTTCGGCAAACCCGGACTCGGGGCCCGAATGCTCGGTGCCGGCAATCGGATGCCCCGGGACGAAGTGGACACCAGCGGGCACATGCGGGGCTACATCGCGGATCACCGCTTCCTTGACCGAGCCCACATCGGTGAGGATGGCGCCGGTTTTCAGATGGCTAGCGATCTCGGCGGCAACCGGTCCGCAAGCCCCCACCGGCACGCACAGGATGACAAGGTTGGCGCCCTCGACCGCTTCGCCGGCGCCGGCATGGACGGAATCGACGAGACCCAGCTTCATGGCCTTGTCGCGCGTGGCCGCGCTGCGGGCATGGCCGGCGATATGGCCCGCCAGATTTTCACGCCGCATGACGTGGCTGAGCGAAGAGCCAATAAGGCCGAGGCCGATCAAGGCCACGCGAGCGAACAGAGGCTCTTCGCGGGTCATCTCTTCAAGCCCCGCTGGCGAGGAAGGATTTGAGCCCTGCCAAAAGTGCCTGATTGGCTTCCGCGCTGCCGACGGTCGCGCGCATGGCCCCGGGCAGACCGTAGGCATCCATCGCCCTCAACACTACGCCGACCGCGCTCAAGTGGGCGTCCGCGGCACGGGCGTCGCGGCCCTCGCCTTGCGGGAAGTGGATGAGGAGGAAATTGCCCACGCTTGGCGTCACATCGAGGCCGAGGGCCGTGATCTCCCGCTCCAGCCGCGGCAGCCACTCGTCGTTGTGCTCGGCGGCCTTTTCGACGTGCGCGGTATCGTTGATCGCCGCAACGCCCGCGGCCTGTGCCGCGAGGTTGACGTTGAATGGCCCGCGGATGCGGTTGAGCACATCGGCGATGGCCGGCGGACAATAGGCCCAGCCCAGGCGCAAAGCCGCCAGCCCGTAAATCTTGGAGAAGGTTCGGGTCATGACGACATTGGGCAGGCCTGAGACCAGCTCGATGCCGGCCTCGTAGTCGTTGCGCCGCACATATTCGGCATAGGCCGCATCGACTACCAGCACCACTCGTTGCGGCAGGCCTTGCGCCAGCCGCTTCACCTCGTTGAAGGGAATGTAGGTGCCGGTCGGGTTGTTGGGATTGGCGAGGAACACCATGCGCGTCTTCGCCGTCACCTTGTGAAGGATAGCGTCGACATTGGCGATCAGGTCCACCTCCTCGGCCACCACCGGCGTGGCGCCGTTGGAGCGGATGGCGATGGGGTAGACGAGGAAGCCGTGGGTGGTGTGGATAGCCTCGTCCCCCGGCCCCAAATAGGCATGGGCGAGGAGCTGCAACAGTTCGTCCGAGCCCGATCCGCACACGATGTGCTCGGCATTCAGGCCGTAGCTCGCGGCGATCGCCTCGCGCAAATCGTTGGAGCCGCCGTCGGGATAAAGATGCAGGTTGTCGGCGCTGGCACGGAAGGCGGCAATCGCCTGGGGGCTGGCGCCGAGCGGGGATTCGTTCGACGACAGCTTGAAGACGCGGGCGCCGCCCGATGCCTTCGACTTGCCCGGAACATAGGGCGCGATGTCCATGATGCCCGGCTGAGCGACGGGTGCTTCGGTGTTAGACAAGGGCCTTGATCTCCTTGAACGGCCGGTGCCTGCGATAGCGCTCCCGGCCGGCAAGAGCAAGCCCTTCGCCCTCTTTAGCTGACCCCTTTCGCCGCTTCTCGCCTGAGCGCCGGCACCGGCACCAGGCCGGGCTTGGCTGTCGCTGCCCGCCGTACCCGCTTGCCGGGCACTGCCGCGTAGACCTGCTTGACCGCCTCCACCATGAAGACGCCGGAAAAGCCCGGCGAGGCCCAAAGCCCCACGCGCTCCCAGGCGGGCGCAGAACGCATGAAGAAGGCACGCGGCACCGGCGGTACGAAAAGCGCGTGCGCCCATCCGGCCGGCTGGAACTGCGCATCACGCAGCATTTGGGTGAGTTGCTGCCGCGAGAACGGCCGTCCGTGGCCGAACGGAGTGCGGTCGAAGCGCGCCCACATGCCGCGCCGGTTTGGGACGACAAGGAGGGCGCGGCCTTGCGGCGCCAAGACCCGCCAGATCTCACGCAGCATGTCGGGGATTTGCTCCGACAGCTCCAGGCCGTGCACCACCAGGGCGAAATCCACCGCGCCGTCCGAGAGCGGCAATTCCGCCTCGTCCACCAGCGCCGTCAGTCCCGGCTCGCCAATGGGCCAGTGCACCACGCCCTGGCGTGCCGGCATGAAGGCGATGATGCGCTCAGCCTCTTCGCGCCAGGCATCGAGGTAGGGCGTGGGATAGCCCAGCCCCATGACAGTGGCGCCAGCGAGATTGGTCCAGCGCTTGCGCATGCGATGGGCGATTAGCCGTCGCGCCGTTTGCCCGAGCTGGCTCTGGTAGAACTCCCTGAGGTCGACCACATCCATGGGCTCTGAGATTATCTCCATTACGGGTTGGCGGCCAGTCTGCCAGCATTTAGGTTAGCGCTTCCTCATTGCCAACTCATGAAACCAGCGAAAGGTCACCCGGTATGGCTCTCGACGTTCACCAATTCCCTTGTCTTGAGGACAATTACGGCGTCCTCATCCATGACGACGCCACCGGCGCAACCGCCAGCATTGATGCGCCCGATACGGCTTGCGTTGAAAAGGCGCTGGCCGAAACCGGCTGGAAGCTCACCCACATCCTCATTACCCATCACCACAACGACCACACCGACGGCAACCTGCCGCTGAAACAGAAGTGGGGCTGCCGCATCATTGGCAACAAGGCCGATGCGGCGCGCATTCGCGGCATCGACGAGACGGTCGAGCCGGGCGGCAGCTATGATTTCGCCGGCCATACCGCGCATATCATCGACACGCCCGGCCATACCGTCGGCCATATCGCCTGGCACTTCGCCGATGACGGCTTGTTGTTCGCCGGCGACACCCTGTTCGCGCTGGGCTGCGGACGGGTGTTCGAGGGCACGATGGAGCAGATGTGGGGATCGCTGTCGCGTCTGGCCGCCCTGCCGCCCGGAACGCGGGTCTATTGCGGGCATGAATATACCCTCGCCAACGCACGCTATGCGCTCCACGCCGATCCCGACAATGCCGCCCTTCATCGCCGCATGGACGAGATCAAGGCCTTGCGGGCTGCCGGGAAGCCGACGGTGCCCACCACTATCGCGCTGGAACTGGAGACCAACCTGTTCCTGCGCGCCGGCTCTGGCGAACGCTTTGCCGAACTGCGCCGCGGCAAGGACAATTTCCGCGGATGACGGCAGCGCGCGACATCGTCGCCCGGCTCGGTCTCCAGCCGCATCCCGAGGGCGGTCATTTCCGCGAGACTTGGCGGGCGGCGGCCAAGGGCAGCGAGCGTTCAGCCGACACCGCCATCTATTATCTACTGGCGGCGGGCGAGAAGAGCTGTTGGCACCGGGTTGATGCCGACGAGGTCTGGCACTTCTATGCCGGCGCTCCGCTCACCCTTTCCATCGCTGCCGCCGGAGAAAAGGCGGTAGCTCATGTTCTAGGCAACGATCTTGACGGCGGTGAAGCGCCGCAGGTGGTGGTGCCGGCCAGGCATTGGCAGGCGGCCGAAAGCACGGGGGCATGGACGCTGGTCGGCTGCACCGTCTCGCCGGGCTTCGAGTTCTCCGGCTTCGAGATGGCGCCCCCCGGCTTTCAGCCGAAGAGCGACGCCACATAGGCCGCGTAGGTGGTAAGGAACAGCACCCCTGTTGCGCGTCCCAGCCTCTCGTAGCGCAGCGCCAGCACCACCAGCAGGATTGAAAGCGCCACCATGAACGGCAGGTCGAACCGGAGCATCTGCTCCGAGATCGGCAGCGGTCTGACCGTGGCGGTTATGCCGCCGATGCCAAGCACGTTATAGACGTTCGAGCCCAGCACGTTGCCGAGCGCGATGTCGGGTGATTTGCGCAGCACCGCCATGAGGGTGGTCGCCAGTTCCGGCAGCGAAGTGCCGACCGCCACCACGGTGAGGCCGATCACCTGCTCGCTCACATCGAGCAGGCGGGCAAGCTCGACTGCGCCGTCGACCAGAAGCTTGCCGCCGGTGATCACCAAGCCAATGCCGATGAGGGCAAGCACTCCCGAGGTTGCCAACTCCCAGGGGCCTCTTGGCGTTTCGACGCTGTCGGGCAGCATCTCTTCCGGCACCCGGCCGTGGCGCAGCAGGAAATACATATAGGCGACGAGCGCGACAATGAACGCAATGCCGATGGGCCGGGTCAGCCCGCCCATGAAGCCAGCCACCAGGAGGAGCACGGCCGTCGCCACTACAAGCGCACCATCGCGCCGCACGGTCTCGGGCGTCACGCTGATCGGCGACAAGAGTGCCGCGACGCCGAGGATGAGCAGCAGGTTGGCGATATTGGAGCCGACAATGTTGCCGATCGCTAGTTGCGGCACGCCCGCCAAAACGGCCTGGATCGCTGCGACCAGTTCCGGCGTCGATGTGCCGAAGCCGACAATGGTGATGCCGATGATGAGTGGCGGAACGCCCATGATGCGTGCCAGGCGCACCCCGCCGCGCACCAGAAGTTCCCCCCCCGCGATGAGCAGAACGAAACCGGTGATGAGGGTGAAGAACAGCAAGACGGGTTCCCTGAGAGGGCGGTCACGAACCCCTTAAGTGGCTGATGGGGTACGCGGAGACAAGGTCTGTGCGCACCCCTTTCAGCCCAGTGCAAACACGAGCGGGCCGAGAACGCTGGCCATGGCCACCACCACGACGATGGAAACGGCATCGAGCAGGACACCGGCCTTGAGCATCTGGCGGGCGCTGACGGCGCGACTGGAAAAGACGATGGCATTGGGCGGCGTGGCGACCGGCAGCATGAATCCGAGCGAGGCGGACAGGGCCACAGGAAGGGCCAGAGCCAATGGTGCCACGCCCATGCCGACTGCCGCAGCGCCAGCCACCGGCAGGAATACCGCCGCCATCGCGGTGTTGGAGGCAAGCTCACCCACCCCCACCATCACTACAGCCACCGCACCGACGATGGCGATCCACGGCAGGCCGGAAAGAATGACTGCCTTGTCGGCGATCCAGGTGGCGAGCCCGCTGTGATCGATGGCCCCTGCCAGTGCCAGCCCGCCGCCGAACAGGACGAGCACGCCCCAGTTGATACCCATCGCCTCACGCCAGGTGATGAGCGGCCGCTGCTCGACGCGGATGAGGAAGGCGAGCGCGGCAGCCACAACCGCGATGCCGGCATCGCTCAGTGGCAGGCCCGGAACAAGGCCGCCGATGGCGGGTCGCAGCAACCAGGACAGAGCGGTCGCCAGCATCAAGAGCGCCACCCGCCGCTCGCCGCCGGCAAGCTTGGGCAACCCTGCGAGTTCGGCCTTGAGCGTCGCGGCTGCCGCACCATGGCGACCCACTGGCACCCGGAAGACGACACGGGTCAGCAGCAGCCAGGTGATCGGCAGCAGCACTGCGACAATCGGCAGCCCGATCAGCATCCAGCGGGCAAAGCCGATCTCGATGCCCTGTTCCTTCGCCATATAGGCGGCAAAGAGCGCATTGGGCGGGGTGCCGATCAGCGATCCCATGCCGCCGATGGTCGCCGCATAGGCGATACCCAGCATGAGGGCGGCATTGTAGCCTGCCAGGTCTTCATCGCTGGCGTCGGGGCAGGTGCTCCTCAGTGTAAGGGCGACGGCTTGTCCCACCGACAGCATGACCATGGTCGCCGCGGTATTCGATATCCACAGGCTCAAGAAGGCAGTGACAGCCATGATGGCGGCGACGATGGCAGCAGGCGCGCCGCCCGATGCCGCCAGCACGGTGAGCGCCAGCCGTCGGTGAAGCTGCCAGTGCTGCATGGCGCGCGCCAAAAGGAACCCGCCCAGAAACAGGAAGATCAGCTGATGCACATAGGACGCTGCGACCGTTTGCACGGGAGCGACGCCTGTGAGCGGAAACATGATCAGCGGTATCAGCGCGGTTACGGCAAGCGGTGCGGCCTCACTCAGCCACCACAGCGCCATCCAACCCGCCAGCGCGACGACGCGCCAGCCGGCGGGCGACAGGCCTTCAGGGGCCGGCAGCACCATGATGATCATAGCTACGAGCGGGCCAGCAACGAGCGCCAGCCGGGAACGCCAGAGTCCTTCAGGCAGATCGACGCCGTTCGGCCTCACCATGCCTTGACCACGCCGACGTCGCACGGCGGCAGCTTGAGAAAGGTCATGGAGGTGGAACCGATCATCGCCTCGCGCAGGCCTCCGCCGCCGTGGGTGCCGAGCACCAGCAGGTCGGCCTTGCGCCGGCGCACTTCGCTCTCCAGCACCTCCGCCACGTTACCGTGGCGCATCACCGGTTCCAGCCGCTCATGGCTGTCGGGATGTGCTGCCAAGAGCTCGGCGAATTCGCGCTCGATGAGCGCATTGAGACGTTTGCTCTCGGCCCCCTCGATATCCTTGCGCGACGACTCGCTGCGCAGAAAGGCCGGGAACGACAACTCCCAGGCGTGGACCGCGGCGATCCTGGCCTCCGGCGCCAGCGCACGGGCGAGCCGCAAGGCGCGCCGGGAGTGGATGGAAAAATCGACTGCGACGACAGGATGGCGGTAGGCGGTCTCGGCCGGGCGCGGCACCACCAGCAGCGGCACGTTGGCTTGGGCAACCAGCCGCTCGACGGTGGAGCCGAGGCGATAGCCGACCCGATCCATGCGATGGGCGCCGAGGACGATGAGATCGAATTCGCCCATTTCGGCAACTTCGAGGATGGTGGCCCAGTCGCGGCCCGGTTGCACCGAGGCCTCGATCTTTGCCTTGGACGCGCCGCAGGTCCGGGCGATCTGATCTTTCAGAGCGATGTCGGCGGAGCCTACGAGCTGCTCGTGCACCTTGGCCGGCAGGTCGTCGGCGGCGACATAAAGAGCTATCACCTCGGCCGCGTGCTCGGCGCCGAGCAGGCAGGCGCGCGATACGGCCGCATCGGAGCGTTCCGACAGATCGCTCGCCACCAGGATCTTCTTGAGTTCGTTCATTACGTCCTCCTGCCACTTGCTGTCGCGCACCGTCGAAGGTGAGCCTATCGGTCCAGCACCGGTTGGCGCTTGATGTGGGTCAATGGCCGCGTGGGGCCGAAAACCCGGTGTTAAGGGCTCATATGTGATGCTGGCCCGCAACAGACAACGAACACGGGCAGGCGGGCGGTAGATGATTTCGGGCGAAGCGTGGCAATTCGCAGGTATCAGCGTGGGCGTGCTGGGCCTGATGTTCCTGGCGTTCAATGTCAAGCTGCCGCTCACCATCCGCCGCCGGGCAACGATCAAGGCGCAACCGGGCGAGCTGTGGCACCTGATCGACCTGAGGCCCGGCCGGCCCGACTGGCATCCCGACATCGAGGCGGTGGAGTTCCTCGACATGGAGGGCCGGCAGGTGCGTTGCCGCCATGAGCTCATCCGTTCCGACGGCTCGGCCTTTACCTGGAACGTCGATTTCGACATCGTCGAGCATCGCCCGCCCGACCGGCTGGTGGCGCGGCGCATGGGCATAGCGGCACTCGAGGGCGCTGACCGGTTGCTCGGCATCGACATCGCTCTCGATGCGAAGGGAGAGCGAACCCGCGTCGTCTGGGCGGAAGAATGGGGCCGGCGTTCGCTTTCCGGCTGCGTGCTGGCCTGGCTGGAGCTCGGCCGCCAGCTCGATTACCTGAAATCCTTCGCCGAGACCGGCAGGTCGGCCGGGCGCTGCAGTTTTGGCGGCCTTGTCTTCACGCTGGCATCGGCGGCGGCAACGCTGGCAACCTTCTGGCTGCTGTTGGGCTGGCAGCTCGGGCTGGTCCTGGCAGCGGCGCTCGCCATCCATGAAAGCTGCCATCTTATAGGGCTGAAACTCATCGGGCAGCCGTGGGGGCGCATCATGTTCATTCCCTTTCTCGGCGGTGTGGCAGTGTCTCGGGTGCCGCATGTGAGCTACACCGATGACGCCTTCGTCTCCCTGATGGGGGCAGGCGGCAGCCTTGTGCTGCTGCTGCCGGCGGTGACCGCGGCGCTACTTGTGCCGGGCACGAGTGCCATGCACGCGCTGGCATTGGCGGCGCTGGTGGTGGCGATGGTGAACCTGCTCAACCTGTTGCCGGTCTTCCCGCTTGACGGCGGGCGCGTGGTGCGCGCGGTGCTGCAATCGCTGGCCCCGAGCCATGTGCGGCTGGCCATGTTCACGATCGCCGGCCTCCTTGCCCTTGCCGGGGTGTGGTTCGGCCAGCCGATCATCTTCGCCATTGCCGCCGTGGCCGGCTTCCAGGGCAGCCGGGTGGGCCGGCGCGCCGACCATTTGCGACTCATGGGCTGGCGCGAGGCGGGCATCATGACGGGCGCCTATGCCGCGCTGCTTGCCGCCTACACCGGCGCCATCCTCGCCTTCGCGCCGGTGTTGATCGCGTAAGCGCCCCGCCGTCAGCGCAGTTTCCTTTCGTTGCGGCCTTCTGCTAAGGAAGCGCCTCCATTTGCTAAAGCGGTGAAGCATGGAGCGCTCGGTCCTCGATATCTACGACGCGGAACTGCGAGCCGGGCGCATCGCCGCCGATGCCGCGCAACACGAGGTGGCCCAGCAACTGGACGGGCTGGCGGCGGCGCTCAAGGCGGGCCCCAGGCGAGGCGAGGCCAAGGGCCTGCGCCGGCTCTTTTCCGCTCGCAACGGCAAGCAGCAGGTCCAGCCTGGCCTCTACATCTGGGGCGATGTGGGGCGCGGGAAGACCATGCTGATGGACCTGTTCTTTTCCGCCCTGCCGGATACCCCCAAGCGGCGCATCCACTTCCACGCCTTCATGCAGGACGCCCACAAGCGCATCCAGGCCATCCGCGACAAGCAGCGCCAGGGCGAGGTGTGGGAAGATGCCGATCCGGTCAAGATGCTGGCCGATGAGCTGAAGCGCGAAATCGTGCTCTTGTGTCTGGACGAATTCCAGGTCGTCGACATCACCGACGCCATGCTTCTGGGACGGCTGTTCGAGGCGCTCTTTTCCCACGCCATCGCGGTGGTCGTGACGTCCAACACGCCACCGCAGGACCTTTATCGCGACGGCCTCAACCGCAATGCCTTCCTGCCCTTCATCAGCCTCATCGAGGAGAAGATGGACGTCACCTGTCTCAATGGCGAGATGGATTACCGCATCGGACGCCTGAGGGGCCGCGAAGTGTGGCTCACGCCGATCGATGGCGAAAACCGCCGGCGCATGGAGGTGATGTGGCAGGAGCTGACCGACACCCAGCGCGGCAGCCCGCTCTTTCTTCCAGTGAAGGGCCGCCAGGTGGAGGTGCCGCAGGCGGCGCGCGGGGTCGCCCGTTTCGGTTTTGATGAATTGTGCGCACGGCCGCTGGGGCCGGCCGACTATCTTGCCATGGCGGCGGCCTTTCACACCATTTTCATCGACGCGGTGCCGGTCATGGATGCATCGCTCGCCAACGAGCGCCGCCGTTTTACCATCCTCATCGACACGCTCTATGACAATCACATCCGCCTCGTCGCGACGGCTTCGGCGCCGATCACTGGGCTGGTGCCGCGCGGAAGCGGCGATCAGGCCTTCGCCCGAACGGTGTCGCGGCTGCAGGAAATGCTGAGCGATCAATGGTGGATGCAGGAGCAAAGCTGATTTGTGTTGCTCTTTACGTAAACGTCAAACAATCCAATGGCGTAGCGCGGAAAAGCTTGCGACGGCGGGCCATCCGCGTTACTAGAGCCTCGTTTGTGCATCGCAAAAGGTGAGGCCCGGCCACGGCGTCAGGGCGGGTGCCATATCAAAGCAGGGAAAATCGATGGCTCGCAATAAAATCGCCCTTATCGGCGGCGGCATGATCGGCGGCACGCTCGCCCATCTGGTGGGACTGAAGGAACTTGGCGATGTGGTGATGTTCGACATCGTGGAGGGACTGCCACAGGGCAAGACCCTCGACTTGTCCGAATCCGGTCCGGTGGAGGGCTTCGATGCCAGGCTCACCGGCACCAACCGCTATGAGGGGATCGAAGGCGCTGATGTGGTGATCGTCACCGCCGGCGTGGCGCGCAAGCCCGGCATGAGCCGCGACGACCTGCTGGAGATCAACCTCAAAGTCATGGGCCAGGTGGGCGCCGGCATCAAGAAATACGCCCCCAACGCCTTCGTCATCTGCATCACCAACCCGCTCGACGTCATGGTGTGGGCGCTGCAGAAATATTCCGGCCTGCCCGCCAACAAGGTGGTGGGCATGGCGGGTGTGCTCGAATTCGGCCCGCTTCCGCCATTTCCTCGCCGAGGAATTCAATGTCTCGGTGGAGGACGTCACCGCCTTCGTGCTCGGCGGTCATGGCGATACCATGGTGCCGCTGCCGCGCTATTCCACCGTCGCCGGCATCCCCGTCACCGACCTCATCACGATGAAGTGGACCACCCAGAAGCGTATCGATGAGATCGTGCAGCGCACCCGCGACGGCGGCGCCGAGATCGTCGGCCTGCTCAAGACAGGTTCAGCCTATTACGCGCCTGCCTCGTCGGCCATCGCCATGGCCGAAAGCTACCTCAAGGACAAGCGCCGGGTGGTCCCGTGCGCGGCGCATGTCGACGGCGCCTACGGCATCAAGGGGCTTTATGTGGGCGTGCCCTGCGTGATCGGCGCGAACGGGGTGGAGCGGGTGGTGGAGATCAAGCTCGACGGCGACGAGAAGGCCCAGCTCAAGAAGTCGGTGACGGCGGTCAAGGGCCTGATGGATGCCGCCAAGAAGATCGCGCCCGATCTCGCGTGAGAATTGCGGGTTCCGGAGGACGAAAGAATCGGTGGCATGTGGTATACCAGAGATGGTCCGCGGGCCGTCGGAGTGTTAGGACGCGTGTGCGGTTTTCCTGACCTCATTGCGGAGACTTCCCCATGAACATTCACGAATACCAGGCCAAGGCCCTGCTCAAGGGCTATGGCGTGCCGGTGGCGCGCGGCATACCCGCCTTCACGGTGGACGAAGCGGTCAAGGCGGCAGGCGAGTTGGGCGGCCCGGTGTGGGTCGTCAAGGCGCAGATCCACGCCGGCGGGCGCGGCAAGGGCGGCGGCGTCAAGGTGGTGAAGTCCGTCGCCGAGGTCGAGGCCGAAGCCAGGCGCATGCTGGGCATGACCCTCATTACGCACCAGACGGGCCCCGAGGGCAAGACCGTCAACCGGCTCTATATCGAGGACGGCTCGCGCATCGCCCGTGAGCTCTATCTCTCCTGCCTCGTCGACCGCGCCACATCGCGCATCGCCTTCATCGCCTCGACCGAAGGCGGCATGGACATCGAGGAAGTGGCCCACTCGACGCCGGAAAAGATCTTCACCATGACGGTCGATCCGGCAACCGGCATCCAGCCCCATCACGGCCGCCGCATGGCCAAGGCGCTGGCGCTCGATGCCGGCCAGCAGAAGCAGCTTTCCAAGCTCATCGCCAGTCTCTTCAAGGCTTTCGCGGACAGTGACATGAGCCTACTGGAGATCAACCCGCTGGTGGTCACCGCCGACGGCGAGCTCGTATGTCTCGATGCCAAGGTCAATTTCGATGACAACGCGCTTTATCGCCATGCCAACCTTGGCGATCTGCGCGACGAGACCGAGGAGGACGCAAAGGAGCTGGAGGCTTCACGGTTCGACCTCAACTACATCGCGCTCGACGGCGACATCGGCTGCATGGTGAACGGGGCGGGCCTCGCCATGGCCACCATGGATATCATCAAGCTCTATGGCGCGGCGCCCGCCAACTTCCTCGACGTGGGCGGCGGTGCGACAACGGAAAAGGTGACGGCCGCCTTCAAGATCATCACCTCCGACCCGCAGGTGAAGGGCATCCTGGTCAACATCTTCGGCGGCATCATGCGCTGCGACGTGATTGCCGAAGGTGTCATCGCCGCGGTGAAGGAGGTCGGCCTCAAGGTGCCCCTGGTGGTGCGCTTGGAGGGCACCAATGTCGACAAGGGCAAGGCGATCATCGCCCCGTCGGGCCTCAACGTGATCGCTGCCGACAATCTCGACGATGCCGCCCAGAAGATCGTCAAAGCGGTGAAGGAGGTGCGGTCATGAGCGTCCTCGTCGACAAGAACACCAAGGTCCTGGTGCAGGGCCTGACCGGCAAGACCGGCACCTTCCATACCGAGCAGGCGCTTTCCTACCACGGCACCCAGATGGTCGGCGGCGTCACCCCCGGCAAGGGCGGCTCCACTTGGGAGGGCATGCTCACCGGTGGCGCCAGGAAGACCCTTCCCGTCTTCGACACCGTGGAGGAAGCGAAGGCTGCGACCGGCGCCACGGCATCCGTCATCTACGTGCCGCCGCCCTTTGCCGCCGATTCCATCCTCGAGGCCATCGAGGCTGGCATCGAGCTCGTCGTCACCATCACCGAGGGCATCCCGGTGATGGACATGGTGAGAGTGAAGCGCTCCCTGTGCGGCTCGAAAACCCGTCTCGTGGGTCCCAACTGTCCGGGCGTCATCACGCCGGATGAATGCAAGATCGGCATTATGCCCGGCCATATCCACAAGAAGGGCTCGGTCGGCATTGTGTCGCGCTCGGGCACCCTCACCTATGAGGCGGTCAAGCAGACCACCGATGCCGGGCTCGGCCAGTCGACCTGCGTCGGCATCGGCGGCGATCCGGTCAAGGGCACCGAGTTCATCGACGTGCTGGAACTGTTCCTCGGCGATCCCGACACCAAATCCATCGTCATGATCGGCGAGATCGGCGGCTCGGCGGAAGAAGATGCCGCGCAGTTCCTCGCCGATGAGGCCAGGGCCGGCCGCAACATACCGGTGGTCGGCTTCATCGCCGGGCTGACGGCGCCGCCCGGCCGGCGCATGGGTCATGCCGGGGCCATCATCTCCGGCGGCAAGGGCGGGGCCGAGAGCAAGATCGAGGCGATGAAGGCCGCTGGGATTGCCGTTGCCAACTCGCCGGCCAAACTGGGTTCGACTCTAAAGGACATTCTGTCGTAGAACCGGGTTGACGGCTGGTAAGGCGTATGAAGGAGTACCGCGATGGCCAGAAGCGACAGCAACACCGAGTTTGACCGGACCTCCTTCCTCTACGGCACCAACGCCCACTTCATCGAAGAGATGGAGGCCCGTTTCGCGGCCGATCCGCAGAGCGTGGATCCCGAGTGGCGGGCCTTCTTTTCCGAGCTGGGCGATGACCCGCGCTTGGCGGCCACGGCCGCGCGCGGCGCCTCGTGGCAGCGTCCCGACTGGCCGCAGCCGATCAACGGCGAACTGGTCTCGGCGCTCGACGGCAACTGGCCCGTGCTGGAAAAGACGGTAGCGCCGCATCTGGCCGAGAAGGCGAGCGCTGAGGGCATCTCGCTCGATGCCGAGGAGCTGCGCAAGGCAACCCTCGATTCCGTCCGCGCCCTGATGATGATCCGCGCCTACCGCATCCGCGGACATCTGGCAGCCGATCTCGACCCTTTGCGCCTGAGGGAGATGGAGGCCCATCCCGAGCTCGATCCGGCCTCTTACGGCTTTGGGCCGCAGGACATGAACCGGCCCATCTTCATCGACAAGGTGCTGGGCTTGGAGAGCGCCACCATCAGCGAGATGCTGGCGGTACTCAAGCGCACCTATTGCTCGACCATGGGGGTCGAGTTCATGCACATCTCCGATCCGGCCCAGAAGGGCTGGGTGCAGGAGCGCATCGAAGGGCCGGAAAAGACCATCTCCTTCACCGAGTTCGGCAAGAAGGCGATCCTCGCCAAGCTCATCGCGGCGGAAGGCTTCGAGCACTTCCTCAACGTGAAATACACCGGCACCAAGCGCTTCGGCCTCGACGGCGGCGAATCGATGATCCCGGCGCTTGAACAGATCATCAAGCGCGGCGGCGCGATGGGCCTGAAGGAGATGGTGCTCGGCATGGCCCACCGTGGCCGCCTCAACGTGCTCGCCAACGTCATGGGCAAGCCCTATTCGGCCATCTTCCACGAGTTCAAGGGCGGGTCCTCCACGCCCGACGAGGTGGAAGGCTCGGGCGACGTGAAATACCACCTCGGCACCTCGTCCGACCGCACCTTCGACGGCAACAGCGTGCATTTGTCGCTCACCGCCAACCCGTCGCATCTGGAGATCGTGGTGCCGGTGGTGCTGGGCAAGGCGCGCGCCAAGCAGGACCAGCGCAAGGATTCAGCGCGCACCAGCATCATGCCGCTGCTCATCCATGGCGATGCGGCCTTTGCCGGACAAGGCGTGATCGCGGAATGCTTTGGCCTGTCGGGCCTGCGCGGCCACCGCTCGGGCGGCGCCGTCCATTTCATCGTCAACAACCAGATCGGCTTCACCACCAGCCCCATCTGGGCCCGCTCGTCGCCCTATCCGTCAGACGTCGCCAAGATGATCGAGGCGCCGATCCTGCATGTGAACGGCGACGATCCCGAAGCCGTGGTCTATGCCGCCAAGGTGGCCACCGAGTTCCGGCAGAAATTCCACAAGCCGGTGGTCATCGACATGTTCTGCTACCGGCGTTTCGGCCACAACGAATCCGACGAGCCGGCCTTCACCCAGCCGCTCATGTACCGGCGCATCGGCGATCACCCGCCGGTCAGCAAGATCTATGGCGAGCGGCTGGTGAACGAAGGGGTGGTCACCCAGTCGGAAGTGGAAAAGCTGAAAGTGGATTACCGCGCCCTGCTCGATTCCGAGTTCGAGGCTTCCGACAGCTATCGCGCCAACCGTGCCGACTGGCTGGACGGGCGCTGGTCCGGGCTCAAGCAGGCCAGCGCCGCCGACGATCCGCGCCGCGGCCAGACCGGTGTCGAGACCGAGCGGCTCAAGCGCATCGGCCTGAAAATCTCGCAGGTGCCCAAGAGCTTCAAGCTGCACCGCACGCTGCAGAGGGTACTGGACGCCCGCCGCCGCATGATCGAGGAAGGCACCGGTATCGACTGGGCGATGGCCGAGGCGCTGGCCTTCGGCACGCTGCTGGATGAGGGTATCCCGGTCAGGCTGTCGGGCCAGGACGTGCAGCGCGGCACCTTCTCGCAGCGCCACGCGGTGCTGATCGATCAGGAGACGGAAAGGCGTTACACCCCGCTCAATCACCTGGAGCGTAACCAGCAGGTGAGGCTCGAGGTGATCAACTCCATGCTGTCGGAGGAAGCCGTTCTCGGCTTCGAGTACGGCTACAGCCTTGCCGAGCCCAACGCGCTCACCCTGTGGGAGGCCCAGTTCGGCGACTTCGCCAACGGCGCCCAGGTGGTGCTCGACCAGTTCATCTCCTCGGGCGAACGCAAGTGGCTGAGGATGTCGGGTCTGGTGTGCCTGTTGCCGCACGGCTATGAGGGCCAGGGGCCCGAGCATTCTTCGGCCCGGCTGGAGCGTTTCCTGCAGATGTGCGCCGAAGACAACATGCAGGTGGCCAACTGTACCTCGCCGGCCAACTATTTCCACATCCTGAGGCGCCAGATGCGGCGCG
>CAVYOQ010000018.1:0-112231 GCA_963770075.1 uncultured Alphaproteobacteria bacterium
GCGCGACAATCTGGATGAGAGGCGCGCGACAATCTGGATGAGAATTTGGTGTCGCGGCGGTAGTGATGATCGCGGCATTGATTGTTTCGCGCAAGAGGCTTTGTGGTTTTGATTGTCGCGGGGCGTCAATCAGCGCCGATATTGGCGGGTGTTGCGTATGACGCCGGCCGGCCGGGTCCTCGTTTGCGTTGCATGGCCTCACGCCGCCTGTAGCTCTCGACATTCATCTCGAAGATGGTGGCGTGATGGACGAGGCGGTCGACGGCGGCGAGGGTCATGGCGGGATCGGGGAAGACTTTTCCCCATTCTCCGAAGGGCTGGTTGGCGGTGATGAGCATCGAACGCCGTTCGTAGCGGGCGCTGATGAGTTCGAACAGCACGCTGGTCTCGGCCTGGTCCTTGGTGACGTAGGCGAGGTCGTCGAGGATCAGCAGGTGGAAGCGGTCGAGCCGGTTGATGGCGGCTTCGAGGCCGAGTTCGCGGCGCGCCACCTGCAGCTTCTGGACGAGGTCGGTGGTGCGGGTGAACATGACCCGCCATCCGTTCTCGATGAGGGCGAGCCCGATTGCCGAGGCGAGATGGCTCTTTCCGCCGCCGGGCGGGCCGAACAGAAGCAGGTTCGCGCCGTTCTCGAGCCAGGCATCGCCGGCGGTGATGGCCATCACCTGCGCCTTGGAGATCATCGGCACGGCATCGAACTCGAAAGTGTCGATGGTCTTTCCCGGCAACAGGCGCGCCTCGGCGAGATGGCGCTCGATGCGTCGGCGGTCACGCTCGGCCAGTTCATGTTCAGTGATGGCGGCCAGGAAGCGGGCGGCGGGCCAGCCTTCCTTATCGGCCTGTTCGGCGAATTGCTGCCACATGAGCTTGATGGCCGGCAGGCGCAACTCGTTGAGGAGCAGGCTGAGCCTTGCGGCGTCGACGGCGTTGTTGGTCTTCATGCCGCGTCTCCCGTCAGGCTGACGCCGATCAGAGCCTCATAGGCGTTGAGCGGGGCAAGGCGCACGACGATGTTGGGCAGCCGGGAGGGATCGGGTGCGAACCTTTCCCGCAAGGCGGCCATGTCGGGCAATCGGCGCGCCTGCAGCGAGGCATCCAGTTGATCGGCCAGTTCGCTCTCACAGCCACGCTCGTGAGCCATGGCGAGAAGATCCACCATGGTGCGGCAAGCCTGCCGCTCCGGCAGACAATCCACGAGCATGTCGAAGGTTCGCCCATACGCCTCGCGCGGAAAGAGCCGGTCGCGATAGACGAGGTTCATGAGTGCCATCGGCTTGCGGCGCAGTGAATGGATGACATGGCGATAGTTGACGACCTGGTCGTGCTTGCCGGATGCAGAGGCACGTCCGCGCGGCAGGGTCATGAGTTGCGTGCCGCCGATGAAGATATCCAGCCGATCGTCGAAGAGCCTCACCCTGAGGCGGTGACCGATCAGCCGCGAAGGCACGGTGTAGAACACCTTGCGCAGTGTGAAACCGCCCGATGAGGTGACGGGCACGGTGACCTCCTCGTAGTCGGACGTCCGCCGGACGGGCAGTTCCTGGAGTTTGGCGCGCTCGATGTCGATGCGCCTGGAATTGCGCGCGTTGCAGCGGCTGACGATCTCGTCGACGAAACCGCGGTAGGCGGCGAGATCGTCGAAATCGCTCGATCCCCTCATCAGCAGCGCGTCATTGATCGCCCGCTTGAGATGACCGTGCGGCCCTTCGATGGAGCCGTTCTCATGCGCGACGCCGGCATTGTTGCGGGTCGCCGTCATGCCGTAGTGGGTGATGAGTTCCTCGTAGCCACGCGTCAGGTCCGCGCGGGCATTCTTGTCCAGGTTGCGGAACGCCGCCGACAGGCTGTCGCTGCGGTGTTCGCGAGGAACCCCGCCAAGCGACCAGAGCGCGTTCTGCAGGCCTTCAGCGAGCGCCACGAGGCTCTCGCCGCCGAGCACGACATGGGCGTGCTCGAAGCCGGAATAGGCGAGCCGGAAATGGTAGAGCCGGTGGTCGAGCGGCCGGCCGGCGATGCTAACGCCGGCGCTGCCCATGTCGGTGAAATCCGACAAGCCGACACGGCCGGGCTCATGTATCTGCCGGAAGATGACTTCCTGCTCCTCGCCATGAATGGCGCGCCATGAGCGGATGCGCCGCTCCATCGTCCGGCGAGTGCCGCCGCCCAGTTCAGGATGCCGCCGCAGCATCTCCTCGAAGATGGCTATCGCGCGAATGCCGGGCGCCGCTCGCAACATCGGCACGATCTCGGCGTCGAAAATATCGGCAAGCGGATCGGGACGGCGTCGTTCCCGCGGCGTCTTCTTTTGTGACGGCAGCCTCGTATCCTTCTCGAGGCGATAGGCCGTGGCAATGCTGATCGACGCCTTTGCCGCCGCGACGGCCGTCGTATTGGTCTGACAGAACTTCATCAAAAGCCTCATCTGGTGATCGGTTACATGGCGGCCGGGCACAAAGTGATTCCTCCCCAATAGGACAAACCACCGGCATACCCGGCCGACCGTGATCACCAGACCAACGTCCCGAAAGGAACCCGCCGCCGGCGGGTCAAAACTCCAGTCGGGCTACGCCCTCCCTGCGTTCCGACCCGCCGGCACTCTCATCCTGATTGACGCTGCACTCTCACGTTGATTGTCGCGCCGCATGCAGGAGCGGCTGGGTTCTGAATCCCTGTTGGGATGAGTCGCGATGATCTTGAGAGGCTGGCGAAGGAAGAACTGGTTGAGCTTGTGTTGAAACTGCAGCGGCCGGCGAGGACGTCTCGCACATCCTCGAACCCGCCGCCGACGGACAAGAAGGAGAGGCAGGAGAACTCGAAGCCGGGCGGCGCGAAGGCGGGGCACAAGGGTCATGTAATTACCCACCCCCGATGTGATGCGATGTCAGGCGAGGATTGTCTGGCGGATGACGCTGTATGGGTTGTGGCCTGACAGGCGGGCATCCTCGCGCTGGTCAAGGGTCTGCGCGGGCCGCCCACAGTGACGGTGTCCGCATGACCGGAACCGCCACCGGATCGTCGGTACCAAACACTGACGACGGCAGAGGTGTGACCGGAACGAGGCAATATGACGCTTCTACCGGCCCTGGAGGGCCGTTGGCGGGCAATCCGTCCCCAGCGCGGGCCATCCGGCAGGCAGCATGGGCAAACTTTCGCTTGATCGTCGCCTTCGTCGGCTGCACCATCATCGAAAGGAATCCAAATGGGGGATCCCGGGTCAATGGCCTCGTAGCTATCGACGAACGCTAACCTGCCAATTGCATGGATGTTCAAATCATGGGTGAATTTTTGGAAGACCTGGCAAAAAAGAGAGAGTTGGGGGAGCGAGAGTCGCGCGCTAACTTGCATAATCAACTTCTTACAGCTGCGATTGGACGGCAAGTGCGCGAATATCGCTTTAAACGCAACCTCAAGGCAGCCGAGCTCGCTGCGCAATCCGGGCTGTCGGCTGGCATGTTGTCCAGGATCGAGAATGGTCAGATATCGCCATCTCTCGCTACACTTCGGCAACTTTCGGAAGCGCTCGGTATACCAGTATCGGCTTTGTTTACCAGTTACGAGAATGTAAAGGCGACAAGCTACGTCTTGGCCGGCGAAGGTATTGTTGTGGAGAGGCATGGAGCCGGCGAAGGGCATATCTATCGAATGATCGGGAGCGTTCACAGTCGCGGTTCCAGTGCAGAAGCCTACGATATTACAGTGACCAAGCGGATGCGGCCATTGCCAGTCTTCAGACATGCCGGCATTGAATTCATACATGTAATCGAAGGGGGGATGTGTTATAGGCATGGGGAAGATGTGCATGAGCTTCGGGCCGGCGACACCCTCATGTTCGATGCGGAGATCGAACATGGACCGACAGAATTCTTGCAGTTACCCTTACACTGCTTATCCGTAATCAGTTCTAGTGTTGGAGTTTTGGAACAAAGTCTTTTAAGCAGCAATATAGACTTCGAATCAAAATGAATAAAAATAGATCATAATCTTCTTGAATGCACAGAATTATTAATTTATATTTTAATTTTTACTTTAAAAATATTCCTGATGGAGATTTCTTTTATTGAGCGAGCATGCGGCTCTTGCGCATGCGCAGTGGAATTTCCATCACCGTCATGCCAGCGGAGCGTCGCTGGCTCAAAGCCATCACCTGGGACCACAACGCTCGCAGCAGAGCACATTTGGCGCGCTGCCATCGTGCTGCTGAGCGCCGATGGCGTCGGCACCAACGCGATCATGCGGCAGACTGGCAAATCCAAGACCTGCGTCTGGCGCTGGCAGGAGCGCTTCATGCGGGAAGGTCTCGATGGTCGGGCAGTATGAGACCTGTGCGCGGGTTGATATTCTACCTTACCGTAGAGATATTCGATGCCACTCCGCTCTTGCAAAAAACAAACTTGGACTTGCCCTGCTTTTGTGGAGAGGCTTTCACTCTGTGAAGGCCATTTCGGCCTCGAATGATGCCGGCGATTTGTATCCGAGAGCGGAATGTCGCCGGCAGGGATTGTAGAATCCGTCAATGTATCGGCCAAGTGCCCATGTCGCGCCCGTTCGGGTCTGGAAGGTGGTCCGCCAGATCAACTCGTTCTTGATCGTCTTGAACACCGTTTCGACCATCGCGTTGTCATAGCAATTGCCCTTGCCGCTCATCGAAGGAACGAAGCCATGCGCCTTCAAAAGCCGCTGGTAGTCATCCGAGCAATATTGGCTGCCGCGATCGGTGTGGTGGATCAGGCCGCGTGGCGGCCGTCGTAAGGCGATGGCTTGCCGCAATGCTCTCAGGGCCAGGTCCTTCTTCAACCGGTCGCTCGTTGCCCAGCCGACGATACGCCGCGAGCAAAGGTCGAGCACGATCGCCAGATAGAGCCAGCCTTCGGCTGTCCAGATATAGCTGATGTCAGCACCCCATTTCTGATCGGGGCCATCACAGGCAAAATCCTGATCAAGGAGATTGGCGGCGAGCGGACCACCATGGAAGCTGTCGGTGGTCTTCTTGTAACGGCGTTTCTGCAGTGCCTTGAGACCGTTGTCGCGCATCAGCCGGGATTTCAGTCGCCAAGATCTGAGCCAAGCGCGCGATGGCGATCGGCCAATACGGAAGTACGGGTGCTTGTGGTCATGACAGTTTCCTCCCTGTGTCGAGGATTTGCCTGGATAGTCAGTTGAAGTGCCGCTCCAGAGCTTCGGTGAGCTCGAAGAGGTCGATGGTGGTACCGAAGGTGGCGGCATTGAAAATCGATGCGTCGGGATCGGTGTTGACGGCGATGATGGTGTCGACATGCTTCATGCCGAACAGGTGCTGTACGGCACCGGAAATGCCGAGCGCGATATAAAGCTTGCAATTGGCGGCAACCTTGCCGGACTGGCCGACCTGGTGGGGCTTGGGCAACCAGCCCGAGTCGACGATCGGGCGCGAACAGCCGAAGGTGGCCCCCAGCTTGTCGGCCAGGGCGGCAAAACGCGGCAGGTTGTCCTTGTCCTGGATGCCGCGGCCGACCGACAGGATGAAATCGGCCTTGGCGATGTCGATGTCAGAGGGCGGCGCCTCCTGGTATTCGACGTGGGTCGAAACCCCGGAAAGGCCGGCCAGGTCAACCTCGATCGGAACGATCCTGGCCGCCCCCGCTGCCTCCGGTGCGGCGAACGTCGCACCGCGCAGGGTCAGCAGGCTCACCGCCTTGCCGGGAAAGACCAGTTCCATCTCCACCTTGTTGCCATAGGCGCTGCGCGTCGCCACCAGCTCGTCGCCGGCCGTGGCGAGGCGGAGGACATCGCTGGCAAAACCGCACCCCAACCGGGCGGCGACGGCCGCGCCATAGGCCATGCCGTTGGCGGTATGGCCGGCCAGAATGACGGCGGGCCGGACATCGGCGCCGACCTTGCAGACGACTTCCTCGTAGACCAGCGGATCGAAGTCATCGCCCGGCGTTTCGACGAGGAGCAGTTCATCGACGCCTTCCAGATCGAGATCGCCGGCGAGCTCCCTGGCGCTCCTGGCGATGACCAGCACCCGCAAGGCGCCGCCGAGCCCGTCCTTGATGGAATTGGCCGCGCCGATCAGTTCACGCGAGATGTCGCTCAATTTACCGCCCAGGTGTTCGGCAACGACAAGGATATCCGGCATGCTCATTCTCCCATCTTTTCGCGGATGAGGGCCGCGATCTGGGCGGCGATCTCATCGGCGGTGCCTTCCAGCATCCGGGCCTTTTCCTGGACCGGCGTGTATATGCGCCGCACCCGATAGCCGCCGGAGCCGTCCACGACCGCTGCGTCGTCAATCACTTCGAGCGGCTTTTGCCTTGCTTGCTTGATCATGCGCATCGTGGCGTAGCGCGGGATGTTGGTGCCGGTCTGCATCGCCAGCACCGCCGGGGCCGGCATGCGCAGGGTCTGACGGGTGCCGCCTTCCAGTTCGCGCGTCACTGTCATCGCCTCCTTGCCGTCCCATCTGACGGCGGTGATGACGGCAGCGTGCGGCAGACCGAGGATGCGCGCCAGAGCCGTGCCAGTGGAGCCGTGGGCATGGTCGGACGACTGGGTGCCGGCTAGGATCAGATCGGGCCGCTCGACGGCCGCAACGCCGGCGATGACGCGTGCGATCGTGATCGGGTCGGCCAGGCGCAGGCGTTCGTCCCATATGCGCACCGCCCGGTCGGCACCCTTGGCAAGCACCTTGCGCAGCGACTTTTCGGCCGCCTCGGGCCCGACCGTGACCGCCACCACCTCGCCGCCGCCCTGTGCCTCGATCAGCAGAAGCGCCTGCTCCAGGGCGGCGTCATCCCATTCATTGAGATCGTGATCGAGATATTCATCGGCGACATCCAGATGATCGGCGGTGAATCCGTACTCGTCGCCCAACTTGGCGGCGTGCTTGACGGTCACCAGAATGCGCAGGCCCGACTTCTCCGGCGCCCGATAGCCCGCGAACTCGGCGGCTGTGACGGGGGCGAGGTTGTCCCAGTCCATGGCGGTCAGCGCCGGCAGATCGGCCGCCGTCGCCAGCGCGGCCTCGGCGGCTTCGGGTTGAGGGGCACTCGGCGGTTGCGGTGCTTCCATGGCCGGTTCCGGCGACGCCGGTTGCGAAGCTGGAGCGGCTTCGGGCGCTTGCGGCGCAGCGGCGGGCGGGGCCCCCAGTGGGGCGGCCTTGGCCAGCGCATCAAGTTTCAGGGCCAGCACTTCGTCAAGGCGGGCGGCGACCACCTCGGCGATGCGCGTGGCCACCGCATCGGTCAGCCGCTCGGCCAGATTCGGCATGTCCTTCAGCGAAAACGCTTTCAGCTCGACCGCTTCGGCGACCAGTTCGGCGATGTCCTGCACGACGAAGCTGGACTCATGGCCGCTGGTCTTGCGCGCATCTTCAAACATGGTGAGATCCTTTGGGCAACAGGTCACAAAAACATCGATTCCGCCGAGGCCGGCCGCCTCGCGCATGCGGTTCTCCGACGGCTTTTCCATGCCGGGCGGACTGGGGACCCAGATGCGCCCGCCACCGGCACCGCAGCAAAAGGAATTGTCACGGTTGCGCGGCATCTCGACGATCTCGCAGCCGATGGCCTGGAGCACCCGGCGCGGCGCTTCATAGCCGCCGTTCAGCCGGCCGAGATGGCAGGGATCATGAAACGTCACCTTCTTGTTGAGCGGCCGGGTGACTTTCAGGCGGCCTGTCTCGATGAGATCCGCCAGGACCGACGAATAATGCTCGACCGGTCTGGTATCGCCGAATTCAGGATACTCGTTCCTGATGGTGTTGTAGCTGTGCGGATCGGTGGTGATGATGCGCGAAAACGGCTGGCAGCCGGCCATGGCCTCGAGATTGCTCTCAACCAGCGTCTCATAGAGTCCCTCCTCACCGATGCGGCGCACGTCGTTGCCAGCATTGCGCTCGCCCTCGTGCAACAAAGCGAAATCCATGTCGGCAATCTTCAACAGCGAAGCAAACGTCTGGCTGACCTTCTGGTTGCGGGGATCGAACGAGGCATAATCGCCGACAAACCACAGATCGTCGGCCGCTTCGCTGCGGATATCCTTGACGGCAAAATCGAGCTCGCGGGTCCAGGCCGAACGCTTGCGGGCGTTCTCGCCGAAACTGTTGCCGGTGCTGGCGAAGGCATCGAGGGTGCGCTGGAGCAGCGGGTCCATGTCGCCGCGCGCCACCAGCTGGCGGCGCATCTGCACGATCATCGGCGGGTGCTGGATGCCGACCGGGCAAATTTCCTGGCAGGCACCGCAGGCGAGGCACGACCACAGGGTCTGCGGCTCGATCACATCGCCGATCAGCTCAACACCGACCGGCGGTCGGCCCTGGGCGGTGTCGTTGTGTTGGCGCAGGTCGAGAATGAGATCGCGCGGGCTGAGCGGGAAACCCATGATGCGCGCCGGACAGACTTCATGGCAACGCCCGCACTTGGTGCAAGCATCAAAATTCAGCATGTCCTTCCAGGAGAACTGCGAAATGTCGCTGATGCCGGCACTGTCGGCCGCGTCGTCTTCCTTGGACAACCGGGCCAGCGACTTGTCGGCCCGCACCGCCAACGAGCCGATTACGGCGATGATGTGCTTGGCCTTGTACCAGGGAATGGCGGCGGTGAAGGCGAGCGCCATGAGCCCATGCAGCCACCAGTTAGCGCCGCGGATGGCCATCGCGGTCGCCGTCGACATGCCGGATGCGGCGAACAGCTTGGCCAGCGCCAAGCCGATCGGCGACCAGGCGGCCCACTCAGGCTTGTCGGCCAGGAGCCGGGCGGCCTCCTGGACGAAGCCGGTGATCTCGATGACCAGGAGGACCGACAGAAAGATCCAGTCCTCGATGCGCCACGATCTGGCCGAGGCCCTGAGTTCGCTTTCACCGCGATAGGCGCGCAGATAGTCGAGCTTGGGCAGATGGAATGCGGCACGGCGGACCATCATCATGATCAGGCCGACAACCAGCGCCAGATGGCCGAGATCGAGGATAAGACTGTACAGCAGATAGAAATTGCCGCGCCAGAACCTCACCCCGAACAGGGGATAAAGAATGTCGTATTCCAGCGTAATGGTGGCCGTGCCGATGGCGGCGATAAGGAAGCCGAAAAAAATTCCGGCATGGGCATAACCGGCATAGTGGTCGCGGCGCCCCAGGGTGCGATGGGTCACCAAGTCGGCTAGCATGCGCCGGGCGCCGACGAAGAAGTCGACGCTTGTGGTCAGGGAGCGGCCGCGCCGGTATTTGGCGTAATGACGCCAGCAGCCCCACACAAACGTCGCCATGGCCGCCAGTCCGCAGACATAGAAGGCTGCCACCAAGGACGGGCTCAGGGACCAAAAAAGTTCGCGCGTTTCCACCGAATGCCTCCGCTGGACAGTCCCCAATAGGCAGTCCTTTCGGAATGTTAGTGCATGACAGGTTGAGCTGCTACCCTTCATCTGGACCACGGCGCTGGCCGCCTCCAGTGGGTGATCGATCAGGGTGGGCCGATAGCCGCTGAGCGATCCGTGAGCATGATCGGTGGTTTGCTGCCGGTCGCACTATGAGGACGAACCTCATTGTACAACACGACGACAGAACGCCCACGGGACCGAGGAGCGCGAGCTTCTTTATCCGTGGCATCCTTGGGCAGGATGCCGGGTGCACATTCATGAGGTGATTGAGAAGGTCAGCGGGGAGGTTTTCCGTTGCAGCCTGTCTGGTTGTGCATCCGATCGCTGGCTGGAGGTGCCGACCTGGATATTCGATCGGGAGGCCAGCGCGAGCTGGTGGGTCGGCACCAGTCCGCATGCTTGTGCTGCAGCACTCCAGGCCCTGGCGATGTTGCTGCGGGAGGTGCCGCTCGCTTTGGGTGCACAATCGCAATTGCGGGATTCGAGCGCAGGATTGGGTTCTCACGACCCGAATCGGGGAGATGTCCATGCCGCGCCAGCCCAAGACTTATGAGCTTGATCTGTTCTCCAACCCGCACGACGCGAGGACGGCACTGGTGCCGCAATGGCAAGCGCTGCCGGTAGAAATGCGCCAGGCCCTGACGAAGCTTATGGTCCGTCTGATCCTCGACCAAGCCCACGGCGACCGCGCTCCGGAACGAGAGGATATCCGCCCGGCCGTTGCCCTGATCGACCGGCCTCCTACCTGTACCAGACCGCGCGCGGCGAAATTGTTGGGGGCTGCGAACTGCCCGGGGAAAGCCCCAAGCGCAACGTGAAGTCGACGGCCTATGTCATGCCGGGTTTTGCCCGCCATCTGGTGGAGATCTTTCCACAGTCGGCACATCTTCGGATCCTGCGCTAATGGGCAGGTCTTCTACATCCCGCCCCCGACGGCGGTTCCTTGCTCGGGCCTCATCCAGACATCGCGGACCTGTGGTTTTCAACCGGATGGACCTACGGCATCGCCGGTGCATCCGGCGCTGCAGACCTTTTGGCCAAAGCCATCGTCAACGGCACCATCGACCAGCGCATGGCCGCTTTAGCCGTCGATCGCTTCCGCCGGGGCAAGCCTTGTCGCGAGGCCTCCACCGTCATAGACAACGCCAGCGCCGTGACTGCCTAAGCGTTGTGCGGGCGGGTGGCGCGGCGGGCAAGGAGCGGTAAGGGCAATGAGCGAGCCGGCAGTTGCGTTCAGATCGTGGAACGAGTTGTGCGGCTCGGGTCGCCCTTTTGTGAAAATGCATGGGCTGCGCAACCATTTCGTCATCTTCGATGGCCGCGATGTCTCCTACCGCCCATCGAGAGACGAGATTGCTCGTATCTGCGACCCAAATGAGGGCGTCGGCGCCGAGCAGGTCGTCGTCGTGGAAAAGCCCACCGCGTCCGGATCCGCTTCGGGTGCTTATGCCTTCATGCGCCTTTTCAATATCGATGGGCGTGAAGTTGCGGCTTGCGGAAACGCCACGCGTTGCGTGGCCTGGCTGCTGCTTGAGGAAAGCAATCTGGCCGAGCTACGGCTCGAGACGGGCGCCGGTCTACTCGCCTGCCAAAGCGACGGCGATTTTCGGGTCAGCGTGAACATGGGGCCCATTTCCACCGACTGGAAGCGGATACCCCTGTCGCACGCCACCGACACCATGCACATTCCGTTGCAGAGCGGGCCGCTCGAGGACGGCGTCGCTCTGCATATCGGCAATCCACACGTGGTATTCTTTGTTGAGCACCTTGATGAGGTCGACTTGCCTCGCTTCGCCCCGGCCATCCAGAGGAATTCGCTGTTTCCCGAAGGTGTCAACGTTGGTGCGGCCGAAGTGACTGGCACCGACAGATTGCGTCTGTGTGTCTGGGAACGGCCGGGAATATTGACCGAGGCCTGCGGCAGCGGGGCCTGCGTCGCAGCCTTCGCTGCGCGGGCCAGGGGCCTGGTGAAGGCCGACCGTATCACCGTAGCCTTGCCGGCCGGGTCGCTTGATATCGGGCTCAATGCCGATGGCACGGCAACGATGACAGGGCCGGTAGCCATGTGCTTTCAGGGTGCCTGGTGAATGTTAAGGGCACCTCGAAAGAGAGGCAACGACCGACGGACAATTCGGTCCGCAGCCAGAATTGCCATAGTCCCTGTTTTTTCACTCGGCAGTAAGCGTGGCCAGTTTGCAGGTCGTCGTCAGTTGGGTGCCGGATTGCTGGCCTTCCATGCCCACGGGAGCAGTTTGTCGAGACGGTTTGCGAGATGCCCGTCGATCATCTTCTGCAGCACATCGCGGAGGTAGTGGTAGGGCTCGATTTCGTTGAGCATGGCAGTTTCAGTCAACGAGCAGACGGTTGCCCAGCGTGCGCCGCCGCCATCGGAGCCGGCGAACAGGTAGTTCTTGCGGCCGAGTGCCATGGGACGGATAGCGCGCTCGACGGGATTGGTATCGAGCTCGATGCGCCCGTCATCGAGGAAGCGGCTGAGACCGTTCCAGCGCGAGAGCGCATAACGGATGGCTTCGGCGAGCCGGCTGCTGGCGGCGAGGCGTGGCAGTCACAATTCGAGCCACAGGCGCAGCGCCTCCACAAGCGGTCGTGGCCGCGCCTGTCTCCATGCCATCCGCTGCGCCGGCGGTTGCCCGCGCACATGTGCCTCGTTGGCATAAATCTCCGCGATACGCTGCACCGCCGCGATGGCGATCGGCGAACCATCGGCTTCGGCGATCTCATAGAACTTGCGCCTGGTGTGTGCCCAGCAGGCCGCAAGCACGACGTCTCCTTTGGGCGTCAACCTTTCGAAGCCAGCATACCCATCGACGTGGAGCACGCCCTTGAACTGCACCAGATGCGCCGCCGGCCGTTCCGCCTTGCGGCCGCCCTCTTGTCGCATCTTTCTGCATTGCGTCCCGCTCCCCAACGACGTTCAATTGACAATCTCAATGAAAGCTGCCGAAATGTCCTCTATCTCGGGCGCGGATTTGCGCTGCCCTTCAATTCCCCCCAACCGATGCTCAAATATGTCTCTGAGCTTTGCGATCTCACCCTTTGTCACTTCCGCCATTGATGTTGCGCGGCGCGACTTCTGTTCATCTCCGCGGCGACGATATTCGAGCGACGGCCACGATGGGGATGGAATACTGGAGTATACCCAGAAGCTGGTCAGCGCGCCAGGCAAGACCGACGGCCTTTACTGGCCGGCAGAGCAGGCGGACGGCGAGAGCCCCGTCGGCCCCCCCATGCAGCAGGCGGCCCTGCAAAAGGCCCGAAAAGGCGAAGGTTACTGTGGCTACCATTTCCGCTTCCTGAAGGCTCAGAGCGGCAATGTGGCGGGCGGCAAATGTGCCATGGCAATATGATCGCCGGCTTCGCGCTGATGGCCTGGCCGGTGCGGTATGGTGAAACGAGCATCGAGACCTTCATGGTCAATCAGGCGGGGATTGTCTACGAGATGGACCTCGGCCCCGACACCGAAACCCTGGCAAGCAAGATCCGCCGCTTCAACCGGGACCACGGCTGGGGCATCGCCAATGATTAGGCTGAAAGCATGGCGGCGCAGATGACCGACCTGAACTACCACCGCATGAGGACGGTGCGTCACGCGGGGCGGCTGGCCACTGCGTTGGCTGTTGTATCCGCTGCCGTGCTGGCCTTTGCGGCCGTAGGCCATCTTGCCTTGGGCTCCCGTCACGCCATGGCGGCGCAGGAACACACAGTGGCCAAGGCGGCGCCGGACGGTTTCGTCGGCAGTACTTCGTGCAAGCAATGTCACGCCGGCGAGTTTGCGGCCTGGCATAAATCGCAACACCATCTCGCCATGCAGGAGGCAACCGCCGCAATCGTTCTCGGCGATTTCAATGACGCAAGCTTCGACAATTTCGGCGTGCGATCCCGCTTCTTCAAAGAGGACGGCAAGTTCCTCGTCGAAACCGATGGGCCGGACGGCAAGCTGGCGACCTTCGAGGTCAAATACACCTTCGGCGTCGATCCCATGCAGCAATACCTGATCGCGTTCCCCGATGGCCGGCTGCAGGCGCTGTCGATCGCCTGGGACGCGCGCCCGAAGGAGCAAGGCGGGCAGCGCTGGTTCCATCTCTATCCGGATGAGAAGATCGGCCACGACGACATTCTTCACTGGACCAAGCTGAACCAGAACTGGAACTTCATGTGCGCCGAATGCCACTCAACCGGCGTGCACAAGAATTACGATGCCGCCAAGGATCGCTTTGCCACCACGTGGGCGGAAATCGATGTCGGGTGCGAGTCGTGCCACGGCGCCGGCTCGCGCCACGTCGCATGGGCGCAGAGGCAGAAAAGCTGGTGGCCATTCGGCAAGGCGAAAGAGGCGGACAAGGGGCTGGCCGTCCTTTTCGACGAGCGCAAGGACGTCACGTGGACATGGGATCAAGGTGCCGGCAAGCCACACCGCAGCACGTCTCCTCAGACCTTGCGCAAGGAGGTGGAGACCTGTGGCCTGTGCCATGCGCGCCGAAGCGTGCTGTCTGAAAAGTGGGTTCCGGGAAAGTGGCTGTCTGACACACATCACGTGTCATTGCTCGACCGCCAGCAATTTCATGCTGATGGGCAGATGCGCGATCGCGAAGAAACCTACAATTACGCCTCGTTCAAGCAGAGCAAGATGTTCGCCAAGGGGCTCACCTGCAGCGACTGCCATGATCCGCATACCGCATCGCTGCGCACGCCGGGTGACGGCGTTTGCCTGCAATGTCATGTATCGGACAAGTATGAGACCGCCGCTCATCGTCACCATGAGGGCATGAGCACCCCGCTTCAGTGCGCCTCCTGCCATATGCCGGAGCGCACCTACATGGTGGTTGACCGGCGGCACGACCACAGCTTCCGCATTCCTCGGCCGGATCTGTCGGTGAAGTTGGGCACGCCCAACACCTGTAATGACTGCCACAAGGATAAGTCGGCACAATGGGCCGCAACCGCTGTAGAGCAGTGGTTCGGGCCGAAGCGTGAGGGCTACCAGAACTACGCCGAAGCGTTCCACGCCGCATGGACGGATCAGCCAGACGCGGCAAGGTTGCTTGCCAGGGTCGCCTCGAACGACAGCACCCCGGCCTTCGTGCGGGCCAGTGCATTGACCGAGTTGAGCGGCCGGCTATCAGAGTCGAGTATCGATCTGGCGCGCAAGGGCCTTTCCGATCCCGATCCGATGGTGCGGATCGGAGCGCTTGATGTCATCGAAGGTGTTCCCGCCGGTCGGCTGTGGTCGCTCGCATCGCCGCTGCTATCGGATCCGGTTCGCGGCGTGCGCATTCGCGCTGCATCTTTGCTCGCGGCGGTTCCAACCGCACAGCAGCCTGCTGACGATCGCGACCGGTTCGAGCAGGCAGCAGCCGAGTTCATCGCGGCCCAACGTCTCAATGCCGATCGACCCGAAGCCCGCACAACCCTGGGCGCCTTTTATGCCCGCCGAGGGCTCGCTACCGAGGCTGAAGCCGAGTTCAAGTCGGCTCTGCATCTGAGCCCCCAGTTTGCGCCTGCAGCCGTCAATCTCGCCGACCTCTATCGTCAACTGAGGCGAGATGATGATGGAGTCGAAACCCTCAAGTCAGCAATCCTCGCTTCGCCCGATGATGCCGGGCTGCATTATGCCCTTGGTCTGGCGCTGATACGGGTGCACAGCCTCAAAGAGGCGCTTGGGGAACTACGTCAGGCTGTGGAGCTTGCACCTGATCAGGCCAGATATGCTTACGTCTACGGGGTTGGATTGCATTCGGTGGGACAATCCCAGGAGGCCATGGCGACGCTGAAGGCAAACCTTGCACGCCACCCCGATGATCGCGATACGCTCACGGCGCTCGTCAGCTTCTATCGCGAAGCCGGCGACCTCAAGTCAGCGCTCGAATACGCGCAACGCCTGATTCAGATCGCTCCGGGCGACAATCGGTTGAGAGCATTGGTCGATGCCCTCAAGAGGCAGCTCGCTCCCGCCGATCAATGAAGGCGGTACAAAAGACCCAAACTAAAGCCAGCCAAGCTGGATCATCTTGGTTCTTGCGCGGGGATTGCCATCCAGGCTGATCCGTTGATCCCGGTCCACGCCGCCACTTTGGTAAGGCATCGCGGTGATGCCAATATAGCTGGCGAGTTGCTGGTGGTCGTCGAACGATCAATAGAAGACTTGCCGCGTGAGCACGGCAGCGAAATTGGTGCCGGTGCTCCAAATAACCGTGCCTGCCGGGTGCCTGGCGCGGATCACCGCTTCCGCCATGCGAGTGGTAAACTCATCGCCGCCATTGCTACCCACACAGGAAGCCATTGGGGGCCTCAGGGCCCTCAGAGGTGGTCGGGAAGCTGGCCCAGCCAATTTTGGCCCGCTGCAGCACGCATATTGGTGTCGCACGCAAGGGAGCCCCTCTTCGCGAACATTCTCACACCGCCTGAGCCATTTTTTGCCATCAGGACAGGCGCCTCACCGCTTGAAACGGAGATTTGTTAGTCTGTCGGCACCTCGAGCGGCGACCTTGCCGATCGCAACGCCCACTCTCATGTGGGCAGATTCAGGTCCGGCTTGCGGCATAATAGTCGACGCGGCGTTCGAGCCAGGCAAGCCCTTCGGCGAGCGCAAAGGCGAAGGCGAACAGGATGACGAGCGCGGCCCAGAATTCCTCCATCTGAAACTGTGACCCGTATGTCTGAAACAGCGCGCCGAACCCTACGATCGTCACCAGCAACTGGCCGATGATCACCCCCTTGACGGCGCGGATCACCCCAAGCCGGATGCCGGCGAGGATTTCCGGCAGCGCCGCCCACAAATAGATGCGCCAGAACGCCTGCAGCGGCGTGGCGCCGAAGCTGAACGCCATCTCGACCAATGACGGGGCGATGGCGCGCACGCCGGCCCTGGTGTCGAGCACGATGATCCAGATGGCAAACAGGATCACGGTGAGGACGATGGTTGTTTGGCCCAGGCCGAACAGCACCATGATGACCGGCACCAGTGCGGTGAGCGGGGCCGAGAGGAAGAGGTTGACCCAGGGCAGGAAGATACGATCCGTAACGGCCGACCGGCCCATGAGAAGCCCCAGCGGCACACCGAATGCAATCGACAGGGCATTGCCTATAAGGAAGGCCTTGGCGGTGACCCACAGGGCCGACAGGAAGGTCGGCGTCGGCGCGATCTCGACCATGGCGACGAAGACGCTGGACAACGGTGGGAGCAGAAAGCTGAGATGCATCTCACCGGCGATCTCCCACAGCCCGGCCCAGACCAGGAGCGAGGCCAGCATGGGAACGCGATGTCCGAAGATCATCATCGGGCGCTTCAGTCCAGGTAACGCTTGAGGGCGCGCCAGATGGCA
This sequence comes from uncultured Alphaproteobacteria bacterium, assembly GCA_963770075.1. GTDB lineage: Bacteria > Pseudomonadota > Alphaproteobacteria > Rhizobiales > Aestuariivirgaceae > CAVVDT01. The sequence goes on from CAVYOQ010000018.1 coordinate 16,695, forward strand.
TCGACCGTGTCGAGATAAACGGGATGCCGGCGGATGGCGTCGACGTCGCCGCCGCGCTGAATATCCGGCACGATCACCTGCGAGACCCGGCCCGGCCGGGGCGACAAGAGCACGATGCTGTCCGAGACGTAGACGGCCTCCTCGATGGAATGGGTGACGAAGATGAACGTCTTGTTCTCTTTCTCGCGCAGTGCCAGCAGATCCTCCTGGAATTTCCGCCGGGTCTGCTCGTCGACGGCGCTGAACGGCTCGTCCATAAGCAGCACATCGGCCCTGACCGCCAGTGCGCGGGCCAGACCGACCCGCTGGCGCATGCCGCCCGAGAGCTCGTGCGGATACTTGTTCTCAAAGCCCGACAATCCGACCTCGGCGATGTAATGCCGCGAGATCTCCTCGCGTTCGGCCTTGCCGATGCCGCGCAACTCGAGCCCGAAGGTGACGTTGCTGAGCACGCTTGCCCACGGCATCAGCGCAAAATCCTGAAACACGAAAGCCCGCTCCGGACCCGGCCCGCTCACGATCTTCCCGTCGACGACAACCTCGCCCGAGGTCGCCGGAAGCAGGCCGGCGATGATCTTGAGCAGGGTGGTCTTGCCGCAACCCGACGGGCCGAGCAACGAAGTGAGCTGGCCGCGCGCAAAGTCGATGCTGATCGAATCGAGGGCAAGAACGCCGCCCCCATAGAGCTTGGAAACATCGCGCACCTGCACGATCGCGTCGGTCGCGATCTGGGATGCCGCCGTTTTTGCATGAAGCGTCATGCGCGCGCTCGCTTTTCGGGTCTGAACACCGCGACCTCGATGAGCTCCAGCGCCTCGATGAAGAGCACCGAGACGATGATGATCGAGAGGATGGCGGCATACATGCGCGGATAGTCCGCGACCGAACGGTTGTAGGTGATCAGATCGCCTATTCCGACCGGCGTGATCAGCAGCTCTGCGAGGATCGCACCGACGAAGGCCGCCGCACAGCCAAGCCGCAATCCGGCGAAGATGATCGGGCTTGCCGCCGGCAGGATGATGCGGATGATCTCCTGTCTGCGGCTGCACAGGAACGAGCGCCCCATCTCCAGAAGCGAGACCGGCGCGTGACGAACCGCGGCGTGGGAATTGAGCACGATGACCGGCATGGCCATGATGCAAACGACCAGCGTCTTGGCGACGAGGCCGATGCCGTAGGCAAAGATGATGAGCGGGATCAATGCCGCCAGGGGGGCTGCCTGAGCCACGATGAACACCGGCGAGGCGAACCAGTGCACCGCGTCGTTGAGCCCCATGGCGACACCGATGGCAACACCCGCGACCGCCGAAATCACCAACCCGAGCACGAGCGGTTGCAATGTGATCGCGAAGGCGTGGATGAGCGAAAAGTCCGCGATCATCGACCACAGCGCCACCATGGTGGCACTGAAGGTCGGGAACGCGAAGCTGATCGGAATGCGTGCGGTGGCTTCCCAGGCCAGACAAATCGCCCCGCCTGAGATAATCCTGAGTGTCAGCGGGTGAACGAGAAAGGCTGCGAGCCGGCTTGGCTGCTTGTCGAGCAAAGCCGTCCGGGGCGCAAAGGCCCCGAACGGTGAGTAACGCCCAAGCCCTGCTCCAGCGGCGGCGCGTGCTGCTTCGCGATCACGTCCCAGACTAGCCACCGAGCTTCTTTTTGGCCGCCTCCAGCGGCCCGAGATCCCAGAAATCGGACGGCTTGAGCTGGTCCGCCGGACCCTTGATCGCCCCGGAAATCGAATAGAAATCGATGTCGGCCTGGGCCAGGGCTTCGCTGCCGCCTTCCGGATTCCACAATCCGGAGTCGATGCCTTGCTTGACGAAGGCCGTGATCGTTTCCGCCGTTGCCTTGGGCTGATCGGCGAGCAGACCGCGCTTCTCGCGCTCCTCGGCGATGATCCCCGGATTGTCCTTCATCTCGCGATAGAGTTTCAGGAACTCCTCCGTTATGGCGGCGACTGCCTCCGGGTTGTTCTTCATCCACTCCTGATGGGCGAAGATGCCCTCGTTGGTGACCGCTTGCTTGGGGCCGGGAAGGAGATGGAATTTGTCCGGCGCCTTTTCCAGCACCAGGTTGGTGTTGGGCAGATCGAGAATGGTGGCCTTGATCTGACCGCCGAGCATGGCCACCGAGCGATGACCCGATCCGGACAAATAGCTGATCTGCCCGAACTTGATGCCGTTCTGCTTGGCCATGAAATTGCCGTAGGCCTCGGTTCCCGAGCCGCGGGCATGGAAGACGAAGGGCTGGCCGTCCAGATCCTTCCAGGTCTTGTATTCGTTGGAAACGACGGCGTGGAAAATCAGCGCCTCGTCCTGGAAGAAAATCCGCAAGTCCTTGACCTTCTGCATCACGGCAAATGGCGTCGCGATACCGACGTCGGCCTGGCCTCCGATGGTGGCTTGTATGGCCAGATCTTCTTGCGCAAAGGAGATGATCTCGTTGTCGATGCCGCGGTCCTTGACGCGGGCCAGCGCGACGGCCATGGGAAGCGACTCGGCATCGATCACGTCACCCCAGGCAACCCGCACTTTCCCCATGGCAGCCTTGGCGCCCTCATGTCGCGCACCGAGCATGAACGCCGCGGCACCCGCGCCGCCAGCGAGCACGGACCGTCTCGACAGATTGGTTTTCATGGTCTTCCTCCCGAATTGTCTTTTCTTGGACGATAACAATCTGGTTAATCTCAATGTGCCGTTTGGTCAAGAAATGGCATTAAGTGTTGTGTCCGACCAAGGCTGCCAACAACAACCGAGATGGGAATCACCCGACAGGGGCCCAACTCCGGACCTGCCGGGGGGCAACCCGCGCGCTCGGCGCACGGCTCTGTGTCAATGTAGGCTTCGGGTCTTGGGCGTGTGGAAACGGGTGGTGGTCTGTCGCTGAGTTGGGTGTTGACGCTGATCTGGTATTGTTGGCGCCCTCGGAGCCGACTTGACCGATTTCCGACGTATCGGCGGTTTGTGGGGGCGCTCTGTGCCCCGGGAGAGTGGCTTAAGCGGAAGGTCGTGCGATTTTCGGCCGGATGAGGCTTTGCCCAGGCCCTGATAGCAGTAATCAGCGGACGGATGCCGAGGATACGCCCGCTGACAGCTTCAGTCGTGGCCCTGTCGCAGCGGCGGCGGAGCGCATATGTGGTGAGCCGAAGCATAATGGAGGCCGCCTGTGACCCTGATCTATATCGACGCCGACGCCTGCCCGGTGCGCGAGGAGGCCCTGCGGGTCGCGGAACGGCACGGACTCGGGGTCGTCGTCGTCTCGAACGGTGGCATCCGGCCGAGCCCGGACCCGCGGGTCCGGACCGTCATTGTGCCGGAGGAGCCGGACGCGGCCGACCGCTGGATCGCTGAACTGATCGGGCCGGGCGACATCTGCGTCACCGCTGACACACCCTTGGCGGCCCGCTGCCTCGAAGCTGGCGCGCGGGCGATCCGACCTAACGGCGAGGCGTTCACGACTTCAAATATCGGGCATGCCCTGGCGATGCGCGACCTGATGGCGGACCTGCGCGCGGCGAACCCGCTTAGGGCCGGGGGCGGCAGCCGGCCCTTCGGCAAGGCCGACCGCTCACGTTTCCTCGACGCACTCGAGCGGATGGTGCGGGCGGCGGCGGGGGACTCACCGCGACCTTGACGTCATCTTCACGAGCGAGCACAGGCGCGGCGCATCGAGCCCTCGGCACCGGATTGCCGCGCCGGGCACCAGCCACGGTCTACGCGCGACCGCCTGCGCGCAGTCGGGCAGAGTCGATGCGTGAACCGAGCCTACGGTTGCAGCGGCGATGGCACGTTCACTCTGATGGCTCGCGAAAACTTATCCGTGAGGCCAGCTTCCTGGGCTCGCTTGTCGATGTGAGCGCGGGCCCGCAGCTCAGATAACGGCAGCCGGGTGTCGAGAGCGCCATGGCGATAGGCATATTCGGGAAGATAGCCATCGACAATCAGTTGCCAGTCGAACGGCACCTTGTCACCGACGGCCCGCATCATCTTGACCACGGTAATGGCGCAATTCTTGGTGAGGGAATTGTAGAATTGCGGCGTTTGGGCCAAGCGGTTGGCATCGGTTACATATTCCAGCAGCAGCGGCCGCGCTACCTCAGGCGCTGCCTTGAGGCGATAGAGCTGAACGTCCTCGCCGCGAAAATTGGAACGTACGCCTATCACATCCTGCTCATCGGCAGCGACGATCACCAGAGGATCGCTCTTGAACAGATCCGCGACCGGCGAGAACTCGCCGTTCCTGCGGCGGCGCACCTCGACCGACCAGGTAAGATATCGACCGCCCTCGAAACCGAAGCTCATCATGACGTGCGCCATGGCGTGTCCGCCCCAGTAGGACATGAACAGATCGAGGGTGCGGAGCTTGCCCAGATCATAGGTACGCGTTTTCCAACGCTCATCGAAGTCGCTCTTGCTGCGCCAGATGAACGAGCGCACATCGGTGAGCGTTAACGTGTCGCCATCGAGGGTTCCGGTGACCTGGCGGGCAACGCCCGGTGCCCAGTCGGCATGTGCCGCCGGCTCGATCGTGCTCCACCAGACCAGCACACCGGCAAAAGCCGCAACGAAAGAAAGCAGCATGACATGGCGCCAGCGGCTGAACAGGGCAACCATCGTAACAAGGCCGCAGACGACGAAGGCGCCACCAACAACGCCTCTGGCAGGCTGCGGTGCCGGCAGGCGATACCACAGGGCAAGGGCGGCCCATGCGGTCACGCCCGCGATGACGAGCATCAGGAGAATGGCGCCAACTATGCGGGCAGCGCAACGCAAGCCTGCCCCCTCGGCGAACCAGCGGTCGCCAGAACGAATTCGGCGTCCTGTTACCTTGTGCCACCACGGCAGCATTGCGATGTCTCCGGACCTGAACCCCAATTTGCACATGCTACGAAAGCGACCTGCCGGTGTCCATCTCGACCGCGGCCCAGGCGAGGAGCCCGGTTGCCAACGCGAAGGGCCGCGGTTATTCTTGACCATTCGTCAAGAATTACTGCCCGATCGTCGTTTCCATAAGGTTTTCAGACCCTGTTCGAAGTTTGGATTGGGTGACGCCATTATGGCAGCTCTCTGCCGGTGAACCCGAAAGGACTGACTGTGAAACAGAATGCGAAATTTGGCCGCGTATCGTTCCGGCTGGCTTGGCTCGCGGTTTTCGTGCTGGCATTGTCCGTCCATGTCCATATGGCAACGGCTCAGGCGCGCAGCCCGATTAGCGCGTCAGGTGAAATCGATTTCGAGACGATCTACTATTTCGCCCAGCGGGCCAGCAATAGCTATGGCAGCACCAGCGCAATCGACAGCCAGGATCCGGGCGTAACTTGGGTTGCGACCCCCGGCCATGAAGATGTGCTCTACTTTATCGAACATGACCACTCGAACGGCACCCATACGGTCGCCGTGCGCGGCACGGTGGACAAGAAGAACTGGTCGCTTGACGAAGACACCCACGGCATCAGTGACGCCAAGGCCCATATCCTCGTGCACGAAGGTTTCGACAAGGCCGCCAAGGCGATCTACGCCGACCTCAAGCAGCACCTGAAGCGCGGCTACACCATCTACCTGACCGGCCACTCGCTGGGCGGGGCCGTGGCCGGTCTGCTGGCCATCTATCTCCATGAGGACGGTTACAAAATCGGCGCCGTCGTGACCTTCGGCCAGCCGAAATTCACCAATGAGGCAGGCGTCGCCGAATACGGCCATCTGCCCTTTGTGCGGGTGGTCGACCAGAATGACGTGGTGGCCATGCTGCCCAACTCGACCCAGAGCGGAAAGGCCCAATTTGCCCATATGGGTACCGAAGTGACAATACTCTCGGGACCCTATTACGCGCTGCTTCCGCCGGCGGAAGCTACGCGCAAGTCCCTCGACCAGTTTGCCGACGATGCCACGCTGATAAGCGTACCGGACCACAAGATCGCCTGGTACCTTGTCAACCTGCAGAGCAAGCTGCACGGCGCCCAGCGCGTCAAATATTCCGATCGCGAGCGGTATGTGGTCAGGCATCGCAAGGGCCCAACCCAGACCATCAAGCTGAAGACGGACTTCAACTCAGCCAATTGAACGCACTACGCACACGTCGTGCTTTGCTACCCGTCAGCACAACTCCAGGGTGGAATGCTCGACGGTATTAGGACGACCGTTCCTGGCCCAGGCTGTGTGAGAATGTTCGCGAAGAGGGGCTCCCTTGGTCGTCACTGAAACCGCCACCGTCTGCCGCCCAAGCGGCTTCGTTCAATCGCGTTCGAATGACTGATCGACGCTCGACTTCTGCGCGTTGGTGCGAAAGTCCGACCGCAACAACCCAAACAGCAAGCTATCGACGTGGCGATCACGTTTCCAGACGGCCTGCCGCGCCCTGCCTTCTTCAACGAACCCGACGGCCCGAGCGCAATTGAGTGACCGCTGGTTGTCCTCAAGGATCTCCGCGGCGAGCCGGTTGAGGTTGAAAATCTCGAAGGCGAAGGCCGCGCCGGCGGCGACGAGGCGTAGGCCAAGTCGCCTGCCGCGATGTGCCGGGAATATGTCCCAGCCAACCGCGGCCGAACGGTTGACGTAATCGACGCCGAAGAATTTGAAGATGCCGAAGTCGCTGATTTCCTCCGAACCGGCAATGAGTACAAGGTTTGCAGGTGCGTGGACGTCGGTTGCAAGGCCCTCGAACCATCGGCGCTGGTCGGCCATGTTGGCGATCGTGGTGCGATGGGTGTACGGCCAGCTTTCCTGCTTGAGCGCCAGCAAGGCCTCCAGGTCGGCTTCCTCGATCTTGCGCAGCCGCACGCCACGATGCTCGAACAAGGGCTACCACCCTCTTCTTATGACATCGACGATATGCTCACGATCCTCGCCGGAGACCCACCAGCCACATGGAATGCAGATCATCTTGGAGCACGCCTGAGCGGTATTGGTGAGCGGCTCGCGGAAGTCCGAAAAGCAATCATTGGAATCGTTGCGGTCGTGAACCCGGCTGACTTGGATTCCGTTTTCGTTCATATGACGAGCGAAGTCGTCCCGGCGCTCGACGAAAATGGTGTAGACCCAGTATGAGGAAACTCGATTGCCTGTGACCTGCTGGATCTCGATGCCGTCGACATCAGCCAACGCCCGGTCGAAGAATGCCGCATTGTCGCGATGGACCGACAGCGCCTGGTCGATACCTTGCAGGTTGCACAGGCCGATCGTGGCGTTGATGTCGTTCATGTGAAACTTGTAGCCCCAATCGGTGATGTTCTGTCCGATGCGGGAATCCCCCGGATGCTCGCGATCGAGCCCGTACCAGCGCAGCAGTTTCGCTTTCCGATGCAGCTCGTTGTCGGGCAGGCTCAGCAATCCCCCGTCGCCGGTCGTCAGGTGCTTGATGGCCTGAAAGCTGAACGTGCACCAATTGCCGTGGTTGCCGAGGCGGCGGCCCTCGTACTCGGCTCCAAAGGCGTGGGCGCAATCCTCGATCACGGGCGATCTGAAGCCATAGGCCTCGGCACAATAGTCCTGGACCCGGCGGATTTCGGACAGATCGCAAGGGTTGCCACCCCAATGGACTGCAAGGATCGCCAGGGTCCGCGGGCTTACCTTTCGCATCAGATCGTCCGCGCAGATATTGCAGGTGAACGTATCGATATCGACCCAGCGGGGGCGAAGTCCATTGGCCAGAATTGGCAGGTTCGTCGCCGTGCAGGTCAGCGCAGTGGTGAGGACTTCATCACGTTCGGGCCGGCCAAGGGACTTGGCCATGTGCAAGGCCAGATGGATGGCGGACGTGCATGAATTGACCGTGCAGCAATGGGGCACGCCGAGATAGCGCGACAGCGTCGCCTCAAAGTCTTCGACCTTCGAGCCTTGCCCGATATAGCCGGAATAGATGACCTCTTCGAGAGCACGGCCAACGTCGGCGGTCATGCGGACCTTGAACAGGGGAATGGTTGCTGTCTTATCGCCCCCCTTTGCTTCCCCGGCGCTGTTGCCGTCGATGTCAAATCCTCCCGTCCTTCAGGCGCGCGATGAACGTGTCGGGATCGGCCATAAGTTCATCGATCCAAGGTAGTGGATCAATCTGCTCGTCGGCCATGTGATTCCAGTAACTCTGCCCCCGCATTTCGAACACGCGACCCGACCCGCAGCCATTGTGGTAGAATAGATCGTAGTAGATGCCGCACAACAATGGATGCAGGTTGAAGCGGTTCGAGCGCAGCATCGGGAACGCCCGCTGGCGTCTTTGGCCTTGGTATGCTGGCATGACGACGTCCAGTTCCCGTTTGCCGGCAAGGTCGTTTCCCGCCAGGCTCACTTCAAAACCAAGGTGAGGAAGCGCTTCGCGGCTGGCGAGCAGAACAGAAGCATGCAGGCGCGTCTCAAGGTTTTCTGGCCGCAGCGCCACAGCAATTTCGTAGGGCGGGCCAGCACGCATGCGCTCGCCTAGGATATCGAGCCAGCGTGAGCGCACCGGAAAGGCGTCCGAAGTCGAGAAAGAGGAAATAGTCGTATTCGTCCGCGTGGGAGCGAAAATAGGCGAGCAGCCGCTCAAGCCCATAGACATGGGCGACATGGGAGGTCAAAGCGCTCTGATCGCTGCGCAGGATCTTGCTGCGACCGGAAAACACTTCCGGGTTGGAGCCGTCTGACATGAAGGTGACATGATCGAGAGGTCCCGTGGTGCGGGCGAGAAATCGTAGTTGCAGATCGAACCATTGCTGCTGAACCGGTGAAGCATCAATAAACACGGTCCCGACAAGCAGGCGGGCTGGTTCATTGGTCTCGCCCATAGGACGCGCATGCCGCGGATCGACAACCGCCATCAGCAACTCGCACTATTATCAGAGGGTATCGGCAGATTATCAGAAACGCCCTCGTCGATCTGACCCTACTCGATACTAGCGCATTACGGCAAGTCAATCTTGCGTTGCGCCATCATCAACACTCGCGCAACGTCTGCGATCGCGCCGGTCCGGGAGCCAGCCGATTGATTCTAAATACGGAAATGATGGTGCCCAAGGGTGGAATCGAATCACCGACACGCGGATTTTCAGATCTGGCGGGCAATTCAACCAACCTTGCCGCGGTCGTTCCGCGTAGCCTGGAATCGCGGCCAGATCGAATACATTTCCAACCCGAATTGACATTCGCTCACCCACTCATGCCCTGCATGCCGGCACCACGGCGGTACAACGCTGATCGGGCTCAATCTCGAGAAAATGGCATCAAGCGGCAATCTATGTCGACGAGGTGGGCTCGCCTTGGCACCCGAGCCTCCCCTGCACGATGCCGATCAGTTCGTTGCAAAACAAATCGTCCAATCGCGCCTGCGCCTGCGCCTCCATGCCGGTCCGTTCAGCCTGCATGCGATCGAACCCGGCAAGGCCATGGCGCTGGCAGAGGCGTTTGTTCGACTCTTCGAATTTGCCGATCAGCCTGAGTTTGGCTGCGACGCTCATATCGGCGTGCGTCGCCTCCCGCGGCACAAGCTCTGCCAGCGCATCCCGTTCGGCCGCCGTCACTTGGCGCCCGCTGCAATTGCGATAGAATAATTTGGCCGCATCCGACATGCTGCGGCTCCTGTTGAGCTGGAGTTGCTCGTCGAGCCGGAGATCACCATTGTCAATGCCGATGATCGAAAGAAAATCGGCAACGGTTGCCCCATCCGCCAGCGTGTCGTAGGAGCGCGCGAGGACTTCGACGCCCTCGATGCCCTGCAGGCGCCGAGCGAAAGCGTCGTAGTCGAATGGATATACCCAGTTGCGCCAGCGCAATTGACCAGTCTCGACGATCTCGTCGATGAAGTCGCTGAACGGCCTGTCGAGCCCCCAGCCCAACAGCGCGAGATATAGGCTTTTCGCGTAGTCGATCTGGTTGCGGAAATAAACAACCAACACAACATCAAGGCCGCAGCCTCTCAAGCGGCGCACAAAGCCATCAAACATTTCCGCCCGATGTGCGCTGATTTCAAAATCCTCGCTCGACAAGATGACGTGTCGGGCGCTGTCGCTTATCTCTGCGAGCACATCATCCACCCCGCCGCGCGCGGCCTGAAAACGATAATCGTTCGAAATCTCCCAGGCGATGTTGTGGTGCCCGTGCGGAGCCATCGCCGGCCGGCCGGCCAGGGGATAAAGATAGCCCAGCTCGGCAAGCCTGCCCTGATGCGTGCTCGACCAATGCTGGAACGAGGTGGTGCCGGTCTTGTGGGTGCCAATGTGCACAAAGCATCGACGTTTGCGCGTGCGCATGATTGGCCTCACGCGCTGGATGACGAACTGGATTGAAGATCTGCCCCGCGAGGCGGTGCCATAGAGAGAGAGCCGGGGATGAGGCGCAGCAACAATTCCATTTGTCGGCTTTTGTGAACTGAGTTCCACATGCCGTGCAACCCCTCAAACGTCGGGGCCGGGTCAATCTCCTTGTGCACGATGCGGGTGTGGTATGGCATGTGCCTTATGGCCGGCGATGGGCACAGTCATCGAGCCCGCAATGCTTCCCGCCCGCAGGACGCTGGCGACATTGTGCCGAAGGCCTCGAGGCGCGAGGCTCGTCACCCCGGCTTCTCGACATGGCCGATGGCCATCGCATCGTCGTCGCCTTCGAACTCGTGGCGAAAAGCATATTGCCCGATTGCTCGATATGGACCTATCCCGACAGGGACGACAGCAACATGTTCTCCCAGAGCGCCGCCCATCGAGCTTCGCTCTTGCCGGTGGGACTGAGGCTCCTAGAATGGCTGCGCTGCCGCCGCGCGCGGGGGTTCGGCATTTTCAACACGCAAGGGACGAGAGCCAACATGGATATTCATCGCGCCGGCGCCAGGGCCAACCGCAAAGCCAACCCCGACTGGTTCACCGGCAATGTCTGGCAGGAACCGGTTATCGAGACGCCGGAGCCGGCACGCGCACGCGCCGTCATGGTGACCTTCCAGGCCGGCGCCCGCACCAACTGGCACACCCACCCGCTCGGCCAGACGCTCTATGTGGTCTCAGGTGTTGGCCGGGTGCAGAAGCTGGGCGAGCCGGTCATGGAAATCAAGCCCGGCGACACAGTATGGATCGCGCCCGGTGAAAAGCATTGGCACGGCGCGGCGCCCGAGACGGCCATGGTCCATCTGGCCATGCACGAAGCGCTCGACGGCTCCCACGTCGACTGGATGGAGCCGGTATCGGATGAGGACTTCGCCGCCTCGCCCGCTGCTTGAAAGGCAATTGCCGCAAGGTGCGGCAGGTCTGCACATGACAGACGTCCACTGCATGAGGTGCAGCGGCAATACGTCCCGGCACTGGCAGATGTGTTGATTTCCACAGTCATTGGTGACAACTTACCGTCCCGGTGCTTCCTGCCGATCCGGGAGCATTGCATCCGAACTGATCTATGCCGGCCCGGCCGATATCTGGCGCGTTCTCCATCGCCTTTGTTCTGGTGCCGCGTGATCACCCGGATGCAAGCGGACAAACATAAGGTCCGCGGATCGGGAGGGAGAACACCGATCACCGAAATCTCATCAGGCAAGAAACGGCCCGCTGACGCCTGTCGAACCGGCGCAGCCGGCCGCTCGTGTTGCCGCACACCCCAAGAGGTTTCTCACATCCACGAACAGGAGGATACTTCCGTGACGAACACGCGTTTTGAACCGTTCCGCCGGCTTGCGCTCGCCGGCGTGCTGCTCGCCTTCGCCTTGCCGGGGCAGGCGGCCGCCGCCGACATGATCGGTAATTGCAAAGTAACGGGCAAGATGGGCGAGACACCCATCAAGCCGGCGATTGCCGGGCAGTTGACCGTCGAAGTGAACCTGCCGGCGGTCGGGTGGTGGAACGGCGATACGCCCGACAGCATCAAGGACGGCTATGAGTATTGCATGGCCGCCAACATCGCCCACCGCGCCGGTCTCGACAAGGTGAAGGTCAAGAACGTGGCCTGGGATGCCCTGGTCGCCGGCCAGACCAAGGACTTCGACCTGGCGCTTTCCGAGATTTCGATCACGGCCGAACGTGCCAAGGTGGTGGACTTTTCCGTCCCCTACTTCTCCTCCGACATCGGCGTCATGGTGAAAAAGGGCACCAAGCTCGATTCCATGTCGATCAAGAAGGCGCGCATTGGCGTTCAGCAGGCAACGACCGGCGCTGACTTCGTGACCAAGAAGCTCAAGCCGATGAAGCCGGTGAAGGTGTTCCCGGATACCTCGTCCATGTTCACCGCGCTGCAGGCCGGCCAGATCGACGCGGCGATGACCGACACCTCCATCGTTCTGGCCCAGGCCGGCCAGTCGCACGGCCTGTTCGAAGTGGTTGGCCAGTACCACACCGGCGAGACTTATGGCGCGCTCTATCCCAAGGGCTCGGCCAACGAGAAGGCGCTCGACAAGATCATCACCACGCTGATGAAAGACGGCACCCTGAAGGCCCTGTCGGCCAAATACCTGGCGGCCGCCTGGGGCTCCGATCCGGGCAAGGTTCCCTACTTCAAGCACTGATGGGGCAACCCCCGTTGCGCGCCTCTCCTCCTTCTTCGGGGGAGGGGCTCGCCGCGGATTGTCTTCACGTGGACTCCATTCGACGGCGCCCCCATGAACACCGCTCTGACCAGCCGCAGTGCTGACCGCGACGATCTCTGGCGCACTCCAGTGCCGCCCAAGCCGGGCACCGGCCTGGCACTCCTGGCTCTTGCCATCGCTCTCGGCGTGACGGCGGCGGCGTTCCGCGTCATCGCCGCCATCCAGACGGTGATGGTCGAGACCAAGGTCGAAAGCGCGGTGATCGACTGGGCCTTGTGGATCGCAGGCGCCCTGTCGGTGCTTTTGTTCATTCCCGCCTACCGCGCCTTCACCGCGGCACGTCGCTCGCAGGCGGCCATTTCCGCCAGTAATATTGTCGAGGCCCGCGTCGAGAGCGCGGCGGCCCGCAACTTCGCCTTCGTTACCATGGGCTATGCCGTGGCGGTGGTGCTGGTGCTCGCCGTTGGCCTCTTCATCATCGCCAACGATGTCGCGGTGGGCAAGACCTTCATCTACCTGCCGCTGATCTTTTCGTCCTTCGGCCTGGTCATCCGCGCCTTCTGGACCAACGTCTACATCTTCTGCATCGCCGAGGCGCTGGTGCTCGTCTGGGGCCTGATGGTGGCGATTGCGCGACTGATCCCGGGAGACGCCGGCCGGCCGATCCGCCTCATCGCCACCGCCTATACCGATGTCTTCCGCGGCCTGCCGGCGATCATCACCATCTATCTCGTCGGCTTCGGGCTGCCGTTGACCGGCCTGCCGATCGTTCGCGATTTTGCGCCGGAATGGTACGCCATCCTGGCGCTCACCCTGACCTACGGCGCCTACGTGGCAGAGGTCTACCGTTCCGGCATTGAAAGCATCCACTGGAGCCAGACGGCGGCTGCCCGCTCGCTCGGCCTCGGCTTCGGCCAGACCTTGCGCTTCGTGGTGGTGCCGCAGGCGGTGCGGCGCATCATTCCGCCGCTCCTCAACGACTTCATCGGCCTGCAGAAGGATACCGCGCTGGTCAACGTGATCGGCGCCATCGATGCCTTCAACCAGGCCAAGATCATCGCCAGCAACCATTTCAATCTGTCGTCGGTGACCACCGTCGCCTTCCTGTTCGTTATCATCACCATCCCCCAGACCCGCCTCGTCGACCGCCTGATCGAGCGCGACCAGCGGCGCATGCGGGCCAGTGGCTAGGGGAGGCTGACAGAATGTCCCTCATCGAGATCAACCAGATCATCAAGCGCTATGGCGCGATTGAGGTGCTGAAAGGTCTCGACATGAGCGTCGACCAGCACCAGGTGGTGTGCCTGATCGGGCCGTCCGGCTGTGGCAAGTCGACCCTGCTGCGCTGCATCAACGGGCTGGAGACCATCGACGGCGGCGAGATCCGTCTGCATGGCGACCGCGTCACCGGGCCCGGCGTTGACGTCAATGCCCTGCGCCGCGATGTCGGCATCGTGTTCCAGAGCTTCAACCTGTTTCCGCACATGACGGTGCTGGAGAACGTGATCCTGGCGCCGATCCGGGTGCTGAACATGCCGCGGCGCGAGGCCGAGGAGCGCGCCATGACCCTGCTCAAGCGCATCGGCCTGGACGAGAAGGCAGGCGCCTATCCCGACCGCCTCTCGGGCGGCCAGCAGCAGCGCGTCGCCATCGTGCGCGCGCTTGCCATGGAGCCGCTGGTTCTCCTGCTGGACGAGATCACCTCCGCGCTCGATCCTGAGCTGGTCGCCGAGGTCCTGGGCATCGTGCGCGATCTCGCACAGGAAGGCATGACCATGCTGCTCGCCACCCACGAGATGGGCTTCGCTCGCGATGTGGCCAGCAAGGTGTGCTTCCTCTATGAAGGCGTGGTGCACGAGGAAGGCCCGCCCGAGCAGATTTTCGGCGACCCCCTGAACGAGCGTACTCGCTCATTCCTGAAAAAAATCATCAACGCCGGCCGGCTGTAGCCCGCGCTCAGCTTCCAGCCTTCTCATTCGCAATGCGCTGCCGCACCGTTGTGCCGGCCTCGTACCAGCCGCGTGTGCTGTTCACGATCTTCACCACCGACAGCATCACTGGAACCTCGATCAGCACCCCCACGACGGTCGCCAGCGCCGCGCCCGAATTGAAGCCAAACAGGCTGATCGCGGCGGCAACCGCCAGCTCGAAGAAGTTGCTGGCGCCGATGAGGGCCGATGGCCCGGCCACGCAATGCGCCTCGCCGGCGGCGCGATTGAGCAGATAGGCAAACGCCGAATTGAAATAGACCTGGATCAGGATCGGCACCGCCAGCATTGCGATGATCAGGGGTTGCGCCAGGATCTGCTCGCCCTGGAACCCGAACAGAAGGACCAGCGTGGCGAGCAGCGCTACCAGTGACACCGGCTGTAGCCTTGACAACAGTCGCTTCAACACATCGCTTCCGCTGCTTGCCAGTACGCTGCGCCGAACGATCTGGGCAATGATGACCGGCACCACGATGTAGAGAACGACCGATAGCAACAGCGTCTCCCACGGAACGGTTATCGCCGACAGGCCGAGGAGAAGGCCGACGATGGGGGCGAAGGCGAAAACCATGATCAAGTCGTTGAGCGCCACCTGGCTGAGCGTGAAATGTGGCTCGCCGCCCGACAGGTTGCTCCACACGAACACCATCGCCGTGCACGGCGCCGCCGCCAGCAGAATGAGGCCGGCGATATAGCCGTTGATCTGCTCCGCCGGGAGATAGGGCCTGAACAGCCAGCCGATGAACAGCCAGGCAAGGAACGCCATGGAAAACGGCTTCACCGCCCAGTTGATGAAGAGCGTGATCCCGATGCCGCGCCAGTGCTCCTTGACCCGCGACAAGGCCGCGAAATCGATTTTCACCAGCATGGGGATGATCATCAGCCAGATGAGAATGGCCACGGGCATGTTGACCCTGGCGATCTCGGCCGCACCGATCATGTGGAACAGCGTGGGAAAGAGGTGCCCGAGCGCGATCCCGGCAATGATGCAAAGACCGACCCAGACCGTGAGGTAGCGCTCGAAGAAGGACATGGGGTCAGTCTCTCTCGTTCAGGATGCTGCCGTTCACGCGCTGCGTTCCGACGGGGCGGAGGCATCGTGGCCGATTGCGTCCAGCCTGCGCTGCAGCGACATGCGGGTGAGGGAAGCCAACGGAAGGTTGACGAAGATGCCGATGCGCTGGTTGAGCATGCGCAGGCAATCGGCGAAGGCAAGGCGCTTTTCCGCTTCGTTGCCTACTGCCCGTGCGGGGTCGGGCAGGCCCCAATGGGCGGTCATCGGCTGGCCCGGCCAGATCGGGCATACCTCGCCGGCGGCCTGGTCGCACACCGTAAAGACGAAATCGAGCCTGGGCGCATCGGCTTCAGCGAACTCGTCCCACGACTTGGAGCGCGACTTGCCGACGTCGTAGCCCTCCTTGCGCAGCAGGTCGAGCGCATGGGGATTGATTTCACCGCGCGGATGGCTGCCGGCGCTGAAGGCACAGAACTTGCCCTCGCCCAGCCGGCTGAGCACGCACTCGGCCATGATCGAGCGGGCCGAGTTCTGCGTGCACAAAAAGAGCACGTTGAACCGGTCGGGTGCGGTCTTCCTTGTCATCTTCAGATCCTGCACTTGTCACTGCCGGCCGCAGCGGCAAATCCGCATAGCTCCGGGTGACGGTCGCAGCAGTCGTCGATGAGGAACTCGATGAGGGCCCGCATGCGATCAATGTTGGCACGATAGACGATGGAGCGCCCGTTGCGCCGGCCTGTGACCAAGCCGCAGCGCGCGAGCACCGCCAGGTGAGAGGAGATCGTGTTCTGCGGCACCCCGATGCGCCGGGCGACATCGCCGGCGGCGATCCCCTCGGGCTCGGCCCGCGTCAAGAGCTTGAAAATCGCCAGTCGGCTCGACTGGCCCAGCGCGGCCAGCGCCAGCGCACTTGGCGTATCGTCCGCCGCGTGGGATGCATGTCCCGTCACTGCCGGCCCTGCCATGATCTCCCTCGCCAAACGTGGACGCTGCCAATGCCAGCACCGGCGCTATGATATATCGAGATCTCCAGATTCATGTGACAATCATATGACACAATTCGCCCCGGCACCGACATTAGCCGGTCCGGGGCGCAATTTTACAGACGCTGGGGGCGCGGGCCCTGCGACCCGCCGGTCAAGCCTAATTCGTCAATTGCGGCCGACGGGCACGTTGCTGGCCACGTGCTCGTAGAAGGCATCCGCCCTCATGGCGGTGAAGCGCAGGAGCTGTTCGTTCTTGTCATCGCGAGCGACATACCAGCGGCCCGTCCGGACAATATTGCCGCACTTGGACTTGCCATCGGTCCAGTGGCTCCAGCTCACGCACAGCCGATTGCCGACGACGGTCCATCTGCCCTTGTCCTCGGCTCCGAAGGCCTTGCCTTGCAGCCTGCCGTTGGACTTGGCCGCAATCAGGAGTTCGTAGCCGCCCATCACCTCGGCGTGGTAGTAGCCGGGAAACAGGCCGTGGATCGCCGATGCATCGAGACTTTGATCGCCGGCCTGGGCCGACGATGCGAGGCAAAAAAGTCCCATGGCGGCCGCGGCCGCGAACGCTTTGATTTTCATGCAAACCCCAATTTTGTTAGCGTGGAGCGTACGCCGCCCGCCGGCCCCACACGAGTTCATCTGATGTTGCCTTGAGATGGGAAATGAGTGTGGCTTTTCAATGACTGTGGCATTTTTGCCGTGCGCCCTTGTCGGCGTCCGGCAGGCGTTTGCTGCCAGCCTTGCCCTACTGGACCCTCTTGCATGCTTGTGACAAAAGCCTGAGATCCGCCCGATAGCGCACCCGCGCGGGCGGTGGGAGGGACGTCATGAAGAAACCGGTGGGCCCGTTCGACAGCTGCACCTCCGATAGCGGCCTGTCCGCTGCCGACCATGCCTTCATCGACGGGGCCATCGAGCGCATCGAGGCCGATTTCACCCGTTCCTCCGATACCCACCTGATCAAGCTCGACCTGCCGCTACTGGCGGCGGCCGGCATCGACCTCTACCTCAAGGATGAATCGACCCACCCTTCGGGCAGCCTCAAGCATCGTCTGGCCCGCTCGCTGTTCCTCTATGGCCTGTGCAACGGCTGGATCCGCCGCGGCTGCCCGGTGGTGGAGGCCTCGTCCGGCTCCACTGCCATCTCCGAAGCCTATTTCGCCCGCCTGCTGGACCTGCCCTTCGTTGCTGTTGCCCCGCGCACGACGGCGCGCCAGAAGATCGAATCGATTGAGTTCCTCGGCGGCGAGGTGCGCCTCGTTGCGCCCACCGAGATCTACCAGGAGGCACAGCGCATCGCCAGGGAGACCGGCGGCCATTACATGGACCAGTTCACCTATGCCGAGCGGGCGACCGACTGGCGCGGCAACAACAACATCGCCGAAAGCCTGTTCTCGCAAATGCGACTGGAACGCTTCCCGGCGCCCGCCTGGGTGGTGGTGAGCGCCGGTACCGGCGGCACCTCGGCCACCATCGGACGCTTTATCCGCTACCGCCCGCGCACTCTCAGCTCGACCAGGCTCTGCGTGGTCGACCCGGAAAACTCGGTGTTCTACGACTATTTCCGCACCGGCGACCGCTCGCTGCGGCTCGATCAGGGCTCGCGCATCGAGGGCATCGGCCGCCCGCGCGTCGAGGACTCCTTCATCCCCGGCGTCATTGACCGCATGATGCGGGTGCCGGATGCCGCGAGCCTCGCCGCCATGCGCTGGCTGGAGCGAGTCATAGGGCGCAAATGCGGCGCCTCCACCGGCACCAATCTCTATGGCACCCTGAAGCTGGCCGAGGAGATGATGGCAAGGGGCGAAAAGGGCTCGCTCGCCACCCTCATCTGCGATCCGGGCGAGCGCTATCTCGGCACCTATTACGACGATACCTGGGTCGAGGCACAAGGCCTCGACCTCGCCCCCCATCTCGCGGCGCTGGAGAAATTTGCCAGTCCGCGCTGAACGCAATTGCCGGCCGGGGCATCGGCTCGCGGCCTCCGAAGAACCCGTCTGCGGCCGCTGGTACCAGGACCAGGCTGCAATTTGGTGGGCGCGCCGAATCGCAGGAAAGCCGATCGATTCCAGGATGTTGAGCACCTTGTCATGCGAAAGGCGGTTTCCACCTTTCGGCATCATGTTCTAGGCTTGGTTTTCCGGGTCCTCTTTCACACGGCAATTATTCATGTTTGACCGCGTGCTTGTCCATATCGGCATCGAAAAGAGCGGTACGACCGCGATCCAGTCCTTTCTCAAACGGAACCGGTCCAGGCTTGCCCGTTGCGGTATTCTGTTTCCCCGCTCCATCGGCATGTCCAATCACGTCCCGCTCGCCATCTATGCGCTGGATGACGGCAGGCCCGTCAAGTTGCCGGGC
Organism: uncultured Alphaproteobacteria bacterium; assembly: GCA_963770075.1. Taxonomy (GTDB): domain Bacteria; phylum Pseudomonadota; class Alphaproteobacteria; order Rhizobiales; family Aestuariivirgaceae; genus CAVVDT01. The sequence goes on from CAVYOQ010000018.1 coordinate 35,516, forward strand.
ATTTCGGGTGTGCGCACGCCAGAGGATGCGGCGGCTTTTCGCAGTGACGTCGAACAGCGTCTGACGGCCGAGCTTGCCGATGCTGCGTCGACGTGCACGACGGTGCTGTTCTCTAACGAGCATCTGCAAAGTCGGCTGCGCCACCCCGGTGAGCTGTTGCGTCTCAGGGCCTTGCTCGAAAGATTTTCCTCTGACATCGGCATAATCGTTTATCTGCGGCGCCAGGACCGGGTCGCTAACAGCGCGCATTCGACCCGGATCGTGTCCGGATACACCAACTACGAGTACGACGATGCGACAAGGGAGGGAAGTATTCACTCATATTACTTCCGCTATGGCGTGATGCTGGAAAACTACGCCAGTGTTTTCGGCAAGGATCGCATGGACGTCCGTTTGTACGACGAGCACTACAAGCACGGCGATGGCCTGATCAGGGATTTTGCCAGCGCCATCGGCCTGGGCGAGTTTTCAGATGTGCGTGACGACTACCCGCTTGCCAACCAGTCGCTGAGTGCAGCGGCCCAACGCTTTGTCACCCGGCTGAACGAGAGCGTGCCGGCGGCGACCCCCGGCATTCAGCCAGCGCGACACGCCATACTGACGATGGTGCGCAAGACCTATCCCGGAACCCGGCGGGTGTTTTCCCGCACGACGGCGCGCCTGTTCATGGACCGGTTCGCGAGCCACAACGAACGCATCCGCAAGGACTATTTCGCCTCACGCCCCGGGCCGCTGTTCGATGACGATTATTGCGAATATCCCGAGGCGCTGAGCGATGCCGACATCGACTTCACCCGGCCGCTCGAACTGGCAAGCGCGATCCTGCGCGACAGCGCCGCCGATGACGCAGCCGATGAGGCGGGTCAGCAGCGTCGCAAGGCGCAACTCGTCCGCCTGCAAGCCATGCTGCCGCCTGTCTGAAGGGGCCGCGTCGTGGCGGTGTGCGCCGGTCACAGGTCCTTGCGGAAGAAGACGCGGGCAAAGCCGTCCTCGACATGGCAACCGGTCTCGCGATAGCCGAGGCGCGGATAGAGCGCGAGGTTCTCCGTCATTTTCTCGTTGGTGTAGAGCTCGACCGCGGCAAGTCCCTGCTTGCGCGCCGTTGCTTCCACCTGGGCGATGAGCGCCCGCCCGATGCCGTGGCCCAGCACTCGATGGCGCCGAGATGGCTCACGTCGGCCCTGACGATGGCGATGCCCGCAGCCATTTCCGCTTCACACGATGGCGGCGCAATCGGCGATGCAGGCAAAGCGGTCGGAAAGCGCGGCCAGTTCCGCCCGATGCAGGTGATCGGCCGCGATCACCCCGCCGTCGTGCCCCGGCAGGTCGCGGGTGGCGCAGGCATCGGCGGCAACCGTTGTGACGTAGCCGAGATCGAGCGCCGCGCGCGCCGTTGAGGACACGCACATATGGGTCATGAAGCCGGCAAGGATCAGCTTCGTCCCGGCCGGGCCCACGAGTTCGGCGAGGTCCGTGCCGGAAAAGGCGTTGGGCCTCGGCTTTTCCACCACCGGCTCGCCATCGCCCGACGCCAGCGCCTTGATGATGGCGCCGCGCTCGCCCCCGCGGTCGAACAGCCCGCCGGGTGCGCCCTTGTGTGCGATATGGATGATGCGCGTCCCCGCCGCGCGCGCCCGTGCCAGCAGGTCGCTCGCCCGCTTCACCGCCGCCCCGGCGTCCGGCAAAGCCAACGGCCCGGAGAGATATTCGTTCTGATAGTCGATGAAGACGAGGCACGAACCAGAAAGCGGGGAGGGGGCCGGCGTGTAGCCCGCAAGGGCGAACAGGGTGGTGGGCGCGGTCATGCTGTCTTCCTCTCTGGTCTCGGGATTCGCGCCAGCCTAGCGGTCTTCACCCGCCACGTGGTGTGCAAATTTCACGGAACCGACTTGCGCTCAGGTCGCGCCTGCCCTATCTGAAATTCATTCAATAGTTCATATATGTCGGCGAAACAATTGGAAGGATGGCTTGCCATGAGCCGGGAACAACCAAACGTCAACCGCCGGGATGTGCTCAAGACCGTGGCTGCCCTGGCGGCCAGTGCCGGCCTCACGCTCCCCGCATTGGCTGCCTCGCCCTCCATCGCCCTCGGCGACAAGGAACTGCGCGTCATCAGCGACGGCCGCATGAATTTGCCCTTGAGCTTCGTCCTTCCCGATGCGCCGCAGGATGAACTCGCCACCCTGTTTTCCGCCTACGGCTTGCCGGTGGATGGACTTCATCCTGACTGCAACCCCACACTGCTCAAGACGGGCGGTCGCGTGGTGCTGTTCGATGCCGGCGCCGGTCCCGCCTTCATGGCGACAACCGGCAAGCTGGCGCAAAACCTCGATGCCGCCGGCATCGACGCCGCCAGCGTCACCGACGTCGTCTTCACCCACGCCCATCCCGATCACATCTGGGGCGTTCTCGATGATTTCGACGAACTGCTGTTCCCCGAGGCGGCCTATCACATCAGCAAGACCGAGTGGGATTTCTGGCGCGCCGATGAGACCCTTTCGCGCTCGCCGGAAAGCCGCAAGTCCTTCGTCGTCGGTGCCCGCAACCGCTTTGCGGCAATCGAGGAGCGGGTCGCCTTCTTCAAGGACGGCGCTGAAATCGTCTCCGGCGTCGAGGCGGTGGCAACGCCCGGCCATACCCCCGGCCACACCTCGTTCGCCGTGCATGGCGGCGGAGAAACGGTGATGGTGATCGGCGATGCGCTCTCCAATGTCGCGGTCTCCTTCGAGCGCCCCGACTGGCATTGGGGCGCTGACGTCGATCAGGACCTCGGAGCCCAGACCCGGTTCAGGTTGCTCGACCGGCTCGCCGCCGACAGGGCGCGGTTGATCGGCTTCCACCTGCCCTATCCGGGCGAGGGCACGGTCGAGACCAAGGCCAACGCCTATCGCTTTGCGCCGATGGCTTAAGTCTATTCCGCCGGGAAGTGGCGCGGCGTGTGGAAGGCGTTCCTGATCGATCCTTCCAGCAGCCAGGCCAGCCCCAGCCGCGCCCCGATGGCGATGCAGATCACCGCGACCGGCGCCGACAGGGCCAGAACCGAAGCAGCCGATAGGCCCTGGCCGATGGTGCAGCCCATGGCAAATACACCGCCGGTGCCCATGAGAAAGGCGCCGAGCATGTGGCGGCTCAACTCGCGCGCATCATCGCAGGCCTCCCAGCGCACGTCGCGCCGCCGCCACGCGACGATGGCCGCCCCCAGCGCCACGCCCACCACCAGCCCGACGCCGTAATCCGGCAACAAGCCGGTGAAGGTGGCGAACTGCATGATGGTATCGCCGACCGGCACCACGAACGAACCCGCTTCGAGTTGAACCGGCGCGAAGGTGTGCGCCGCCGCCCAGGTGGTGATCAGCCATCCGGCCGGGATCGCCAGCCCAATGACGATGCCTGGGAGAAGCCGGCGCGGCCGGCCGATGAAACTGCGGTCCCAGAAGACCCAGGCAAGGAGCCCCGCCACCACGAGAACGGCCATGGCCGCGTGCAGGTCATGCCCGGCGAGCGCCGAGGCGACGCCGCCTGCCGACTGGTCGCCGGCAAAGCCGAGATCGAGGGCGAGATTGTCCACCAGGTGGACGCGGCCCTGCGCCACCAGGCCCCGCTGTGCCGCCAGTGCCGACAGGCCGAGCACCAGCAGCACCACCAGCGACTTCAGGCTGCCGCCGCCCAGGCGCACCAGGGCACCGAACCCGCAGGTCCCCACAAGCGCCATGCCGAAGCCGAAGGCAAGGCCGCCGATGACGGCGCCGGTCAGGCCGAAGGCGGGCGACAGATAGAAGGACGAGGTGAGATCGATGGTGCCGCTCAGCATCAGCGCCTGGGTGACGGCAATGGCGACGACCGCCGCCAGCATCCAGCTCCTGAGGCCATGGCTGTCGCCCGCGTACCAGCGCCGTTCGAGGGCCGAAAGGGTGCAGAAATGCTCGAGCCGCGCCACCGCCCCCATGATCGCGCCGACCACGAGGCCACCGCCGGCAAGCAGCCAACCGGTATCGATGCTGTCCATCCGGTCACCCCAACTGTCAAAAGGAAGCACTCGCGAGCCTATGCGAAGCGCGCGAGGTTTTCAATTTCATTGATGCCGTACTGGCTGGCGGATGAAGTAATGCGCCCGACGCTTCAATTCTCGCTGCGGCCGTCCCTGACCGGTGCGCAGAACAGGCCGTAAAGGGTCTCGATCACCGACGAGACCTCCTTGTTGGCGATGCTGTAATAGATCGAGCGCCCGTCGCGCCGCGTGTTCACCAGCCGGTCGAAGCGCAGGCGGGCGAGCTGTTGCGAGACGGCGGCCTGCGGCAGGTTCATGATCTCTTCCAGCTCGGAGACCGACTTTTCGCCTTCCGCCAAAAGGCACAGGATCAACAGCCGGTTCTCGTGCGACAGCGCCTTCAACAGGTCGGATGCCTTGCGCGCCTGGTTGAGCAGAACCTCGAACTCGGCCGGTGCTGCGTCGCTCTTGAACTTGGGCAGGCTCATAAAAGTCTCCAAACGGTCTCGATGCCGGTGTGCGCCACGGCATAACGCCGAAGCCGGCGGGCGTCAAATTGGCCACGCCGCATCACCCGCCCGCCTTGCCGGGCGCCGCCGGCAGCTTCTTCAGCATGTCGTCGATGAGGAACCAGAAGAACTGATCGCCCGGATAGCCGCGCAGCCGCGCCACTTCGATGCCCTTGTCCACCAGCACGAAAGTCGGCGTGAAATGTTCAGGGGCCACGGCGGCGAGATCGGTGGGCAATTGGCGGGTGATGTCGACCCGCCGCAAGGGGGCCCGCCGGCCCTCCTCGCTGTTGGCATAGGCCGGCGCGATCTCGGCCTCGAAGCGTGCGCACCAGGCGCAGCCTGGCTGCTGCATGACGACGAGCTCGGCCGCGTGCGCGGCGCCGGCCGCCACCAACATGGCGATGGCCGCCAACACCCATCGTCCGAACGCAGTCCTGTTCATGCCGAACCGATCCCGAATAATCATTGTCATATATATCATTCTTCGAATATATTTCCCAGCCTTCATCGCCGGGTGCGGCAAAATTGCCGCCGGGCCGAAGGGCGAGGGTTCCAGGCACAATGTTCGATGTGGGCGTGTGGGCGGCCTTTACCGGGGGACTCCTGTCCTTCGTCTCGCCGTGCGTTCTCCCCGTTGTGCCGCTTTATCTCGCCTACCTGGCGGGCATGAATGCCGAGGATCTGCGCGAGGCCGAGCCCGGCAGCGCCAGGGCCCGCCGCATCCTGGTGGCAACGCTTCTTTTCGTTGCCGGCTTTTCCACCGTTTTCGTGGGGCTGGGTATGACGGCCTCGGCCTTCGGCAAGGCGCTGGCCGGCTATTTCGGCATCCTGTCGGTGGCGGCCGGTATTGTTATCATCATCATGGGCCTGCATTTTCTCGGGGTCTTCCGCATCGCGCTGCTCAACCGCGAGGCGCGCTTTCACCTCGCCGTCAAGCCGTCCAACCCGATCGTGGCCTATGTCCTGGGGCTCGCCTTTGCCTTTGGTTGGACGCCCTGCGTGGGACCCGTGCTTGCCGGCATCCTGTTTCTGGCGGGCGCCGGGCAGACCGTTTCGCGAGGCGGCCTGCTGCTGGCGGCCTACTCGCTCGGCATCGGCTTGCCGTTCATCGTGGCTGCGGCCTTTTCCGCCAGCTTCGTCGGCTGGACCCGGCGCATGCGCCCGCATATGCGCAAGGTCGAGATCGCCGTCGGCGTACTGATGCTGGTCATGGGCGCGCTGTTCGTTTCCGGCCAGGTCCCGGCCATTTCCTATTGGCTGCTCGAGACCTTTCCGGCACTGTCGAGGATTGGCTGAGGAGGAAGAGCCATGTTGAGACGAACCCTTTTGACCCTGGCGCTGGGCGCGGCCATGACGCTGCCGGCCGCCGCCTTCACCATGGGCGATGATGGCCTGCACAAGGAGGACTGGTTCTCCATCACCTTCCGCGACATGCGCGAGGACATCGACGCCGCGCGCCGGGAAGGCAAGGGCCTTGCCATCATCTACGAACAGGCTGGCTGCCCCTATTGCAAGAAGGTGCACGAACAGGTCCTCGCCGACCCCAAGGTGCGCGACTACATCAAAGCCAATTTCATCATGGTGCAGTACAACCTCTATGGCGACGAAGAGGTAACCGATCTCGACGGCAAGACCCTCACCGAAAAGACCGCGGCGCGCCGCTGGCGCATACTCTTCACGCCAACCATCCTGTTCATGCCTGAGACCGCGCCTGAGGGCATCACTGCCGCCGACGCCGCCGTCGCAGTGATGCCCGGCGCATTTTCCAAGGGAACTTTCCTCGACATGTTCACCTGGGTCCGTGAGAAGGGTTATGCGGGCAAGGAAGGCTTTCAACGCTACCACGCCCGTCGCATTCGCGAGCGCACCACCGCCGGTCAGGTGAACACCGATTGAGGTTCGCGCCAAAATTATATGCAAGAAATGCAATTTTTGCATTGAATGTGATGCAAGGCCGGTTTAGGCTGCAATTTCGCGAATAATGGTCGGGACAAAACCGACATATGGGCGGAGGGAACGACACTTTATGAACAAGGCAACGATAACGCTTGCGGTCGGCTTGGCGTTCAGCCTGCCGACGACCGTTCTGGCGGCCGACGTGGCGCCCGACGACGTCAAGTTCGCCGACAACATGGTCCAGGCCTCGCTCACCGGCACGGCCGGCGATGCCGGGGCGGGGGCGAAAGTCTTCATGAGCAAGAAACAGGGCAACTGTCTTGCCTGTCATGCCAACAAGGCCATGGCCAAGCAGCTCTTCCACGGCAATGTTGGCCCGGCGCTTGACGGGGTGGCGGAGCGCTGGTCGCCCGATCAGCTGCGCGCCATCGTCGTCAACTCCAAGGCGGTATTCGGCCCCGAAACGGTGATGCCGGGCTTCTACAGCCTCAAGGTGGGCCAGAACGTCGCCGAGAAATTCAAGGGCAAGACCATCCTCTCGGCCCAGCAGGTCGAGGACGTGGTGGCTTACCTTTCGACCCTCAAGAACTAGCCGGCATGGGAAAGGACGATAATAGCATGAAACTGACGAGACGCGATGTGCTTGCCCTCACAGCCGGCGCCGCGGTCCTGGCGCTGTCGGGGGCGGGCGGCCGGCCGGCCTTCGCCACGCCGGAGGAATCCGAAAAGAGCCTCATGGCCTTTGCCGGCGGCAAGACACCGGGGACCGGCAAGATCAGCCTGACCGCGCCGGAGATCGCCGAGAACGGCAACACGGTGCCGGTTTCGGTCTCGGTGGACAGCCCGATGACGGCCGACGACCACGTGGTGGCGGTAATGCTGCTGGCCGAAAGCAATCCCAACCCGGGGGTCATCACCTTCAACTTCACTCCCATGAGCGGCATCGCTGCGGCCTCGACCCGCATGCGCCTCGCCAAGACCCAGAACGTGATCGCCGTGGCAAAGATGAGCGACGGCTCCGTCTTCATGGACAAAAAGCTGGTCAAGGTCACCATCGGCGGCTGCGGCGGCTGATCGAGGCTCCGAGGAAAAGGAACGGAAAACAGCAATGGCTAAGCCAAAACCCCGCGTCAGGGTCCCCAAGTCCGCTGCCAAGGACGAGGTGATCACCATCAAGACGCTCATTTCGCATAAGATGGAATCGGGTCAGCGCAAGGGCAAGGACGGCAAGATCATCCCGCGCGAGATCATCAACAAGTTCGCCTGCGAGTTCAACGGAAAGCCGGTGTTCTCCTGCGATATCGAGCCGGCGATCTCGGCCAATCCCTATTTCGAGTTCAACGCCAGGGTGGCCGAAAGCGGCACCTTCAAGTTCACCTGGGTCGACGATGACGATTCGGTCTACGAGACCGAGCGCTCAATCGAGGTCAATTGACACCGGCGGGATCAGCTGGCGGGCCATGTATCCGCCGGCGCCGCAATGCGGAGGGAACACGTGTGAAGACGAGGATTATCGCATCAGCGCTTTTGTGTTCATCGCTGACCGGCCTTGCATCGGTCGCGGCGCTGGCCGACCCGGTGAGCGACAAGCTGGTGATCGACGGCGTCGAGATGACCAGTCGTGCCAAGGCGCCTGAAGGCCATCCCTTCAAGGAAGTCCTGTCGGGCTGGCTGTTCCGCGAAAAGGAAACGCGCGCGGTCGAAACCGATTCATTCGAGAATCCCGGCATGCTTGCCGTGGAACAGGGCGAAGAAGTTTGGAACACCGTCGATGGCACGGCCGGCAAGTCCTGCGCGTCGTGCCACGGCGAAGCGGCCAAAAGCATGAAGGGCGTCGGGGCCAGCTATCCCAAGTGGGATGCCGCCTCCAAGCGTCCCATCGATCTCGCATTGCGCATCAACAACTGCCGCGAGAAGAACATGGGTGCCGCGCCCTACAAGTTCGATGCCAGCGACCAGAGGGCGCTTGTCACCTATGTCAAGCACCAGTCGCTGGGCATGCCCATGCACATCGACCTGTCGCAAGGCGACATGAAGGCGTGGTGGGAGAAGGGCAAGGAGCGTTATTACCTGCGCACCGGCCAGCTCAATCTCTCGTGCGCCTCGTGCCACGAAGTCAACATGGGCAAGCACATCCGCGCCGACCATCTGAGCCAGGGACAAATCAACGGCTTTCCCACCTATCGCTTGAAGGTCGGGCATGTGGTTTCTGTGATGAACCGCTTCCGCGGCTGTGTACGCGATACGCGCGCCGAGATTCCAAAGGCGTTTTCGGACGAGCTGATGGCGCTCGAGGTTTACGTCACCTGGCGCGGTACGGGCCTGTCGATCGAGACGCCAGCCGTGCGGCAATAGCCGGCAGATCGTCTGGTTCATGCGCAAAGAACGTTGTCGCTTCGCGCCCCGGCGGGCGCGGGCGAGGTGAGGTATTGAGATAGGCAATGGTTTCACGACGCGAGTTCATCGGGGCCCTTGCGGCCGTGGCGGCCATCGGCGGCAGCCCGGCGCGTCTGTTCGCCGAGCAGAAGCTGAGCGAGGCGGCGCTGCTCGACTTCAAGCCCTTCGGCAATGTCACCATCGCCCACATCACCGATATCCATGCCCAGTTGAAGCCGGTGTGGTTCCGCGAGCCATCGGTCAATCTCGGCGTTGGCGCCATGAAGGGCTTGCCGCCGCACATAACCGGCGCGGACTATCTCAAGCACTATGGCCTCACTCCCGGCTCGCCCGAGGCCCATGCGCTCACCTCGGTCGATTTCGTCGCCCTGGCGCGCAAGTACGGGCGCATGGGCGGCATGGACCGGGTGGCGCGCGTTATCGCCCACATGCGCGCCGAGCGCGGCGCCAACATGCTGGTGCTCGACGGCGGCGATACCTGGCAGGGCAGCTTCACCGCCCTCAAGACGGGCGCCCAGGACATGGTCGAGGTGATGAATACCATCGGCATCGACGCCATGACCGGCCATTGGGAGTTCACCCTCGGGGCCGAGCGGGTGAAGGAGATCGTTGATAGCCTGCCGTTCCCCTTCCTTGGCGCCAACATCTTCGACAAGGAATGGGAGGAGCCGGCCTTTCCGGCCATGAAGACGTTTGAGCGCGGCGGTGTGAAGGTCGCCGTCATCGGCCAGGCCTTTCCCTATACCCCCATCGCCAATCCCTCGTGGATGTTCCCCAACTGGTCGTTCGGCATCCGCGAGGACGGGATCGCCAGGCATGTGGAGGCCGCCCGCGCCGGCGGCGCCGGCCTCGTGGTGCTCCTGTCGCACAACGGCTTTGACGTCGACCGCAAGCTCGCCGCGCGGGTGGAAGGCATCGACGTCATCCTCACCGGCCACACCCACGATGCCATTCCGGTGCCGGAGAAGGTGGGCAAGACGCTGCTTGTCGCCACCGGCTCGAACGGCAAGTTCGTCTCCCGCCTCGACCTCGACGTTCAGGCAGGCGAGGTGAAGGACTTCCGCTACCGCCTCATCCCCGTCTTTGCCGATGTCATCACGCCCGATGCCGAAGTGGCCGCGGTCATCGACAAGGTGCGCGCGCCCTTTGCCTCCGAACTCAAGCGCGTGGTCGGCCGCACCGACAGCCTTCTCTACCGGCGCGGCAACTTCAACGGCTCGATGGACGATCTCTTCTGCGATGCGCTTCTGTCAGTGCGCGATGCCGAGATCGCGCTCTCGCCCGGCTTCCGCTGGGGTCCGTGCCTGTTGCCGGGCGATGACATCACGGTCGAGGACCTCTACGGCTCCTGCGCCATCACCTACCCGGCCGCCTACCGCCAGACCATGTCCGGCAAACTCATCAAGGACATCATGGAGGACGTGGCTGACAACCTGTTCAACCCCGATCCCTATTACCAGCAGGGCGGCGACATGGTGCGTCTCGGCGGCATGAGCTACGCCATCGACACTTCGAAGCCCATCGGCCAGCGCATTTCCGACATGACGCTCCTGAAGACCAGCAAGCCCATCGATGCAGCCCGCGACTATGTGGTCGCCGGCTGGGCCTCGGTGAATGAGGACACCGAGGGACCGGCAATCTGGGACGTGATGGAGAGCTATCTCAAGGCCCGGCCCGAGGTGAAGATCGAGGATCGCGCCATCGCCCGGGTAACCGGCTGAATGAAGGTTCGAACGCTTGCGGAGAACGACATGAACGACGACGAACACTCCCGCAAACAGGCCGGAACAAGCACCACCCGGCGCCAGTTTCTCACCCGCGGACTGGCCGCCTCCGGTGCCGCTGCGGCCGCCGGCCTGACCGGGGCCCACGCCGCCGGCGCCGCCGGTGATCCGGTCATCACCGAGATCCAGGACTGGAACCGCTATCCCGGCGACGGCGTGGCCGAGCGCCCTTACGGCCATCCCTCGCCCTATGAGAAGCACGTCATCCGCCGCAACGTCGAATGGCTCACCGCCGACACCAGGAGCTCGGTGAGCTTCACTCCGCTGCACGCGCTCGATGGCATCATCACCCCCAACGGCCTGTGCTTCGAGCGCCATCACGCCGGCATCGCCGAGATCGATCCGGCCATGCACCGGCTGATGGTCAACGGCCTTGTCGACACCGAGCTCGTCTTCACCGTGGCCGACCTAAAGCGTTTTCCTCGCACCGACCGCGTCTACTTCCTCGAATGCGCCGCCAATTCCGGCATGGAATGGCGCGGCGCCCAGTTGAACGGCTGCCAGTACACCCACGGCATGGTGCATTGCGTCATGTACACCGGCGTCACCCTGCGCCATGTGCTGCAAGAGGCGGGCATCAAGGGCAACCCCGGCTGGGTGCTGGCCGAGGGTGCCGATGCCGCCGAGATGGCCCGCTCCATCCCCATGAATAAGGCGCTCGATGACTGCCTCATCGCCTATGCCATGAACGGCGAGGCGCTGCGCCCGGAGCAGGGCTACCCGTTGCGCCTGGTGGTGCCGGGTTGGGAAGGCAACATGTGGATCAAGTGGCTGCGCCGCATTGAGGTGGGCGACAAGCCGTGGCAGCTGCGCGAGGAAACCTCGAAATACACCGACCTCCTCGCCGACGGCAAGGCGCGCCGCTTCACCTGGTCGATGGACGTGAAATCGGTCATCACCAGCCCCAGCCCGCAGGCGCCGATCGTCCACGGCCGCGGCCAGACGGTGCTCTCGGGGCTTGCCTGGTCGGGCCAGGGCACCATCAAGCGCGTGGATGTGACGATCGATGGCGGGCGCAACTGGATAACCGCGCGTATCGAGGGGCCATCCCTTCCCAAGGCGCTGCACCGCTTCTATGTCGATTTCGATTGGGACGGATCGCCGCTCCTCATCCAGTCGCGCGCCATCGACGAGGCAGGCTTCGTCCAGCCCACCAAGGACGAGCTGCGCGCCGCGCGTGGCGTCAACTCCATCTATCACAACAACGGCATCCAGACCTGGCATGTGAAGTCGGACGGGACAGTGGAAAATGTCGAGATTTCGTAATGGCCTGATCGGCCTCATGCTGGCGGCAGGCGCCGCCCTTGCCTTTGCTCCGGCGGCTCAGGCGGCAGGCGACATCGCGGCCGGTGGCAAGATTTTCCGCAAATGCGCCGCCTGCCACAATATTGGCGTTGGCGCCCGCAATCGCGTCGGCCCCGAGCTCAATGGCGTTATCGGCCGCAAGGCGGCGACCGCGCCCGACTACGATTACTCGCAAGCCATGATCAATGTCGGCGAAGGCGGCCTCGTGTGGAGCGAGGAAACGCTCACCCGCTTCCTTCACCACCCCAAGGGCATGGTGGACGGCACGCGCATGACCTTTGCGGGCCTCAAGAAGCCGCAGGAGATCGCCGACGTCATAGCCTACCTGTCGGCCTTTGCGCCCGATGGCACCTCCACAACGGCGCCTGTCAAGGAGGCGGTGCCGGAGGAAAAGGTGATGGCCACCTTCGCCGACGCCACCAAGGTGCCGGTGCCTGCCCACGGCATCTATCATTTGGGGCGCAAGGCGACGCCCGATGAGGTCGCGGCCTGGAATATCGACGTGCGCCCGGACGGTCTGGGCCTGCCCGAGGGCCACGGCACCGTCGCCCAGGGCGAGCAGCTCTTCACCGAGAACTGCGCCGTTTGCCATGGCGACTTCGGCGAAGGGGTGGGGCGCTGGCCGGTGCTGGCGGGCGGCCAGGGCAGCCTCAAGGACGAGAGGCCGGAAAAGACCATCGGCTCCTACTGGCCATATCTCTCCACCGTCTACGACTATGTGCGCCGCGCCATGCCCTTCGGCAATGCCCGCTCGCTGTCGAATGACGATGTCTATGCGCTCACCGCCTACCTGCTCTATCTCAACGACATCGAGACGGACGAGAATTTCGATCTGTCGAAGAAGAACTTTACCTCCATCCATCTGCCCAACGAGGCGAACTTCATTGCCGACACCCGTCACGAAGAGCCGCAATATGCCGGCCAGCACGAGCCGTGCATGAAGGACTGCAAGGCCGAGCCGGCGAAGATCACCGGCCGCGCGCGGGTGCTCGACGTGACCCCTAAGGGTGACGAGGACACCTCCGGCAAGGGCGCGGTGGAATGAGCTGCAACACGTCCTCCCCCGCATAGGGGAGGAAAAAGGCGGGGGCTGATGCAGCAGCAGAGGCGGAGCGCCTTCACCTCCCTTGGCGCGAGCCTCCCTCAACCCCCACCGCGACGCCGTTTCGCCTTCACGCCCCCCGGGGTGGAGAGGGTGGCCGATCTATCCGCAAATCCCTCTTGCCTCGCGGCAGAAGGAAGGGGGACGGTCACCGGCTCGCGTGCCTGAAAGCCTGGAGCCACCCAAGTCCTTCATCCGTTGTACCGCGCGGGCGGTATTCGGCGCCGATGAAGCCTGAATAGCCCATGCGGTCGATCTCCCCGATCAGCCGCTCATAGGCGATCTCGCCCTCGTCGGGCTCGCGCCGGGAGGGGACGGCGGCGATCTGGATATGGCCGATGAGCGCCAGGTGCCGCTGCAGCCGCCGGATCAGGTCGCCCTCCATGATCTGTACATGGTAGCAATCGAACATCATGCGCACATTGGGCTCGCCCAACTCGCCGATGAGCCCCGCCGCATCGTCCGACCGTTTGAGGAAATAGCCCGGCGCGTCGCGATGATTGAGCGGTTCGATGATAATGCCGATGTCATGCGCCCGCGCCCGCTCTGCGGCATAAGCGAGATTGTCGAGGAAGGTCCTTTTCGCCTGGCCGCCCTCGGCGATCCCGGCCATCACATGTACGTTGCGCGTATCCGTCTGCGCCGCGTAATCGAGCGCCTGGTCGATAGCGGCGCGCGCTTCGGCCTCGCGCCCCGTGAGCGCTGAAAGCCCCATGTCGCCCGCCTCGACGTTGCCGCGCACCGTGTTGAGCCCGACCATGGCGAGTCCCGCCGCCGACAGGGCCGCTGCCGTCTCACCCGCCGGCACGCCATAGGGCCAGTGGCATTCGACCGCATCGAAGCTCGCGTTGGCCGCAGCCGCAATGGCATCGGGAAGCCGCAGCTCCGTCCACAGGAAGCCGAGATTGGCGGAAAACCGTGCCATCAGCACTCTCCCAGCAATGCCACAGCCTTGGCGAAGAAATCCTCCGCTCCGAAGTTCCCGGACTTGAGCGCCAGCGCCATGTTGCGCCCGCGTACCTTGAGTGCCGGTACGCCGGGGTCGATCTCCGGGCCGATCTCCATCGCCTTGATGTCGAGACCGCCGACCACCGCGCCCGAGGTCTCGCCGCCGGCGACCACGAGGCGGTTTGCCCCTTCGGCCGCCACAAGGCGCGCCGTCTCGGCGAACAGCGCTTCGACCGCCCCGGCCGCCTTGTCGCGCCCGTGGTGCTCCTGGATGGCGGCGACGGCTTGCGGGTCGGCCGAGGAATAGGCGAGCGGCGCCTCGTCCTTGCGGCGCATCAGCCAGTCCGCCACCTCGCGCGCATCGAGACGGCCGCCGATCACCGCCTCGGCATCGATCTCGAGCGCCGGATGGGTCTGGCGGTAGCGCGCCACCTGCGCCCGCGTCGCCGTCGAGCACGACCCCGAAAGTACGATGGCGGGCCCGCCCGCGCCCGCCCAGCGCCGCTCGCCCGGCGTCAACAGCCCCGCCTTGCGGAAGTTCTCAGGCAGGCCCAGCGCGATGCCGGAGCCGCCGGTGACGAGCGGCAGGTCCGCCGCCGCCCGCCCGATGGCGAGGAGGTCCTCGTCCCTGACCGCATCCACCACAATCAGGTCACGGCCAGCGGCCTGCTCGCCATCGAGGCCGGCGCGGATGGCGTGGGTGCCCTGCGCCACGATTGCGAAGCCGACATGGCCGACCCGGTGGCGCGCCTGGCGGGCGAGCCAGCGGCGGATGTCGGGATCGGTCATGGGGGTGAGGGGATGGCGCTCCATGCCCGATTCCGACAGCAGCCGGTCGTTGACGAAGAGATGCCCCTGATACAGCGTGCGCCCGGTCGCTGGAAATGCCGGACATACGATCACCCGGTCGGCCCCGAGGGCATCGATGAGAGCATCGGCCACCGGCCCGATATTGCCTTGAGGGGTCGAATCGAAGGTTGAGCAGTATTTGAACAGGAACTGCCGGCAGCCCTGGGCCCTGAGCCAAGCGAGTGCGGCGAGCGATTGCTCCACCGCTTCGCTTGCCGGCGTGGTGCGCGACTTGAGCGCCACCACCCCGGCCTCCACATCGCCGCCGGCGGCCGCATCGGGCACGCCGGCATAGAGCACCACCCGCATACGCGCGCGGCTCAATGTGTTGCCCACATCGCTCGAGCCGGTAAAGTCATCCCCGATGCACCCTAAAAGCACGTCGCACCAACCTTGCTCACGCCGGCAGCGGTCGACACCGCCCTTTGACTTATCATAGCCACCCGCGTCGCTATCCGGTAGTAAACTTGTGGTTCGCGGCATAAGATGCCACCTCGTTCTCGACAGCACCAGAAAGGCAAATTCGGCGGCGATGAACGGTCCTGAAAGCAGGCGGCGCCTGATGGCCATCCTGGTCGGAGACGTGGTCGGCTACAGCCGTCTCATGGAGCTCGACGAGGTGGGGACGCTTGCCCAACTCAAAGCCCATCGACTGGAACTCATCGATCCGGCAATTGCCAAGAATGTCGGGCGCATGATCAAGACCACCGGCGACGGCATGCTGGTGGAATTTTCAAGCGTGGTCGATGCCGTCAGGTGCGCCTTGGAGATCCAGCTTCGCCTGGCGCGGCGCAATGCCGACGTCGAACCCGACCACCGCATGCGCCTGCGCATCGGCATCAATCTCGGTGACGTCCTCGTCGATCAAGGCGATGTCTTCGGCGACGGTGTCAATGTCGCCGCGCGGCTGGAGCAACTCGCCGAGCCCGGCGGCATCTGCGTTTCGGGCGCAGTACATGACCAGCTCGGCGGCAAGCTCGATGTGAAGTTCGAGGACATGGGCGAGCAGCAGGTCAAGAACATCGAGCGGCCCATACATACCTACCGGCTGATCCTCGATGAGGCCGCCGCCACCAGGAACGTGGTTCCCGTCCGGCCCGCCGATGAGGTTGAACCGCCCTCCATCGCTGTCCTGCCCTTTGCCAACATGAGCGGCGATCCCGACCAGGAGTTCTTCGCCGACGGCCTCACCGAGGACATCCTCACCGAGCTGTCGCGCTTCAAGGAGTTCATCGTCATCTCGCGCAACTCCACCTTCGTCTACAAGGGCAAGGCGGTGAACGTGCAGGAGGTGGCCAAGACCCTCAATGTCAATTATGTGGTTGAAGGCAGCGTCAGGAAGGCGGGCAACCGTGTGCGCATCACCGTGCAGCTCATCGATGCCGCCCGCGACAAGCATATCTGGGCTGAGCGCTTCGATCGCGACCTGGAGGACATCTTCGCCATCCAGGACGAGGTCACGTCGTCGATTGCGGCAACCTTGCCCGGCCGCCTGGAGGCGGCCTCGCAGGACCGCATTAAGCGCAAGACGCCCGACAACATGGCCGCCTACGAACTGGTGATGACCGCCAAGATTCTCCATCACCGCTCCACCAAGGAGGACAACAACGAGGCCCAGAAGCTGATCGACCAGGCCATCGCGCTCGATCCCGACTATGCCCATGCCCATGCCTGGAAGGCCTGCATCGTGGGTCAGTCCTGGGTCTATGACTGGTGCGATGACCGCGACGCCGCGTGGCAGCTTGTGAACGACCAATTGAAGGTTGCCATGGCGCTCGACGAGAACGACGCCGACATGCATCGAATCCAGGCGGCGGTGCACCTCTCACGCAGCGACCATGACGGGGCCGCATATCATCAGGAGCGTGGCCTTGCCCTCAACCCCAACTACGATCTCATCGTGGTGCAGCAAGGCGAACTCTATACCTGGATGGGCCTGCCGGAAAAGGGCATCGAGTGGGCAAAGAAGGCGATGCGCCTCAACCCGCATCATCCCGAGCGCTTCTGGAACCATCTGGGCCGGGCCTATTTCGTCGCCCGACGCTATGGCGAGGCGAGCGATGCCTTCCGCCGCATCAGCCGACCCGATAAGTTCCATCATGCTTTCCTCGCGGCCTGTGCGGCCATGCAGGGCGAAGAGCAGGCGGCCGAGAACCACGCCAAGAGCGTGCTTGCCGCCGACCCTGACTTTTCCGTCGCCGCCTATCTCGACACGCTGCACTACCGCCTGGAAAGCGACCGTGCCCATCACCGCGAAGCATTGCTGAAGGCGGGATTGCCTGAGTAACGGGGCCGATGCTGGCAGCTCCCGGGTCCGGCTTCCTCTCCCGTCATGGCCGGGCCTAGACCCGGCCATCCTTTTCTCACCCCATACGCCGCTATCCAAAAGGATACGCGGGTCGCAGCCCGCGCATGACGATGGTCGGTGGGCTCCACCCCGCATCCGCCGTGGCGCAGGAAGTCATTGATGCCCGCCGTGATTACCCTTGCGGCGTGACCACCTTGCGTGAGCGCGCCCGCTCCAGGCCAAGCTGGTGCTCGCGGTAGATGATGAACATGCCCGCCGCGATGACGATGGCGACGCCCGCGAGCATTACCGGCGTTGGCAACTCGTCGAAGAGGTAATAGCCGATCGCCAGGCCGAACAGGATCGAGGTGTATTCGAACGGGGCAATGGTCGAGGTATCACCATGGCGATAGCTCTCGGTGAGCAGGATTTGGCCGATACCGCCGAGAAGCCCCGCCGATATCAGGATCGCCGCCTGCCAGCCGTCCGGAACCGGCCAACCGAAAGGGATGGTAAAGAGCGACGCGACAGTGGTGAACACGGAGAAATAGAACACAATCGTCGGCGTGCGTTCGACCTGCACCAGCCGGCGCACCGTCACCATGGCGGCGGCACCAAAGGTTGCCGCGGTAAGGACGGCGATCACACCGATCAGCTCCGGTCCGCTCGCGCTGCCCGCGGACAACAAGGTAAGCCGCGGCGTCAGGACTACCAGCACCCCCACGAGGCCGGCGATGACGGCACTCCAGCGATAGAGCCGCACCGTCTCGCTGAGGAAGATGGCGGCGAAGATGGTGGCCAGCAGCGGCGAGGCGTAGCCGATGGCGATCACCTCCGGCAGCGGCAAAAGCCCCAGCGCCAGGAAGTTGAGGCCCATGGCGAGCCCGCCGAACACGCCGCGCCACAGATGCCCCGCCGGGTTGGCAGTGACGAGCGCCGTCGCCAGCCGGCCCTCATAGGCGAGGTAGGAGATGATCGGCACCAGCGCGAAGAAGGAACGGAAGAACACCGCTTCGCCCGGCGGGATTTGCGGCGAGACCGCCTTGATGCAGGTCGACATCAGCGTGAACACCAGCACCGAGACCAGCTTGAGCGTTATGGCGCGCGAGGGATTCATGCGGTGCTGGGTTGGGCCCCGATTTGTAATTGGTCAATTCTGGAATCGTCGAAGCATCAGAGCGTCTGACCTCCGTCACGCTGGCTTTCGATCAGGCGCTGTGCCACCTCGGCCATGTCGCCGGCCTCGGCATTGGCGAAGGCGAGCCGCAGCATGTGCTCCTGGCCGGGCCCGAAGATGCTTCCCGGCAGCACCAGCAGGTCGTGCCGCCCGGCCAGCGTGCGCGCCACCTCGCGGGCTGGTCTGTCGGGGAAGGGATGGCGCACCCATGAGAAGAACGCCCCGGACGTCACCCGCTCATAGGCAAGCTCGGGGTGGGCGAGAGCGGCGTCGATGGCCTTGAGGCGCTTGGCCATCAATTCGACCTTTTCCGCCAGCCAGTCGTCCAGCTCCTCCAGCGCAAAGAGCGCGGCGTCCTGGCTGATATGCGGGGCGCAGATGGCGACACAGTCGACCAGCTTTTCGATCTCGGCGATGAGGCGGGGATGGGCGAGGACAGAGCCCACTCGGTAGCCGGTCATGGAATAGGATTTGGAAAAGCTGAACAGCTGGATGAAGGTGTCGCGCCAGCCGGGCAGGGTGAAGAGCGAGTGCGGCACTGCCGTCCCCCCGGTGAAGTCACGATAGGTCTCGTCCATCACCAGCGCGATGCCGTGCGTCTCGCACAGCTCGTAGAGCGCCGCGATCAACCCCGGCGGATAGACCGCACCGGTGGGGTTGTTGGGCGAGACCAGCACGATGGCGCGGGTGCGATGATCAATCAGCCCTGCCGCGGCTTCGGGGTCGGGCAAGGGCAGGGCGGGATCGCTGGCGAGCAGCCGCGCCTCGATACCCATCATCTCCAGCCACATCTGGTGATTGAAGAACACCGGCATGGGGATAATGACATTGTCGCCCGGCCGTGCGATGGCATTCATCGCCATGCAAAAGGCCTGGTTGCCACCGGCGGTGATGGCCACATCCCCGGCTGCCACATCGCCTTCAGCACCCGCCATGCGCCGGGCAAGTGCGGCCCGCAAGGGCGGTATGCCGAGAATGTCGGTGTAGAAACTGGTTGCCCGGTGCGCGGCGAGCGATGCGATATGGGCCTGCAGCGCCTCGGCCGGTGGATAGCCCGGCACCGCCTGGCTGAGGTTGAGAAACGCCCGTTCGCGCCGAGTTGACGGTATCCACGAGAAGGCTTCGGCAATAGGGGGCGTAATGGTGGCCTTGACGGCCGGATTGATGCAATAGGTCATGGAACCGGAGAAGTTGGCGGGTTGGCGGGCATCAGGCGGAATGATGGGCCTTCAACCCCTTGTCCTCAAACTAGCAGCCGGTAAATTGGCTTGGCAATAACCGTTGGCGGTAGCCCGATGCGGCAAGCGCTGCGCCCCGCTCCTGAGACCTGAAAGGATGAAGACGCCATGAAAGCCATTCGTTTCTACACCGCCGGCGGGCCGGAGGTGCTGAAGTACGAAGATGTGGACGTGTCCGCCCCGGGCAAGGGCGAGGTGCAGATCAGGCATACCGCCATCGGCCTCAACTACATCGACACCTACCATCGCAGCGGACTTTATCCGCTGCCGTTGCCCTCAGGCATTGGCCTCGAGGCGGCAGGTATCGTCGAGGCGGTGGGCGATGGGGTGAGCAATCTGAAAGTGGGCGATCGCGTCGCCTACGGCGCGGGACCGATCGGGGCCTATGCCCAGGTGCGCAACGCGCCGGCAAACCGCGTCTCCAAGCTGCCCGACGCCATTGCCGACGATACCGCGGCGGCGATGATGCTGAAAGGCATGACAGCGCGCTATCTGTTGCGCGAGACCTATGCGGTCAAGCCCGGCGACACCGTGCTCTTCCATGCCGCGGCGGGCGGCGTCGGGCTCATTGCCGGGCAATGGCTGAAGGCGCTGGGCGCCACCGCCATCGGCACCGCCGGTTCGGAGGAAAAGGCCGAGCTCGCCCGCGCCCACGGCTATACCCATGTCATCAACTATTCCAGCGAGGACGTCGCCGCGCGGGTGCGCGAGCTGACCGGTGGCAAGGGCGTGCCGGTGGTCTATGACGGCGTCGGCCAGGCCACCATCGCGGCCTCGCTCGACAGCCTCGAACCCCGCGGCCTGCTGGTGAGCTTCGGCAACGCTTCCGGCCCGGTGCGCAATTTCGACACCGGCGTTCTCTCCGCCAAGGGCTCGCTCTATCTCACCCGCCCCACGCTCATGACTTATGTGGCGAGCGACGATGCCTTGCAGGCCAATGTCGCCGATCTCTTCGACATGGTGGCAAGCGGCAAGGTGAAGATCGAGGTCAACCAGCGTTATGGCCTCGCCGATGCCGCCCAGGCGCACCGCGATCTCGAAGCGAGGAAGACCACCGGCTCGACCGTCCTCATGCCCTGACGGGCGAGGGGCTCACGCCGCTGGGCAGCGCTTGGTGCTGGAGCGGCTGAGCGACTGCCAGCGCGGCGAGCAGGAGGTGTTGGCGCACAGGAAGCGAGCAAGGTTCGGCGTCGAGATGGCGTGCGCGAGGTTGAGCGGGCGGCCGTTACCATCCGACAGGGTGGAGACCAGCATGCCGGTCAGTTCGCCGTGCGCGTCGAACAACGGGCCGCCCAATTCGCCCTTGCGCGTGCTCATGGCAAGCACGATGGCATCATTGTAGCCGAAACCGCTGTAGCTGACGGGCCGTCCGAAGCTCATGGATTCCACCGTTCCGATGCGGGCGGTGTCGCCGTGGGCGTGCGGCTTGCCGAGCGAGAACACCGGTTGGTTCGGCCGCATGCACGGGCTCGCCGCCGGCTCGACTGGCGGTTCGGAGAAATCCGACAGCTCGATCAGGGCCATGTCGGGTGAACGCGAGATGCTCACCACCTTGCCGCGATAGAGTCGCCCGTCGGCGCCGGTGGCATCGACCGTGAAGCCCTTTTCCAGGCCCACATGGCCGGCGGTCACCACATGGCCTGCGCGATCGACGACGAAGCCGCTGCCCGAGGTCAGGGCCTCGGGCAGGAGGTCGATGCCGGAGTGCCCGCGCGGCAGCGATTCGTGCACGATCAGGGTGACGTAGGACGGGCTGGTGCGGCTCACCAAGCTGGTCATGTTGGGCGAGAGCACTGCGCTGGCCGGGCTGGCATCGGCCTCGACGTTGATCACCCGCTGGTTCCCGAGATCGGCCGTGGTGGCACAGCCGGTCAGCGCGAGGGCCGCTGCAAGGATAAGGCCGGCGCGCTTCACGACGCTTCCTCCAGTTCGCTGACATATGGCGCCAGCTGCCGCTCATAGCGTTTCCAGCGCCCACTGGAGGCCGTGCTGATGGGCTGGCGCACCTGCCAGACGCTTGCCGTCGAGACGGCCCGCTGCACCTGTTCCGGCTTCAAGCAGTCGGGATGGAAGTCGAGGCCGATGAAATCGAGCAGGGCGCGGATATGCGGTTCGGGGTCCGCCACCAGTGCATCGTAGTCGACCGTGTGGATGTCGAGACCGCACACCGACGTCCAGTGATGCATCAGCCGGCGATGCGCCTTGTAGACCTCAACGATGGCATCGAGGTTATACGAATAATTGGCGCCATTTGCGAAGTGTTGCTCGTAGAGAGACAAAAGGTTGTCGCCCGGATTGCGCCGCACATAGACCAGCTTGGCCGCCGGCAGTAGCGCATGGATGAAACCCGCATAGACGTAGTGACCGGGCGTCTTCTCGGTGGTGAAGTCGGCGCCGCCGTTGCCGGCGGTGAGACTGTCATGCAGGTCGTGGCCCATCTGCGCGCAAGCCTGCGGAGTTAGCGGCTGGAAGCCCGTCGGCCAATCGGGGATCTCGGTGCTGAGGCGCATCACGTCCTGGCGTTCGCCGCCGGGATAGACGCGCGGATGGGCGGCAAGCATCTGCTCGGTCAAGGTGGTGCCCGAGCGCGGCATGCCGAC
Organism: uncultured Alphaproteobacteria bacterium; assembly: GCA_963770075.1. GTDB lineage: Bacteria > Pseudomonadota > Alphaproteobacteria > Rhizobiales > Aestuariivirgaceae > CAVVDT01. The sequence continues at coordinate 57,599 of CAVYOQ010000018.1, forward strand.
AATATAGATGGCACCTGGCTGCTGATAGCCATGAGAGGCGCGCTCTCTGAGGAAGTCCGGGCTGAAAACCTGTGCGATGCGCTCCAGAAGCGACAGGTGAAGCGGCACATTGGCCTCGGCCACGCGCGATTTCAGCCGGTTGGCCTCATCAAGGGTGGCGAAAGCCTGTTCGTAATCACCGGCCTTGTCGAGCAGCCGGTAGAGAGCAAAACAAGCCGTGGCCCGAGTGCTTGGGGGCTCTAATTCATCCTTCGCCAGCTTCTTGAGGCGCGAGGCGGCTTGCGGCTCGAGGCGGTTCATCACCGCGAGCGACTGGTAGGCCCAGATCGTCTCGTGGCCGACCTCCAGAAGGTGGCGCAGGTCGGTCTCGGCGCTGTCGAAATTACCGGAATCCATGGCAATGCTGGCGCGCGTCTTGATGGCAGTCATCGCGTCGACATCGGCCTCGATGCATTTGTCGATATAAGCCAGCGCACGTTGTGGCTGTCCGATGAGATGCAGGACCCTGGCCGCCAGCGAATAGCCTTCCTGCGGCATGGCGCCTTCGGCCTCGACCTTGTCGATGATGTCCAGCGCCCCCCACGGCGCACCCATCTCCGCGTTGTTGGCAGCAAGATTGAGTCTGGCCTCGAGATGGGCCGGATCGATCTGCAGGGCTCGGCGATAGGCGGCATTGGCTTCCGCCGGCCGGTCCAGGTCATCGAGCGCCAGGGCCCTGAAGTTGTGGGCCATGGCATCGCCAGGCAGTACCTCGACCGCCTTGTCGAGGACCTCCAGCGCCTCTTCGGCATGGCGCGCCAGAAGCAGGCAGTCACCTTGATCGACCAACGCCTCGTGGTAGTCCGGATCGAGTTGGAGGGTTTGGCGGAAAAGCCGCACTGCGCGCTCATATTGCCCCTCCGCCTTGGCCACCTGTGCGAGGTTGAAGGGGATATTGGCATCGTTGGGGTCGAGCCTGGCGGCCTTTTCCAGCACCCGGCGTGCGTTCACAAGATCGTCGTTGCGGCCGGCAAGGACCCCGAACTCCAGCAGCAGCTCGGCGTTGCGCGGCATCTGGGCGATGGCCTGGCGGTAGGCATCACGCGCTTCGTCATAGCGGCCGGTGTCGCCAAGCGCGCGGGCGCGGGTGACGAGTTGCGCCGACGAGGGCGTGGCGGCCGCGTTTTCGGATAGGGTCATGGACGTTGACGACATGAACGAATATTACACCCTTGTTCAGGCGTCATGAACAAGCCTTCTCGTAGCGATCGATCAGATCGGCGAGATCCTGTGACAGTGCCTGCAAGTGGGGCGCGAAGCGGCGCCATTTGCCGACTGAAGACTTATAGATCGGCCGGCGCACCTGCTCAAGGCTTGCGGTTCTCACCACGCGGGCGCTCTGGTGGAAAGACAGCACCTTGTCGTCCCATTCCAGCTCGGCATGGGCAATGAGGCGGCGCGCAGCATCCTCCGTGTCGTTCACCACATCCTCGTAAGCCAGCGTCAGGATGCGCCCGGGCAGGAGCCTTTCCCAATGATCCATCACCTCGCGATGGAACTTCAGATAGCGCGCGATGCGCTTCAGGTCGTAGGAATAGACCAGGGCGTTGTCGTTGAAATATTCGCTGAAGATGGACCAGGCATTGTCCATCGGGTGGCGCTCGCACGCGATAAGGCAAGCATTGGGAAACATCAGCAATATCAAGTCGATATATCTGTATGAGCTGATCGACTTGTCGCTCACGCGCGCCGCGCGGCGGGCCTTGGCGGGCCAGGCATCGAGATAAAGCCGAACCGCCTCGGCGATGCTTTCCCGGTCCGGTTGCTGCAGGACCGGCTCCAGGTTCGGCAAGAGCTCCACTTCGCCCAGCCCGTAGACTTGGTGGTGGCTCGCCAGCATCTGTTCGATGAGCGTGGTGCCCGAGCGCGGCATACCGAGAATGAACACCGGCTGGCGGGTGGGATCGCCGCAAGCCTTGAGCGCTGCTAGCGCTCTGGCATCGAACTTCGCCAGCCTCTGGCGCAGCGCTGCCTCGCTCGCTGCATCGTCATTGATCTGGCGCGGTGCGAGAAGCTGGTTGGCCTGCGAATAGGCCTGAAAAGCCTCATCATTGCGTCCCTGCTCGCCCAGCAGCCGCCCGAGCGCGAAGTTGAGTGGGGCCGCGGCGGCCTCTGCCGGCCGGTTGGCGGTGCGCGTGAGCGCCTGCTTGATCGCGGCGATCTCGCTTTCGCCCTTGTCGGGCCCGGTGAAGTACTGCGCCTTGGTGAGATGGGCATAGCCGTCATCGGGATCGGCGGCCAGCGCCTCGTCGACAAATCGGCCGGCCTCCTCGCGATGGCCCCGCATCTGCTCCACGCGGGCCATCGAGACATAGATCGGCGCCCGGTTGGGCGTCAGCTTCATGGCAGCTTCGAAGGCCTCGAGCGCGCCGTCGGCATCGCCAACCCGGTCACGGGCAATGGCCAGTTCGGTGAAGTCGAGAAACTCACCGCGCTGGCGTACGAGGAACTCGTAATGGGTGAGCGCCTTGTCGTGCCGGCGCAACCGGGTGAAGAGTTCGGCCAGCCCCTGATGGGCCACCGGATTGTCCGGCGCCAGCTTCAGCGCCCGGCCATAGGTGTCGAGCGCGGCGCGATAGGCGCCGGTCAGTGCCAGGCAGGCGGCATGGTTGACAAGGCCAGGCAGGAATGAAGGCGCAAGGTCCACCACCTTGCCATAGGCCGCGGCTGCAGCGGGTGCGTCCCCGCGCGCCTCATGGATGGTGGCGATGGTGAAATGGACTTCCGGGTGTTGCGGTTCGATCGGCAAAACCCGTTGGCACAGATCGAGCGCATCGGCGGTGCGGCCCTGATCGCGCAGACTGTTCGCCATGTCGAGGGCGGCGCGCACCTGCGGAAACCGCACCGGAGGCGGCGTTTGGGGCCGAGAGGGCGGCGCCGTCCTGGCAGCGGTGCGCCGTATCTTGCGGCTGATCGACATGGATGCGCTGCAGGCCTCGGTGCGCTGGTTTCGAAAAGTTCGGATGCTGGCGGTTGTTTCGCGTTCGCCGTCGGGTGTCAAGGCCCGCAAAGCAGCGCGAACGGCCAGTGCCACAAACAAAAACCGGCCCGCGACAGTGCCGCGGGCCGGACCTCAGGCGTTACGCCCGATCAAGTGCAGGTTCTTAGAAGTAGAACCATGTGCCGAACTGGCCACGGATGTCAGACCGCTTGGAGCCGTTGACCAGCTTCTCCTGGCCCCAAATGACTTCCCAGCCCATCTTCATCTGGCTGACCGGCTTCCACATGATGTTGGCATGCACGGTCATGACCTGATCTTCCGCAGTCCGACCACCATTGCTGTTCAGGTTTTCGAAGTAACCGAAAGCCGTGTTGAAGCTGGTGGTGTCGTTGATGTTGAAGTTCAAGCCAACCATGAAGCCGAGCGCCTCCAGCGGCTTGCCCGCGAGAGTGAAGGCCGGAATGCTGCAACCGCCGACGCAGTAGAGCTTCTGCGGTTCGCCATAGCCGTACACCACGCCGGTGGTCAGGTAGGCGACGTCAGCGAGGTTGATATTGGCGCCACCGCCGACCATCCAGCCAACTCGCTTGGTGGTGGCTGCAGCAGCACCCTTATACTGGGAAACATCGCCGGCGATTTCGATCTGATGGCCGCCGGGGAAGTCGTACTGGAAATTACCAGCAATATTCGGCCACGCCGCATCCAACTCAAAGGTCGGCCGCTCAATGGCGAAGGCCAAACGCATCGGGCCGTCATGATAGGTCATGCGGACCTGGGCGCGACGGCTGTAGCTGGGGCCGGCCGGACCGGAGAAGTCGACCGTCGAGATGCCGATGGTGCGCAGACCAGCGGTGTACCAGGTCTGACCAGCCAGGAACGTCCAGTTCGGGGTGATGTCCCACTCGCCATAAGCATGGCGAAGGCGGAAGGCATCGTTGGACGCGAACGGCGAGCCGTAGAAGTCACCCTCGACCACCGTGCGGATCTGGCCGACGGCAGTATCCACCTTCGACTTGATGCCGAAGCGGCTCTGCTTGGCGGTCAGGCGAATGTGACCGTTCGTCTTGGGGTTCGAAAATAGGCACGAACCACCGCAGAAGGTGTAGCCGGAGTCGTACTTGGTGTCATAGATCACGTCGCCCTTGACGTAGCCATAGACGGTGATTTCTGCCACCGGGGCCGGCATGTCGGCGGTCGGCGTGATGTTGACGGTGAAGCCGCGATCGGCCGGCTCATGCGTCGGACCAAAGTTAGCGAGGCTGCCCTGGCCGCGATTGAAGGTGATGAGGCTGGCGCCTTCCGGCATCGTGGTCTGCGCCGGCTGGCTCTCCAGTGTGTTCACGCGCGACTGCAAGGACTCCAATTGGGCCTTCAGAGCGCTCAGTTCATCGGCCTGCGCCCCGGCTGCCATGACGCTCAGCGCCACACCACCCAGAAGAGCCCGACGGAGCCACTTCGTGTTAGTCATTATCAATTCTCCCACAATCTCTCATGTTCAGTGGTTTGCCCCCGAATCCCCTGCAAACCGGTTCTGGAGGCCGCACGATCTGCACCGCACGTGTCCTGTTGTCACTTTTTGCCCGACAAAGGTCAACATCGGTGAAGGCTGTGGGGGAGAAATTCACCGGTTGTGTCCGAAATGCCACAGGGGCAAGGGGGGAGAGCGCGGAAACAGCCGTTCGAGTGCCACTATAGAGCGCAAATGCAGTCATTTGTTAAGAACTTTCGCATCGCCGGACCTGCTGGTCTTCGCCCGGCGAAGCTCGTATAAAGCCCGGAGCGGGCCGGTTTGCGCTCTCTGAGGCGCCGAATCGGCTGGCTCGGGGGTAGCGGCGCGCAAGGGGAGATCGGATCATGTCGGCGGCTGGTGGATTGAGCGAGGTTTTTGCCATTGCATTGCAGAACTGGATCTGGGTCAGCGCCGCTTCGGCGCTCGGGGTCCTGGTAGGCTGGGCCACGTGTGGCCGAACTGCGAGCGAATGAGCCTTCGGGCATGATGGTTGAAGCGTTGCGGGGAGCAGACGGATGAGCACCCTTACACTCGAACTGGTTCTATGGATGTTGCTGGCTTTCTTCGTGGGCTGCATCATCGGTTGCGTCCTCTATGGAATCTTTGACGGGATGCGCCGGCGGGCGCTCGCCATGGCAGCGGCGGAGGCGGCACCCGGCCCGCATGAGTGGGTGCATTCGCGGGTGGAGCACGCAGGCACCGAGGCACCGCCGCCACCCGCGGCGGTGCGCGAGAGCGCCGAAGCGACCGTGCCGGCCAAGGTTGCCGCCGAGGCCGCCCCGGAGCCGCAAGCCCTCGCGCCGGCCCCCGCTACCGCGACCGGCAAGCCGCGTCCTCCGCAGGGCCTGTCGCGAGCGCCCGAAGGCGGCGGCGACAATCTTCAGCGCATTTCCGGTGTCGGCCCCAAGATCGAGCGCACTCTCCAACGCCTCGGGGTCTACCGCTACCAGCAGATCGCTGCCTGGACAGCCGACGAGGTCCAGTGGGTGGATGAGCATCTGAAGCTCCGCGGGCGCGTCGCGCGCGAGGAGTGGATCGTGCAGGCACGGCTCCTGGCGAGTGATGACGAGGAGGCTTTCGCCCGCCAGTTCGGCAGTGGCGGCCTTGCCGACAAGTCCGGCAAAACACGCTCCGGCAGCCATACCCGCCCGGCTTGAGCAGTTCCTAGATCAGCCCGCAATTGGGCGGCATCATCCAATTGCAGAAAAGCTGCTCGATTCTAAGGAGTTGGGCATGATGTTGTCCGAAAAGTAGCTTCCACCTTTCGGTATCATGTTCTAGTCGGTCAGGTGTGCGCGATAGGAATCGTGGCAGTTGCTGCAAGCGCGGCCGAGCCGCAGCAGACTTGCGCTTATGTCGCTTGCGCCGTTGGCGTTGTCGCTTGCTGCCGCTAGCAGGTCCGCTTTCTCGGCCAGATTCGCACTCAAGCCGACAAATCTGCCCCAGTCGCGCCAGATTTCCGCGCGCGCCTCGCTCGGCCTCGGGTTGGAGTCCGGCGGAAACAGTTCAGGAAACCCGCGGGCGTCGGCGGCGATGGCCCGCGCCGCTTCGCGCGCCTTGTCGGCGTCGAACGGCTTTGTGCCTTTGACCATGTCGGCCACGAGCTTCAAGGACTTGTCGATGGCGTTCATGGTGTCGGTGCGTGTCTGGAACACCTGCCTGAAGTCGCTGGCCAACGCGGGCGAAAGCCCGGCCGGCGCCATGACCAGCACGAGCCACAGGCAGCGGCAACAGCGGCGCATGGCTGGGCGGCCCCGAAACGCTGCGGTCCTCGCCTAATTCTGCGGCGCGATACCGTTGGCGACGGCGCCCAGATCGGGCACTTCGACCTTGTCGCCCGACTTGTTGTCGACGTTCCAGTAGGCAAGGGCGAACAGGATGGCCGTGGCGATCAGCATCTGGCGCACGGGTTTGGTGAACATGGCGGTTCCTCCGGTACGAGGCCTTCGGGTCTCGCGCGGCAACCTGCGCGCTGGAGGTTAAAAAGACGTTCAGGCCCTCACGCGCGCCTTGCTGGGATCGTAATGGGGAAAGGTGACGATGCGGGCGGGCAGGCGCTTTTGCTGGCCGTCGAGCTTGCCCACCTCGACCTCGGTGCCCGGCTCGGCGTGAGTCACGTCCATGCGGGCAAGCGCAATGGACTTCTTCAGGACAGGCGAGCGCGTTCCCGAGGTGACGATGCCCACCTGGGCGCGCCCGATATGGACGCAATCCCCGTGCCCCACCGCATCGTTGCCCTCGATATCGAGCCCCACCAGCTTGTGGCGCGGATGGCTTTTTCGCTCGATCAGCGCCTCGCGCCCGATGAACGGCTCGTCCTTGGACTTGAGCGGGCAGGTAAAGCCGATGCCCGCCTCGAACGGGTCGGTCTGGTCGGAGAACTCGTAGCCGGCAAAGATCAGCCCGGCCTCGATGCGCACCATGTCGAGGGCCGAAAGCCCCATGGGCTCAAGGCCATGCGGCTCGCCCGCCGCCCACACGGCATCGAACACCGCTTCGGCATCTCTGGGATGGCAGAAGACCTCATAGCCCAGTTCGCCGGTGTAGCCCGTGCGCGATACGACGACCGGCACACCCTCGAAGCCGCCGATGCGCCCCACCGTGAAGCGAAACCATTCGAGCTCTGCAAGGGCTGTGCGCGCCGGCGGCGTCCAGATTACCTCTTTCAGGATGTCGCGCGACTTCGGCCCCTGCACCGCGATATTGTGCATCTGGTCGGTAGACGAGCGCACCCAGGCCTTGAGGCCGAGCTTTTCCGCCTGTTCCCTCAGCCAGATGCCGGAATAATCATCGCCACCGATCCAGCGGAAATTGTCCTGGGCGAGGCGGAACACGGTGCCGTCGTCGATCATGCCGCCGTGCTCGTAGCACATGGCTGTATAGACAACTTGGCCAGGCGACAGCTTGCTGATGTTGCGGGTCATGCAGTACTGCAACAGGTTCTCCGCATCCGGCCCCGTCACCTCGAACTTGCGCAAAGGAGAGAGGTCCATCACCACGGCGCGCTCGCGGCAGGCCCAGTATTCCTCCACTGGCCCGTCATTGTTGAAATGGGTCGGCAGCCAGAAGCCGCGATATTCGGTGAAATTGCGGGTGAGCGCGGACAATCGCTGGTGGAACGCGGTCTCGCGGGTGAGTTCGGCATCGGCATCGGGTGTCATTCTGTAGGCCACCGCTCTGGAAAAGGTCTGTTTGCTGGAATAGGTGCGCACATGGATGTCGGTCGGATCCCACGCATTGGCCGCATCGATGTCGTCGGGACACGACGACGACACGCACACTAGGTCGGTCAGCGCGCGCATCAGCACATAATCGCCCGGCCGCGACCACGGCTCGTCGAGGAAGAGCTGGTTATGGGCATCGATACCGGTGTTGTAGAAATAGTTGATGGCCTCCCAGCCCTTGCGCCGCGAGACGCCATAGGGCGCCAGCACCTGATTGAAGTTCTCGGTGCAGTTGACATGGCCGGGATAACCCATGTCGTCGTAGTAGCGGGCATTGCAGGCGGTGGCGAAGGCATCGTGGCGCCCGCAGGTGTCGCGGATTACCTCGACCAGAGGCTCCATCTCGAAATCGAAGGCCTTGGACGGCAGACCCGGCAGGGGATAGCTCTGGCCGAGGAGGGTGCGCGTCACCGTCCAGTCGAGCGCGATATCGCGGCCCTTGTCCAGCTTGCGGGCGGAAAAGCACTGGAAATCCGAGCATTGCCGCCCCCGCACGTCGATCACCTGGATATAGTCGCCCGCTTCCACCTCATAAGCGACGGCCGTGCGTGCGGCGATACGGAAATCCTGCAACGCATCGGCCAGCGGCTCCGGCAAAAGCGCCTCGTCCTTGCCGCGCGGTCGCGCCCGGGTGATGAAGATCTCGATGGGGGTGGCGGTATCCTGCGCCTCGGCATCCATCGCCCCGCCCGGTGCGGCGATGATCAACACACCGTCGCGCTTGACCGTCAGCTCGGCCTTGTCGCCGGCGCGCGATCCTGCCCCGAACAGCGCCAGCGCCATTGCCTTCGATACATCGATACCGCGTCGCTCCAGAGCCCGGCGGGCAATGACGGCTGAATCCTCGCCCAAATCGAGCGCCGCCCTGAGGCCCGATGCATCGGCATCGGCGCGGGCACCCAGAAGCGAGCCCGTATCGATACGTCCGTCAGGGCCGGCGGCCACCACTTCGCAGGGCTGCAGGCCTTCCTTATCGATGAGTTGCAGCTTGTCGCCCGCCTCGACCGGCACCACGACGATCCCGCCGCCTTTGACCGCGTAGCGCTCGACACCTTCGGGCAGGGTGCGGATGCCGGGCCTCAGGATAAGGCTCGGGCGCGGCGCTCCTGCCATGATGCCCGCTTGCCGGGAGGTTTCGAGCATGGAAATCAAGTCTCCCCTGCGGCGAAGATGCTAGGTAAAGGCTAGGGCATGCGTCGCGGATAATCAATGATTGGTTTCATTGGGTTGGATTGGTATTCATTGGTCCGATGGATGCTTGAAATCCTCGCGAAAGCCCGTTTCCGGCTGCCCATTGCCCGCGCCCGCCCGCGCCTGTAGGAGTTTTCCCGCGCAAGAAGGAGCGCATGCCATGGATCAGCGCGAATTCCGCAACTGCCTCGGAGCCTTTCCCACCGGTGTCGCGGTGATCACCGCCATCGGCCCGCGCGGCGAGCCGGTGGGTAATACGGTGAGTTCGTTCAATTCCGTCTCGCTCGACCCGCCCCTCATCCTGTGGAGCCTGGGGCGGCACGCCTACAGCCTGAAGGCCTATCTCTCCACCGACCTTTTCGCTGTCAATGTCCTGCGCGAGGGCCAAGAGGAGCTGTCCGGCCGCTTCGCCAAGGCGCTGGGCGACAAATGGGCAGGGCTCGACTATGAGACCTGGGAGACCGGCTGCCCCGTCCTGACGGGCGCGCTCGCCGTGTTCGAGTGCCGCACCGCCCACACCTATGTCGGAGGCGATCACGTCATCTTCGTCGGCGAGGTCATCAATGCCGTGCACGATGCGGAAGGAAAGCCGCTGGTCTTCCATCGCGGCAAATATTCGGCCATCTCCGCCCCCTCGGCCGAATGATATCCCCAAACGCGATGGCCGGCCCGGTCGGGAGACCGGACCGGCGCATCGAGCCGGCTGTGCCGCGGGCGGCACGTTTCATCGGGGCACGACTAGCGTGACTGTGACCCGCTGGCCGGCGTCAGGCCCTGGAGGAGGGCTCAGTGCCAGTACTTGTGATGCTTCCAGTGCTTGTGATGCTTCCAGTACTTGTGGTGTTTCCAGTAGTAATGACCACCATTGTAACGGTAGTAACCACCATAGACCGGCGGGCAGCCGTAATAGCCGCAGTAATAACCGCCGTAATAGGGCGCACCGACGTAGAACCTCACGCCGGCATTGGCGTTGTCGGCAGTGGCGGTCATGGCGGTGGCGGAGAGGGCAGCAACGGCGGCCAGGCCGAGGATTGTCTTGCGGATCATGGTCGCATTCCTTTCGCTTTGGCGTTTCCCTTGATGATCTTGGGGCTTGATGCCTTCGATCACCGTTCATGCCAGCAGTTATAGACGCACCCGTCTGAACCGCTCCTGAGCGCGGCGTTAATCTCGGGTTCATGCGATTGAACCGCCGGGCAACAAGTGAATTTGCCCTAACGGGACTCCGCCAGCCGCGCGATCTCCTCGCCCACCACCTTGCCCATGGCGTTGCGCGGCAGGGCCCCAACGAAGATGACGGCGTGCGGGTGCTTGTAGCGCGCGATCTGGCCGGAAAAAGCCCCAAGCACGTCGGCTTCGGTGAGGGCGGGGTCCGCCTTCACCACCACCGCCACCGGCACCCGCCCCCAGCGCGCATCGGCGCGGCCGGCAACCGCCGCCTCGGCGATGCCGGGATGGTTGCGGAGGATACGTTCCAGCTCGGCCGGATAGATGTTTTCCCCGCCCGAGATGATGACGTTCTTGATGCGGTCCTTGAACCAGTAAAGTCCGTTCTCGTCGCGCAAGCCGACATCGCCGGAATAAAACCAGCCGTCGCGAAACGCCGTGGCGCTCAGGTCCTCGTCGCGCCAGTAGCCCGAGGCGACGTTGCCGCCCTTCACCAGGATTTCGCCCGCCGTACCGTCCGCCACCTCGCGGCCCTCGCTGTCGGCGATGCGGATGCCGGTTTCAAGCCCCGCCCGACCGATCGAGCCGGCGGAGGCAAAGGCCTCCTCGATGCGCTGGTAGAGCGCCACCGGCCCCGTTTCGGTCGAGCCATAGACCTGGATGACCGGCACGCGGCGGGCGTGGAACGCCTCGATCAGGTCGACCGGCACATCGGTCGAGCCCGTCGCCACCGCCCTGAGCGAGGAAAGGTCGGTTTTGCCCCATGAGGGATGCCCGATCATCGCCTGCATGGTGGCTGGCACCTGCACGGTCAGGCTCGGCCGGTCGCCGGAGATGGCGGCAAGCGTCGCTGCCGGATCAAAGCGCGCATGCAGGCTCACCGTCGCCCCCAGCGCCAGGGCAGGCAGGGTCTGGATGTTGAGCCCGCCCACATGGAACATCGGCAACACGGTGAGGATGTGGTCGGCCGCCGTCATGGCGTGCATGTGGTGCGAATTGACGGCGTTGACGCGGATCGCCTCGCGCGTCAGCACCGCCCCCTTGGGCCGCCCGGTGGTGCCGGAGGTATAGACGATCAGGAGCGGGCTTCGCGCATCGCCCCTGATTCCCCCACCGCGCGTTTGCGCCGCCATGGCCGCATCCAGCCGCGCCGCCGCGCCACCCTCACCAAAACCGAAAACAGGGATGCCGCCCAGCGCCGCCGTCAGCGCCTCGATGCGCTCGGCAAAGCCGTCCTCGACGATGAGGGCGCAGATGCCGGCATTCTTCAGGATATAGGCCTGCTCTGGCACGGCCAGCCGCCAGTTGAGCGCCACCAGCACAACGCCCGCCCGCGCCGCGGCCAGCGTCAGGATGAGCTGTTCGGGCGCATTGAGCCCCAGATAGCCGATGCGGTCGCCGAGCTTCAGCCCCAACCCGGAGGAAAACAGCGAGGCCGCCTTGTCGACCAGCCCGGCCAGCTCGCCATAGCTGATGCTGCGCCCCTCGAAGCGGATGGCAGCCTTGTCCACATCCCGTGCCGCTGCATCCTCGGCCCAGTGAGCCGGCTCGCGCATTAGGGCCTGCTGAGGGTCATGGTTGTAGCGCTGGCGTGGTCCATTTCGTTTCCGGCCAGCTTTGAGCGGCGCCGTAGGGTTGCCCCCTTCAAGTCGCTCAAACTGACGCCCAGAAGCGAAATGGGCCACGTCGCTGCGGGCTTTGACAGGATTGGCCCATCTTCACGCGGCTTTGTCGTCGAATATGCCAGCATGTCCTTCCTCCTCAACCCCCTGAACCTGGGCCAATCCTGTCAAACCAGCACTACAACCGTGATCTTCAACAGGCCCTAATCCGTCTCGCCCGGCTCGTAAAGTCCTTCGCGGCCAATGCGGTCGAGGCAGATCTCCGCCGTCCACGGCAGCATCAAGGACCCGCAGCGGCTGTCGCGATAAAGCCGCTCGATGGGCAGCGATTTCAGCATCGACTGGCCGCCGCAGGTGCGGATCGCCAACCGGCACATCTCGTTGGCGTTCTCCATCACCGTGTACTGCGCGGCATAGGCCCTCAGTACCTGCTCCTTCGACGGATCGGCCCGCGCTTCGCTGATCGCCTGGAACCACAAGGCCTTGGTCTGCTCCAGCCGCACCCGCATCTCGGCGAGCGTGATCTGCTTGGTCGGATACATGCGCCGCTTCACCGGCGGCAGTCCCGGCCATTCCCCGCGCAGATATTTCACCGTGAAGTCATAGGCGCCTTGCGCGATGCCCATATAAGTGGGCGACAGGGTCATGAACATGTGCGGCCAGCGCGTGGCGGCCTGGTAATAGACCCCGCGCGGCATCAGTTCCTCATCGTCGGAAACGAACACGTCCTTGAACACGAGGTTGCGTGACACCGTGGCGCGCATCCCCAAGGGGTCCCAGTCGCCTTCGACCGAGACGCCCTCGGCATTGGCCGGCACGGCGATATACATGGTATCCTTGCGCGACGGCCTTTCCCCCGGCTTCACCTCGCCGCACAGCACGCCGTAGTAGTGGGCATGGCCCGACAGCGAGGCAAAGATTTTCTTGCCGTTGATCACCCAGCCGCCATCCACCTTCTTGGCCGAAGTGGAAAACGGCACCACCCCCGCCGCCGCCGCACCGCCTTCAGAGAACGGCTGGGCATAGATGCGCCCCTCCTTGACAATGCGGGCGTAGTGCCTGGCCCGGTGGCGGTCGTGCCGGTCGCGTTCCAAGCCGTTCATGTCGAGATCGTCGGCCAGATCTCCCGACCACAGGCACGAACACACATGCATGTTGAAGGTGAGCGCCGTCGCCCCGCAATAGCGCCCGATCTCAGCCGCCGTCAGCATGTAGGCGCGGTAGGGCGCCCCATGCCCGCCATGGGCTTTGGGCACGCAGATGGAGAGCAGGCCCGCCGCATGCAGATCGTCATAGTTCTCGGTGGGAAAGACGGCATCGCGGTCATAGGCGGCTGCCCGCCCGGCGAAATTCTCCGCCCCCAGCGTACGGGCGAGCTGGGTGAGTTCGGCCTCCTGCGAGGTGAGGCGGAAGGCATCCGGAGCGTACATGGGAGCGTCATCGGTCATGCGGTAATTTCCTCATAGAATTCATGCATTAGGCGGGCGAATTGAATCGGTTTCTCAAACGGCGCCATGTGCCCGGTATGCTCCAGCACGGCGAGCCTGGCGCCCGCGATGGCATCGGCCATGCGGGTCATGGTTTTCAGCGGCGCGTTGGGGTCCTCGTCGCCGGCAATCAGCAGGCAGGGGGTTGCGATGCGGCCCATATCGTTGCGCCGGTTGAAGGTGACGAGACAGGTGATCGCCATGCGATAGGCATCGGCTGGAACCGCGGCAAGCCCCGCCCGCGACAGCTCGGCTGCTTGCCGCCCCGCCGCGCTCCCCAAAAGGCCCGAGGCAAAGTCCTTCGCCAGGTCGGCCATGCTCTGCCCGGCATCGAGCGGGCCAAGCCGCGCCTTGAGGAACGCCTTCTGGAAGCTGCCGTCGGCCGAGCCGAAAAACGATGTCGTGCCCGACAGCACCAGCGAGGCGGTGCGCTCAGGATAGGTGAGAGCGAACTCCAGCGCCACCATGCCGCCGATCGAATGCCCGAGGATATTGAGCCGTTCCACGCCTTCGCGCTCGCCGTGTTCGGCTAACCCGCGCGCCAGGTCGGCAAAGCTGTATTGCTTCTCCGCCATGGGCGCGCCGCCATAGCCCGGCAAATCATGCCCGATAAGGCGAATGTCGGGCGCCAGCGCTTCTCCCGCCAAAGCAAACAGCGAGGCATCGCCGCCGATCCCCGGTATGGCAAAAACCTTGAGCGCCATCACCCCGCATCCGTCAGCCGGCCGTCCTCCACCACCGTCACCCCGTCGAGCCTGATGGTGGTGCCGCGCACCGGCAGGTCGAAATGGCCCTCGGTGTAGCGCCCGGCGAACTCGTTGGCGCCGGTGGAATAGAGGAAATTGCCGGCATAGGCGCGGACTTCGGTGCAGTTGGTGTCGCGCCGGTCGTACATGGTGAGCGCTTCATAGCGCGCCCCTTCGTTGAGGCCCCAGCCCACATGGCTGGTGGCATAGGCTTCCTTGTCGCCCCAGGCGGCGAAATAGCGTCGCATCAACTCACCGTCTGTCCCCTCGCCCTCGATGCGGGTCACGTAGTCGTCCTCGATCGTGAGGGCAAGCGGGCGCTCCAGATAGCGCTTGAAGGTGAGGTTGACGTCGCCCGCATCGAGCACCAGCCGCCCGTTGACCGAGCCTGCCTTGGGAAAGCTCACCACCACGCCCCCCGGCCAGTGGGCGACGGTACCCGGCCGGTCGGTCCAGCCCCACACGCCGGCGGTGCGCGCTTCGCGCATGTCGACGCTGAGATCGGTGCCCGCCGCCGAGGTGACGGTCATTTCCTTCGCCGCGCGGCAACGCTTCACCGCTGCTTTCACCCGCGCCTCCATGGACGGGTCGGGCACCAGCCGCTCCAGCGCTTCGGGATGCTCGTTGGAGATCATCAGCAGCCGCGCCTTGGCTCCTGAAAGGATGTCGTTGAGTTCGGGCGAGTGCAGCAAGCCCTCCAAAGTCAGATCGGCGACCAGCGTCGATTCCCGCAAGGAAGCGAGCGCCGCCTTGTGCCCGGTGAGGGCCCGGCTGGCCCCGGTCGAGCGCACCGGCACCGGCGCCGTCTGCGGCGGGGAGGGGACGACCACATGGAACACCCGCGCGCCAAGTCGGTGCAGCGCCAGTTCCGTCAGGCGTACATTGAGCGCCCGCGACTGGGTCTCCGACAGGATGGCGACATCGTCGCCCTTGGCCACCTTGCACAGGGCGAATACCTTCTCGAAGGCGTCGATCCACTTGCCCTCGATGCGGTCACTGAGCATTGGCGGCCATATCACTCCACTTGTCGCAAATGGCGCTGGAGGCCACGTCGGCACATTGCGGGCCGCGGCGGAAACGGTCGTACATCACCGTCCACACCGTGTCCTGGCCGGCGCGGTAGGGACCGAACTTGAAATACATGTCCGGGCCCAGCCCGACGCCTTCATGCCCGATATGGCCGCTGACCAGCGCCACCGGCTTGCCGTTTGCGCTTATGCCGATATGGCCATTGCCGCGCGGCCCGGTCTTGACGTCGAACACGAAGTCGATCCAGCCCGAATTCGCTTCGGGCAGGGGGGCGTAGCGCTGCACCTTGATCTCGCTGGTGCAGCCATTGTGGTAGCGCCAGGCCGAAGGCGCCATGTCGGCCTGCCAGGCGACCAGCGCCCGCGTCTGCTTGTCGTGCGGGCGGTTGTCGACCAGCGTCTCGCCCGGCTTGCACGTGTCCGGCCGCTCGGCGGTGCCCAGCGGCTCCACCTTCACCTCGTCGGTCTCGGTGGTGAAGATGATCTTGCCCTTGTCCAGCCTCAGCGCCAGGAACGGGCTATAGGATTTCTGCGCCTCGGGCCTGATTTGCCGCTTCCATTGCGCCATCAGGTAGCGGTGCTCTTCCTGCGGGATGGGGTCGACCAGCTTCATGGAAAAGGCGTACCAGACCTCGTCATTGTAGGGCACCAGGACCTTCTTTTTCTCCCACACTTCGGCGCGCTCGCTGCACCCGGACTTGTCGACCGGACACAGCGGCCGGATCGACAGCGATAGCGCCTGCTTGCCCTGGCGCGGGTCGATCTCGACGAAGCGCACCGTGCCGGCGCTCTGCTCAAAATTCTTCTTGTAGTAGAGCCCGCTCGAAGGCGCGAAGGTCTTGCCCTCGAAATCATCCTTGAGCACCGGGAACAGCGGCTGGGCCTGGGCATGCAGGGGCAGGGCAGACGATGCCGCCAGAGCCGTCAGCGCCACTGTCAGAATACCTCGGAATTTCAATTCATCACCTCGCGCCTTGCGTTCGCCCACTCTATGTCATCGCTGGGCTCGTCCCGACAATCCATAACCACCTTCGATGCAAAATCGCCGATGAAGGTGTTTATGGATGCCCGGAACCCGTCCGGGCATGACAGAGGTTGAAACCGGTCCGTTTATTCGTGCCCTAAATGACCACCGCGACGCCCCAAGGTCAATCGCGCACGAGAATGTTTGTTTCCCTTAGGCCCGCTTTGCGGCAGATTGAGGTCATGAGCATCGGGGCAAGTTTCGGGCGCCGTTTGAGGATCGTCACCGGCTTGATCCTCTTCACCTTCGTTGCCACCCATCTGCTCAATCATGCCCTTGGCCTTGTCTCCATCGATGTGATGGAGACGGTGCGCGACTGGCGCGTGGCCGTCACCCGCTCGGCTCCGGTAACGCTCATCCTTCTCGCCGCCGCCCTCGTTCACCTCGCCATGGGCCTTGCCCGCTTCATCACCCGGCGTTCGTTTCTCATGCCGCTGCGCGACGCGGTGCAGCTTGCCGCCGGCCTTCTCATCCCCATCCTGTTGTTTCGCCATATCATCGGCACGCGCATCGTGCACCAGGCCTTCGGCGTCGACGACAACTATCACTATGCCCTGTGGGTGATGTGGCCGGGCGAAGCCTGGCGCCAGGGGCTGCTCATCATTCTCGTGTGGGTGCACGCCACCATCGGTATCCATATGTGGCTCACCTTCAAGCCATGGTATGCTAGACTGCGGGCCTATCTTCTCGGGGTGGCCGTGCTCATCCCCGCGGCGGGCTTTGCCGGCTTTGCCGTGGGCGGGCGCGAGATCCGTCACGTCGCGCCGTTCCAGTCCCCCTTCACACCCGCGCAATACCGCCTGGCGGTGGAATGGCTTGACTGGGCTTTTTGGGGCTATCTGGCACTGCTCGGCGGCTTTGTCGCACTGCGCCTCGCCCGCGCCGCACTCGTCCGCTTCCGCCCGCGCGTCACCGTCACCTATGGCGATGGGCGCGTCATCACCACGCAGGTCGGCCTCACCCTGCTCGACATCTCACGCCACTTCGCCGTGCCCCATGCCTCGATCTGCGGCGGGCGGGCGCGCTGTTCCACCTGCCGGGTGAGGGTGCTGGTAGGCCTCGATCGCCTGCCGCCGCCGGACGAGCGCGAGCAAAGGGTGCTGACCCGGGTGGGGGCGGCCGGCAATGTGCGTCTTGCCTGCCAGATCGTGCCCCGGGCCGACATGAAGGTGGTGACGCTGCTGCCTGCCCACCGCGTCAGCCTCGACGATCTCCACCGCATCGACAAGTATTTCTGGGGGGTGGAGCAGGAGGTAACGCTCCTGTTCGCCGACATCCGCGGCTTCACTCGCCTGTCGGAAACCCAGCTTCCCTATGACGTGGTGTTCCTGCTCAACCAGTACCTGGCGCGCATGAGCGATGCCATCGTCGATGCCGGCGGCTATGTCGACAAGTTCATGGGCGACGGCATCATGGCGATCTTCGGCATGGACCGCACACCCCCTCAAGGGGCGCGCGAGGCTGCTGTGGCGGCGCGCGCCATGAGCGGCGTCCTGCAGGCGCTCAACCAGTCGCTGGCCGGCGAGATGACCGAACCCTTGCGCATCGGCATCGGTGTGCATACCGGGCTCGCCATCCTCGGCCGCATCGGTGTTTCCAGCGGTACCGGCGCCGGCGAACGGGTGACGGCGCTGGGCGATACCGTCAACACGGCAAGCCGGCTCGAATCCGCCTCGAAGACCTTGAATGTCGAGCTGGTGCTGTCGGCCCATAGCGCCGAGTTGGCCGGCATCGCCATCCCGAAGACGGCAAAGCGCCGCATCCGCTTGCGCGGACGCCAGTCCTCCATCACAGTCTATGCCGCAACGCGCGCGCTCGATGTCGCCATGCCGGAGCTTGGGGCGAAAGCAGACCCATTGACGGCACCGGCCTGATCGGCGCGAATCGGGTTCATCGGCTCCCTGACCAATAAGGAGAGAGAACATGCCTGCTGTTGTGCGCCATCTGCCGCGCTTCGGTTTATGCGCCGCATCTTCCTTGGCCCTCGTTGCGGGTTGGCTGGCAGCCGCCCCGGCGCGTGCCCAATCGGACGATATTTCACACATGACGCCGCAACAGCTTGTCGAGGAGCGTTGTGCCGCCTGTCACGGGGCCGACGGCAACGGTAGCGAAGCCGATGCCAAGTTCCCCAAGCTCGCCGGGCAGAGCGTTGCTTATCTCGCCGCCCAGCTCGATGCCTACCGCACCGGTGCCCGCTCATCCGACCTCATGTCGCCCCAGGCCACGGGATTGTCGGATGCGCAAATCGTCGGCCTGGCCCGTACCTATGCGCGCCAGCCGGTGAAGGCCGATGCGGTCACCGATGCAGCGCTGGCTGCCAGTGGCGAAGAGGTCTACTTCACCCCCCGTCGTGGCATTCCCCCATGCGCTGCCTGCCACAGCGGCGGCGGCCAAGGGTCGACGGGCATGATGCAGGGTCACGGCATGATGGGCGGCATGATGGGTGGAATGGGCATGATGGGGAACATGGGCCCGGTGCCCAATCTCGGCGGCCAGCGCGCCGCCTATATCCTCGTCCAGCTCGATGCCTTCGCCAAGGGTACCCGCCGGGCAACGGTCATGCGCGCCATCGCCTCCAGCCTGAGCGAGAAGGACCGCAAGGCGGTGGCGGAATATCTGTCAGGTGTCCGCTAGAGCGCGATCCGGCGTCACCGGCGGCCGCCCGAGGCTGATATAGGTAAAGCCGGCGCGCGCCATCTCGCCGGTGAGATAGATGTTGCGGAAGTCGACCACCAGCGGCTGCTTCATCACCTGCTTCAGGCGCTCGAGGTCGAGACCGCGGAAAAGGTTCCATTCCGTCAGCACCACCACGGCATCGGCGCCGGTCGCGGCGTCATACGGCTCCTCCATCCAGTCGATGCCGGGGAAGTGGCGCCTGGCGGCCTCCATGGCCACGGGGTCGCAGGCGGCCACGCTGGCGCCGGCCTTGGTAAGTGCCGGGACCAGGGTGAGGCTGGAGGCGCGGCGCATGTCGTCGGTGTCGGCCTTGAAGGCAAGCCCGAAGACGGCGATGCGCTTGCCCTTGAGATCGCCGCCGACGGCTTCCGCCACCCGTTCGGCCAGCCCTTCCACCCGGCGGTCGTTGGAGGACTTGGCCGCCTCCACCACGGTGAGCCGGTGCTCGGCCGCGCGACCCGTGGCGATGAGCGCGCGGATATCCTTTGGCAGGCACGAGCCGCCGAAGCCGGGGCCCGGCTGCAGGTAATTGAGGCCGATGCGCTGATCCAGCCCCATGCCGCGGATGACCGCCTGGATATCGGCGTCGACGCCCCCGCACAGGTCGGCCAGCTCGTTGACGAAGGCGATGCGGATGGCGAGATAGGCATTTGCGGCATATTTGATGAGTTCCGCCGATTCGAGATCAGTGAACACGATCGGTACCCGGCGCATCACCAGCGGCAGGTAGAGCGCGCGCAGCCGCTCGCGGGCGCGGTCCGATTCGGCCCCGATGACGATGCGGTCGGGGGTGATGAAATCGGCCACCGCCGATCCCTCGCGCAAGAATTCCGGATTGGCCGCCATGTCGAAGTCGGCCTTGGGGTTTTCCTCCTTGATGATCGCCTCGATCTGGCGCGCGGTGCCCACCGGCACCGTCGATTTGGTAACGACCACGGTATAGTCCTTGAGCGCCCGGGCGATATCGCGCGCAGCCTGATGCACGAAGGCCATGTCGGCTTCGTCATCGCCGCGCCGCGAAGGTGTGCCCACCGCGATGAATACTACGTCCGCCTCGCTCACGCAGCCATAGGTGGTGGAGAAGGTGAGCCTTCCTGCCGCCTGGTTGTTGGCGACGAGCTGCTCCAGCCCCGGCTCGTGGATTGGGATGCGGCCCTCTTCGAGCATGGCGACGCGGCTGGCATCTGAATCAATGCACACCGTATCGAAGCCGAAGTCCGACAGGCAGGCCCCCGTGACCAGGCCCACATAGCCTGCCCCCACAATCACCAGCCTCATGATCGATTGTCCTTGCGATAGAGATAAAAACGGCCCTCATGCGCGCCCGCCGGAAGCGCCAACGCCCGAGTGCCGGGAATGTCGAGCGGCAGGTCCGACAAGATGAGCGCGCCCGGCGCTAGCGCCGGCCCGACGGCGCCCGAAACAAGCCCCGCCATGGCCGCGTTCTGCGCCTTGTCGAAGGAGCCGACGTCGGAATTGACCAGGCACACCTTGCCGGCATGGCGGGCGGCCATCATCGGCAGCGTCTCGGCCAGATCGCCGATGACGAGTTGATCGTCTTCCGGCGTGCAGTCGGGATAGCTGTGCACCTGGCGCTCGAACACGTAAATCTCGCGCTGCGGCAGATGCGCGCTAAGGTGATTGAAGGTGCGCCCCAGCCCCAGCCCCAGTTCGAACACGATGCCGGGAACGCCTTCGATCTCGCCGAAGGCCCAGTTCAGGCAGGCGTGCTGCGATTGCAGCCGGTACAGCAGTTTTTCCAGTCGGGTGATCATTGTCGGATCGTTTCCGGGCCTTTGCCTCGCTGGCGGCGCGGCTTGAGGTAGCACAGCGATCCCCCGGGCGAAAGTCGCGCTATAGCACCTATTGGCGGGATGAACAGCACCTATTGGCCAGTTGAACAGCGGTGTGTAAGGTTCATATTGTGCCACAGAGGCGAGCACGGCCGACCGGGGGGGGGGGCAGTGGAGGGGTGCCTTGAATGCTAGAGAACCCGCTGCTCATACGTTTCTGGGGAGTACGCGGCAGCTTGCCTTCGCCGTCGCCCTCCACCGAGGTCTACGGGGGTAACACCGCGTGCGTGGAGATGCGCTGCGGCGAGCGCTTGCTGATATTCGATGCCGGGTCCGGCATAGCTCATCTGGGGCGGGCACTCGTCAAGGAGCCGCCACGGCGCCTCGATATCTTCTTCAGCCACTGCCATTACGACCACATCGAGGGCCTGCCATTCTTTGCGCCGCTGCAGAAGGCCGGCTTCGAGGTGCATGTCTGGTCCGGCCACCTCAACGGCCGCATGTCGACCGCCGAGATGATCGGCGGCTACATGCGCCAGCCCTATTTCCCCATCGACGTGTCCAGCTTTTCCGCCACCATCCACTATCATGACATCGTGCCCGGCGACCCGATCGATGCTGGCGACGGGATCGCCATCGACACCTTGATGCTCAACCATCCGGGCGGTGCGGTGGCCTACCGGGTGAATTGCGGCAGCCATTCGGCCGTTTATCTCACCGATGTCGAGCACAAGCCGGGACGCATCGACGAGGCGATCGTGGCCTTTGCCCGCCATACCGACATCTTCATCTATGACGGCATGTTCAGCGACGAGGAGTTCCAGGCCCATCACGGCTGGGGCCATTCCACCTGGCAGCAGGGCGCGCGTCTCGCCGATGCGGCCGGCGTGGGCGACTATGTGGCCATCCACCACGCCCCCGAACGCACCGATGCCGAGCTCGCCGAGCGCGAACTGAAGCTCAAGCACATGCGCCCCGACAGCCGCCTGGCGCGCGAAGGGCTGAGCCTCGTTCCGCGTCAAAAGCCCAGGTAATACCAAAGGACCTGAGGTTTGATGCCATGAAATGGGTCAAACCTCAGGTCCTTTGGTATAACGTTGCGCGCACCGGGTTTTGATCCACCGGTGGCCGCCCGAGCGGCTATAGTGAGCCATGCAGCAGCTGCCGCCTTTGCCGGTCGTCATCAAGGAGGCTTTCGCCCGCCGCGCCGGGCTTGCCCTGCCGCCGCGGGTGCTTGCCGCCGTCAGACGCCAGGAGAACTCCGGCGAAGTGCTGGTGAAGCTGATCCAGCTCGCCGTCGTCGGGTTGTGGACGGTGCTCTACCTGTTGGCGCCGCGCACCGACACCGGTACCGCCTTTTCGCCGGTGCCCTACGCGTTGGGCGGCTATATGGTGCTCAACATTGCCGGGCTGTTCTGGGCGCTGCGCCGCGGATTGCCGAACTGGGCGGTCTACGTGAACATCGTGCTCGATATCGCGGTGCTGACGGTGCTCATCTGGAGTTTTCACATCCAGTACCGCCAGCCGCCGTCCTTCTACCTCAAGGCACCGACGCTGCTCTACATCTTCATCTTCATCGCCTTGCGTGCCCTGCGCTTCCAGTCACGCTTTGTCATCGTCGCGGGGCTGACGGCCGCTGCCGGCTGGCTGGCGCTTACCGGCTATGCGGTCATCGACGAGCCCGGCGGCATGATGGTCACCCACAACTATGTGCAGTACATGACCTCCAACTCGGTGCTGATCGGCGCCGAGGTCGACAAGATCATCTCCATCCTCATGGTCACCGCCATCCTGGCGCTGGCCCTCAAGCGCGCCAACGACCTGCTGGTGACGGCGGTGTCGGAGGGAGCGGCAGCGCGCGATCTGTCGCGCTTTTTCGATACCGAAGTCGCCCAGCACATCCGTTCGAGCGATACTGCCGCCATCGCAGGCGAAGGGGTGAGACGCGAGGCGGCGATCCTGTTCGTCGACATTCGCGGCTTTACCCCCATGGCCGCCGAGCTCGATGGCGGCGAGGTGGTCGCCCTCTTGGCCGCCTACGAGCGCCGCGTCGTGGAGCTGGTCAAGGCGCATGGCGGCTCCATCGACAAGTTTCTCGGCGACGGCATCATGGCCACTTTCGGCGCCGTGGCCGATGAGCCCGCCTACGCCGCCGATGCTTTGCGCGCCGTCGATGCCCTCATGGCCGAAGCCGATGGCTGGCGCGGCGATGCTCTCCTGTCACGCATCGCAGGCGAACGGATCAACGCGGCGGTGGCTTCGGGTGAAGTGCTGTTCTGCACCTTGGGCGGCGAGAACCGGCTCGAATACACCGCCATCGGCGCGGCGGTGAATCTTGCCGCCAAGCTGGAAAAGCACAACAAGGTGATGCGCACCCGCGTTCTGACCGATGGCGAGACCTTCGCGCGCTCACTCGCCCAAGGCTACCAGCCCATGCACGCCCCCCGCCGCGAACGCCAGCGCCTTGAGGCCGTGGACAAAGAGGTCGACCTCGTGGTGCTGCACGAGCTCGCCTGATGCCGGGGCGCGCAAGAATCCCAGTTTAGAAGATGAACGTTATGTCGCTCTCCATCAACTGCACGCCCATCAGCGTGACCACGCCGTTGCCGTAATCGATCACGGTGTTGCCGTTGCTCAAGCTGACCTGGATATCGACGGGATCCCCGCCAATGATGCGTATCTTGTCTTCAAGGGCGTCGAAATCCGTAATGGTGTCGTGCCCCTGGTAGTCGACCAGGATGCCGGCGTTGAAGTGGAAGACGTCGTGGCCGCTACCCCCGATCATCGTATCTCTGCCGACGCCGCCCTCCAGCGTGTCCGCTCCTGTGCCACCCTTGAGGTAGTCGGCGCCTCTACCGCCTACCAGCCGGTCTGGGCCGGCGCCGCCGAACAGGCGATCGTTGCCGCCGCGGCCATCGACATAGTCGCCGCCGCCGCCGCCGTACACGCGATTGCCGGCCTCATCGCCGATGATTGACTCGTTTGCCCGCGAGCCGCGCACATCCTCGATTCCGAAGATCATCGCCACTGGCTGATTTGAGTCGTCGAGATCCAACACGAAGCCATCGCCGAGTTGGATCAAATATTTTCTGCCGCCATTCATCGACGTGGTGGGGGCGCCGTCCGGGTGCTCGATGAGGAGAACGTCGTGCGCCCCGGCGCCGCCCCTTACGACGTCGGCGATGGGCGCAGGCCCTGCCGCCGCCGCTGCCGGCGAAGCGGCATCGGGATGAAGGACGAAGACATCGTTCCCGGCCCGCCCTGCAAGCGTGTCGTTGCCCGGCCCCGATTCCAGAACGTCGCGATGCGAGGTCCCGATGATGCGGTTGTTCGGCCGCATGAGCACATCGAGGAAGTCGATGTATTCCGGACTGCCAAAGCCGTTCGTCACTGCGCCCGCTGCCGCCACCAGTTGCGCCAGATCGGCATTCATGTTGTTTCCGGTGGCGTCCACGCTGCCACCGCCGGCACTCGACAGCTCGAACTCCCTGACCGTTCCCGATACCGAACCGTCGCCGGCCCGGACCAGGTCCGAACCATGGAAGATAACGGATGCCACGCCCGCCGTCAGGGCCGAGCGGGTGATCGACGAGCCGTCGGGGCTTGGGAACCAAGTGAGGCCGGGGCTGTTCAGAACGTCAAGCAGGACACGCTGAAAGCTGCTGGAAAGAAACCCTGAATATTTCACGCGCACTGAATAATGCTCCTTTTCCCTCAAGCGAGCGACGCGCGGTCATACATGGTGTACGCTAAACCTATCTAACTATACGTCAAGTTTATTCCAGATTTTTCTCGGATTGGCTGCCTGCCCCGCGTGATGCGCCATCGCCGCGTCGTGCGCGCAGGGGCGGCGGTGAACCTTGCTGCCAAGCTGGAAAAGCACAACAAGGTGATGCACTCCCGCGTCCTCACCAACGCCGAGACGTTCGGCAAGGCCCTGGCCCAGGGCTACCAGTCCGTGCACGCCCCCCGCCGCGAGCGCCACCGCCTTGAAGCCGCGGACAAAGTGGTCGACCTCGTGGTGTTGCACGAGCTCGCCTGAGGGCGCTCACCTCCGCCCCCGTCTTCGTCATTCCGGCGCAGGCCGGAATCCATTGGCATATCAACACTATAGTCGATCGGCGATGGTGCCTCGACTAGGCCGTCAGCCGATGGCGTTGCGGAAATTGCGGTAGAGCCGCTCGGCCCCGGCGTTGAACTCCGGCATCGCCGCGGCCGCCGCCCGCTCCATGTCGCCGAGCGCGGCGGGTTCGAGCGTTGCCTCCAGCGCTACCTTGTAGGCCGCCACCTTGCCCCAGTTTGCGACCGTGTCGGGCTCCACCTCGACGTGATACTGCATCGACCAGGCCTGCCGCCCCACCCGCATCGCCTGCACCCGGCACACGGGCGATGAGGCGAGCACCACCGCATCCTCCGGCGGCTGGGCCACCGCCACCGAGTGCCATTGCAGCGCTTTCTGCCGCCGCGCCATGCCGGCGAAGATGGGATCGGCCTTGCCTTCCGGTGTCAGTTCCACTTCGAGAATGCCGATCTCCGACGGCCGTTGCGGCCCGCAGGTGCCGCCCAGCGCATCGGCCAGCAACTGGTGTCCGAGGCACAGGCCGAGATAGGGCCGCTTGAGCTCGTTGACCCAGGTGCGGATGGCGCGCTTTTCGGGGACCAGCCACGGGTGCTCGTCGACGTCCCACACATCCATCGGCCCGCCCATCACCCACAGGGCGTCGTAATCGGAGAGCGCCGGAATGGCCTCGCCCCGGTCGAGCTCGACGGCTTGCCACTCGATCCCGTCCTGTTGCAGGAACTTGCGCAACATGCCGGGATGTTCGCAGTCGATGTGCTGAAAAACGAGAAGGCGCATGCACGTGTTCCCCCGCTGCCCGCCGTGCCCTGTTCGGCCTGGCTGAGACGGGCGCGAGACTAGCCCATTTGCCTTATGTCGTCAGCCCGCCGTGCCGCGGATGGGATAGCTTTTTTCCCGGATGAACCTGATCCCGCCCAAGACGCCTGCGAGATCGGGCCGTGAGAACGGCGCGTTCGAGATATCGACGATCTGCACCAGCCCGTCCTCGTTGACGACGAAGAGACCCGGTTCGGGGAACGGCCGGTCGGTCTCCTGCGGCGAACGCGGCTCGGAGATATAAAGCCCCAGCTGGCGCATCTGCTGCGGAGTGAGGTCGTAGCCGACGGGAAAGCGCCAGCCCTGTTCGCCGACATCGGTTTCGGCCTTGTCGCGCGGATCGCCGGAGACCGCGACGAGGTCGACGCCCGCCGCCTCGAAGTCCTCTTTCAGGCCGTCGAGATTTTTCAGGTATTTCTTGCACAGCGGGCAATGGCGGCCGCGATAGACGATCACCGCCTGCCATCGCCCCGTGCCGCCGAGGTTGATCTCGCCGCCGCCCGCCTGCGCCAGGCGCATTTCGGGAAAGCGGGAGCCTGCGGCCAGTTTTGTCGTCGTGCTCATGTGCATACCCTCAAGTTTGAGCCGGGCGCGGCGACCGTGCCGCCCACCAGCGTTTCACCAGATGATCGAGCGAGAAGACGCCCGGGCCCTTGGCGATGACGACGAGCGTGGCGATCGCCCACAACGCGTGTTCCACATAGGCGTCCGAATAGACGAAGGTCTGGATCACCAGCGTCATGAACAACAGCCCCATGGCCGCCGCGCGCGAGGTGAGACCGATCACCAGCAGCGCCGGAAACAGATGCTCGCCCAGCGCCGCCAGATGCGCCGCCACCACGGGATCGATCAGCGGCAGCTTGTATTCCTCGCGGAACAGATAGATGGCGGAGTCCTTGAGGTGCCATCCCGTCACCTTGGTCTCGCCCGAGCGCCAGAAGATGGTGGCAAGCGTGAGACGTGCCAGAAGCGCCACAAGGCTGTGGGGGATGCGGTCGCAAAGGCCAACGAACAGGGCAACGAGGCGGGCAATGGCGTTCACGCGGCGCCACCTTCCGTGAAGCCGGTCAGCATCTGCGTCTCCATCAGGCCGGCGAGATTGCGCGCAATGTCGAAGCCGGGCGCTGCCGCCATCGCCTGCGTTGCCGCATCGCCCAGCGTCGCCCCCTGCATGAGGGTGGAGAGAAACACCGCCGCACCCGCCGGCAGGCGCCGCACCTCGACAGAGAGCGCTGGCCGGGTAACGAGTGCATCCTCTGCCTGTTCGAGGTCGACCGGGCGCACCTCGGCGTCATGGCTGTTGGTCTCCCAGATGGAGACGATGGGCCAGGGCGAGGCGACGACGAAGGCGGCGGGGTGAAAGGCGAAGGTGAGCCCCGGCAGACCTTCCGGCGCCACGCCCGCCAGGCGTTCGGGTGTGAGCGGTGCTGCATCGGCGGCGTGATAGGCCTGCCAATAGGCCGATTCGAGTCGCGCCACGTCGGCGAGATAGGGCAGGCTTTCAGCCGGTTCGAAGCCGGCGATGAAGTCGGGATAATCGCCGCCGTAATGGATGAGCACCGGGCTCTTCGGCAAGTGCGACAGGGCGTATTCGCGCGTCATGGCGCGGAAGAATTCATCGCCCACCAGGCGCTTGACCACCGCATAGCGCACCCCCAGCGCCTCGACCAGAGCGCCGGCCACGTTGCTGCGATAGACGCCGAAGCGCCGCACCGGACGGTTCCCCGTCCAGCTCGTGATCCCTCCGGCACCGGCTGCTCGCGCCGGACGATGGCATCGGCAAACGAGGCCTGCATGTCGCCCGCCATCACCGGCCTCACTCCGCTGCCGCGAGCTTGCCCGCCGCGTGCGCGAGGATCGCCTCGGCGCGCGCCGCTTCGGCAAGCAGGTCGGCGAGCGCCGGCACGGCGGCGTCGCGCTCGATCAGGGTGGGGACGGGGCCGGTCCGGGCGATGGTATGTTCATAGAGCGCCCATACCGGATCGGCGATTGGGGAGCCGTGGGCATCGATGAGGAGCGGCGCCCCGGCATCGTCCAGCCGCTCGTCGTGGCCGGCCAGATGGATTTCGCCCACATGCTTTACCGGGAAGCTGTCGATATAGGCGAGCGGATCGAAATTGTGGTTCATCGCCTGCACGAAGACATTGTTGACGTCGAGCAGCAGCCCGCAGCCGGTGCGCCGTGCGATCTGTGACAGAAACTCGACCTCGCCCATGCTGGTCGCGGTGAACTGCACATAGGTCGAGGGGTTTTCCAGCAGCATCCGCCGCCCCACCGCTTCCTGCGTCTCGTCGATATGGGCGCACACGACTTTCAGGGTTTCTTCGGTGTAGGGCAGGGGCAGGAGGTCGGCCAGATAGGCCTCCTCATGCGTCGACCACGCCAGGTGCTCGGAAAAGAGCCCCGGTGCGTAGCGCTCGTTCAGCGCCTTGAGGCGTGCCAGATGCTCCTTGTCCAGCGGCCGCTCGCCGCCGATCGACAGCGCCACGCCGTGCAGCGACAGGGGATAGTGCTCGCGGATGCGGTGGAGGTAATGATGCGGCGGCCCGCCGGCGCCCATGTAGTTCTCGGCATGCACCTCGAAGAACCCGAGATCGGGGAGATCGCCGAGAATCTCGTCGTAGTGCTGCGGCTTGAGGCCGATGCCGGCGCGCGCCGGGATGGTGTCGGGTGCCACGCTCATGTCGGGCGCTTGATCTCTGAGAGCGAGCCGGGACCGAAGGGTGTCTTGATGCTGGTGCAGGTGCCGATCGGCACCAGCTTCCAGGCGTTGCCCTGGTAGTCGATGGTGGAGGTCCCGGCGCAGGAGGTCCCTTCGCCTGCCTTGCAGTCGTTCTGGCCCTTGAGCGCCACGCCGTAGCATTTTTCCTGATCGGTCAAGGCCGCTGCCTGCCGGGCCGGGAAGCTGGCGAAGGCCGCGCCGAGGGCGCCGGCGAGGACAAGGGCCGTGACGGCGGTGGTAGCAGGCTTGGTCATCAGGTGTCCTTGCTGGAAAGTCTTCAAATGACTGGGCGGATGTCATGAACGCGGCCGCGACAAGCGCGGCCGCATCCGTTCATTTCGCCATGCTAGCCGTTCATCGGCTTCAGCATGCCCATGCCCTTCGGCGTCTTCATGGTCGTGCAGGAGCCCTTGGGCACCAGCTTGAAGGACGCGGGATCATAGTCCATGGTCGACATGCCGGCGCAGTCATGCATGCCGGCCTTGCAGTCGTTCTGGCCCTTCATCGCCACGCCATAGCACTTTTCCATGTCGGCGGCCCGGGCGGTCTGGGAAAGTCCGGCCGTGAGCGCTGCGCCGAGGGCGCCGGCCAGGGCGAGAGCGGTAACGGCCTTTGCAGTGGTAGACATTCGAAACTTCTCCTCTCGAGATGAATTTACTTCGCGAGCCGGACGGCGACGGATAGAGACGGATAGACTTGCGCCACGCGCTCCGGATGCTTGCGACGCTAGGCTAACACGGTCCTCAATTGGAAATCACGTTGCCGTCAGCGAGAGTTGAAGCCCCGCGTCGGCCGCTAAGCTGCCCCTGCGGATCGCTCCATGCCTCCTCGGGCGGCCACCATCGGACTTCGCGCCGCCCTTGCGTAAACTTAGCCAGCGCCTCAAGAAATTCCCACGCGCGGGCATCATGCACCAGATGATGGGTAAGGACGCCGAGCGGTCGGCCTCCGGCCTTGCGCGCGGCGGCGAGAGCCTCAGCGAGGCGCGCGATCAACACATCGTGAGCAAACCCGCCACGACTTCCGCGCCAGTCGATGATGTCGAGATGGGTGTTGAGTTGCCGCAGCCCCGTGAGTTCGCCGGCCGGCTCGGGTCCGAAGGTGGAAAGCACTTGGAAGCCAAGGCGCGGCAACGCCGCTGCCACCGTCTCGTCGATGCGGTTCCACGGCGGTACCAGCACCGGCGCGAGCGTGCCATCGAACAGGGGTCTGAGCCGCTCGCACCCGCGTTTGATATCGGCGAGCACCTGATCGAGCGGGCGATGGGCGCCCAGTTCGACCTTCTTCTCACCTTCTGGCGCGTGGTTGACATGGGCAAACCCGTGCACCGCCACCCGCCAGTGCGGCTGGCGCGCCACGAAATCGGCCAGGCCCGGCTCGGCACGAGCGGGGATGACGGCGATCACGGCGTGAATGCCGGTTTGGCGCGTGAGGGCGGCCAGCCGCTCCAAAGCCGGCGTCACGGCGACCGCATCGTCGTCCCTCAGCCACAGCCGTGCCGCCTGGTCGTCGGCGCGCCACCTGTCAAGCTCGGCTTCGATGAGTGTCCAGTCGGCCGCCTCGCTCATGGCACCGTCTCGCGCGCCATGAGCGGCGCCAGATGCCGCGCTAGCACCTTTGCCGCCGCGGCGAGCGAGCGCTCTTCGGCAACGAAGCGCCGCGCCGCCGTGGACAGCCGCTCATACAAGGCCGGGTCGCGGGCGATGCGCGCGATGGCAGCGGCATAGGCCTCGGGCGCTGCCTCGCGCACCAGAAGTCCGGTTTCGCCATGCCGGATGACGCTCGGCACCCCGTGCGTGTCGAGCCCCACCGCCGGCAGGCCGGCTGCTTGCGCCTCCAGATAGGAAAGCCCGTAGGCCTCGCCGAACCCCGGCCATACGAAAAGATCGCTGTCGTCGATGAGCGCCGCGACGGCCTCGTGCGCCAGCTCGCCCGCGAACTCCACGCGGCCCTCGTCAAAGCCGCAAAAGGCCGCCTGCACCTGCGCCATGGCCGGCCCGTCGCCCGCCACGCGCAAGCGCCAGTCGAGCCCGTCGAGCCTTGCGAGCGCGGCCGCGAGGAAGCGGTAGGAGCGAACCTTTACTCCCGGCCGCATCATGGCGACCGTCACCAGCCGCAAGGGGGTATGCATCCTGCGCGCCGCTACCGGTCCTGCGGGGGTCGTCTCGATGAAAGGCACCAGCATGGCGACGCGCCCGGCTCCTGCGATGCGCTCGATGCCCTCGGCGTCATCGGCGGTGAAGCACAAATTGAGGCTGGCGAGCCGCAGGGCATCGGCCACGACAGCCTGGCTGCGGCGCCATTCGTCGCGGTCGCGCTTGCCGGCATGGGACGCCTCCGCCGTCACGTAGGGGATGCCGAAATGGCGGCTGACGATGGGGCCGATGACGTCGGGCGCCTTGTAATAGGGATGATAGCTGAACCACAGATCGGCCGGCCTTGCGCCTTGACGCTCCCACGCCGCGATAATCGACTGCGCTTCTTGCCGCGCCATCTCGAAAACGTTGCTCTCATGCGCTATGGGCCGATACATTCTCAAGGCAGAGATCACCTCCACCCGGTGGCCGCCGGCTTCGAGGGCCGCGACCAGTTGGCGCGCCATCTTGCGGTCGCCCGAGGGTATCGGGTGATGGGGCGGCTTGAGCGGAGCGTAAAAGGCGATGGTCTTGGCCATTGGCGGCATTTTCCTTTTCTTTCCCGAGCGGCGCAATCAATTCGTTGCCGAGGCCCGTTGCCGCCATGTCAGGGAATGCCTCGACAGAGGTTATGCCGCGATGGTAACAAGGCGGCGCGGGAGAGAGGGAGCGGTCTTTGAGTGTCGCGGAAAGCCCGCAGCTTTCCGGACCGGGTTTGGTTTTGTGGGGGATAAGGCACTCATATGATCCGTCCCGACGGTGACCTTTTACGCGTGGAAGGTCTGCGTATCACTTTCAGACTGCAATCCGGGCCGCTCGAGGCGGTCAAGGGCGCGAGCTTTCGCATCCGCCCTGGCAGCGTGGTGGCGCTGGTGGGCGAATCGGGCTCCGGCAAGTCGGTGATCGCGCAGGCGATCATGGGCATCCTGCCCAAGGCGGGGCGCATTTCGGGCGGCTCGATCCTGTTCCAGGACGAAGCCTCCGGCGCCACCATCGACATCGCCAGCCTCGATTCCGACGGCGCCGACATGCGCAAGGTGCGCGGCGCCCGCATCGCCATGATCTTCCAGGAGCCGATGACCTCGCTGTCGCCGCTGCACACCGTCGGCGACCAGATCGAGGAGGCGGTGCGCCTGCACCAGCCTGAGGTCGCCTCGGGCGAGCGCCGCAAGCGCACCGAGGAGATGCTCGCCCTTGTCGGCTTTCCCGATCCGCACCGCGCCTATGACATGTACCCCTTCGAGCTGTCGGGAGGCCTGCGCCAGCGCGCCATGATCGCCATGGCGCTGATCTGCCGCCCCGCGCTCCTGGTCGCCGACGAGCCTACGACCGCGCTCGATGTCACCATCCAGGCGCAGATCCTCAAGCTCCTGAAGGACCTGCAGCAACGCCTCGGCATGGCGGTGCTGCTCATCACCCACGATCTCGGCGTGGTCGCCAACATCGCCGACGAGGTGGTGGTGATCTATCACGGCGAGATCATGGAGGCGGGCACGGTGGAGGACATCTTCACCAACCCGCAGCACGAATATCTCAAGGCGCTCCTGGCGGCGGTACCGCATTTCGACATGAAGCCTGGCGAGCGCCTCAGGGCCTTGCGCAACGTGACGGTGGATGCTGCCGCCGTCATGGGCCAGACCAACGGCTTCGAGCAGCGCCCGGAGCCCGCCGCCAACGCGGCACCCCTGCTCGAGGTGCGCGGTCTGAGCAAGGCCTATGGCAGCCGCAAGGGTGGCTTTTTCTTTTCCGCGCCGGAGGAAAACCTGGTCAAGGCGGTCGACGGCGTCAGCTTCGATATCCGCCGCGGCGAGTGCATGGGGTTGGTAGGCGAATCCGGCTGCGGCAAGACCACCGTCTCCAAGCTGCTCATGCGCGCGGTCACCGCCGATGCCGGCGAGATCGTCTTCAACGGCGCCGACGGCGAGCGGGTTGATATCGCCAAGCTGGCTGGCGGCGCCCTGAAGAAGTTCCGCACCCGCATCCAGATGGTGTTCCAGGACCCGGTCTCCTCGCTCTCACCGCGCATGACCGTGGGCAACATCCTGCGTGAGCCGATGGAGATCCACGGCCATGGCAACGATGCCTCGCGCACTCACATGGCGCGCGATCTGATGCAGGTCGTCGGCCTCGATCCGCGTTTCATGAGCCGCTACCCGCACAGTTTTTCCGGTGGCCAGCGCCAGCGCATCGGCATCGCCCGCGCCCTTGCCCTCAACCCGGAGCTGCTCATCTGCGACGAGCCGGTCTCGGCCCTCGATGTCTCGGTGCAGGCCCAGGTGCTCAACCTTCTGAAGGATCTGCAAAAGCAGCTTGGCCTCACTTACCTGTTCATCTCGCACAACCTGGCGGTCATCGACTACATGTCCGACCGCATCGCCGTGATGTGCCGCGGGCGCATCGTCGAGCAGGCGCCGCGCGAGCTGTTGTTCAAGGCGCCGATCCATTCCTATACCCGCTCGCTGCTGGCGGCGGTGCCCTATCCCGACCTCGCCCGGCCCCTCAATCTGGGCACGCTGAGGATCGAGGGCGCTTCCGACATGACCGACTGGGATGACGCCTTCCGCGCCGGCCCAGACGGCAGCGGTCTCGATCACGTCGACATAGGTGACGGCCATCTGGTGCTGGCGCGCAAATCCATCAATCCGGCGGAGTTAAGGCCATGAGATATCGTTTGGGTGGACTTCTCGTTATCGTCTTGTCTTTCCTGTGGGTCGCGGCGGCGGGTGCTGCCAATTATGTCGAGACGCCGTCGCTGGTCACCGATGTGGCCGCCGGCGCGCTGCCGTCGGTCGCCGAGCGCCTGCCGGAGACCCCGCGCGTCATCGATCTGAAGGCCATGGGGCGCGAGGTCGGCAAGCCCGGCGGCAGCATCCACATGCTGATGGGCTCGCCCAAGGACATTCGCATGATGACGGTCTACGGCTATGCCCGCTTCGTCGTCTTCAACAAGGACTACCGCATCGTCCCCGACATCCTGCAGTCCTTCGATGTGCAGGAAGGCCGCATCTTCACCCTCCATCTGCGCCCGGGGCACAAATGGTCCGACGGCAAGCCGTTTACCGCCGAGGACATCCGCTTCACCTGGGAAGATGTCATCAACGATAGGGATCTGAGCCCCGCCGGCCCGCAGCGCGAGCTTCTGGTCGGCGGCAAGCCGCCCATTTTCACCGTTATCGATCCCGAGACGGTGCGCTTCGAGTGGGAGGCGCCCAATCCTGACTTCCTGCCGGCCCTTGCGGGCGCACGGCCGCTCTATCTCGCCATGCCGGCGCATTACCTCAAGCAGTTCCACGCCAAGTACCAGGACCCCGACAAGCTCGCCAACATGGTGGCGGATGCGCAGGTGAGGCAGTGGACCAACCTGTTCATCCGCGTGGCGCGTCAGTACCGGCCGGAAAACCCCGACCTGCCGACGCTTGAACCATGGATGAACACCACGCCCATGCCCACCGACCGCTTCGTGTTCAAGCGTAACCCTTATTTCCATCGCGTCGACACCGCCGGCCACCAGCTTCCCTACGCCGACGCGGTAGTGATGACCACCGTGTCCAGCAGTCTCATCCCGGCCAAGACCGGCACCGGCGATGCCGATCTGCAGGCCCGCTATCTGCGCTTCGACAACTACACCTTCCTCAAGGAGGCCGAGCAACGCTCGCGCTTCGATGTATATCTGTGGAAGAACGGCGGCGGCTCGGCGGTGGCACTGCTGCCCAACCTCAACGTCTCCGATCCCGTCTGGCGCAAGCTGTTCCGCGATGCCCGCTTCCGCCGCGCCCTGTCGCTCGCCATCGATCGCGACGAGATCAACCAGGCGGTGTTCTTCGGCCTTGCCAGCCCCAGCGCCAACACGGTGCTGGCGCAAAGCCCGCTCTACAGCGATCAACTGCGCACGGACTATGCCACCTTCGATGCGGCCAGGGCCAACAAGCTGCTCGACGACATCGGCCTGACCAAGCGCGGCCCGGAAGGCTACCGCCTGCTGGACGACGGCCGCCGCATCGAGATCGTGGTCGAGACGGCGGGCGAGAGCACGTTGCAGACCGATGTGCTGCAGCTCGTTACCGACTACTGGAAGAAGATCGGCGTCAAGCTGTTCATCAAGAACTCGCAGCGCGACGTCATGCGCTCGCGCGCCATGTCGGGCGACGCCATGATGACGGTTTGGTCGGGCGTCGACAACGGCCTGTGCACGCCGGACATGAATCCGGCCGAGTTCGTGCCCACCTCCGAGGCGCAGCTGCAATGGCCGCAATGGGGCCTCTATTTCGAGGCCAATGGCATCAAGGGTCAGAAGCCCGACATGCCCTCGGCGGAAAAGCTGATGCAGGATTACTCCGCCTGGCGCAGTGCCACGACGCCCGAGGGGCGCGAGCAGGCCTGGAAGGACATCCTCAAGATCAACGCCGAGGAGGTGTTCACCATCGGCACGGTGAATGCCACCATGCAGCCGGTCGTGGTGTCGAAGAGGCTGCATAACGTGCCGGTCGAAGGCATTTATTCCTTCGATCCGGGCGGCTATTTCGGCATCTACATGCCGGATACGTTCTGGTTCTCGGACAAGTAGCGCGGGGGCGCAGGGATGTTTCGCTATATCATCCGCCGCATCCTGGTGATGGTCCCCACGCTGCTCATCATCTCGGCGCTGGTGTTCACCATCATCGAGCTGCCGCCGGGCGATTATTTCGAGAGCTATGTGGCCGAGCTGCAGGCGCAGGGCGAATCGGTCGACATGCAGCAGATCGCCTATCTGCGCAAGGAATACGGTTTCGACAAACCCCCGGTCGAGCGCTACTTCGTGTGGGTATGGGGCATGCTGCACGGCGATTTTGGCTATTCCTTCGAGTACCAGCTTCCGGTCACCATGCTCATCGGCGACCGCATCTATCTGTCGATCCTGGTGTCGTTCGTGACCATCATCTTCACCTGGATTATCGCCTTTCCGATAGGTATTTATTCTGCTACACGCCAGTACAGTTGGGGTGACTACGGCCTCACCTTCGCCGGTCTCATCGGCCTCGCCACCCCCAATTTCCTTCTCGCCCTGATCTTCATGTATTTCGCCAATCTGTGGTTCGGCACCTCCATCGGCGGCCTCATGGACGACAAGTTCATCAACCAGCCGATGAGCTGGCCGAAGTTCCTCTCGGTGCTCGACCATTTGTGGATCCCCGTCATCATCATCGGCACCTCGCATACCGCCGGCATGATCCGCCGGCTCAGAGCCAACCTCTTGGATGAGCTGCAAAAGCAGTATGTCGTCACCGCCAAGGCCAAGGGGCTGCCGCAGTTCAGGGCGCTGGTGAAGTACCCGTTGCGCATGGCGCTCAACTTCTTCATCTCCGACATCGGCTCGATCCTGCCCAACCTCATCTCCGGCGCCGAGGTGACAGCCATCGTGCTATCGCTGCAGACCACGGGACCGCTCCTGGTGCAGGCCCTGCGCAGCCAGGACATGTATCTGGCCGGTTCCTTCCTCATGGTGCTGGCCTTCTTGACCGTGATCGGCGTCTTGGTGTCCGACATCGCGCTGGCGTTCCTCGATCCGCGCATCCGCCTGCAAGGGGGCAGCACCAAATGAGGAACTCGCCCCTTCCGGCGCCGGGTGAGCCGTTGCCTCACTACGTCTCGGCCGAGCCGTTCAACCCCATGTCCATCGAGGAGCTGACCCCGCAGCAGGAGCGGGTCTACATGGCCTCGCAATGGCGCCTGATGTGGTGGAAGTTCAAGCGCCACAAGGTGGCCCTGTGGTCGGGTGTGTTTCTGGCACTGCTCTATATCTCCATTCTGTTCTGCGAGTTCCTCGCCCCCTACAATCTGGAAACGCGCAACATAAAGACGATCTACGCCCCGCCGCAGATGGTGCACCTGTTCGACAAAGGCCGGTTCGTCGGCCCCTTCGTCTACGGCAACAAGCAGACGCTCGACATGAAGACGCTGAAGCGCGTGTACACCGTCGACAAGAAGAAGGTGGACAAGCTGCGCTTCTTCTGCCTTGGCGATAAATACAACTATTTCAGCCTCATCCCCGGTTCCTTCCATATCGTGTGCCCGCCCGAGAACGGCGGCTTTTTCCTGTTCGGCACCGACCGGCTGGGGCGCGATGTGCTCTCGCGCATGATCTACGGCGCGCGCATTTCGCTCACCATCGGCTTGTTCGGTATCTTCATCAGCTTTACCCTTGGCATCTCTATCGGCGGCCTTGCCGGCTATTACGGCGGCCTCGCCGATCTCATCGTGCAACGCATCATCGAGGTGCTGCAGTCGCTGCCGTCGATCCCCTTGTGGCTGGCGCTGGCGGCCATCATGCCGGTGACCTGGAGCCCGATTGCGGTCTACTTCGCCATCACCATCATCCTCGGCCTCATCGACTGGACGGGCCTGGCGCGCGCGGTGCGTTCCAAGCTTCTGTCGCTGCGCGAGGAGGACTATGTGCTCGCCGCCCAGCTCATGGGCGCCAGGCCCCAGCGCATCATCGCCCGCCATCTGGTGCCCGGCTTCCTGAGCCACCTGATCGCCACCGCCACCATCTCCATTCCCACCATGATCCTCGGCGAGACGGCGCTGAGCTTTCTCGGACTGGGCCTGCGCCCGCCCATCACCAGTTGGGGCGTGCTCCTCAACGAGGCCCAGAACATCAACGTGGTGGCGCTTTATCCCTGGCTGCTGATGCCGGTGGTGCCGGTGATCCTCGTCATCCTCACCTTCAACTTCTTCGGCGACGGCCTGCGTGATGCCGCCGATCCCTACAAATGACCTCCGGTATGGAGCGGCCCTTCGCCCCCCTTTGTCTCGATGCCCGCTTGTGGCATATTCGCGCCTGAGAGGAGCGGGGAGGGTCCAGCAAGCTAGGTATTTCAGGCCAGAAATCCGGCAAAACTTCCGTAATTTGAGTCCAGGAAAGCGGCGATGCAGCGGCTCGATAACGCGCGCATTCTGATGTACAGCCATGACACGTTCGGCCTCGGCCACCTGCGCCGTTGTCGCAGTATTGCGCATGCGCTGGTCGACCGTTTCAAGGGTCTGCACATCCTCATCGTCTCCGGCTCGCCCATCGCCGGGGCCTTCGACCTCAAGGCGCGGGTGGATTTCGTCAAGATCCCCAGCGTCATCAAGCTGCATTCGGGCGACTACATCTCCATCGACCGTCACATTGACATCGAGGAGACGCTCGCCATGCGCGCCGCCATGATCCGCGACACCGCGCGCTCGTTTGATCCTGACATCATCATCGTCGACAAGGAGCCGGTCGGCCTGCGCGGCGAGCTGGAAGAAACCCTGCACGTGCTGAAAGGGCGCGGCTGCACCCTGATCCTCGGCCTGCGCGACGTCATGGACAGCCCCGAACTGCTCAAGGCGGAATGGCGGCGCAAGGACATGATGCGCAAGCTCACCGGCCTCTATCACCAGATCTGGGTCTACGGGCCTCCCGAGTTCTGGGACCCGCTCACCGGGCTGGAGGTCCCGGTATCGGTTGCATCGCGCGTCCGCTACACCGGCTTTCTCGAGCGCACCGTGCCGCAGTCGCCGTCGCGCTCCGAAGCCATCGACGGCGACTACATCCTTGTCACCACCGGCGGCGGCGGCGACGGCTCCGACCTCATCCTCGAGACGCTCGCCGCCTATGAGGCCGATCCCTCCATCCCGCTCGATGCGCTCCTGGTGTTGGGCCCGTTCATGCCGCTGGAGGAACGGCAAGCCATCGTCGAGCGCGCGGCCCGCACACCCCGCGTGCGCCTCATCGAGTTCGACAACCGGCTGGAGACGCTCATCGACAACAGCCGCGCCGTCGTCGGCATGTGCGGCTACAACACCTTTTGCGAACTCCTGTCGTTCGACAAGCGCGCCCTCATGGTGCCGCGCATGAAGCCGCGCATGGAGCAGTTCGTGCGCGCCTCGCGCGCCGCCGAACTGGGGCTCGTCTCGATGTTGCATCCCGACGAGGCGAGAGACCCGGCAAAATTCGCCGCCGCCCTGCACCGGCTGCCGCACCAGCCACTGCCCTCGGCCGCCGATGCCGCCTCCATGCTGGGCGGCATCGAAGCCGTGGGCGACCGCATCCTCGATCTCATCGAGCAGCGTTCCCGCTCGGTGCTGACCGCCATCGAAGGCGGCCTCTGAGCCCCATGTCAAAACGCATAGCGGTTCTCCTCAAGGGCTATCCACGCCTGTCGGAGACGTTTATCGCCCAGGAGATCAAAGGGCTTGAGACGGCCGGGCTGGACCTCGCCATCTGGTCCATGCGCCGGCCGACCGACAAGCAAGTGCACCCGGTGCACCGCGAGATCGCCGCACCCGTCACCTACCTGCCGGAATATCTGCACGAAGAACCTGCGCGCGTGCTCAAGGGCTGGTGGCGGGCCCGCCGTCTCAACGGCTACCGCGCCGCCCGGCGCCAGTTCCTCGCTGATCTGAGGACCGATTTCAGCCGCCACCGCCTCCGCCGCTTTGGTCAGGCCCTGGTGATGGCCGCCGAGCTCACCCCCGACATCGGCCACATCCATGCCCATTTCATCCACACCCCCGGTTCGGTGGCGCGCTATGTAAGCCTCCTGACCGGCCTGCCGTGGACCTGTTCCGCCCATGCCAAGGACATCTGGACATCGAGTGAAGAAGAGCTCATCCCCAAGCTCGCCTCGGCGCGCTGGGTGGTGACCTGCACCGCCGTCGGGGCCGAGCGGCTCAAGAAGCTCGCGCCCGATCCGGCGCGCGTGCATCTGAGCTATCACGGCCTCGACCTTGCCCGCTTCGATACCGCCCGCCTCAAGCCGGCGCGCCGCGATGGCTCGCGCGCCGATCAGCCGGTGCGGCTGCTCACCGTGTGCCGGGCGGTGGAAAAGAAGGGTCTCGACGTACTCATCGCCGCGCTCACCCACTTGCCCGCCGGGCTTCATTGGCGCTGGACCCATATCGGCGGCGGCGACCTCATCGCCGCTCTCAAGGCGCAAGCCGAACGCCTGGGCCTTGCCGGATGCATCGACTGGCGCGGCAGTCAGCCGCAGGACACCGTGCTCGCGGCCTACCGCGAGGCCGACCTTTTCGTCCTGCCCTGCCGCATCGCCAAGGACGGCGACCGCGACGGCTTGCCCAACGTGGTGGTGGAGGCGCAGAGCCAGCGCCTGTGCGTGCTCTCGACCGCCATATCGGGCGTGCCTGAGCTGATCGAGGACGGCGTCAACGGCGTCCTCACCCCGCCTGACGATGCCGAAGCGCTGGCGCGCGAGCTTGGCCGCCTCATTGCGCAGCCCGATCTGCGTCGCCGGCTGGGGCTGGCGGGCGAGAAGCGGGTGCGCGAGGCCTTCGACCACGCCACCAGCATTGCCGATCTCGTCGCCCTGTTCTCCTCGGTCGGCGTCGAACCCGTCCGCAAGGAGGCCGCTTGAACGCATCGGTCCTCTTTTACGTCCAGCATCTCCTCGGCATCGGCCATCTGGCGCGCGCCAGTTTGGTGGCCGAGGCGCTGGCGGCATTCGGCTTCGATGTGACGCTGGTCACCGGCGGCTGCCCGGTGCCCGGTTTCCCGCCGCCGGGTCTCAAGACCGTCGCCTTGCCGCCGCTGGCGAGCGCGGAAGGCTTTTCCGGCCTCGTCGATGAGACGGGCCGTCCCGCCGATGAAGCGTTCCTCGCCCGCCGTCGTGACATGCTACTCGACACCTGGCGCCGGCTGGCCCCCGAGATCCTGTTGATCGAGGCCTGGCCTTTCGGCCGCCGCCAGATGCGCTTCGAGCTGCAGCCCCTCGTGGCAATGGCCCGCGCGCTCTCCAGCCCCACCCGCCTCGTCGCCGCCTCGGTGCGCGACATCCTGCAGGAGGGCCGCAAGCCCGAACGTATCGCCGAGACCGTCGACATCCTGCGAACCAGCTTCGATCTGGCCATCGTGCACGGCGATCCGCGCTTCGCCCCGCTTGAAGCGACCTTCCCGCAAGCAGACGCCATCGCGGGCATGGTGCGCTATTCCGGCATCGTGTCGGCACCGCCGGGCGAACTTGAAGGCGCATCGGCCGACATCGTGGTCTCGGCCGGTGGCGGTGCAGCGGGCGGCGCGCTGATGCAGGTCGCGCTCGAAGCCGCGCGTCTCGATCGAGGCAGCAGCGGCAAATGGCTGTTCGTCACCGGCCCCAACATGCCGGCGGAGATTGTGCAGAGCCTCACCCGCGACCTGCCGCCCGGCGTAGCCTTCGAGCGCCACCGCCGCGACTTCCGTGCCCTTCTCGCTGCTTGCGTGGTGTCGGTCTCACAAGCCGGCTACAATACCGCCGCCGACGTTTTGGAAGCCCGCTGCCGCTCGCTCATGGTGCCATTCGATGCCGGCGGCGAGACCGAGCAGACGCGCCGCGCCGAAGCGCTGGATGAGCGCGGCATCGCGCGCCTGCTGCGCCCGGCCGATCTCACGCCTGAGCGCCTTCTCGAGGAAGTAAGGGCCGCCCGCGCCGCCCCGCTGCCATCCGAGGCCCAGCGCCCGCAACTGGGCGGCGGCCCCCGCAGCGCCAAAATCCTGGCCGAAGCGCTAACCCTGCCAAGAAAATAACAACAAACCCGCCCGCGCCCCCAAAAGCCCGCCGGAAGGGCAACAGGCAACCCCGCTTGCCCATTCCCTATGCGCGACTCGCTACCTCACCTCTCCCCAATCAACATGAACCGCGTATATTTCTTCAAGTCCAGCGCGCCCTGGAAATCGATGTGCGTAAGTCCGCACTGCTCGATGAACGCATTGAGGCTCTCTACGCAGTTGATGTGCTCGGGCTCGGAAAAATAGTTGTTCGACTGCAGCACCACCTTGCTCCCCTTGGGGATGAGGTCGAGCCAGCCCGGCATGTCGGGGATGTGCTCGCATGAGGTGTTGACAATAAGGTCCGGCCCTTCGGTGCCGCCATAGTCGAGTTCGTACATGTCCGCCGTCAGCGCCGTGAAGCGGCCGTCCTGCATCGCCTTGGTGTTGAGTATCTCGGCCACCGGCGCGCAATCGGTGTCGACGTCGATGCTGGTGATGTGGCCGATATCGAAGCGCTCGTCGTCGAACAGCATGGCCGGCAGCACCCCGTACCAGCCGCCCACCACCCAGATGCGGCCGAATGTGCCGCCCAGCGTTTCGTAGAGGCTATCGCGCAGCCACATCTTGCAGGCGATCTGCCGATGCCCGAGGGCTTGCGAGATGTTGTGCCGCGGCAGCCGCGTCACCGCCTCAGCCAGCGCGGCGATGAAGGCGCTGCCGCTGTAGCGGGCGAGGCCGCGCAAAATATCGAAGGTGAAGTCGGGGTCGATGACGTAGCGGTTCTCGGTCAACATTCTCGCAACTGTTGCTAGTGACGTGGCGCGACAAGCTTTGTATGCTCAGCCCCGGTTGGAGGCAACAGGGCCGGGCGGCAGAAAGAGCATGAACAAGCACGTTGCCGACGGGATAGAGATACCCCATCTCGCCGGACCCGCTGCAATGGTCCGCCAAGTGCTGGCCGCGCACTTCGTTGCCGGCTTGCCGCATATCCTCGAGATCGGCGGACATCTGCGCCCGGTAACGCCATTTCTCAACCACGCACCCGAAAGCGTGCTGGTGGTCGACCCCAAGGTGGTGCCGTTCGAGGCTACCGAACTCAACGGCGCGCCCTGCCGCGTGCGCCATGTGGCGAAAAAGTTCCAGGAACTCGATTACGACCTGCCGTCCGGCCGCTACGGTCTCGTCATGCTGGGCTATTCGCTGAAACCCTTCGGTGCGCGCGAGGCGGTGGGCGATCTCCTGTTCCGCCTCATCGACAATGCCGCGGTGGTGGTGCTGGACTATGCGCCGGCGCTTGAACGCGCCTCCGGCCAGGTGCCCCATATCCTGGGGCGCAAGACCTTGAAGCAGCGCCTGGCCTTCCGCCTCGTGCTCGAGGACGCTGAGATCGCCGGCACGCCCTATGCCGAGCGCCGCTTTGTCGTGCTCGATCCTGTGGCCGCGGAGCCTCGGGCATGAGCGGCAAGAAGCCCATCGGCAGCGAGAATCTGCCCGTCACGGTGTTCGCCTTCGCCTGGCGCTACACCAAGGCGATGCAGATCTACATCCTGTGCATCGTGCTGGCGTCGATGCCCACTTACTTCATGTCGCTCAACCTGCCCAAGCTGATCGTCAACGGTCCGATCCAGGGCAGGGGGTTCCCGTCCGAAGACGCCACCCAGCACTATTTCCGCGTTGCCTTCGACGTGCCCACCTGGCTGTTGTCGAGCGGCAGCCTCGAGCTGTTCCCCGGCGTCGACCTGCAGCGCTTCAGCGCCCTGGTGACGCTCTCCATGGTGTTCCTGGGCCTGGTGATCGTCAACGGCCTGTTCAAGTTCTACATCAACACCTACAAGGGCCGCCTGGGCGAACGCATGCTGCGCCAGTTGCGCTTCCAGCTTGTCGACCGGCTGATGCGCTTTCCCCTGTCCTATTTCCGCCGCGCCAAGCCGGCCGAGCTGTCCACCATGATCAAGGACGAGGTGGAGCCCATCGGGGGCTTCATCGGCGAGGCCTTCGTCACGCCCGTCTTCCTCGGTGGCCAGGCCGCCACCGCCATGGCCTTCATCCTTGTGCAGTCGGCTTCGCTCGGGCTCATCGCCGCCGGCATCGTGGCGGTGCAGGCGATCGTCATTCCCCGCCTGAGGCGGCGCCAGATCGAGCTTGGCCGCCAGCGCCAGTTGACCGCCCGCCAGTTGGCCGGCCGTGTCGGCGAAATTGTCGACGGCATCGGCAACGTCCATCTCAACGACACCTCCAATTTCGAGCGTGCCGATATCGCCCACCGCCTTGGGCGCATTTTCTCCATCCGCTACGAGCTCTATCAGCGAAAATTCTTCGTCAAGTTCCTCAACAACTTCCTCGCCCAGGTGACGCCCTTCGTATTCTATCTCATCGGCGGCTGGTTCGCCCTCAACGGCAATCTCGATATTGGCCAGCTTGTCGCCGTGATCGCCGCCTACAAGGACCTGCCGTCGCCCATCAAGGAGCTCATCGACTGGGACCAGCAGCGCCTCGACGTGCAGGTGAAGTACTCCCAGGTGATCGAGCAGTTCAACGCCGAAGGCATGATCGATCGCGAGTTGCAAAAGCCGATCGTCGATCCGACGCCGCCCTTGCAAGGTGATTTGCGCTTTTCCGGCGTCAGCGTCACCGACGAGGCCGGCGCCAAGCTCATCGAGCAGATCACCTCGCGCGTCGGCATTGGCGAGAAGGTGGCGGTCATCGGCGGGCCCAACAGCGGCGCCGAAACGCTGGGCGACCTCGCCTCGCGCCTGCTGTCCCCTACGGCGGGCCGGGTGGTCCTCAACGACGACGATCTGGCAGAACTTCCCGAAGCGGTGACCGGCCGGCGCATCTCGGTGATGCCGTCGGATCTGCCGTTGTTCCAGGGCTCGGTCTCCGACAACCTGCTCTATGGCCTGAAGCATGTGCCGCTGCGCCCGCCCGAATACGATGCCGCCGGCGCCAAGCGCCGCGCCTGGGAAA
This sequence comes from uncultured Alphaproteobacteria bacterium, assembly GCA_963770075.1. GTDB lineage: Bacteria > Pseudomonadota > Alphaproteobacteria > Rhizobiales > Aestuariivirgaceae > CAVVDT01. Next base: position 101,257 of record CAVYOQ010000018.1, read on the forward strand.
TCGCCGAGGCGCACCGCGCCGGCAATGTCGATTTCGATGTGGCGGCCGACTGGGTCGATTACGACGCCGCCGGCGCCAGCGGTCCCGATGACCTGATGGACCAGGTAACAAGGGTTCTCGCTTTGGTCGAGTTCGAGGACGACATCATCGATCTCGGGCTGCGCGGACGCATTGACCCGGCCAGGCACAGCGATCTCACCAACGCTGTGCTGGAGGTGCGCACCGCCATGCGCGAACGGCTGCAGCAGGGCGACACGGGCGGGCTGGTGGAGTTCTTCGATCCCGAAAAATATGCCGACCAGGCGACGGTGGCCGAGAACGTCCTCTTCGGCACGCCCGACACCGACGAACTGGCCGAGCACAATCTGGCCAGCCACAAATATCTGCGCAAGCTTCTCGCCGACCTCGAGCTCGAACGCCTGTTCTTCGACCGCGGCCGCGAAATTGCCTCCACCGCCATCGAGCTGTTTGCCGATCTGCCTCCCGATCACCCCTTCTTCGAGCAGTTGAGCTTCATGGGGCCCGACGAAATTCCGGAATACCAGATAGCGCTGACGCGGGTCGCCAACCAGCCCTTCGAGGCGGTCAGCGAGGAGGACCGGCAGCGCTTCATTCGCCTGCCGTTCGCCTATATCGAGCCGCGCCACCGCATGGGCCTCATCGATGACGAGGTCAAGGCCAACCTCATGGATTTGCGTCGTGCCTTCCGCGATGGCCTGCCGGAGGACTTGAAGGATCAGATCGAGTTCTACGATCCGGCCAGCTACAACGCCAACGCCTCGGTGCAGGACAACATGCTGCTGGGTCGCGTGTGCTACGGCATCGCCGGCGGCCAGGCCAAGGTGTTCGCCATGCTGCGCGAGGCCCTCGATCGCTATGGCCTCTATGACGGCGTGCTGCAGGTGGGCCTCGAATTCAATGTCGGCACCGGAGGAAAGCGCCTGTCGCAGGCCCAGCGCCAGAAGATCGGCCTGGGGCGCGCCCTGTTGCGCCGCCCCGATCTGCTGATCGTCAATCGTGCCCTGTCGGCGCTCGACCGCACTTCGCAGGCCAACATTCTCAAGCGCATCCTGACCGAGCCCATCGGCCCGTTGGGCGGCACGGGCGGCGTCTTGTGGATCCTGTCGAACCCGGCCCAGGCCGAGATTTTCGATCGCGTGCTGGTCATGGCCGATGGCCGGCTGGTGGAAGATGGCCCGCCGGGCGAGCTTTTGAAGAAGCAGGCCGCTTACGCCAGACTTGTGGCATAATGCCCAACGCGGGCGCGGGCTGAGAGTTGAGGAGCGGAGTTAAAACGCGATGTTGCTCAATGATGAAGTGGACCGTCTGAGGCGCGTGCCGCTGTTCGCCAAGATGGAGATGGCCAAGCTGAAGCTTCTGGCCTTCACCTCCGATCGCATGTCGTTCCAGCCCCAGCAGGTGCTGTTCCACCAGGGCGACGACGGCGATGCGGCCTACGTCATCATGAAGGGCGAGGCCGACATCGTGGCCGAAACCGCTGGCGGCGACATTCCGCTTGCCCGCGTGGGCGAGAACGCCATTGTCGGCGAGATCGCCATCCTGTGCGAGGTGCCGCGCACCGCCACCGTCAAGGCGGCGACCCAGATGGACACGCTGCGGATCGAAAAGGAGCACTTCCTGCGCCTCATCCGTGAATTCCCCGAGCTCGGCATCGAGGTGATGCGCGAACTCGCCGACCGCCTCACCCGCACCACCGCCGAGTTGTCGCAGGCCCGCTCCGCCATCAGCAAGGCGAAGCGCTAGGGATCGCGCGAAGGCCTCAACCAGGGAGACGTCGCATGCTGTTCGGTGGTCTTGTCGCTGTCGCTGTCGCGCTCATCGCTTATGCGATCTACATCTACAATTCGCTCGTGCGCACCCGCCAGATGGTCAGGGAGGGATGGAGCGGCATTGACGTGCAGCTCAAGCGCCGCACCGACCTCATCCCCAACCTGCTGGCCGCGGTGAAGGGCTACATGGCGCATGAAAAGGGCGTGTTCGAGGAGGTGACCGAGCTGCGCTCGAAGGCGCAAGTAGCCGCCAACGCGGACCCCGAGACCCGCGCCAAGGCCGAAGGCGCGCTTGGCGGCGCGCTGGTGCGCCTGTTCGCGGTGATGGAAAACTATCCCGAGCTCAAGGCCTCGACCAACGTCATGGACCTCCAGAAGTCGCTTGCAGAGATCGAGGACCAGATCCAGCTCGCGCGGCGCTATTACAACGGCGCGGCGCGTAATCTCAACATCATGGTCGAGTCCTTCCCCTCCAACCTTGTTGCCGACCGCTTCGGCTTCGAGAAGGCGCAGTTCTTCGAGATCGAGGACGCCGCCGACCGCGCCGTTCCCAAGGTCGAGTTCTGATTGCGGAGTGAGACGCCCATGCGCCGGTTGATCGCTCTTGTGCTTGCGGCCGGGGCGCTTGTGGCGCTCGCCTTCGCTGCCTGTCCGGCCGAGGCGGCCGAGCAGATCCTCTCCTACGACGTCGTCGTCGATGTCGGAAAGGACGGCGCGCTCGATGTGACCGAACGCATCCGCGTCAACGCCGAGGGCAATCAGATCAGGCACGGCATCTACCGCGACTTCCCCGTCGCCTATCGCCTGCCGTCCGGCTTCGTGCGCGGTGTCGGCTTCACCGTCACCGGCGTCCAGCGCGATGGCCATGACGAGCCGTGGCATTCATCGCGCATCGATCGCTTCGAGCGCATCTATATCGGCGACAAGGATACCTTCGTCTCGCGCGGCGAGCACGATTACGTGCTGCGCTACCGCACCACCCGCCAGTTGCGCTATTTCCCCGACCACGACGAGCTCTACTGGAACGCCACCGGCAATTTCTGGACCTTTCCCATCCTTGCCGCCACGGCGCGCATCGACCTGCCGCCGGGCACACGCATCCTCAAGACGGCGGCCTATACCGGTTCCTACGGGGCAAGCGGCAAGGATTGGCGCATCACCTCTGAGAGCGACAATTCCATCACCTTCCAGACCACCCGTCCGCTCGGCCGCCACGAGGGCCTCACCGTGGCGGTGGCCTTTCCCAAGGGGATCGTGCCCCAGCCCGGCGCGCTCGATCTGTGGCTGGCCTCGCTGTGGGACAATCTTGGCTTTGCCGCCCTTATCGCCGCCATGGTGGCGGTCGGGGCCTATTTCCTCCTCACCTGGCTGAGGATCGGGCGCGATCCCGACAAGGGCACCGTCATCCCGCTATTCTCGCCCCCCGCCGGCATGTCGCCGGGGCTTGTCTCCTATATTTCCTACCAGGGCTTTGACGATGTGCGCTCCGGCATCCCGCGCGCCTTCGTCGCCGCGCTCATGGACATGGCGGTCAAGGGCAACATCAAGATTGTCGAGGACGACGGCGACATCGAGTTGAGGAGCGTCAAGATCTCCTATCCTTCGCTGTCCAAAGGCGAAAGCGTCATTGCCGACCGCCTGCTCAGCGGACGCGACCGGGTGCCCTTCGACAAGTCGCACGGGTCCATGCTGGCCGATGCCGTCTCTAAATTCCGTTCGGCCATTCTCAAGGAGAACGCCGGCGTCTACTTCCGCAGCAATCTCTCCGCCTTCGCCATAGGCATCGGCCTGTCGGTCGTCGCGCTCATTGCCTTTTTCATTCTGCAACGCCCGTCCTCCGATCAACTGGGCCTTGCCGTACCCACTGTGATCGCGACCCTCGTGGCCACCTACCTGATCGCGGCAGGTGGTCGCCGGCTGCTCGGCTGGATGCCGGGCGGATCGTCGAAACTGTTTGGCATCGTCCTCCTGCTGGCCGGCATCGTCGCCGCCGCCGGCATTGCCTTTGCCATCCTCGCCGACCTGGTAGTCCTGAACGACACTCTGCCGCCTGTGATCCTCATCAGCCTCATCGCGCTGGCGGCCATGAATGTCAGCTTCTACTACCTGCTCAGGGCGCCGACGCCCAAAGGCCGCAAGGTCATGGATGACATCGAAGGCTTCAAGCTCTATTTGTCGGTCGCCGAGGAGGGCCGGCTCAACGTGAACAACGCGCCCGACATGTCGCAACAGCTTTTCGAGCGTTTCCTGCCCTATGCCGTGGCGCTCGCGGTGGAAAAGCCGTGGACGCGCGCCTTTCAGAAATGGCTGGCGGTGGCGCATCCGGATACGGCCCAGGGCGCCTATATGCCCGCCTGGTATTCCGGCCGCGGCTTCAATGCATCGAGCCTCGACCGCGCCGCCGCGGCTATGGTCACCGGCCTTGCCGCCGGCATGGTCGCTGCCATGCCGTCGCAGTCCTCGTCGGGGTCTTCAGGCGGCGGTTTTTCCGGCGGCGGTGGCGGCGGCGGTGGCGGCGGCGGCTGGTAGGCTGCTGCAAAAGACCGTAAAATCAGCGGATTGTAGCGATTTCCGGATTCATTTTGGCAACAGGGCGTTCCCTCGTTTCAACTGTCATTGCGGCGAAAGCCGCAATCCAGGGCCACACGCCGCCGCCCAGGTGTTGTGGCTTTCTGGCCCTCGACCTTGGTCGGGGCGACGATCCTAAGAGAAGCGGTCGCGCTGCTATCAGTGCCCCAGCGCCACCGGCGGTCCCGCCAGCTCCAGATGATAGGGATTGCCGTTGCTGGCCTTGAGCCCGCCGCGCATGAACGTGCCGCGCAGGCGATACTTCTTGTGCAAACGCAGGGCGCCGATATCCGCCCCCGTCACCGGCAGGTCATGCGCCGACACCTTGCCCGTGGGCTCATCCGAAAAGAGCACATAGCCTTGCTGCATCACCAGCACGTAGCCGGCGATATCGACACTGCGGCCGGCATAGCGCGCCGCGTGCCAGGTAACCGCCCCCACTTTGTGCACCATGGCATGAGCCGGGCCGGCAGCGGCCAGCCCCGCGAAAGACAGCGCCAATGCCGCGCTCCATGCCTGCCAAAACTTGCCCATTCAATTCGCCTTCTGGATATCGAGGCCGTCGGGAATGTGGAGATAACCCGGCTTTGCGCCGCGGCGGTGGGTGACACCGTATTGCCACAGGATCTTGCTGGTCTTCTTGTCGATGACGATGACACGCTGGTTGAGGTCGTCGTTGAGCAGAATATTGCCGTTGGGCAGTTCCATGGCAAGTGAGGGATGGTTGAGCTCCCCGTCGCGCTGCGGCTGGTATTTCCACACGATCTTGCCGCCGCGCCCGATCTCGAGCAGGGGTCCGGGGCGCGTATAGCCGACCACGAGGAAGTTGCCCGCCTTGGTCAGTTGCGGGTCCGAGGGATACCTGATCGGCAACTTCAGCTTAAAGATGGGCTTGAAGTTCTCGTCCAGCTCGGTGATCGAATGGTCGTTGATGGTGCTCACCAGCACGTGGCCGTTCGGCAAGGGCTTGTCGCCGTTGGGGGAGGCGAGGGTGTTGGAGCCGCCCCAGCACCTGCCGGTCATGCCGGCCTGGCGGACGATCCTCTTGTCGGGCGAGATCTCGATGACGCGGCAATTGCGGATGTCGGCAACGATGACGTCGCCGTTGGGCAGCTTGTAGGCATCGTCGGGAAAGTCGAGCAGGCCGTTCCTCGATCCCTTGCGGCCCGCCGTGCCGTATTGCCAGACGATGGTTTTCGTCGCCACGTCGATGATCTGGATCACCTGCTGGTGCTCGAGATTGACAATCACGCTCTTGCCGTCATCGGCAAAGAAGGCATCGTCCGCCCCCGAGCCCGGCGGGAAGCCCTCCAAGCGATACTCCCACAGGATCTGCTTTTGCGGGCTGACCAACAGCACGCGGTTGTTGCCGCGGTCGGCGATGAGGACGTTGTAGCCGCCCAGCGCCGATGCATCGCTCGGCAACGCAGCCAACGCCGGATTGTTGGCGACGGGATCAGCCGGCTGCTTGTCGGCGGCAACCGGTCGAGGGGCTGGCGACAAGGTCCAGTTCGCCGAAACGGGCACCGGCAAGACGCCGAAAGCGACAGCCATGATGGCTGCCATCGCGTACAGGCGACGCGAACTCACTGCGCAATTTCCTTCTGGGCAATCGGTGAAGCGTGAATGTCGACCCCCCGCAAGTCTAAAGAACGAGCGGGTCGGGCGCTACAGCCGCTCGGCGTTCACATTGTCGCTGGCGCCAGCCCGAAGGCTTCCTGGCGCGAGCGGCTCCAGGCCTGCATCATGCGATCGGCGATCATGGCGATGATGGCCATGCCGATGCCGGCCACGAACCCGACACCGAAATCGCCGTTGCCGAGGCCGATATAGACCCGCTGGCCCAGGTCGCTGGTGCCGACCAGAGCGGTGATCACCAGCATCGACACCGCATACATGATGGTCTGGTTGAGCCCCAGCATGATGACCGGGAAGGCAAGCGGCAGCTTCACCTGCCACAAGAGCTGCGATCTGGTGCAGCCCATGCACTCGGCCGCCTCGATGACATCGGCCGGCAGGTTGCGCAGCCCGTGCTCGGTATAGCGCGCCGCCGGCACGAAGGCATAGGCGATGATGGCGAGGAGGGCGGTGAAGTCGCCGATCTTGAAGATCATCACGAACGGGATGAGGAACACGAACAGCGGCATGGTCTGCAGCGTGTCGTTGATCGGCCTCAGGATGCTCGACGCGCGGTCGCTCAATGAGGCCCAGATGCCGAGCCCGGTCCCCAGCCCGAACGCCAGCACCACGGCGATGCCGCACAGATAGATCGAGGTCATGGCCTCCGGCCAGATGCCGGCGAGCAGCATGAAGGTCATGGCGAGGAACGAGCCGGTGGCGAGCCGCTTGCCCCCGAGTTGCCAGCCGAGCAGCGTCACCGCGCTGATCTGCGCCGCCCATGGCAGGTTGGTGAAGCCGAAGAAGAAGATCACCCCGAACAGCCCGACGACGACGGCGAGCTTCTGCCGGTCGAGCCATAACAGCACGATCATGCCGGTCGCGATGACCGCCGCATAGCCCCAGCGCAACGGCTGGGTGAGGTCAAAACCCCAAGTATACGGGCTCACCACCTGCGTCAGGCCGAGGCCGATCGGCTTTATCAAATAGAAATAGGCAAGTGTCTTGATCGTGCCGATGGGCGCGGAGAAGTTGAGCACGAAGCTGTCGATGCCCTCGTTGAGGAAATTGGCTGGGAAGTAGGTCCAGCCTTCCGGCCAGTCCTTGAGCCACGGCACAACCTGCGCGACGATGAGGAAGAAGACCGCCAGCCCGCCGCCGATCACCAACTCCGGATTGCGCTCGATAAAGGTGCGCTCCCGGGAGAAATAGGTTTCTTCGCGCGTAGCGAGGCCGTAGCTGATGCGGTCCATGACCATCGCCAGGAGGGCGATCACGATGCCCGCCAGCAGGCACACGCCGAAATCGGCCTTGCGCAGGTAGGTAATCACCTCCCAGCCGATGTCGGAGGTCCCGCCGATGATCGAGGCGATGATGATCATCGAGAACGAGGCCATCATCGACTGGTTGACGCCGAGCAGGAGCTGGCGCAGCGCCGAAGGCACCTGCACCTGCCAGAAAAGCTGCCATGTCGTCGCCCCCGACATGAGGCCCGATTCCGTCACTTCGGCCGAAACGCGCCTGAGGCCCAGCATGGTGTTGCGCACCATGGGCGGGAAGGCGAACAGAAGCGAGGCGATGAGGCCCACCACCGGCCCGAAACCGAACAGCAGGAGGATCGGCAGGAGGTAGGCAAAGGCGGGGATGGTCTGCAACAGATCGAGCATCGGCAGGATGAAGCGCTCGGCCCGGGGCGAGAAATAGCCCGCCACCCCGAAGATGAAGCCGACAAGGATCGCCAGCGGCACCGAGATGATGACCAGCGACAGGGAATTCATCGACTTGTCCCAGTAGCCGACCACGACCATGTAGGCGAGCGCCAGCACCGCGAACAGGGTGAGCTTCGGCCCCGAGGCGCGCCAGGCCGCGGCGCCGACGATTACCACGATGGTCGGCCACGGCAGCCAGTGCAGCACCACCACCACCCAGCCCAGCGGTATGGACAAGAGGTGCGAGATGGCACGGAAGATGAAGCCGAAGCCGTTGATGAACCAGTTCATGCCGTCATTGAGGCCGGTGGTGAACGGCACCACCCCGTCCTTGGGCAGGACGAAGAGCCATTCGGCCCGGGTCTTGAGCGCCAGCAGCACCAGCGTGAAGGCGATGATGGTGAGCCACATCCAGGTGTCGCGCTCGATCCGCGCCGGGGCGAAGCCCGCCGTCGCGTCCTGGATGGTCTGGTCGCCGGCCTGCGTCATGCCGGCGCCGCCTCCGACAGCTCTTCGCGTTTGGCGCCTTCCATCGCCAGGGCCTTGATCACCGTCTGTGCGGTGGCCACCCCGGCAATGCGCCCGCGCTGGCCCTTCACCGCGATGCCGGCAGGATGCCGCGCCAGCAGCGGCAGCAGGTCCTCCACCGTGGTGGCGGCATCGACCTCGGCCATGCCGTTGGACTTCTTCACCTTGGCGTCGGCGACGTCGGAGGCATGCAGCACCCTCACCAGCGGCACGTCGCGGGTGAACTCGGCCACATAGTCGTCGGCCGGATGGATGATGAGTTCTGCCGGCGTGCCGATCTGCACAATCATGCCGTCGCGCATGATGGCCATGCGGTCGGCGATCCTCAGCGCCTCGAGGAAGTCATGGGTGATGAATACGATCGATTTGTGCAGCACTTGCTGGATGCGCAGGAACTCGTCCTGCATCTGGCGGCGGATAAGGGGATCGAGCGCCGAGAATGGCTCATCCAGGAACCACAGTTCCGGCTCGACCGCTAGCGAGCGGGCGATGCCGACGCGCTGTTGCTGGCCGCCGGAGAGTTGGCGCGGATAGCTCGCCTCGCGCCCCTTGAGGCTGACGAGGTCGATCACCCGCTGGGCTCGCCGGCGCCGTTCGGCCAGCGGCAGGCCCTGCAGCTTCAGCGGGAAGGCGACATTGTCGATGACGTTGAGATGCGGCAGCAGGCCGAAACTCTGGAACACCATGCCCATCTTGTGGCGGCGGATGTCGATGAGCTCGGCCGGGGATTTCTTTAGCAGGTCCTCGCCGTCGAGCAGGATCTCGCCTGCCGTCGGTTCCACCAGCCGCGACAGGCAGCGCACCATGGTCGACTTGCCCGAGCCCGACAGGCCCATGATGACGAAGATCTCGCCCACATGCACATCGAAGCTCACATCGACGGCGGCGGGAATGTGCTTTTCGCCGCGCATGCGCTTGGCGAGGTTGCCCGGATTGATCAGGTAGCCTTCGGAGTCGAAATAATATTGCGGCCGGTTGCCATAGACTTTCCACACATGCCGGCAGGACAGCTTCACCGGCGCCTCGCCGGCAGCCGGCTGAGCGGATTTTACGGCCATCCTCGACTTCCCCTTGTTGCCTCACCCGCAGTACATAAGGCGCACCGGGGCGCCCTCAGGCGTCCCGGCGCACGTGTCGTCATCCGGCGCGTGCCGGGCTTACATCATGGCGCCCTTGATCCAGGCCTCCCAGGTCGACTTGTTGGCGTCCATCCACTCGTTGACGACGTCGTCGAGCTTCCTGCCCTTGTTGTCGATCTCGAGCATCATTTTGTTCTGCATGTCGTTGTCGATCTTGACGTTCTCGACCAGCTTGTAGGCGGCCGGCCACTTGGCCTTGAAGCCTTTCCACACCACCTTGCCGATATGCGCCTGGGCGAAGCCGCAGTCGTTCACCTTGTCGGGATACATGCCGAGCTTGGGATCGGTGCCGCACTTGTCGCTATAGGGCGGCAGGTCGACCCAGTTGAACTTGTACTCGGCAAAGATCCAGTGCGGCGCCCAGAACATCATGACGATGGGCTGCTTGGCGGCGTAGGCGGACTTCAGCTCGGCCACCATGGCGCCCTCGCTGCCGCCGGCGACCGGCTGGAACGGGATACCCGAGCCTTCCACGACGTCCTTTGAGCGTGTGCCCCAGTCGGCCGGATAGGTGATGAGACGGCCCTTGGGGAATGTCTCCGGCGTGGCGAAAAGCTGGGCGCATTTGACGAACGCCTTCCAGTCTGGCAGGCCGGGGCACTTGTCTTCGACATAAGGCGGATACATCCAGCCCTCATGCGGCACGAGGCCGAGCGGGCCGACCTGCACGATATCACCCGAGGCGACGGCCTTGGGATAGATCTCGCCCACATTGTTGTCCCACACTTCCGGCTGCAGATGGAGGTTGCCCTGGGCGATGGCGGCGAACTGCGGCACCGCGCCGGCGGTAACGTATTCGACGTTGTAGCCCATCTTCTTCAGCAGTTCGCCGGTGATATGGGCGGAGATATGCTGGCCGGTCCATTCGTTGATGGGGATCTTGATGGGGTCGGTGGATTCGGGCACGCCGGCGAGAGCGGCGGGCGCGCTGGCTGCTGCCAGCAAGGTGGCTAAGGCGAGTGCCTTGATCAGTTTACGCATGTAGTAGGTCCTCCCTTTCGGACAGAATTGCGGCGGAACTGGCATAGGGTCCGGAGGAACCGTCCGGGCTCGAGTGTCGCACGGCGCCACCGGATCGTTGTCGTTGCGCCGACAGGCTAAGCGGTGAGGCCATACCGCGTCAATTGGATTGAACGGGCGCGGAACCCGGCAGGGCAGGGGAGCGGCAACGATCAACCCCGACGCACCCCCAAAGAGGATACGCGGGCCAAGCCCGCGTATACGTCGTTCCTTAGGCATCTACGCATCATCCCGTCATGGCCGGACGTGATCCGGCCATCCTTTTCCCCTCCTGCCCCAACACCCGGCATGGCGGGGCCTGACCCTGCTATCCATCCCGCCCGCCTCTCGTCTTGCTGCACCGCCGGCCGAATGGCCCCCGGGATCAAGCCCCGAGGTAACGCTGGTGGGTAGAGGTGGAGGCAACAAAAATATGATTATTTACTTGACAAAGGTGAAATATTCCTCTATGATCACTCTACCTGCCCCCATCTCGCGGAAGTGTGCACAAACCGTCGGTGCATGGGGGTAAAACGGTCCCCGAGCCGAGTACCAGCCTTGACGTGTGGCTGCGAAAGGTCCGGACGGGCTGCGCGTCGACCCTGGGCGGGAAACCTCCAGCGTA